>NZ_JAXQNN010000001.1:0-600000 GCF_034427455.1 Jeotgalibacillus haloalkalitolerans | reverse complement strand
ATCTCCTTCCCTGCTTTGGTTCAAATGCATAGCATGGCTGTCCGGATGCCCTGAACACTTCGAGTGATGGAAGGTGTCTGGTTTTGAACCCATGCGCTTTGCATCCTTTGGGAAAGTTCGGATCCCAGGTTACATAATAGTATTTACACGCATTGCAGTTAATACGCTTTGATTCAGCCAAAACGAATGCCTCCTTCAATCAAGTGACCAGTTGATCGGGTCGATGCCGTGCTCCTTTAAATATTTGTTCGTTTTGGAAAATGGCTGACTGCCGAAGAAACCTCTGTGTGCAGCGAGCGGGCTTGGGTGCGGCGAATTGAGTATCAAATGTTTATCTGTATCAATCAGCCTGCTTTTAGCCTGAGCGGGCTTGCCCCATAAAATGAACACAAGCGGTTCTTCCCTCTCACCTAAAAGCCTGATTGCCTCATCAGTGAGCTGCTCCCAGCCTTTTCCCTTATGAGAATGAGCCTGTCCTTCCTTTACTGTCAGAACTGTATTCAGCAAAAGGACGCCTTCATCTGCCCACTTCGTTAAATCCCCCGACTTTGGCGGATCAACGTCTACATCTTCCTTCAATTCTTTAAAAATATTCTGCAGTGACGGAGGAATTCTTGTTCCCTCCTGCACGGAAAAGCTGAGCCCGTGCGCCTGGCCCTCTCCATGATAAGGATCCTGACCGAGAATAACCGCCTTCACTTTATGAAAAGGTGTCCGCTTGAACGCTGCATAAATATCATCCATTGGTGGAAATACTTTACCTGAGCTGTATTCCTGCTTGAGAAATTCTCTTAACTGCTGGTACTCCGGTTCATCAAAAACCGGCTGAAGCTTGTCCTGCCAATCGTTTTGAATATTTACACCCATATATGATCACCCCTGTTATTCGAATGTTATGTCAGCGTCATACCCCGTGAATTCAAAGAACTCGGTTAATGCCAGTTCAGCATTGATTTCTGCCCGCTCAAGCACACCCTGTTCAATTGCTTCTTTTTTAATTTTTTCCTGCGCAACAGCTATATAATCAATACTTTCCTCCAGGTTTATGGCACTGCGGAAGATTCCTTCAGTCGTGAAGGTTTCCACCTCATCCGCCTGAATGGCAGGATCCTGAAGCAGTTTCGCACGCGGAAGCGTCAGAGAAACTGTTTTCTCCTCTTCATTCACTTCAACATCGTCCTCTGACAGCTGATCCATATCAATACCTGCAAGTACTGTACCCGGCACAACTAAAAACACTCTGCGCTCTGTGCCTGGTAGTTTCCACTTAATGTCCAGTCCGAAAACCTCGTTATCTTTTTCATCAATAACTGTTTTAACAAAAGCCTGTGAAGTTGCAAGAGCATTCATATCTTTAATCTGTTCAACAAAAGTTGCAGACCTCTGTTGCTGATTATCGCCAAATATGTATTGAAATCCCAAGACTCCCGCCCCTGCAATTATAGCTAACGTTAACATTCCAAACACTAAATTCTTCAAACCTTTGCTCATTTCATCACCATTTAACAGCTTACAGCTGGATTTTTTATAACCAGTCTTTATTATACGGAACTTGCCGATCGTTGGAAACCAGTTCCTTCTTACAGTCTGTCGGTATTGCCCGGTTATGACAAATATCTGTCAAAATTCATCACTATTTCCCGGGAAATGCAGGACGTTTTCAAACATTCCCCACGCGTGCTATGATGAAGGAAATAATCTTTGGAGGGTTTTTTATGTCTTTAAATAAAACATTAACAATCGCAGGATCAGATACAAGTGGTGGCGCAGGCATTCAGGCTGACCTTAAAACGTTTCAGGAGCACGGCACGTATGGTATGACGGCTCTTACGACAGTGGTAACAATGGACCCGGCAAATCACTGGGCGCATAATGTACACCCGCTACCAATTGACACACTGAAGGCGCAGATCGACACTGCCCTGTCTACAGGTATTTCCGCTTTAAAAACAGGGATGCTTGGATCAGTGGAAATTATTGAGACTGCTGCTCAGGCAATCGACCGCTCTGAAACTGATAAAGTAGTCATTGATCCTGTAATGGTATGTAAAGGTGAGGATGAAGTACTGCACCCTGAGACAGTTGGCGCTATGCAGGAGCATCTGTTACCGCGTGCAATGGTGGTTACACCTAACCTGTTCGAAGCATGGCAGCTGTCAGGTGTTGGACCAATACGCACAATAGAAGATATGAAAGCAGCAGCAGCTAAAATCGTTGAGATGGGTGCAAAATCTGTTGTCGTTAAAGGCGGTAAGCAGCTCGAACACGATCAGGCAGTTGATTTATTCTATGACGGCGAGACGTTTATTTTACTTGAAGCAGAAAAAGCAGATACTTCTTATAATCACGGGGCTGGCTGTACATTTGCAGCTGCAATCACTGCTAATCTTGCCAACGGCCTCGAGTTGAAAGAAGCCGTTACGAACGCAAAAGAATTTGTTACATCAGCAATTCACCACGGCTGGCGCCTGAATGAATATGTAGGACCTGTTATGCACGGGGCACACAGCCGGTTTGGCAAAGTGACTGTAAACAAAGAAACATTGAATGCGTAATGAAAAGTTTAGTTTTGCTAATTTAAGGAATACACGTAAGAAATAGTGATTCTTTAAATGAGGTGAAACCATGATAAACTTTATTATTGCACTTGCTGTGATACTTGGTGTGTTTGGCGGCTTTTATCTGATCACCGGGTCACTTGGGATCTCTGCTATAGCCGGGCTGATCGGCGGTGTGATCGCTGTAATTGCTGTAGCTGCCTATACCGGTCAGCGCAAGCAGCAGATCAGTCAAAATAATGAAGCACCACTTCACACAGACCGCACACCGGAAAGAGAAAATCAATCAGGCTATACCCCTGATAAAGAAAACGAACGTAAAATAAAAGACCCATCATAACAAAAAGCCGCCCACGCGGCTTTTTGTTATTTTACAGGAAACTGAAACAGCCTTTTCGCATTCCGGAAAGTTTTGAAGTAAAATAGAGCATATGATTAAAGGCAAGGAGGAGCATGATGGAGCCTGTCAAAATAGATGACGTACAAAAACTGATTAACAGCTTTGCAAACAAAGAAGTATATATCCATTTAGAAACAACAAACGGTTCGTACGCTTCCCATTTCGATGAAAAGTTTTTCAATGCAGGAGCTTTTATCAGAAATGCAAAAGTGGAATATGAGCTTGGAAAAATTATTGGTGACCCGCCATCACGAGTTGGTTTAAAGCTTGGAGACCTCGGATGGATTTATGCACAGGGCATCACACATTACGAGCTTGATGATAAAGGAAGGCTGCTGATGGCCGGACATGACCATCAGGGTAAGCTTGCTGTTTCACTGCAGATCAGCGAAACACCTTTTGAGTAACAGGAAGGAGTCAGAAATATGATTGAACAGGAAAATCACGTACTGGTCGTGTTCCCGCACCCCGACGATGAAGCGTTCGGCGTATCCGGCACGATTGCATCTCATATTAAGAACGGCACCGGTGTCACATATGCATGTCTGACGCTTGGCCAGATGGGAAGAAACCTTGGTAACCCGCCATTTGCAACAAGAGAATCTCTTCCTGACATCCGTAAAAAAGAATTAAAAGCAGCTGCGACCGCAATGGGACTGACTGACCTGCGCATGATGGGGCTGCGTGATAAGACAGTTGAGTTTGAAGATGATGAATATATGGTTGAAATGATGGAATCACTTATAAAGGAAACGAACCCTTCCCTTGTGATTACATTTTATCCGGACTATTGCGTTCATCCTGACCATGAAGCAACTGCACGTGCAGTAGTCAGAGCCGTGCACCGGATGGAAAAACGTCCAAAGCTTCACTGTGTTGCGTTTGCCAATAACACGGCAGAAGAACTTGGAGAGCCGGATGTTGTCAACGATGTAACAGAGGTAATGGATGTAAAGCTCAACGCAATGCGCGCCCATATCTCACAAACAGCCTGGATGCTTGAGGATCTTGAAAAAAGACTCGGAGAAAACGATCCTGAAGCGATTCAGTGGGTGACACAGGAAAGGTTTTTCAACTATCGGTTTGATCAGGGATACATTTAAAAAATGCCCGTTTGGCAGCGACAAAAGTCGTTCACCAAACGGGCGTTTTATTATGCCTTTTTTAATTCCTCAATCGTCGGCAGTGCAGTCATCGCACCCTTCACTGAAGCAGCAAGTGCGCCTGAACGGCTTGCAAGCTCTACCATTTCAACTGCACGCTCAAGCTTCAGGTCACGTACTTCTCCTTCATATTCATGAAGCGAATACAGCATGCCTGAAACAAATGCATCGCCAGCACCTGTTGTATCAACTGCCTGAACTTTATTCGCCGGCACGTGACGCGTATCCGTCTGCGTGAATACCCAGCTCCCTTCAGCACCCATTGTGATCAGTAAGAGCGGAATTCCGAACTGCTTCATCACCTCGGCACCTTTTTGGATGTCAGCCGTGCCAGTTAAAAATTCCAGTTCTTCTTCTGAAATCTTAACGACATCCGCCTGATCCAGCATAGAAGAAATCGTTCTGCGCGCTTCTTCTTCATTTGGCCATAGTGACATACGAAGATTCGGATCATAAGAAATGATCATCCCTTTTTCACGCGCCAGTTCAACCGCTTTTTTCGTTGCTGTTTTAGATGGCTCACTAATCATGGAAATCGAACCAAAATGCAGAATTCTGGATTCCTCAAATAGCGCCGGGTCCAGCTCTTCAGCTTTGTAAAATCTGTCCGCACTCGGATCTATGTAAAAATCAAAGCTGCGCTCCCCATTGTCCAGTGTGACGAATACAACACCTGTACGATTGTCCTGATCAAAGTGCATATAGTCAGTATTCACACCGTAGTTTTTTAACGTACGCTCCAGAAATCTGCCAAGCACATCCTCCCCTACTTTTCCGGCAAAGTAAGATGGCAGCCCCAGACGCGCTACACCTACAGCTACGTTAGCCGGTGCACCGCCCGGACTTTTATAATAGAAGTCATTTGTTTCATCTGTTGGAATAAAATCAATCAAAGCTTCTCCTAATGAAATAACACCTTTTTTCATCTGAAAACCCTCCTGTGAAAAAACACTTTTTAAAAAGTGTATCACAGAAAAGCGGAAGGCGCTCGTTCAGCTCTGACAGGCATAATCCGCATAGCGGAAAATGGGCGAACTTTCCCGTTTACCGCTATGTGGATTATGACCCGAAGAGCTAGCGCCTGGAGCTGGACACCTAGAAAAGCGGAAGCAGGCGTTCAGGTCCGACAAGCATAAGACGGCTTGAGAGAAATGGGCGACCTTCCCCATTTTCTCAAAACGGCTTATGACTCGAGGACCTGCCTGCTGGAGCTGGACACCTAGAAAAGCGGAAGGCGCTCTTTCAGCTCCGCATACACACAAAACAAGCCGCTCCCAATTCAGGAAACGGCTCAACTTTATACTTTTGCTTCAGTTTCAGTTAACTTACGGATCGCTTTGGCTACGCCTTCTTCACGGTTTGTTGAAGTAACGTAACGGCAGATCTGCTGAATATCCTTTGGTGCGTTGCCCATTGCAACTGACCAGCCTGCAAGCTTCATCATTGAAACATCATTATAATTGTCACCAATTGCCATGACATCATCTGATTCAATCCCGCGCTGGTTCACATACCATTCAAGGGCAAGTCCCTTTTGCGCATCTACACTTGTGATCTCAAGGTTTTCTTTACCTGAAGAACTGATTGCAAGTCCGCCCATTTCGTTCAGTGCTTCCTTCGCCTGCTCCAGCTTTTCCGGCTTTGATGAAAAGGCCAGAAACTTATAGACGGTTTCTGAGGAATTGAATACTTCGTGATAGTCATCTACTACATGTACATGCCCCTCATCATAGCGGTTTGCTGCTTCTTCCTTTACGTGTGGAAGCGGCGTATCCGGATTCGACGTCAGGAAAATATCAATTAACAACTGAATGCCGTGCTCTTTATGGTTTGTATACGTACCATTCTCAGTATAAATTTCAAAGTAAACATCCAGCTTCTCAAGGGCATCTGCTGCTGCTTCTGCTTTTTCAGCGCTCAGGCCTTTCTTGTAAAGCTGATTCCCCTCTGTGTCGCGTATTTCAGCACCGTTTACCACGATTAACGGGAGTGACAGCCCAGCGTTTTTAATTGGCAATACCGCTTCTTTATATGATCTGCCGGTTGCAATGATCACTTCAATCCCGGCATCTTTCGCTTCTTTAATTGCGTTGATCGTTTCCTGCCCTACTTCGTGACTGCCATTCAGCAGTGTGCCATCCATATCAGATGCAATTAGCTTAATCATCTCTTCACCTTCTTGTATTTGATTGGACCATTGTATCACAGCGGATTCACTGGAAACCTTTTCACTGCTCAGTCTTTACAAATTTTATACAATCAAATTGCAAAATAAAAACAGCAGGTGCCTGCTGTTAAGAACACATAAGCGCGCGAAGCCCGCGCTTCTCCACTTCTCTCTCAAGTAGCTGAATAAAATCCCTAGCCAGATTCAGTTTCCTGGCTGATTCAAGTGCTTCCAGTAATTTTTCATTTGTTAAATGGCCCATTGTATTCATTCATACCCACCTCATCTTATTTTCTATATGTTAAAGATATTTTCCCCAGATTCTCTTGTTTTTAAACTTTATATTGTGTTCAATATGTGAAATTTAACCAGTGCCATCTCTACAATACCATTGCTTATCGGAATTGAAAGTGTTTAAATTAACTTGAAAGCGCTTACGTTAAGTTTTCTGAGTAAATCATTGATTTCAATGGGGGTGTGAATTAAAATTGAATTTGGCTTATTTTTATTCACTTAATTTTTATCAGTCCATTCAAAAAGGAGAAAAACGATGAATAATACATTTACAGCAAAAGATTATTTGCTCTTTATTATCCCTTCTATTATCGGGATTTTTCTATTCATGATGCCTCTTCCATCAGAAGAAGCAGTCACAATTCCAATCGCAATTTTATCTGATTGGCTTCAGGGATTGATTGGCGGTGCGATTCCGGCGATTATGACATTTATTATTGTAATTACCGCTATCCTGTCTTTACTTGCACGTGCTGCAAAGCCTGCATTTATTACGGACAATGACTTCAGAAATACCCTGTTTAATGTCACATGGTTCTGGGTGATTGTAAGATTACTAGCTGCAGTCTTTGCACTGATTACTTTTTTCCAGATCGGTGGCAGCGCAACAGAGCTGATCTGGTCTGAATATACCGGGGGCTTATTGCTCGGTGAAGGCGGTCTGATTACGCTATTATTCTCTTTATTCCTATTTGCAGGATTATTTCTGCCATTATTGCTTAACTTCGGTTTACTTGAGTGGTTCGGTACATTAATGGCTAAGATAATGCGTCCGTTATTCAAGCTGCCTGGACGCGCTTCAATCGACTCTCTTGCTTCATGGCTTGGGGACGGTACGATTGGTGTCATGCTGACAAATAAACAGTATGAAGAAGGACATTATTCAAAACGTGAAGCAGCTGTTATTGGTACGACCTTCTCAGTTGTTTCGATTACTTTCAGTATTGTGGTCATTGAAACAGTTGACCTGGCTTCTTACTTTGTTCCATTTTATCTGACAGTTGCATTTTCAGGATTCATTGCGGCAATCATTATGCCGCGTATCCCGCCTCTGTCTCTGAAAAAGAAAACCTATATTACTGAAGCGGAAGAAGAAGAATCACTTGAAGATGTGCCAGATCACAAATCACGCCTGCAGCATGGAACAGAGCTTGCCATTCAGGCTGCTAGAAAGAATAACAGTGTCGGTCACTTCTTCAAAAGCGGTATGAAAAATGTACTTGATATGTGGCTTGGGGTTGCACCTGTTGTTATGGCATTCGGAACAGTTGCACTGATTCTTGCTGAGGAAACAGCATTCTTTACCATACTTGGTACGCCATTCGTGCCAATTCTGGAGATCCTTCAGATTCCTGAAGCTGCAGATGCAGCTCAGACAATGGTTGTCGGATTTGCAGATATGTTCCTGCCGGCCATTATCGGGGCGGATATTTCTTCTGAGATGACGCGCTTTGTCATTGCAGCGGTTTCCGTTACACAGCTGATCTATATGTCAGAGGTTGGTGGCGTGCTGCTCGGTTCAAAGGTCCCTGTTAACTTCCTGGACCTTGTACTGATCTTCCTTCTGCGTACACTCATTACATTGCCAATTATCGCGGGTATTGCCCATATTTTATTTTAATTATAAGCTATTTAAATATCATTGTAGTTTCTGTACAGCTGGTGATTGGAGCGTAAGGGGGCGACTGCGGCAGGAAGGGACGTGTGAGGCCATGGCGAAGCCTGCGGGCTCACCGCCCGGCCGCGAAGTCCCCCTGAAGCGGAAATTAACAGCCCATTTTAACAAAGCCTAATTATAAAAAAAGACACTTACGATCGTGTAAGTGTCTTTTTCTTTGAATAGAGAGGTAACTGGACAATTGCATTTGTACCGCCTTCAGGAAGGTTTTCAAATGCCAGAGAGCCGCCATGTGCCTGAACAATTCTATGGCAGACTGTTAGCCCGAGCCCCATCCCCTTTTCTTTAGTGGTATAAAAAGCTTCCGAAATTTTTTCAATCATCTCTTCCGGAATACCCGGACCGCTGTCTAGCAGTTCGACCTGAATCTCATCGCCCTGTACTGAGGGCTTAATTATTATTTCCCCGTTTTCCTCGATCGCTTCTATACTGTTTTTTACTAAGTTCATAAACACCTGAATAATCTGATTCCGGTCACCATAGACAAATTTATCTTTTTGATCTAAACGGCTGACTTTAATATCAATATTTTTTGATGCCGCCTGATGCTTCATAAAGTTGATCACATATTCCACAGAATCGCAGATGGAGAACTGTTCATGCTTTTTAATCTCAGGCTTTGAAAGGATTAACAGCTCTTCTGTAATCGCATGAATACGGTCGATTTCCGATGCCATTAATTTTACTCTCTCTTCTGTTAATGAGCCTGTTTCCTGCATCAGCTGAACGTAACCTTTCAGACTGGTCAGCGGATTTTTAATTTCATGTGCTATCCCTGATGCCAGCTCACCGGCTACTGAAAGCTTTTCTCTTCTCAGCAGCTGTTCTTCAGCAGCTTTTTGCTGTGAAATATCCCGCCCGATTGTAATAAGTGCTTTCCGGCTGCCGTCTTTGTGAAAAATCGGCACTTTTATCACGTCAAAGGATTTATACTCTCCCGACTCTACATAAAAAGACTCTTCACTGCGGTCAGTTTTGCCCTTTTGCCAGGTCTGTTCATCAGTTACCACACAATAATCAAATGCCTCTTTGAAAAAAGGATTTACTTCTCCAAGTTCAGCATCCGTTTTTCCGATATAGTGCTTCCCTTTCAGGCCGTAAAGTTCAAGTCCAAAATCATTCGTTCTGATCCATCTGCCCTTCCCGTCTTTAAAGCAGACAAAATCAGGCATTGACTGAATCATTGCCGACATTTTGAACTCTTCTTCTTCCATTTCCTTAAAGAGACTTCTTAAGGCAGTAGCCCGCCTGTAAATCATATAGGCCAGCCACAGCAGAATGATGGCTACGGCTACTTCAATGACAATATAAGTTGCAGTGGAAAACCACCCATTGAACCCTGCGGTAATAAAAATAATTTGTACGATAAAAACAATACCAATAATCCCGATTAGGCCTTTAATCTGTGAAAATGTATAGGATTGCAGCATTTTCTCACCTGCCAATCTTCAGATTAGTTCGTCCTCAGTTGTTATGTATATGGTAAATATATACTTATAATAAACTCAAAAAGAACCATTCAATACTCATATCATACCATGTCGATTTTTGAAGGAAAAGGTCGAAGCAAAGCCTGGATGTTTTTTAGCTTCATCAGAAGGCTGAAAATGTTGAGGTTCGGGTGGAAAACAATACCCTATGTCGCTGTAACATCGGTCTTAAAGCGCCTTATCTCAGCAAAAACTTCCTTAACATATCAAATACTTATTCTAAAAAAAGCTGCTACAGTCATCCTTAATAAAAGATTACTGTAACAGCTTTTCGAATCTTTAATTTGTAATCGTGGTTTTCAGCTTTGAAAGCATGTCTGTTGTCATTGACGTTAAGTCATGCTGAGCTTTAAAGCCCCACTCGTCTTTTGCAGCAGTTGCATCAATTGCATCGGGCCAGCTGTCAGCAATCGCCTGACGTACAGGATCCGGCTGGTAGTTCATTTCAAAAGAAGGAATATGTTTTTTGATTTCAGCAGCAACCATCTCAGGCTCAATACTCATTGCAGTGACATTGAACGCGTTGCGGTGCTTAAGCTTCGCAGGGTCTGCCTCCATCAGGTCAACAATCGCCTGCAGCGCATCAGGCATATACATCATATCCATATAAGTGCCTTTGTTGATCGGAGAAGTATAACGGCCTGATTTTAGAGCCTCATAATACACTTCAACTGCGTAATCCGTCGTACCGCCGCCCGGAGGTGTAACGTACGAGATCAATCCAGGGAAACGCACACCGCGTGTATCTACTCCAAAGCGCTTGAAATAATAATCGCAAAGCAGCTCCCCGGATACTTTATTCACACCATACATTGTTGTCGGACGCTGGATCGTATCCTGCGGCGTATCGATTTTTGGCGTATCAGGACCAAATGCGCCGATTGAGCTTGGCGTAAAGAATTGCAGATTGTGTTCGCGGGCAGTTTCAAGACCGTTCATCAGTCCACCCATATTCAAATGCCATGCAAGCTGCGGAGACTCCTCTGCTTTCGCTGAAAGAAGTGCCGCCATATGCATCATCGTATCCACTTTATACTTTGACACGATCTCATTCATTCTCGCGCCATCCGTCACATCCAGGATCTCAAAGGGACCGCCTGTGACTGCTTCAGTTTCTGCTGTGCGAATATCAGATGCGATCACGTTATCTGCACCGTATTCAGCACGCAGCTTCGTGATTAATTCCGACCCGATCTGACCAAGCGCACCTGTAACTAATATACGTTTCATGAGAAAACCTCCATTACTAAATATTAAAAGAACAATTGTCCGTATGAGAAATACACTTATAGTTTATATTTACTTAATCCCTTATTAATTTAACATAAATCGCTTGAAATGTTTATACCGGGAGGACATTTTTTATTATAAAACTTTTGCGAGGAAGAGAGCGGTGGTTTACTGTGTGGGTAGTTCAGGAGATTTGATGGGATGTTCAGGAGATGACAATGGTGGTTCAGGAAATTATATTTGATGTTCATTAAATTAATGAAGCGGTTCAGAACATTTCTCCCACCGTTCAGAAGAAAGTGATATTAGACCTCCCCCAGACACACCCGCATATCTGGCAATCACCACAAAAAAACCAGCCCGCAGGCTGGTTTTTTCACAATCTATTAAACTTCCTGTCCTTTACCGACAATGGCTCCAGCAGTATAGTCCTTTGGCTTATGTTCACCTGATTTAATTTCTTCGATATAGTGACATGCAGCCTGGTGACCTTCCTTCATAAAGTCAGTTGTACGCAGTTCAGGTACGTCTGTTTTACACTTTTCAGTCGCAAACGGACAGCGCGTGTGGAAACGGCAGCCGGTTGGCGGGTTGATTGGAGAAGGTACATCTCCTTTTAGTGCAATACGCTCTTTTTTAGCGTCAGGATCCGGCACCGGAATCGCTGACAGCAGTGCTTTTGTATATGGATGCTGAGGGTTATCAAACAGTGAATGCTTGTCACCGATCTCAACAATTTTACCAAGATACATTACAATGATGCGGTCAGAAATATGACGGACAACACCAAGGTCATGCGAGATAAAGAGATACGTAAGTCCGAACTCTTCCTGCAATTCTTCAAGCAGGTTCAATACCTGTGCCTGAATCGAAACATCCAGCGCTGATACTGCTTCATCACAGATAATCAGCTTTGGATCTACTGACAGAGCACGAGCAATCCCAATACGCTGACGCTGACCGCCTGAGAATTCATGCGGGTAACGGTCTGCCTGGAATTTTTGAAGTCCTACTGTCTGAAGCAGTTCTTCAATTTTTCTGCGGCGGTCTTTTTTAGGTACCGCATTTTGAATATCCATCGCTTCTTCAATCACGGCAGATACAATCTGACGCGGATTAATCGATGCATATGGATCCTGGAATATAATCTGAAGATCTTTACGCATTGCGCGCATTTCTTTTTTACTCAGTGTTGTCAGGTCTCTGCCTTCAAAAGAAACAACGCCTTCTGTCGGCTCGTCCAGACGAAGGATTGCACGTCCGGTTGTTGATTTACCACAACCCGACTCTCCTACAATACTGACTGTTTCACCTTCATATACTGTAAAGCTGATATCATCCACGGCTTTAACGTGATTCACCGTACGACCGAAGAATCCACCTTTAATCGGGAAATACTGTTTTAGTCCCTCAACCTTTAGCAGTTCTTTCTTCGCTGTCATGGACATTCACCTCCGGATCGCCGTCCCACTCATCTGAGTAGATCCAACAGCGAATCTGATTATTATTTTCATCTGTTTCAAGTACTGGCAACTTTTCACGGCAAAGCTCTGTCGCAAACGGACATCTTGGCGCAAAACGGCAGCCTTTTGGCATATTGTGCGGACTTGGTACTGTTCCATTGATCGGCTTCAGCTTATCCTGCTCAATGTCGTGTCTTGGCAGTGAGTTCAGCAGTCCGACTGTATATGGATGCTTTGGATTTTTGAAAAGCGTGCGGACATCTGCAAATTCAACTACCTGGCCTGCATACATAACGGCAACGTAGTCACATGTTTCTGCTACAACGCCAAGGTCGTGTGTAATCATCATCACTGACATATTTAATTTGTTCTGCAGTTCACGTATCAGATCCAGAATCTGTGCCTGAATTGTTACATCCAATGCAGTTGTCGGCTCATCGGCAATCAGCATATCAGGATTACATGAAAGTGCAATTGCAATCATGACACGCTGTCTCATACCGCCTGACAATTCGAATGGATACTGATCCACACGTTTTTCAGGAGAAGGAATTCCGACAAGCTTCAGCATTTCGATCGCTTTCAGCTTGGCTTCACGCTTATTCAGCCCCTGGTGAATACGGATTGATTCCATGATCTGCTGACCGACAGTGTATACAGGATTCAATGAAGTCATTGGCTCCTGGAAGATCATCGAAATATCGTTACCACGGATTTCACGCATTTGCTTTTCTGAATAAGTAAGAATGTTTTCACCCTTAAAGCGGATCTCCCCGCCTTTAATTTTACCCGGCTTGGCTAAAAGGTTCAGAATCGATAAAGCTGTAATACTTTTACCGGAACCTGATTCACCTACAACACCAAGTGTTTTACCGCGCGGCAGTTCAAAGCTGACACCGTCTACTGCTTTTACTTCACCTTCATCTGTAAAGAATGATGTCTGAAGTTCGCGGATCTCTAATATATTTTCTGATGAGCTCATGTGATCACCCCTCATTTCATTTAAAAAATCTTAGTTCAGATCTATACGTTTATTCAGGAATCTGTAAGAAATATCAACAAGTAAGTTTACGAGTACGAACAGAACGGATATAACAAGTACTGTACCCTGTACAACCGGGAAGTCACGCTGTCTGATCGCATCAATTGTCAGACGGCCCATTCCGTTGATTGCAAAGATTGTTTCTGTCAGTACTGTTCCGCCAAGCAGCGCACCGAACTCAAGACCAACTACTGTAACAACCGGGATCAGTGCATTTTTAAGTGCGTGCTGATAAATAACAACGCGTTCTTTCACACCTTTTGCACGGGCTGTACGAATGTAATCCGCACTGATGACTTCAAGCATACTTGAACGCGTCATACGGGCAATAATCGCTGCCCCTGCCGTACCAAGTGTAATAACCGGAAGAACAACCTGTCTCCAGTCGTCACCCCATCCGGATGCACGCATCTGGAGAAATGGCTGCAGCGACTCCGGTATCCAGTTCCCGATTGCAAACCACTGAATCAGCATCAGACCGAGCCAGAAGTTCGGCATTGAAAGTCCAAACAGCGCCACGATCATGATCACTACATCTGTTACTGTATAGTGACGTACTGCAGATACGATACCTGCAATCAGCCCCATAAATACACTTAATATCGTACTATAGACAGCAAGTTCAACCGTTACCCAGAAGCGGGCGCCGATTTCATCAGCTACAGGACGGCTGCTTCGAACTGAAGTTCCCAGGTCACCTGTAACTACGTTTCCAAGAAAAGTACCATACTGTACATGTAATGGATCATTTAAACCTAATCTTTCACGGATCTGTTCAACCTGACGTTCAGGTGCAGCTTCCCCCGCAATAATCTGCGCCGGGTCACCCGGAATCAGGTGCATCAGAGAAAATACTAATATCGTAACCCCAAGTAATACGGGGATCGTCTGAATTAAACGACGGATAATAAATTTCGTCATATCAAAGCACCTCCAGTTATTGTTTCATTTTCGGATCAAGTGCGTCGCGGATTCCATCACCAAAGATGTTGAAAGCCAGAACGACAAGCACAATCATCATGCCAGGGAAAAAGGCTACGTGCCATGCATCATAGATGTAGTCACGACCTTCAGACAGCATCGCACCCCATTCAGGCATCGGCGGCTGTGCACCAAGACCAAGGAACGAAAGACCGGCAGCTGTTAAGACTGCAGTCGCAATACGAAGTGTCGCCTGAACAATAATCGGAGACATAACGTTTGGCAGAATGTGACGAAAGATAATTCTGAAATCTGTAGCGCCAAGTGCACGAACCGCATCAATATATTCAAGTTTCTTAACGGAAAGCGTTGAACCGCGGACAATACGTGCAAACGCAGGAACAGAGAAAATACCTACTGCAATAATTACGTTTTGAAGACTTCCTCCAAGTACACTTACAATCGCAAGTGCAAGAAGAATACCCGGGAACGCAAGCAGAATATCCATGATTCTCATAATAAAGTTATCAATCCGTCCGCCATAATAACCGGAAACGATTCCGAGCGGCACCCCTACAACCAGACCGATAATAACAGAAAGGAAACCAACATAAAGCGTTATCCCCATTCCATGTATAATCCGCGTGAAAATATCTCTTCCAAAGTTATCTGTACCAAACCAGTACTCAGCAGATGGACCTACGAGCTTATTGGCGATATCAGTAGAGTTCGGATCTTTTGAAAGCAACATCGGTCCGAAAATTGCGACAACTATGAAAAAGACAATTAAATATCCGCCGATCAATGCTGCTTTATTCTTTTTCAGCCGCTTCCAGATCATTTTATAGTTTTCTATTCTGGGATTGACTTTCTTAGCAGTAACCGGATGGTTAACCGTATTTTCACTCATTTTTTACACCCTCTCTTATGCATATAAATCGCTTTGTAAAGTAATAGGAAAGAACTTTACGCACCTCAACAATATTAACGCATTTTCAACAAAAATGAAACTATTCTAATATCTTTTTTTATGAAACAATTTGCATAAATTCCTACATGAAAACTTTCGTAAGGATAATAATTCCACATTGCTAATATTAGAATAGCTTTATCAAAATCTAGTATTTTAATTATATGTTTTTTAAGGTTGCAGTCTTAGTACTGTAAGGCTTAAATATACTTGCGTAATTTTCTGTAAATTACAAGGTACGCAGGTTTTTTCACTAAAAATAACGCAGAAAGTACAATTCATTCCGCCGTGTGAATACAAACGGTTTTTTGAAGCAATCATTATTTTAGCAGAGTAACGCTTTAAAGCTAAAACTAATTGTATAAATTATATTAATATAATTATAAGATTTTCCAATATCATGAACATCCAGTGATAATCTTTAAAATACAGTTGAAACTATTTTTACACGCTTGTAATATTCTAAAATTTGCGATATATTATTTTTTGAATATTGCGCTTTGTGCGCACATTTCAGAATGATTATTTAAATATGGGGGGTAATTTTTTTGACAAGTAAAAAGACGCTTTGGGCATTTTTACTAACGCTTGTACTTGCAATGTTCCTTGCAGCATGTGCCGGCGGAAGCGACGACTCTTCATCAGAAGAAGGCGGTTCTACTGATGATGGCGGAACAGAAACAGAAGATGGCGCTGCTGAAGGCGGTTCAGGCGGCGATCTAATGCTGAATGTACTATCTGATGCATCATCACTTGATCCACACGGTTCAAATGATGTTCCTTCATCAAACATTCAGGCTAACCTTTATGAAACACTTGTATTCCAAAATGCAGACAACGAAATTGAGCCACTACTGGCTGAAGAATGGGAAGCTGTTGATGACCTGACTTGGGAATTCAAGCTTCGTGAAGATGTAACATTCCACGACGGTTCAGCATTTAACGCTGAAGTTGTTAAAGCTAACCTAGATCGCGTTCTTGATCCTGAAGTAGCTTCACCACGTGGATTCCTTTATGAAATGATCACAGAAGTAAACGTAATTGATGAGTACACTGTACAAATCGTTACTGAATATCCTTTCGCTCCACTACTTGCTCACCTTTCTCACAGCGGTGGCGGTATGATTTCTAAAGAAGCAATTGATGCTGACTATGCAGCAATGGAAGAAGGATCTGAGCCAGGTTCTGTGATTGCACAAGAGCCGGTTGGTACTGGATTCTTCAAATTCGAAAGCTGGACTCCTGGTGAAGAAATCGTTCTTTCTAACAACGAAGAGCACTGGGATGGCGGAGCACAGGTTGATACTGTAACATTCCGCGTTGTTCCTGAATCAGGTACTCGTGTAGCTGAACTTGAAACAGGTAACGCTCACATTATCGATCCACTTCAGCCAAACGAAGTTTCACGTGTTGATAACCTTGATAATGCATCTGCACAAATCCAGGGTTCAACATCACTTTCTTACCTAGGATTTAACATGGAGCAGGAGCCATTTGACAACCAGCAGGTACGTCAGGCAATCTCTATGGCAGTTGATAAGGCTTCAATCATTGAAGGTATTTATGAAGGATACGGTGTTCCTGCTGTAGGTCCAATTCCTCCAGGCGTATTCGGTTATGATGAAAGTGTTGAACCTCTTGAGTACAACATGGATGAAGCCAGAGCACTTCTTGAAGAAGCAGGATTTGCTGACGGTTTCTCTACTACAATCATGACAAATGACAACCCACAGCGTGTTGACACTGCTGTACTTGTTCAGGAAGCACTTGCTGAACTGAACATTGAAGTTGAAATTGAAGTTGTTGAATTTGGTTCATTCCTTGATGAAACTGCTGCGGGTAACCACGACATGTTTATCCTTGGATGGTCAACGCCAACAGCTGACGCTGACTATGCAACATATGCACTATTCCACTCTTCTCAGGTTGGAGCACCGGGTAACCGTTCATTCCTACAGGATGACGAAGTTGACTCACTGCTTGACCAGGGCCGTCAGGAAACTGACCAGGACGCTCGTGCTGAGATCTACTCACAGCTTCAGGAACGTCTTGTAGAAGTGGCACCAATGGTTTACATTCACCACCAGGAATACCTGACTGGTGTAAGCGATAATGTATCTGGATTCTCTACACTTCCAAATGGTCTTTATCAGCTTAAAGATGTAACAATCTCTGAGTAATCAGATATGATAAAAAACCCTCGTCCGGAGTGATCCGGGCGGGGGTTTTTGTTTTCGGTTTTTGCAATCGAGGCGTGGGTGTGGTTGTTGACGGGGCGGGATAGCTGGTACCGTCGGACACGGCGCAATTCCATCATTTGAGGGGTTATTCCTTCAATCTAAATATTATTCCATCAATCCTGGGTGTGATTCCTTCAATCCTGTATTTATTTCCTTCATTTTGATTCAGACCGCCATATTTTCTTCATTTCAAACGTTAATTCCTTCTGCACTATAGATATTCCCTTAATTCTTTCACACAATTCCTTCACATTCGGCCCGGCCACCCCGGATAAGCAAAAAAAAGCCTGCCCCATTATACGGGACAGGCTCTCATTCCTGGTCATCTTATCGTTTTACTTAATAATTTCTAATTCCTTACCAACCTTCTCATACACTGCGATTGCCTCATCCAGCATCTCTTTCGTATGTGCTGCTGTAGGCATGTTTCTGACACGGCCTGTGCCGCGTGGAACGGTTGGGAAGACGATTGATTTGGCATATACGCCTTCTTCAAACAAACGTTTGCTGAATTTCTGAGTCAGCTTTTCTTCACCGATAATAACCGGTGTAATCGGTGTTTCACTTTCACCAATATCAAAACCGATTTTCTTCAGGCCGGCTTTTAGATAATCACCGTTCTCCCATAGCTTGTCATGAAGCTCAGTGCTGTCAAGCAGCATCTGGATGGCTTCTGTAATCGCCACTGTATCTCCTGGTGTTAATGCTGTTGAGAACAGGAACGGTCGTGAGCGTACTTTTAACAGATCAATCAGATCCTGAGACCCTGCCACATATCCGCCAACGACTCCGATCGCTTTTGATAGCGTACCGATCTGGAAGTCTACTTCTTTTTCAAGACCGAAATGTTTTACTGTACCTTTTCCTTTACCCATCACACCAGAACCGTGTGCATCATCCACATACGTTATCAGGTCATATTCTTTTGCGATTTCAACGATTTCAGGAAGCTTTGCAACGTCCCCATCCATTGAAAATACACCATCCGTGATAACCATCACTTTATTGTACAGACCTGATTCTGTTGCTTCCTTCGCTTTTGCACGAAGATCATCCATATCCGAGTGGTTCACGCGGATGATTTTTGCTTTTGAAAGACGGCAGCCGTCAATGATTGATGCATGGTTTAATTCATCTGATAGAATGGCATCATTTTTATCCATCACTGCAGAGATCGCAGCCATGTTACAGTTAAAGCCTGACTGATAAGCAATTGCAGCTTCTGTCCCCTTGAATTCAGCAAGTTTTTCTTCAAGCTTTACGTGTACATCAAGTGTACCGTTGATTGTACGGACAGCCCCTGCACCAACCCCGTAATGATCAATCGCTTTTTTAGCCGCTTCTTTTAAATGATCATTTGTCGCCAGACCCAGGTAGTTATTTGAAGACAGGTTAATCAGTTCCTGTCCGCCAATCGTGATCATCGCACCGTTTGGACCTTCTACCGGATCAATTTCATTATATAAGCCCTTATCTTTTAAATCATTCAGGTTGTCCTGTAAAAACTGTTGAAGTACTTTAGACACGTCATTTCCTCCTCGTTTACATTTGTCCTTCTGAAAAAGACATAATTTGTTGTTTTAAAAGTATTTAACACACATTTTATTTTAACATGTTTATGTATTGCGGACAAAGCAATGCGTATACAGTTTATTTATTACCCGATCTATTATTTTTATACTCCATTAAAAAGAGACTGAAACACAATGTGTGTCTCAGTCTCTTAAACGCAGCACTTCGCTTCAGGCGGACGCCTTACGCTCCGTTCCACTCAAATTGTATTTAAAACTTTGAATTTCTTATCTATTATTCTTATTCTCTTTCGTCAAAAGCTCATAAGTAAAGTCGATTGGGCTTGTGATACCTTCCGGTGCTGCAAATGTTGTGATCATTTTTACATTACCGTTTTTAAATAGCTGGTTCAGTTTCAGGGCATCTTCATCGTTCACGTTAAATGGATCAACGTGCCATACTTTCGGATGAGCGTTACCCTTTCCGCGTTCCTGGATGAATGTCACTGTATACTCAAGGAATTCTTCATTCATTTCAGCAAGTGATGTGAATGGTTCAACTGAAGACCCGTCTGATTCAAAGCCTGCAGCCTCCACCTGAATGTTATCTACATACCATCCTTCATTGCTGAATGCCCAGTCCTCCATGTAGCGGAATGAGACAAGAACTTCCTGACCTGCGTATGCACTGAGGTCAAATGATTCGTTTGTCCATTCATCTACCTTACCTGTGAATCCAGGTACGTTTTCGATAATTGTAGGATATCCGCCTTCAGCAACTTCTGTACGTGTATTTTCGTTTTCAAGTGATGTCCATGTTTCACCGTTATCAGTTGATACCTGAACGACTCCATAATCCCATGTTTCTTCAATGTCATACAGGTGATCGAATGTCAGTGTTGCTGAATCAGTGCCTGTCAGATCCGCTTTAAAGATCAGCTCACTGTCATCTTCAGCTCCATTTTGACTGTAAAGTACCTGGTTATCAGGATTTAACGGATCTTTAACTGACGTCCATTTCTGAAGGAAGTCTACCCCGTTGAACTTAAAGTCTTTTACTTTGTTTGAGAAATCAATAGATTTGAAGTCCCCGCCCCATGCAGGTACACCTTCTTTTTCTACTTCAAGTGCATTTTCATAGCTGACTGTTTTACCGCGCTTAGTACCTTCGTTATCTACTGGAAGATCGCGCAGGTTGATGCTGTCAAATTCATATACGCCCTGATTACCTTTTCCGTCATCAAGTGCAAGTGCTGTCATAAAGTCCTGATAGACGTCTTTAAATGTCTTATCAATGCCATTAGAAGCAAATACTTCATTTACCGAAGCAATTCCCTGTGACTGTGATGTTGCAAGCTCACGGATCAGCTCCTGGCCGTATTTATCATACAGATAAAGTGTGAACAGATATACCTGACCGTAGTCAGCAATAGTCTCTGGTCCTGTTGATGCATTGCGGTGATCATCCCAGTTCACAAGTGAGTTTTCAGGGTGATCCAGGAAGAAGTTAATTGACCCTTCACCGTGACCATAACCGCCAAGATATTCAGAGAATGTTGACATCCCCTCATTCAACCATGTTTCTTCAGCTGCATCGTTATCTGCATGGATTAAATGCTGAAGCTCATGAATGGTTGTTGCATAGAAAGTTGATTCAAGACGCTCTTCCCAGTTGTTAGTATCAATGGTAATCATGTTACGATCAGTATAGTTTTCTAGCGTCTGCCAGAAGAAGCCTGCTACGAAGAATGGATAAGTTGAATCATAATAAGCATCATCCTTGACGTTATCGATCATCATCATGACTTTGTCGCTGCCTTCATAATAATCATCTGGTAACCCAACCATGCCAGGAACTGTCGCATTCGATCCGTCCAGTTTATCCGGTGTCCCAAAGAAATCAGTCGCAACCGGATACATATTCGAATCGAACTCATCCTTCAGTTTGTCAACCTGCTCCTGAGTTACAACGTCTGTTCCCCGTGGATCTCCTTCAGGATAGCTCAGGTCATTCGCCACCCATACTTCAACGTTTTCCCCTACGCTTCGCAGAGTGAACTCCTTAAATTCTAAATTACGATCCAAAAACAGCTTCGTACCGCCGTTAAAAGTAAAATTCTCTTCTGACTGAGCTGAAGCGCCTGCAGTTTCCTGGTCAGCCTCAAGCTGTGCAGCCTGTTCTTTGATTTTCTTTTCAGCCTGCTTAAGAAAACCCTCATCTTCACTCAGACTCTGAAGATATGTATCTATATCCTGACGATCCCCATAGCGTTCTGTATCCCAATTCGGCGTATCTGCAGGTGCAGCTGATGCTGTCCCTGGTACCATTGCTGCAGGTGCTAACAGAGACAGTGCAAGTGCACTTGAAGATAGTACTTTTAATACCGGTTTCTTCTTCATGTTATTTCCCCTTTCGAACTATATTCTGTCATGCTTTTACAGCTTAACATGCAAAATTTTCAGAAAAAAGTGAAATTTAACATGGTTAAATACTACCAAAAAGGGGTAAATAAGTACCTTTAAAAATATTTCGTGTACCAAATGAACTTTAGTCCTAGTCCAAATGAATTAATCAGTATTCTGAAAAGTATGATATAATAAGACTGACCCTGAGAGGAGGAACGAGAATGATGAATCAATTCTACTTGAAAGAAAAAGATCAATCACTGACCGCCCTGACACCAATCCGTCTGGCTATTCACGTTCCATGTACGATTCTTGAAGCACGAGATGAGTACCACCACTTATATCACTTATATTTTAAAGATCAGCAATTCCTTGCCGCTAAAAAAGTGAGCCGCTCTAAAAGGCGCAGCTACACTGAAAAAGCGTTCACGCAGGGAATTGTTTTTTTATGCCCCCACCCGCTCTCGGATCAACTTGTATCATCAGAAATGACACTTACAAACCAATCATTTACCGTATTACTCAAAAAAACAGCACACGACCCGCTCCAGTCAGTCGAGATCTTCAGCTGCTTCGATGGTCTGATCAAAGAAGAAAAGTTGTTCAAGGTCCTCAGGGATCACTACTATACGTATAAACGCGATGGCAAATTTAAAAAAGCAGCGATTGTGTATGACCGGATCAGATCGATCTATCCTGAACACGAGTGGGTCAAGTCAACCCGCTCTGAAAAAGTTGATCTGACTGCTGATCAGCGTACTTTATGGGAGGCACGCAACCTGAAAGAGGGATTCCCGATTCAGCATCAGCTTGCTGCAGCAGAGGAACAATACAAATCTGCTCCGGCTCCGGGAACATTTAAAACACTGCTCGAATTCACAAATATCCATTACACTCCGGCACAGCAGCAGATGCTTTATGACAGACTACTTGCAGACGGCTATGATGAACCGGCGAGAAATGCTTTTAAGGAACTGGTCAGGCAACAACAGCCTGCTGAAGCAATCAGACTGCTCGCGAAATACCCTTTTACGCTAAGGGCTTCAGATGTACGGGATCTGAGAACGCTGTTGCAGGACCAGGACACATTGACAGCTCTCTCCTTTGAGACACTTTGCAGCAGACTTGCACCGCTTCTAGCAGATCACCCTGAAGAGATGAACGAAATGATCCTGACTGCTTTAAGGCACGTGCCTGATCATGACGTGGGGGGAATCTTAAGACATTTGACACCCTTAGCGGATCTGCCAGTCTATCAGCTGGTCAAGCAGCTTGCTGAAATAGCAGAAGATCCTGAGCAGCAGGCCGCAGCAGGTGAGCTGTATGAAAAAATCGGATTTTACAATGAAGCGATTGACTGCTTCACCTATGAAATGGAGTTGCATCCAGAATCAAAAGAGCCGGTTGAGCGCCTTTTTAAAGCTTATCTTGCTTCCGGACAGGCTGAAGAAGCAAAGGCTTATCAGGATTTACTGAAGACAATGGTTTCATAGTAAAAGGGCATTCCGCGACGGAATGCCCTTTTACTATGGAGCGTCTGCCTTACCTCTCTGTAATCCTCTCAACCGCCTGCAATTTCTGATTGATCCACTCACGATCCATCGCTGGCATCTTGTCAAGATCAGCTTTTTCTACGACGTATTCTGCAATGTCCCTTAGTGAACCCAGATGCTGTCGTGGTGCACTTTCTCCGGCAAAGGCAATGGCTTCAAGCATCGCAGTCAGGACGGATACATCTTCTTTTCCGTAATGGCGAAGCTGGAAAAAGGTTTTATATAAGATATCCTGGAATGATGGAAGGTTTATTTTCACCAGACCTTTACCATCGTCATCTGTTATCAGAATAGGCCTCACGGGAAACTGCGCCATATTTCCAAGCAGTCTGCCGATATGCCTTATACTGTCATTTGCCGTATTCGGATCATTGATACCCGGTGAAATTGCCCGCAGCGCGACTTCAACCATTTTTTGCAGGGCAAATACGGGATCCTGCCTGACGTCCCGCTCATTCCCGATCATAAAGCTTTGTGTCAGAGGCAGGTCTCTTACTTCAGGCAGACGTTCTGGCTGAACATATACTGTCAGCAGTGGCGTGGCTTTATGAACGTATTCACCGATTGGCACGTTCACTTCAATCATTACCCCATGCTCTGCCGCCTTTTTTCCCAGCTGATCCAAATCTATATATTGTACGTATCCATAGCTTTGCGCCTGGACCTGATAGAAGGTCTCGCCAGAATTCCAGTTTTCACCCTGATGTTCAAGAGAAACATTCTGCTTTTGCATAAGCTTAAAATAGTAGTCTGTTACATCATCTGTGTCACCTGCAAGGCGTTCAATCAGACGGCTTGCCTGTATATCATTTGCTACATGATGAATAAAGATTGCAAAAAACACCAGACATAAAATTGCAATCAGTACTCCCACTACGCCGGCGATCACCGGATCCTGTGAAAGGCTGTCTCTCATAAACAGCATCGAAAGTGTTGAATAAATGAATCCGCCCATAAATATCCCGAGCACTCTGAGCGTCAGCGGGTCTGTAATAAAATTTTTAATGGTCTTAGGTGAATATTGTGAAGCATAGGTTGTGAGGACAACCATAATCGTTGAAAAAGTGAATGTCGTCATCGTCAGCAGCGCTGTGATCAGAGCAGTCAGAATGGCTTGAGCGAGCTCTACTTCTGTATAGAAAATAGCGGGCAGACCTGATATGCCAGGTCCATAGTTAATATCAACGAAACCAACAACTGCTGCAAGCAGCACCGCAAGCAGGCTATACCCGAGCGGCCTGAGCCAGACTTTATCTTTCAGGTTGATCCACTGTTTTTTCATCCCGCTCCACCCCTTTTAATCATTTGATTTTCTTTGAAGCGTTTACAGTATGTCTCTTATAAATATTTTACCTCAGTTATATATTGACGCACAGTGTCTATTTCACAGACAGAGGTGTAGTAAAACTTTTTTAATAAAACGCTTGCAAGTTCTCTGTCTTGTATATACAATATTCTACATGAACAATTAGTGCAAACGGTTGCATCATATTGTACATCATAAAAACCATTTATGAAAACCTATACATAGAACCTTGGAGGGCTTGGTATGAAAAAGATTTTCGGTTCATTTGATTTCTGGCAGAAGTTTGGTAAAGCACTGCTTGTTGTCGTTGCGGTGATGCCGGCTGCCGGAATCATGATTTCGCTTGGTAAGCTGCTTGCCATGATGACTGGCGACATCGTATTAATGCAAACGATTGCGCGTGTGATGGAAGACATCGGGTGGGCGATCATTACGAATCTGCATATTCTATTTGCAGTTGCAATTGGCGGCTCGTGGGCAAAAGACCGCGCAGGCGGTGCATTTGCTGCATTAATCGCTTTTCTATTAATAAACAGAATTACAGGAGCTATATTTGGCGTAAATGCTGACATGCTTGCCGACCCTTCTGCAACGGTTACCTCTCTTTTAGGAGCAGAGCTTGTTGTTGCTGATTACTTTATTTCAGTCCTGGGTGCACCTGCACTGAATATGGGTGTATTTGTCGGAATTATTTCCGGATTCCTTGGCGCAGCACTTTACAACAAATATTATAACTTCAGTAAGCTTCCACAGGCGCTTGCCTTCTTTAACGGAAAACGCTTTGTACCTTTCGTTGTCATTGCAGGTTCTGTAGTCGTTGCACTGATTATGTCACTTGTATGGCCTTTCATCCAGGGGCTGTTGAATGACTTCGGGCAGTGGATTGCAAACTCCCGAAATTCAGCACCGATTGTTGCGCCATTTATTTTCGGTACACTTGAAAGACTGTTACTGCCATTCGGACTTCATCATATGCTGACGGTTCCGATCAATTATACGGAGCTTGGCGGTACATACGTAATTCAGACTGGTGCGAGTGCCGGCAGCATGGTATCAGGTCAGGATCCACTTTGGCTCGCATGGGTTACAGACCTTTACAATATGCTTCAGCAGGGTAACACTGCAGGCTACAACCAGCTGACTGAAGAGGTTGTGCCGGCACGCTTTAAAGTCGGACAGTTCATTGCTTCATCTGCTGCACTGATTGGACTTGCACTTGCGATGTACCTGAATGTTGATAAAGATAAACGCACAAAATACAAATCCATGTTTCTTTCAGCAGGTCTGGCTGTATTTTTAACAGGTGTAACTGAGCCAATCGAATTCATGTTCATGTTCGCTGCACCGCTTCTTTATATCGTATATGCTGTACTGACTGGTGTTTCATTTGCACTTGTTGATTTAATTGACCTGCGTATTCATGCATTTGGATTTATTGAATTTCTTACAAGAACGCCACTGATTGTCAATGCCGGTCTTACCCGGGACCTGATCAACCTGGTGTTCGTCTCTGTGATCATGTTTGCTGTGAACTTCGGCGCAGCCTACTTCCTGATCAAACGCTTTAACTTCCCTACTCCGGGACGTGCAGGAAACTATATCGAAGAAACAACTGAAGAGAAGATTTCATCTAAAACAACTGCCAGCAACAAAGACTCACAGGCTGTTGCGATTATCGGACTTTTAGGTGGAGAAGAAAACATTGAAGATGTAGATGCATGTATGACGCGCCTTCGTGTAACCGTTAAAGATATCGGCCTTGTAGCAGACGAAAGAATCTGGAAGCAAAACGGTGCACTTGGACTTGTCCTTCGCGATCGTGGCGTTCAGGCAATCTACGGACCAAAAGCAGACGTACTGAAATCCGATATTCAAGACGAGTTAGGAGCTTAATCAATGAAACTGCTCACACTGAACTGTCATTCCTGGCAGGAAGAACAGCAGCTGGAAAAGCTCGATATTCTTGCAAAAACAATTACAGAACGTGAATATGATGTCATCGCACTGCAGGAGGTCAGTCAGCTGGCTGACGCTCCTCAGGAAGGCGGCTATAAAAAAGGACACTTTGGTCTTGAACTGCTGAAGCGTTTATCTGCACTCGACAGAACTGAAGATCAGATGCACTGGTCCTTCTGCCACTATGGCTATGACGTTTATGAAGAAGGTGTTGCCCTGATCTCAAGGCTGCCGGTCACAGAAAAGGATTCCTTTTTTATCACAAAATCTGAAGATCCTGATCACTGGAAGACCCGTGCCGTCCCCCGCATCACAGTGAACGCCGGAGACCAGCTGATTGATTTTTACTCATGCCACCTCGGCTGGTGGAGCGATGAAGAAGAGCTTTACACTGAACAGGTTGACCGTTTACTCAAAAGACAGCACCCTGACAGACTCTCATTCTATATGGGGGACTTCAACAACCACGCTGGATTGAAAGAAGAAGGCTATGACCTTCTTTTAACAAAAGGTTTAAAGGATACTTACACACTTGCTGCAACAAAAGACAGCGGCACAACCGTATTCGGGGAGATCGCAGGCTGGGAAGGTAACGCACAGCCGCTCCGGATTGATTATATTTTTGCTTCGGAGTCTGTAAAAGTAAAATCTTCTAGAGTGATATTTAACGGGGAGCATTACCCTGTTGTATCTGATCATTTTGGTGTGGAAGTGGAACTAAAGATTAAATTATTTTAAGGATGGGACAAAATGTCTCATCCTTAAAATCGTTTCACTACTCTTTAGCTGGAGAAGAATGCTTCATTTCAGGCAGTGGCGCTTTCGGGCATGGGTCTAATAAACTTTTTGGTGATGGAATTAGTACAAAAGGTGATTGAATAATGACGATTCATGACGTAATTCAGGCGTTTCAGACTAACAGAAGCTGAATAAATTAAAAGACGACGGAATTAACCAAAAAGATGATAGATATATTTTTATAGATGATTGAATTCCCCGCTCATCTACTGCAGCTTCACCGTTCACTTCTCACCTTTCAAACTGACCCTTCATCATTCAATGCAGGCGGGTTCTTATTCAGCTATAATAAACTCTATAAGTAACACGCAGGAGGAAAAAATGGATATTTTTGATATAGCAAAACTCGCCGGCGTATCGAGAAAAACAGTGCAGCGGGTATTAAATGATTCACCCCAGGTAAAAAAAGAAACGCGTGAACGTATTCTTCAAATTATGAATGAACACAACTACCACCCGAACGTTTCTGCAAGACGCCTGACAAAAAAGAAAACGCAGACGCTCGGATTATTTATCATACAGGATCCTGAAAAGCATAACATTTATGCGGATGATCTCTTTTACAGCACAGTCATCAGCAGTATGATCAGCTCATGTGCAGAGCGCGGCTATAATGTTCTCGTCACAACCTCAACAATCGATGACACTTCCCCTATTTTAAAACTGTACAGAGAGAAAAGCATTGACGCCGGAATGATCATCAGCTGGTCATCGGTGCAAAGGATTGTCGATGAAATCAGGGAAGCTGGCTTCTTAGTGGGGGTTTTTGATCAGAACAACCTTGATTCGGATCAGTTGGAAATACCTGTTCCGATTCTGTTAAACCAGGAATCCGCCCTTCATGCAACTGAACACCTGATCGGACACGGTCATCAGCAGATCGGGATCATAACCGGCGAGCAGGAAAACCGTGCTGCAGTTGAACGATTACACGGTTACAAACAGGCGATGCAACAGGCAAACCTTGCTGAGGGTCCTGTTTTTATAGGAAGCTTTGTGGAGCAATCCGGCTATGAGGCCATACTGGACTGGATTGATAAAGGAATCCTGCCGACAGCTGTTGTCTGCTCCAATGACCTGATTGCAATCGGTGCATTAAAAGCGCTTGGGGAACATGGTATTTCTGTGCCAAAGCACATTTCCCTCATCGGCTTTGATAATATCCGGCTCACAGAATACACAAACCCTTCCCTTACAACAATGCAGCTGCCGCGGGTGGAAATGGCAGAATATCTGGTGGAGCAATTGATCAGCCGGGTTGAATACGGTGTCCCGGCACCTGAACATTCTTTTACAGCCACCCTGATTGAGCGTGATTCATGTGCAGCACCGGATTCTTAACTATTCATTGTAAAATAGACTGACTTTTCACACTAGATCAATAGTACCTTTTTACACCTGAAGCATTCATTATTGTAAAAACCGGTTGTCAAAAATGATGAATGCTTTTATAGTTATACTCAAATGTCCCACGTAGGACAAAACAAGGGAGGCCATTACATGTTAAAAAAGAGCAGTGCATTATTGTTAGTCTTCTCGCTATCTATGTCCAGCTTTGCAGGTACCGGTTTTGCAAAGAAAGACACTGTCAACCTGAAAGACGATGTGCTGAGTAATGAGGTCATCAAAGGAGACCTTCATATTACGCCAGCCGCCGGAAAGAATATTACACTCGACAACGTGTCAGTTGAAGGAACGGTTTACATAAAGGGTAAAGCACCAGAGAGTCTGACCATTCACAACTCTTCTTTGCAAACGCTTTCTGTTAAAACGTCTTCTCATGAAACATCATTCACAGTGTCCGGAGATTCAATTATTGAAAACACACTGTTTGACGGAAACGGTTCTCTTACAGAAAATGAACTGACAGCAGACGGTTTTAAAGGCGTTTCGCTACTCAATGGATCATCGCTTGAGCTATCGGGTGAATTCACTGCAGTTACGGCTGAAGGTAAAAACAAAGGCCAATCTAAACAACTGAACCAGCTGTCAGTTGACGGTGTAATCGATCAGTTAATTTTGAATGCGCTTACAGACGTTGACCATCCACTGGACAGCCTGATCAAATCTCTTCACGTCTCAACACTTGCAGCCGGCTCTTCTCTAAATGGCGATGGTGTGATTGAAGATGCTGAGCTTGAAACAGCACTTGAGCTGAATGGTGTATCTACACAAAATCCGGAAGACTTTGTGTCGCCATGGTCACTGATCTGGCAGGACGAATTCAACGGGACTGAAATTGACCGCTCTAAATGGGATTTTGAGATTGGCAACGGCTTCTATGATGCAAACGGAACATTCGTACCGGGATGGGGAAATAATGAAAAGCAGTATTACACTGACCGTCCTGAAAACGCAAAAACGGAAGATGGAAATCTTGTTATTACAGCACGCGAAGAAGAGTATGAAGGTTTTTCATACACATCTGCACGCTTAAGAACCAAAGGACTTTTTGCTAAAACATACGGAAAATTTGAAATGAAGGCCTCACTTCCTACAGGAAAAGGCTACTGGCCGGCATTCTGGATGCTTCCTGAAGAAGATCGTTACGGCGGCTGGGCTGCTTCCGGGGAAATTGATATTTTAGAAGCACAGGGAAGCAACCCTCACCACGCAATTGGTACAATTCACTATGGTGAAACATGGCCAAACAATAAATACACTGGCGCTGAATACACGTTCCCGGATGGTTCAACAATTGCCGATGAACATGTCTATTCAGTTGAATGGGAGCCTGGTGAGATCCGCTGGTATGTAGACGGCGTACTGACACAGACGCAGAACAACTGGTACAGCAAAGAGCAAAATGCTGCTGCAAATCATACGTACCCTGCTCCATTCGATCAGCCGTTCCACATGCTGCTGAACCTTGCAATCGGCGGAAACTTTGATGGTGACCCGACTGAAGATACAATGTTCCCGCAGTCAATGAACGTAGATTACGTACGGGTATATGATCTGACAGGCCGTCCATATCAGACGCCTGAACTGCCTGAAGTTGTGGCAGAGCCGCTTCCAGAAGATGCGAAGCTGCCGCTAGAAGACGGTAACCTTGTTTATAACAATGACTTCACTGAAGACACTGGCACTGTAAAAGGTGTTGAAGGTGTCCCAGGAACTGATCACTGGTACTTCCTTGCACTTCCTGACTTTGGCGGACAGGCTTCCCTTTCAATTGATGAGCTTGATGGCCGCAATTTTGCAAAGGCAGACATTCAAAACGGCGGTAATCAGCCTTATGCGATTCAGCTGATCCAGGACGTTACAATCGGAAAAGGACGTTATTACAAAGTCAGCTTTGATGCAAAGTCTGCAAGCAACCGTGATATCAATGTCAAAGTGAGTGGAGACGCTGATCGAGATTATTCAACTTACTCAAGCAGTGAATCTTTCTCGCTGACAAATGAAGTACAACCCTATGAAACTGTCTTCCAGATGACAGAAGAAACAGACCTGAAAGCACGCCTTGAATTTAACCTGGGTCTGTCAACACATCCAGTCTGGATCGGCAATGTCAGAATTGAAGAAACAACAGCACCGGAAATTGATCCGGATGCTTCAAAGTCACCGCTTAAAAACGGAAATCTGATCTATAACGGAACATTTGATCAGGGCTTCCCTGACAGACTCCTTTATTGGAATGTGTTAAATGCATCTTCTGACGATGCAGTATCAGTAGACCCTGAGCGCCGCGTTCTGACAGTGAACGACTCTGATGCTCAGCTTGTTCAAAAAGGCATTCAGCTGCAAAGCGAGAGCCCTTATGAACTGGCACTTGAAGTAAAAGCTGATCAAAGCGACGTTCAAATTGAACTGCTCAGCGAAGATGGTTCGACCGTTTATGCAAGCGAAGTTATTTCAGCTGACGAGGAATGGTCAACACAGAATGTAGCATTCACAATGCCTGATATCACTGACCTGAATGCACAATTTGTTGTTTCATTTGGTGGAGAAGGCAATGTTGAACTTGATAACCTTTCACTGAAAAGAGTTGGTGGTCCTGCAGGTGAGACACCAATTAAGAATGGAACATTTGATGGAAGTCTTGAGCCTTGGGTGTCATACTTTCATTGGGATGCAGCTCCAAGCAGTTTGCAGCTTGTTAATGATCAGGCGCTGATCCAGATTGGACAGCAGAGTGCTGAACCATGGGGCGTTCAGCTGTATCAGGAGAACCTGTCACTGCTTCCTGGAAAACCTTATACGCTGAAGTTTGATGCAAGTTCTACTGTTGACCGGAAGATGGAAGTGACAGTTGAAGATGCTGCATATGCCCGTTCATTATCTGAGGTCGTGGAGCTGACAGCTGATCAGCAGACATATGAATTCACATTTACTCCGGCAACTCAGCAGGCGCTCAGCCTGAAGTTCCTGTTAGGTAAAATTGCAGGTGAATCAAATGATGCGCATGAAGTGAAGATTGATAATGTAACATTGGAATAGTAAAAAGCCGTGGCCCCGGGGAATGTTGTTCCCGGGATCACGGCTTTTTTGTTTGTGCTGGATTTGCGAGTTAATGGACGTGCGTGTGGTCGAATGAATAAGTCAAAAGGTGATCGAATAAAGTCAGAAGATGATAGAAAAATAAAATTGGTGAGCTAATTCCGGTGCACCAGACCGATAAACGTTGAATCAATCGTAAAGGTGACGTAATTAACTGAAAAGGTGATCGATTTATCCCATTGATGATTCAATTAATCCCGACTCCCCTTCACCATTTCAGCCTCACTGATCCACCATCTTCTTCCCAAACTGTCCTTTGACCATATCCTCCATCGGCGGGTTATGAAGCCCCATCCGCACGTCGCGGTAATAGCGCTGCATCGGACTTGAGGCAGACATACTCTGCGGCCCGACAATTCTCATCGACTTTTCAACAATCTCAATCGCTGCATTGGTCACATGTACTTTTGCTGAGCTCAATAGTACTCGTACATCCTCTTTATTTTCCGCACGCTCATAGCTTTCAGCTGTATGATAAAGCACCTGTCTCGCACTTAGCAGCTTCACCTGCAGATCACCGAGCTTTTCCTGCACATTCGGAAGGCTTCCGATCGGTTCTCCGAGCGAAGCCGGTTCATAAGATGCTGCAAAAGACGTGGCATCTTCAAGTGCTGCGCCGGCGATTCCAATATAGCAGGCAGGAATATGAAGCAGCCAGCTCATTGGCGGCTTGGCACCAGCTCCTGCACCATCCTTGAGCATATAACGCTCAGGCACTTCAACCTTCTCCAGCACGAGATCATGACTGGCGGTTCCGTGCATACCGATACTGTCCCACGACTCTCTGATTGACACACCTTCAGCATCACCCGGTAGGATGAAGGTTGCGACCTGATCTGTCCCATCAATCACAGCTGTCACGAAAATATAGTCAAGCATTGGCGCAAGGGAGGTATAGGATTTCTCACCGGTAATCTCCCATCCTGAAGCGGTTTTCACTGCCGTCGTTTTCGGCAATGCCCCTCTTGCAGGACTGCCGGCACCCTTTTCAGTCGCAGCAGTGTTTACAATCGCACCATCTTTGATCTTTTCCAAAATAAAATCTGCTGCTTCTTTTTTCCAGTGGCGCCTCTCACTGAATTCAAGCAGGGTGCCGGTGTGCCAGCCCATAGATAATGCCGTTGCACCGCTCCCTTTAGCAATCGCTTCCTGACCGAGCACAAGCTCATAAAGCCCCTCTCCCTGACCGCCGAATTCCTTTGGCAGCGTCAGCTTTGAATAGCCCAGGTCTATTAATTCTTTAATATTTTTCTCAGGATAAGCATTCGGTTCATCAAGTAAGTGTTCACGCTTTTTAAATGAAGGAATGAGTCTGTTAAGGTCAGCCAGCATTCTCTTCTGCGCATCTGTTTTTGTAAAATCGTACACAAACATCACTCCTGCGTTTTCATATAAGTTTACAGGACGTTCTTTTTATAACCAACCGATTTGCTCGGGAAATCACGCATGATGTGCTGCTGTTTTTGCTTCTTTCGTCAGCAGCTTTTGCAGGGCGATACGGCTCTGTGGCAGTGACAGATTCACGATCGTTCCGGTAAAGAATGCAATCAGAATTGTTCCGATGCCAACCGGGCCACCGAGCAGCCAGCCAATGATCAGCGCAACAATTTCAATACTGCGGCGTACCTTAGACAAATTCCATCCTGTTCTTCTGACAATCATCATCATAATTGTATCCCGTGGCCCTTCTCCAAGATCTGCAGATACGTAAATTCCTACCCCATAGCCCATCACGACAATACCCGCGAGTAAAATCACGATTGCACCGATCAAGGACTGCGGTTCAGGAATCAGCCAGTTGAAGAAATCAATAAATACTCCGATTAACAGCATATTCAAAATCGCACCGATGCGTGGCGGCTTTTTCGTCACGACCACTGTTAATGCAATAATCAGCGCCCCGACTAAAATCGCCCACGTGCCGACTGTAAGCCCCAGCTGCTGAAACAATCCGACATGCAGCACATCCCATGGCCCGATGCCAAGCTGCTGCCCTTTAATTGTCAAAGAGATGCCCAGACCTAAAATCACGAGTCCTATAATGAAAAAGCTCCAGCGCAGCGTTTTTTCTCTTCTATTCATGTAAAATCCTTCTTTCATTTAAATAGATCCTATTTTTCACTTAGACTACTTTAACATATATGGTGGTTTTTTTGGTGATGGGGGATTATGGGTGTTGTACGGGTTCGGCGGAAAACATCCAGGGTTCGGAGATTAATAGATCATCTTCGGCGTACCACCATGAAGGTTCGACTTTTAGTGAAAATAGACCTATATCTATTATCTTTAACTGCCTTTTACAAGCAAAAAAATCTGCCCTGCTACGAGGACAGATTTTCTTAAAATTTATACTGTAAAGCCTGCCGGTGCGTCTTTTACAACGACAATGACTTTACCTTCATCAAGTTTTTCTTCTAAATTTTCTGCTTCAGTTTGTGTAAAACCAAGGTCTTTGAACTGATCACGCAGCTCATCACCTTTTTTACTGAAGATGTTTTTTGCTTTTGTTGCGAATCCGCCTGGCGTATTCGCATCGGCGTTGTCAGCAATTCGTTTTGTACGGTCATCGTCGTGTGTCACAACGTAAATCGTATCTTCGTTAACACCTTTTGCTTTAATGGAGCCAATTGCATTTACTACTTCCTCATCGTTTGTGAACTCTTTGTAAAATAGACTCATGCTTATCTCCTCCTGGTTAATTGCTGTAAATTGTTCTACAGAAGAACTCTACCCGGCAGGAGAAACAGTTAAACTTTCGAAAGTTTTTCAAGTCAGTTCAGCAAAGGCTGCAGCCGTGACCTGACTGAGATCCATGGGATTTATTTCAATTTGTTTACCAACCTGCCCGGCGCTGACCAGTATCGTTTTCAGCTCTTTTGCAGAACCGTCTATCAAAGTTGGAAACGGCTTTTTCATGCCAATCGGAGAACATCCTCCTTTGATGTAACCGGTAATTTGCTGCAGGCTCTTCATCGGAATCATTTCCACTTTCTTTTCACCTGCAGCAGCTGCAGCTTTTTTGAGGTTCAATTCACGGTCAACGGGAATAACAAATACATAGTACTGTTTTGATATCCCATGAGCGACAAGAGTTTTAAACACTTCTTCTGTCTTGCGTCCAACCTTTTCAGCGACTGACACACCATCTGTCAGTCCGTCTTTTGTATCGTATTCTGTTGTGCCGTATGGAATTGATGCAGCGTCCAGCATTCGCATGGCATTTGTCTTTCCTTTACCCATCCTGAAACTCCCCTTTGCGTTTTCTGATTATTTTTATTTTACACGATTAGCGCTAAACCGTTTTACAATTCCGGTTGCAGGCTCTATGATTATTTTGGATAGCGAAGTATTTAACGAAGACAACCGGTGTTGATTTCCGTGGAGGACTGCGCTTTCCTGCCCCCGGGCGGTGAGCGTCCGCCTGAAGCGGAGTTCATCAGCCAATCTACCAAAGCTAAACAGAAAGTAAGAGGTTTTAACAATGACTGATATAAAAGAAGTTCCTGATAGTCAGAAGAAGAAGCTGACTTTTTTAATTTGTTTGATACTGGCGTTTACAGTGATGAATGGGACGATGTTTAATGTAGCGATTCCGGATATTGCTGCAGACTTCGGGCTGTCTCCTTCTCAGGTAAGCTGGGTGCTGACCGGGTATATTCTGGTTTTTGCGATCGGTTCTTTAATGTATGGAAAGCTTGCTGACCTGTTTGCGATCCGTACATTATTTACAATCGGAATTTCGCTTTTTGCGATCGGTTCTCTGATCGGATTTTTATCACCGAATTTCCCTTCTTTAATCGTGGCAAGAATTTTTCAGGCGATGGGTGGTGCGAGTATCCCTGCACTTTCATTTATTATTCCTGCAAGGTTTATGCCTTCAAGCCGCGGTAAGGTATTCGGATATGTGGCATCTACTGTTGCGTTTGCGTCCGGTGTCGGTCCGATTGTAGGCGGACTCATTGGCGGTGTGCTGGACTGGCGTTTTTTATTTATCCTGTCCATGATGTCTGCGCTGTCTATTCCGCTTTTCAGAAAGTGGTTGCCGGCTGAGGAAAGACAGCAGGGCAGTATTGATATTCCGGGTGCGATTTTAATTGCAATCACTGTGGCGAGCCTACTATTTGTAATCACGACTTATACTTTATGGCTTCTTGCTGTGACGGCTGTTGCAGGCGGTTTATTCGTATGGTGGACGCTGAAGGCGAAGAACCCGTTTATCCAGCCTGCGATTTTGAAAAATAAGCGCTATACCGTGACAGTGCTGACGAGCTTTTTTGGAACGTCGTGTCTGTTTGGGCTGATTTTTATCATCCCGATCATGCTGCGTGATTTAAATACGCTTTCAACTATTGGCATTGGTCTTGTGCTTTTCCCTGGTGCAATTATTTCAGGGTTCCTCGGTCAATATGGCGGGCGCGTGATTGATAAGCGCGGCGGTGTGCCGGTGGTTATTACCGCACTGCTCCTGATTGCCGGCGGCTGTCTGCTTATTTCAACGTTTGCCGGAAGTCAGGCCTGGATTATTTCGATTTGTATGCTGGTTGCGTATCTTGGGTTCCCGCTCGTTCAGAGTTCGACTGCTGACATTCTTTCTTCTACATTAAGCCGTGAAGAAAACGGTGTCGGGATTGGACTCTTTAACCTGCTGAACTTTATGGGCGGCGCATTTGCGAGTGCCATTTTTGGAGCTGTCCTTGAAATACAGGGTGTGACACTTCGTTTAAATCCCCTCTCTTCAAGCGGGGACAATGTCATTTACAGTAATCTGTTCCTTGTCCTGACGCTGCTTGCTGCTGCAAGTGTGACGTTCTTTATGATTTTTTATAAGAGAGCTTCTGCTAACAGTGTGGAAGTTGGTTAGATATGATGAAGGCGGCTTATTGGGGACGGAGTTCGACGGTTCATTTTTGGAATGATTCTAAAAGTGGAACAGTCAACTCCGTCCCCGCTGTACCGCTACTAAAAAAGCGTTTCTCTCCCTTCAAGGAAAGAAACGCTTTTTCTTATAGCTTCAAATTCTTTAGAGCATCAGCGAGCGCTGTATTCACCGGCTCATCCTGATTTTGTTTTTTCATATATTTCTTCACGTCCTGCTTGCCAGCTTTGTTCTTCTGGTTTTCTTTACGGCGCTTTTGAAAAGCATCCATTTTCTCACGGTAGCCGCAGACACAGCTGAATGTCTGAGCATCCCCCTCACCGCGCAGGTCCATTTTCTTTTTACATTTCGGACAGCGTGCGTTGGTTTTCTTGGCGATATTTTTGCGGTGACCGCATTCACGGTCCTGACAGACAAGCATTTTGCCGTTCTTGCCGTTGACTTCAAGCATGAGCTTGCCGCAGTCAGGACAGTGTGTACCTGTCATATTGTCATGCTTGTACTGAGCTTTACTGTTTTTAATTGAACGTACCACATCTTTTGAAAACTGTGTCATTTCACTCATAAACGCCTGCTGCTTCAGCTTTCCATCAGCAATGGCAGAAAGCTTCTGTTCCCACTGGGCTGTCAGTGCAGGTGATCTTAGTTCTTCCGGTACAAGGTCCAGCAGCTGACGTCCTTTTGACGTAAGGAAAATATCGTTGCCGCGCTTTTCGATCAGAAAACTGTTAAATAGCTTTTCAATAATATCTGCGCGTGTTGCAACGGTTCCAAGCCCGCCTGTTTCTCCAAGTTTGTCTACTAACTCTTTCTTCTCACCCTGCATATACGCTTTCGGGTTTTCCATTGCTGAGAGCAGTGTCGCTTCATTAAATCTTGCAGGCGGCTGTGTTTCACCTGTTGTGATATTGATGCTCCCCACCTTCAGACGGCTTCCTTTTTCAACGTCCGGCAGTGCTGCATGCTGTTCTTCTTCACTCTGATCCAGCTCTTTAAAACCGAGTTTGATTGGGATATTTCCTTTAGCGGTAAAGGTTTCCCCGCCAATTTCTGCTGTCACAACGGTCTGCTCATATTCATAAGGTGGCATCAGTACAGCAAGGAAGCGCTCGGCAATCAGGCTGTAGATTTTCCATTCCTTATCATTGAGTTTTTCAGTACGCAGCGTTTCTTCGGTCGGGATAATCGCGTGGTGATCAGATACTTTTGCATCGTTAATAAAGCTGCCTGCTTTAATCGGCTTGCGCAGAAGCTTCACCACATGCTGTGCGTATGGCGGCACCTTCATCCCTTTCAAACGGTCAGCAAGTGTTTCGGTCATATCAGATGACAGGAAACGGGAGTCCGTTCTCGGATAAGTCACGAGCTTGTGCTGCTCATACAGCTTCTGCAAAACGGAAAGCGTTTCTTTTGCTGAAAAGTGATAGCGTTTATGGGCATCGCGCTGCAGTTCAGTCAAATCATATAAAGGTTTTGGATACGTCTTCTTCGGTGTTTTTTTCACATCTTTAATGATCACTTCATGACCTTTTGTTTTTGCTAAAAGCTGATCTGCTTTTTGCTGATCAAACGTTTGATTGGTTTTTCCATCCGTCCATTTCAGCGTCAGACCGTCAGCTTTTGCCTGAAGTCCATAAAACTTTTTCGGCTTAAATTGCTTAATCTCTTCTTCGCGCATAGCAATCATCGCAATCGTAGGGGTCTGTACCCTTCCTGATGACAGCTGGGCGTTGAATTTTGTTGTCAGTGCCCGCGTGGCATTGATCCCGACGATCCAATCCGCCTCTGCACGGGCAACGGCTGAATGGTAAAGCGGCACGTAGCGATCACCGTCTTTTAGATTTTTGAAGCCTTCACGGATCGCTTTGTCAGTCACTGAAGAAATCCACAGGCGCTTCACTGGCTTGTTTACTCTTGCCTTTTCCAAAATCCAGCGGGCAACGAGCTCACCTTCACGGCCTGCATCGGTTGCAATAACAATCTCTCCGACATCACCGCGTGTCAGCTGGCTTTTTACTGCCTGAAACTGTTTACCGGTCTTTTTAATCACAACAAGCTTCATCTCTTTTGGCAAAATCGGCAGATCTTCAAGACGCCATGACTGATACTGATCCCCGTAATGATCCGGGTCCGCATGCGTAACCAGGTGACCCAGCGCCCAGGTGACGATATAATTGTCCCCTTCAAGATAACCGTTTCCTTTTTTATGACAGTTCAGCACGCGTGCAATGTCGCGGCCGACTGACGGCTTTTCAGCCAGTACAACTGTTTTCTTCATGGTTAAATCCGTCCTTTTTTAGTTCAATTCTGTTAGTGAGTATAACATATTTGACCGGTCGGGGTGGTTTGAGGGGCTGGAGAACATTGCGTCAAGCTTAGGACGGATTGCTGTCGTTGGCTTGTATGATCACGAAAACTTTTCGGGCGGATCCCGACAGTTTTTAAGCGAAATGGTACAACTTCCCGGGTGTATCGCTACAGCTTGAAGGAAAACACATACTCACCCGGGACAAATTGCTACAAGCCACAAAGCTGATTACTACACCTCAGCCGGAAAAGCTGTAACTTTATCCTGTCACTATACCCAACTCTACATGCACTCAAGTAACAGGTCTTTAGTTTCTTAAATGCACGAAGAGTGGCTGGCGGTGTGAAGATGAGAGTGGATACGACACAGGTGAACAGGAATTGCAACAAGGTCACGGGGGATCGCTACATACCCGGCTCAGATTGCTACATTCTCACGGGTTGATCACTTCAACAACGACGAGAATTGCTGCAACTCATACAAAACCTTCCCCATAAAAAATCCGGAAAGCGCAGCGCTTCCCGGAATTAAATTCATTATTTATTACCATTCATCTTTTGTTTTACTTTCTCAACTTCTTTCGTTTGAGCAGTCAGCCTGACTAATGTATCTCCAGGGTTAATCACTTCTTCCCAGTCTTTTACGAATGGTTCAAAGTGACCTGACTTATTCAGCACGCCAATCAGGAAATCATCCTCATTGATTTCTTCTTTGTACTTTTCATACGTATACTGCTCTGTAATCTGTGTGCGTCTGAATACATGTCCACTCTCAACCCGGCGGTTAAGCTCCTGCAGAGTTGCCTGTTCATCAAACAGGGTTCTGCCGCCGACAGTGTGCTTCAATCCTGCCAGATCAGCATCATGTGTTTTCTCCATGGAAACCTGGAACAGATGCTTACGCCCGATGGAAGGTGTAAAAGTCGAGCACACCAGAGCATTATAAGAATCCAGTGGGGTAGCAGCCAGAATTGCTTCATAAGGTGTCATATCCAGTCTGTATTCAGTTTGCTCAGACAATAGTTCTCCGTGGAATGTCGGCACACCTCTTTGTCTTGCAGGTGCAAGGTTGCGCCACGTTGAATCCACAAGGATCACAGGCACCTTCATCTCATGCAGCGTATGCGCAAGTCCTCTGGTAAAGGAGTTTCCTCCAACCACGATCACTCCAGGTCCCTCATCATTTGCAAGCTTCAGCTTTTTCGCTACCCAGCCAATAGAAAATCCGTGGGCAACTACAGTGGAGAAGACCAGCGCAAAGGTGAGCGCAGTCAAAATTTCAGCATCTTCAAACCCCGTATCAAGCAACACGGATGCAAAGTAGCCGGATACAGTCAGCGCGACGATTCCACGCGGTGCAATCCAGCCGACAAGCGTCCGCTCCTGCCAGGACAAATCCGTTCCGATCGTCGACAGCCAGATGGATAGCGGTCTAACAATCAACAGCATCAGTACAACATAGCCGATGATTCTTAAGTTAAAGATTTCAAGTAATGTTTCTACCTGCAGTGACGCTGTCAGCATGATAAAAATTGTTGAAATCAGCAGTACTGAGATATTTTCTTTGAAATGACGCATATCACCAATAGATGAAATATGCATATTTGCCATAGTCATTCCCATTGCTGTAACCGATAACAGACCTGTTTCATGCATCACTTCATCTGCCACACTAAAACAGAACAGAACGACAGCAAATAGAACAGGTGACTTTAGAAATTCAGGAATATACCCCTTTTCAAACATCCATCCCATACCACGTCCGAGCGCCCAGCCGAGCACGGTTGCAAAGGCCGCGGCACCAAAGAAGAGGAGCAGGTTTGTAAATGTAACTGCTTCGTCAATAAAGAACAGGATAATCTGAAATGCAAATAATGCAAGAAGGACACCGAATGGATCTACAATGATCCCTTCCCATTTTAAAATTTTTGCCGGCCTCGGCTTCAGTTTTGCCTGTCTAAGAAGCGGCAAAATCACGGTAGGTCCTGTTACAATGAACAGTCCCCCGATGACAAACGCGACAGGTAAAGAAAGTCCTGCTATGTAATGCGCTGTTAATGATCCGAGAATCCAGGCAATAAAAGCACCGAATGTCACGATTCTGAAAACGGGCCTGCCGAGATCACGTATTTCCCGGAAGTCCAGCTGCAGACTTCCTTCAAATAAGATAATCGCAACGGCCATCGAAATAATCGGTCCGTATAAATCACCAAACTCCTGCTCAGGATTAATAAACCCGAGTACCGGTCCGACGATAATTCCGGCAACCGACATGACGACGATCGCAGGCATACGGATGCGCCATGAAAGCCATTGTGACAGTATTCCTAAAAAGACGACAAGCATCGCCGTAAATAACAGAGAATTAAACAACTCCGTGACACCACCTTTAAGTTCAAACTGATATGCATAATACTTTACCAGTTATCCTGCTTTTAAAGAAGAATTAAGTCTCTGATTCACTTCTTTTCGTGTTTTCAATTTCACCGGATTTATAGATTGCTGCAATTGGAAATTTACCGTTGAGCGCCTTTTCAGTCATTGCAAGTGCCAGCTGTGAGGCTCTGATGCCCTTGTACGTTTTTAAGGGGCCAACCATCGCCCAGCCTGCGAAAGTCATGATTTTCTCTGCAGCTGACTCTTTCACGCCAAAGTCATCCGGATTTGTCAACAAAATGGATGGACGGAAAATATGGAGAGAGGGAAGCTTTAGTTTTTTGAGCTGAAGCTCGTATTCGCCATACATTCTATTCAGTCTTAATATAGAACGGGGATCTGCTCCCATAGAAGATAATGCAAGATACTGTGAGGCATTACTTTTCTTCACTGCTGCAGCCACCATGAGCGGATCAAACCACGGGTCGTTGGAAGGCTGCATACAGCAAAACACATCATCCACAATACCGAGGTGACCCGCTTCGAAGTATCTGAAATCAATGATTCGCTCTGACATTTTCTCATGGCTGTATGTCACCTCAGATTCAGACAGAACAATTACTTCAGCATACATGCGGCGTGAACACAGTTCTTTAATTAGTTCACGGCCTGTGGCTGTATGCGAACCAATCACTGCTGCAGTCCGTGACTTCATCGTGTTCACCGCCTTTATCCTTATATCGACCATTACTTCGATCCCTAAACAATTCCAGCGGTGTGGATGTGCTCTTATTTAAATATAGACTTTGTTAAAGTTGGCTGTTGATCTACGCTTCAGGGGGACGCTTTCCGCTGCCGGGCGGTGAGCCCGCAGGCTTCGCCATGCCTGGTCTCTCACGTCCCTTCCTGCCGCAGGAGTCGCCACCTTACGCTTCGATCACCAGCTGTGCAGAAACATCAATGGACTTTAACAAAGCGTAAATACAAAAGAAGAGGCATGAACAAAAATGTCCAGCCTCTTTTAACCGTTTCAGGGGGACGCTTTCCGCGGCCGGGCGGTGAGCCCGCAGGCTTCGCCATGCCAGGTCTCACGCGTCCCTTCCTGCCGCAGGAGTCGCCACCTTACGCTCCGTTCCACTGAGAAGGATTCTATTGAAAAATACTTTTCGCTCTATATAATGATCTTGTAGTCCAAGACTCATTTTATACATCGCCTTTTTCACTTCGATACAGCAATTTTACTGATCCAGCAGTTTAACGCTGACTTTCACATCAAGCTCCTGTTCTCCCCCGCGGTATACACCCTGAAGTGGACTGACATCAGCATAGTCACGTCCTACTCCGATTCTGATATGATTCTCAAGCGCTTCTACATTGTTTGTTGGATCCAGTCCGACCCATCCAATACCCGGCACCATCACTTCAACCCATGCGTGAGTCGCGGCATCACCGACCAGCGCTGAATCTTCTCCGACATAGAGATAGCCGCTGATATATCGCGCCGGAATATTGTGTGCTCTGAGCAGCCCGATCATGACGTGGGCATAATCCTGACATACTCCTTTACACCCTTCGATCGATTCGGTTGCTTTTGTATTCACATCCGTTGCTTCAGGATCGTATGTGAACAGGTTATATACATATCTCATCAGATCCAGTGAGAATTTAACGGGATTTTCAGTATCTCCGATTTCATTAATCACTTTATTAATCTGATCCTGCGTGACAAATGTATACCCCGTCTGATTTAAAAATGGCAAATACTGCTGTCTGAAAATGTTTGAATGGAAAATTGATTTCATTTCCGGTGAATAGTCTATCCGTTCTATGAATGGACTTCGCTGGATACTGATTGTTGAGATTGTTTTAACTTCGAGCGACTGGTGTATCTCAGCGATAAAAAATGATTCCACATTATTCCCCCAGATATCCTGATACTCTTTTGTAAGTGCAGCAGGTGTCAGTTCCGTTCTGTATGCCAGAAGACGCTGACATTCATCTGTTCTCGGTTTAAGTCTGATCTCGTTCATACTTTGATCAACTGCTGTTGAATAATTAAATGTATTAATATGCGTGATTTCGTACTTCATCGGTCGTCCGCTCCCTCGTGTTGTGAGTTTCTCTTCTTGATTCTTACCCTTTCAAGAAGTTTTTGAAGGTTCGACGAGATAATAAGTCTCAGAAAAAATACGTCCAATATCATTACACTTGTTCTGAAAATCATCCAGGAAAGTGCTGATGCCTTCCTCTTTTAACGATCTGATCTTCTGCTCGTCAAACTCATCAATGATCAGATCGAGCGCCGCATACATTCTCCATGAATAATGCGAAACGCGTCCGCCTTCAAGAGAGATAATCGACTCTCTGATATGATCGATACAATATTGAATTGACCGCGGGAATGAATAGTCTGATATCAGAAATGAAAGAACATCTCTTTCATTCATTCTAGGCGGATATTTTTTCAAATATTCCTCATATCCGTTCACCAGCTGCAATGCAGATCGCCAGTAATAATAATTAGTGCCATCTGCTTTTTTCTGATCCGCTGCGGACTGGTCATTAAGAATATTTAATACCCGCGCTGTTTTTTCAGCGCGCTCAAGCCATTTAGCAACATTAAAAAACCTGTACGGAACGCCGCGTGTCATCATGGAATCGACAATCCCGTGTGAAGTCATCGCTGTGATTTTGACTCTGTTTAAAAAGTGCTGAATGTCTCTGAGGGACCCTTCGGATATTCTGATTTCAGTCATCTCAAGATATAAGTTATTCCATACCTCAAACAAATCGTTCGGAATAATATCACGCGTCGTTCTTGCATTCTCTCTGGCATATTTAATGCAATTCAGAATCGAATTCGGATTGTCCTCTGAAAAAGCAAGATAGTCAATTAAGTGATTTGTGCTCATTTTAGGATACAGCCGGTTAAAATCAGCGACAGAACCACAGATCTCAAGAACGATCTCCCAGTCATGACGGGCAAGCGTTTCTTCTGACGAGGCTTCAAGCATTTGAATCAGCTGTACGCCAAGTACCCGCGCATTATTCTCTGCACGCTCGATATTCCGTGACATCCAGTATAGTGAATCAGCTACTCTGCTCAGCATGGTTGCTTTCGCCTCCTTTTAATACCCAAGTATCTTTTCCTCCGCCACCCTGCGAAGAATTTACGACAAGTGACCCTTCCTTCAAGGCTACACGTGAAAGTCCACCAGGCAGGACGTGTGTCTTTTTACCCCGCATAACAAACACGCGGAGGTCCACGTGGCACGGATAAAAGCGTCCATCCTGAAATGCCGGAGCTCTTGAAAGCTGGATGGTCGGCTGTGCAATATACTGATGAGGCTCCTCTTCAATTTTTTTTCTGAAACGGTCAATTTCTTCATTTGTTGCATGAGGGCCGATCAGCATATCATAACCGCCTGAAGCACCCACGTTCTTTACAACGAGCTGGTCAAGATTCTCAAGCGCCCATTTACGCTGTTCAATATTTCTCATAAAATACGTATCTACATTTGGAATAATCGGATCTTCATTAAGGTAATAGCGGATCATTTCAGGGACAAATGCATACATCGCCTTGTCATCCGCAACACCATTTCCAACCCCGTTTAAAATTGAAACATTTCCTTTTTTATAGGCACTCATCAGACCGGGTACGCCAAGCGCAGAATCTTTATTAAACACCTGAGGATCCAGGAAGTCATCATCAATCCTGCGGTAAATAATATCTACGCGCTGCATGCCGCGGATCGTTTTGACATAGACGATATTATCTCTGACATACAGATCCCGTCCTTCAACGAGTTCAATTCCCATCTGCTGAGCGAGGAATACATGATCATAATATGCTGAATTATACATCCCGGGTGTCAGCAGAACAGCCCTTGGCTCATGAAGACAGTTAATCGGGCAGTGATCGAGCACTGCTTCATGCATATGGGAAAGCTGATGTTCAAGCGACTGAATGCTGTGACGGTTGAAAAACTCAGGATAGACCTGACGCATCACATATCTGTTCTGATAGACATAAGACATACCTGAAGGGTTTCTCAGGTTATCTTCAAGCACACGGTATGTACCTTCCTGATCACGAATCAGATCAATACCTGCAAGGAAAATATGATTTTTCAACGGAACATCAATGCCAGTTACCTGCTTTTTCAGATAGTAAGGATTCTGTTCGACAAATTCCCTGGGGATCACGCCGTCTTTCACGATTTCTGCATTGTGGTAAATGTCATCGAGGAAACGGTTCAGTGCTTCCACCCGCTGCCTCATTCCCTTTTCAATCATCGTCCACGTTTCAGGCGGCATAATGATCGGAATAAAATCAAACGGCATGGTACGTTCCGTGCCGATATTGTCGTTATAAACAGTAAATGTGATGCCCTGTCTTAAAAAGCTGAGTTGGGCTGTTTCATGCTTTTCTCTCAGTTCTGCTTCACTGAACTGGTCCATGACTTTGTGAAAATCCTGATAGTGCGACCTGACTGATCCATCTTTTTCAAGCATTTCATCAAAATTTGTTTCAGACTGATATGGCTTGAACATTTGCCTGTCCCCCTCTTTATCATAACTTTGCTGAAGATGTCCGCTCCCGGCTGAGCTCAGTTCACGATTTTCTTCAGCAGAGCGTTAATCTTAAAAATATGTGCTGTCTCCTTCTTCAACAATTAAGAACAAAATCCCTCTAAATTTTCTGAAAATACTTTAATCTTTACCCTTCTTCCTATACTTGTAAGCACAATCCGTTCAAGTTTTGCCGACAGAAAAGTAAATTTGTTAGAATAATAAAATGGAGGGATTTTCATGACGCAAAATGAAATTCAGAATCGAATCGCAGAGCTGAAGATGGAATACATCAGGGCACAGGATGACCTGGAGAAGCTGGAGTCAGTAGGTCGCGACGGAGCTTCTGCACAAAAAAGACTGACTGTTATTGAAGAGGAATTGTCTGAGCTGAGAAAACTTGAAGAGTAATTAAAAATAGCCGATCGCCAAAGAAGGTGGTCGGCTATTTGTTTCCTCTGAAAAATGATTCGTATATAATTTGAATATACATGTTGAAGGAAAGCAGGTTGATCTATGACTCTTCCATTACAGGAGCCGGTTCTCGTATTTGGATTGGCTGTTATTATTTTTCTCATTTCACCATTTATTATGAGTAAGCTCAGAATCCCCGGCATCATTGGGCCGATTATTGCCGGAGTCATTGTCGGGCCAAATGGGCTCGGCCTGCTGGAGCGCGGGGAAACAATCCAGCTGCTGGGTACTGTCGGATTGTTATTTATTATTTTCATTGCCGGTCTGGAACTTGATATAGACGGCTTTAAAAAGTACCGCTCCAGAAGTATTCTATTTGGGCTGCTTTCATTCTTTATTCCTTTACTGTTCGGAACAGCGCTCGCCTGGTATCTCGGTTTCTCATTCAGCGCAGCGATTCTGCTGGGATCCATTGTTGGTTCCCATACTCTTCTTGCTTATCCGATTGCCTCAAGACTTGGTATCGCAAAGAATAAAGCCGTCACAACAGCGATTGGCGGAACGCTATTAACCGATACATTCGCCATGCTCATACTCGCTGCAGTTGTCGGTCTTGCAGGCGGGGATGCGAGTGCAGAATTCTGGTTCCGCCTTGTGATCTCAACCATCCTGTTCGGGCTCGTCGTGCTGGTTGGTGCACCATTTACCGCAAAATGGTTTTTCAGAAATTCCAATAACGACGGTCAAATGGAATTTAACTTTGTATTGACGGTGATGTTTGTAGCGGGGGCAATTGCACTGCTTGCAGGTCTCGAACCGATTATCGGCGCCTTTTTGGCAGGACTTGCATTAAACCGTTACATCTATGACCACGGCACATTAATGAACAGAATCCGCTTCACCGGTAATGCATTGTTCATCCCGTTTTTCCTGCTGTCAGTCGGCATGCTGATGGATTTATCTGTACTGTTTTCAAGCCTTGATGCCTGGATCATGCTTGGTGTTGTGTTAGGTTCGGTGCTGATCGGTAAATCGATTGCAAGTATGCTCACGAGTAAGATTTATCAATATAATAGACTGGAAAACTTCGTCATCATCGGGCTGACGACTCCGCAGGCTGCTGCAACGCTTGCTGCCACACTTGTAGGTTTTGAAATTGGCCTATTAAATGTTGCAACCGTTAATGCTGTGATCGTAATGATTCTGCTCACCTGTATTACAGGCCCGTATCTGACAGAAAAGTTCGGGCGTAAACTCGCAGAAAGTGAAACACTTGAAGCACCTCAGCTGAATGATGAGCGTCCCGAGAGAATTCTGATTCCGGTTGCCAACCCGAAAACGACCCAGACGTTGCTTGACCTCAGCTTCGTTGTGAGACGTGCGAAGGCTTCAACTGAGCCCGTTTATCCACTGAGTGTTGTACAGAGGGATGTGAAATCTGTTGAAAATGCTGTAGCCAATGCAGAGAAAATGCTCACGCAGGCCATTGCACACGCAGCAAGCGCTGAAATCCCGGCAAGAACCCTGATCAAAGTCGATCGTAACCCGGGGCGCGGGATTGAACGTGCTGTTGCTGAAGAGCGGATTACAACGATTATTGCCGGATGGAATGGTCAGAAATCCACTAAAACAAAACTGTTTGGCAGCGTCATTGACAACTTTCTTGATCATACAAATGAACGTGCAATGATTGTAAAGCTAGGTCACCCTCTGAATACAACAGACCGGATCATGCTGTTAGTCCCGAGCGGCTCTGATCATAAGCCCGGGTTCACAGATGCGCTGAGAATTGTGAAGGGAATGGCTGCCCAGTTAAACACCTTACTTGAAGTGCTGATCATACGTGATCAGACTGAACCATACGAAAAAATACTCGCTGACATCAAACCGAATGTAACGACTGTTACGCACAGACTTGCATCATGGCAGGAGCTGTATCGTCAGCCAGTTGAATCCTTACGTAAAAATGATTTAGTCATCGTGATGAGTGCGAGAAAAGGAACGATCGCCTGGCACCCTCAGCTTGATCAGCTGCCAAGCCGTCTTGCTGTTGCGAATCCCGAAAGCTTTATTATCTTTTATCCGACTGAAACCGGGGAAACAGATATACGCGGTGCACGTGGAACAGAAGTACCGAAAGAAGTATTGTTTAAACGTGATTATGATTAATCAAAAACACCCCCGGAAGCATGCTTCCGGGGGTGTTTTCGTTAACTGTGTGCTTCTGCCTGCCGCAGTTTTGCAGCAGGGGTTTTCTGAAACAGCTTGTGGCGGTCTCTCCACACAAAGAACAGTGACAGGAGAAACGCCAGACCATCTGCAATCGGGAAAGCCAGCCATACACCGGTCAGCCCCAGGAATGATGGCAGAATGAGTACAAGCGGAATTAAAAAGATCAGCTGCCTTGCCATGGACAGGATAAATGAAATTTTCGCTTTTCCAAGTGCCTGATAAAGTCCGCCGGTTACCATCTGAAAACCGATAATCGGTACAATCAGGAAGATAAAGCGCATCGCTTCCTCTCCTCCTGAAATCACTTCAGGGTCAGTCGAGAAGACAGACATCATCGCGCCAGGGAACAGCATCGTAACCACCCATACAAAAATCGCCATCACAGTTGAAACACCAATACCAAGCTTTAACGTTTCACTCACTCTGTGATGCAGCTTCGCACCGTAATTAAATCCGATAATCGGCTGCATTCCCTGCACAATACCGAACATCGGCATAATCGCAAACATCATAATCCGGTTAATAATCCCGAAAATCGCCACCGCAGATTCTCCGCCATAAATGACAAGCATCCAGTTCACTGCAATAAACATCAGACTTCCTGCAGTCTGTCTGACAAAAGTTGCTGAGCCGATCTGTGTGATCTCACGTACCACACGCCAGTCCGGCAGCAGTCCGATCCATCTGAATTCGAGAGAGCTTTTACCTGCACGGAAGTAAAGATATAACCATATCGCACCGACTGCCTGTGAAATGACAGTTGCAATCGCAGCACCTGCCATTCCCATATCCAGCGTGAAGATAAAGATCGGGTCCAATACAATATTCAACCCTGCAGAAATCACCATGGTCAGCATCGCCATCTTTGCATTTCCTTCTGAACGCACGACATTATTCATGGACATCGCAAAGGCCTGGAAAATCGCTCCATATAAAATGATTGACAGGTACTCTGCTGCATAAGGCAGGATTTCCTCCGTTGCACCGAATGTGATGAGTATTGGCTCTAGAAATGCGAGTGCCGCAACAACCATTAAGACACTCAGGAAACCGACAAGCCAGATGACATTGCCGAAAATCTTATTCGCTTCATCCAGCCGGTTTTCACCAAGACGTCTCGAAATAATCGATGCACCACCAATTCCGATCGCAGCTGCAAACGCAGTAATAATCAACTGCAGCGGAAACGCAATAGAAAGTGCCGCTACCCCGACGGTTCCAATGCCTCTCGCAATAAAAAATGTATCCGCAATATTATAAAAAGCCATCACAAACATGCCGATAAAGGCAGGCACTGAAAAGCGCACCATTAATGATGGGATTTTTTCCTGTCCAAGTCTTTCACTCTGCTGTTTCATTTGATTTCACCTGCCCTTCAATTTCTCTTACTGCATTCCCTGCCATCCGCTTCAAAAGATCAGTTGCCAGCTGTTGTTCTTCTTCTGTAAAACCTGAGGTCAGCGTTTCTCTCCAATACGTCATTTCTTTTTTCACGAATGCTTCAATATCCTTCGCTTTTTCAGTCAGATAAATGTAGTTTGACCTTCTGTCTGTTTCATGTGGCATCCTTTTCACATAGCCTTCTGTTTCAAGCTTACGGATAGAACGGGCAACAGTAGCTTTATCAATATTCAGCTCATTTGCCATATACTCCTGAGTCAGTCCATCACGCTCAAAAAGCATCATTAAAAATTTTATCTGCCCCTGCCCGATTCCGTATTCAGCAAAGGTCTTACTTAGAAAAATGTAACTGTACCGGTGCACTGTTGATAACCAGCGTCCGGCTGTATGTGCGTGTTTCATTGATATCATCTCTTTTCTCATTCACTGCTGACTATTATAATTGCATTTAGTTGCATACGCAACTTTTCTGACTACGAAGTTTTTTAAGGTGGCAGGAATAGGTTACATCCATTATGATGAAGGGAGACTTTTATTTTGGAGGACAAACATGAGTGTATTATCTGTAAGTAAGCTGTCCCATTCATTTGGCGATCGCACGCTTTTTAAAGACGTTTCTTTCCGGTTATTAGCCGGTGAACATATTGGACTTGTCGGTGCAAACGGTGTTGGTAAATCAACACTGATGAATATATTGACGGGAGAGCTTATTCACGATGAAGGAAAAGTGGAATGGCTGCCTGGCACGCATTATGGTTACCTGGACCAGCACACACAGCTGACACCGGGACGTACGATGCGTGAAACACTTGGAGATGCCTACCTTCCTCTATTTAAAAAGGAAGAAGAGCTGAATGAAATCACAGGTAAAATGGCAGATGCCACGCCTGAAGAGCTTGAAACACTTTTAGAGGAAATGGCTGAAATCCAGGATGCGCTGGATGCAGGTGACTTCTATACGCTTGATATTAAAATCGAGGAAGTCGCACGCGGACTAGGGCTGGATGCAATCGGACTTGACCGTGACGTATCAGCACTGAGCGGCGGACAGCGTACAAAAGTGCTTTTAGCGAAGCTGTTACTTGAAAAGCCGAAAGTATTGCTGCTGGATGAGCCGACCAACTATCTTGACGTCGAGCATATCCGCTGGCTGTCAATGTATTTAAAAGATTATCCGCATGCATTTTTATTGATCTCTCATGATACGAACTTCATGAATGATACAGTGGATATTATCCTGCACCTTGAGTTTGCCCGTATGAACCGCTACACGGCAAGCTATGACAAATTTATAGAGCTTGCTGAGCTTCATAAAAACCAGCACCTGCAGGCATATGAAAAGCAGCAGGAATTCATTAAAAAGCAGGAAGACTTTATTGCGAAAAATAAAGCCCGTTACTCAACGACGGGCCGTGCGAAAAGTCGTCAGAAGCAGCTTGACCGGATCGAGCGGATTGACCGCCCTGAAACAGCTGCAAAGCCGGTGTTTGAATTTAAAGAATCCCGCGGCAGCAGCCGTTATGTAGTGGAAGCCGAGAACCTTGAAATCGGTTATGACGAACCGCTTCTGCCGAAGATGACACTTGAAATTGAACGCGGGGAAAAAATCGCTGTTGTCGGCTGTAACGGTGTAGGTAAATCAACACTGCTGAAAACGATTATGGGTAAGCTTGATCCTTTAGGCGGAAAAGTGATCCACGGCGACTTCCTGTATCCTTCTTATTTTGAACAGGAAATGAAGCCAAAAGCGATTACGCCGATCGAGGATGTATGGAGCGAATTCCCTGGCATGGACCAGCATCAGGTGCGCGCGGCACTTGCAAGATGCGGACTGAAAAATGAGCATATTTCACGCCAGATGACTCAGCTGTCAGGTGGCGAGCAGGCGAAAGTACGTCTTTGTAAGCTGATGATGCATGAAAGTAACTGGCTGCTGTTCGATGAGCCGACGAATCATTTGGATGTGACGGCGAAGGAAGAGCTGAAGCGTGCAATGAAGGCGTATAATGGAACGATTGTCCTTGTATGCCATGAGCCTGATTTTTATGAGGACTGGGCTACGAGAACGTGGAATGTTGAGGAGTGGAGTGAGAAGGTTAACGCATAGGAGTGAGCATGAGTTGGCGCTCTGGCAGTGGCGCGCGGGTGTAGCACGTGGGCGAGGTCACAGGCAGCTTATTCGATCACCTTTTGCTGTTAATCTATCACCTTTCAGATTAATCGCGTCAGGAATCCAGTTATTCAAACTTCGTGGCAATGGACAGGCCTTTTATCCATCAGCTTTCGAATGAATTACGTCACCTCCGCGATTAATTCCATCACCTTTACGAAGGATTCGGACTGACTTCCAGCGTACAAAAATAAGCAGCGCCGCGGCGCTGCTTATTTTTTATGACCTAATTCCTTCACCGTTGCGGTACAGCTTTCCATCGCTTCTAATATCGCCCCTCTGAAACGGTGCTTCTCAAGGGCTTCTGTTGCTGCAATGGTAGCGCCGCCCGGTGAAGTAACCTGGTCTTTCAGTTCGCCGGGATGCTTGCCGGTATCTAGCACCATTTTCGCTGCACCGAGTACGGCCTGCGCTGCGAGACGATAGGCCTGATCGCGCTTTAGCCCCTGACGGACACCACCATCTGCCATGGCTTCAATCATCATGTAGACGTAAGCTGGCGAAGAACCGCTGATTGCCGGAATGCTGTCCATCAGATCTTCTGATATTACTTCTGTTTTACCGAATGAACGGAACAGTTTCAGGACTGCCGCCAGCTCTTCTTCGGTGACTTCATCATTGACACTGATCGCTGACATCCCTTCCCCTGCGAGTGATGGGGTGTTTGGCATTGTTCTGATGACCTTCAGCTTTTTGCCGGCAAATGCTGAGATATCAGCGGTTGTAAGTCCGGCTGCAATCGTAATGATGACAGTTTCTTCTTTTAAATGAGGTGTAATTTCTTCAAGGATCTGCTGGTGAAGCCCCGGTACAATGCCGAGAAACAGCATGTCTGCTTCTGTAGCCACCTTACTGTTATCACCTGTTACTTCAATCCCAAACTGATCTGATACCTTTACTCTGGTATCTTTAGTTGTTGCGCTTGCGATAATGGATGACGGCTTGACAGTTTTAGAGCGGATCATCCCGCCGATCATTGCCTGTGCCATTTTACCGCATCCGATAAAACCGATTTGTGTCATATGTTCCTCCTATTTTTTAGCTCTTGAGCTGATATATAAAATGCCTGCCGTTACGACTGCAATGGTGACAACTGTTAAGATCAGCGATGTGCTGAATAACGGAAATCCTTCCATGGTCCATCTCCCTTTCGTTCATGACTGATTTTGTTTACTATCTCATATTTTCCCTGAAAGCTCTATCTAAAACGCTGCCGTATTTACAGTTTTCTCAGGGCATAAAGTGGAATGATGCCGCAAGACCATGGGCTGATATGTCATCAGTCTGGCGAAATTGCTACAAGCCGGGCTGGATAACGACAGGCTCCCGGGTTTATCGCTACAACCTGAAGCCGGATTGCTACATCTCCACCTACAATCACTACATCCTGCCAAAGCCGTCCACATGTAACATAACATTTACAATCAAAATCACATTTCCCTGTTGCGTATATAAGCATATGCCTATATACTAATCAGCGGATGAACAAAAATGGAGGTGTACACCATGCCCGCAATGGAAGCCATGTCGATTGATAAAGCTTCAACCGCTTTAAAACTGATGGGTGATAAAACTCGGTTAACGATGCTGCGTATTCTTGCAGATCACGACTGCTGTGTGTGCGAGTTCGTTGAGATATTTCAAATGAGTCAGCCTTCGGTCAGCCAGCATGTCCGGAAGATGAAGGATATCGGCATGATCAGAGAGCAGCGAAAAGGACAGTGGATTGTGTATTCGCTGAATGAATCCTTTGAAGGCTATGACATGATCCGCAGCATTTTAGACCAGCTGCCGGCGCAGGATCATCATCTCGAACAGCTGATCGAAAAAGGGAAACGTGTTTCCTGTAACTAAATTTAAAGGAGTCCCGTCATGGATATATTTTTAGCAATACTGATTTTTCTTATTACGTTAACACTTGTGATCTGGCAACCTAAAGGCCTTGGCATCGGCTACTCTGCAATGGGAGGCGCTGTGATCGCACTGATTTTGGGCGTTGTCTCCATGCAGGATGTCGCTGATGTAACAGCCATCGTCTGGAACGCCACGCTGACATTTGTCGCACTCATCATTATTTCATTGATTTTAGATGAGATCGGTTTTTTCGAATGGTCCGCACTGCATATGGCAAGGTTTGCGAAAGGCAGCGGGATCAGAATGTTTATCTACGTTACATTACTTGGCGCACTGGTCGCAGCCTTCTTCGCAAATGATGGTGCAGCTCTGATTCTGACGCCGATTGTCCTTGCAATGGTGAGAAACTTGAACTTTAAAGAAGCGATGATTTTACCATTCATTATGGCCAGCGGATTTATCGCTGATACTGCCTCCCTGCCGCTGATCGTCAGTAACCTTGTTAATATCGTTTCTGCTGACGTATTTGGTATCGGATTTGCAGAGTATGCAAGCCGGATGATCATTCCAAACTTCTTCAGTATCGGGGCAAGTATTTTAGTACTGTGGCTGTTTTTCCGTAAGAGTATTCCGGAAAATTATGATTTATCACAGCTTCGTAAGCCTCAGGAAGCGCTCAAGGATCCGAAAATGTTCCGCCTTTCATGGGGCGTGCTTGCAATTTTACTTGCCGGTTATTTCACAAGCGAGTTCGCTGAAATCCCGGTATCCATTATCGCAGGTATCATTGCGATTATCTTCCTGCTGATTGCAAGAAGAAGCCCGGCCGTCAACACGACCACTGTTGTAAAAGACGCGCCGTGGGCCATTGTATTTTTCTCCATCGGTATGTATGTAGTCGTTTATGGACTGCGAAATGTCGGATTGACCAGCCTGCTTGCTGATGTGCTTGATGCAACAGCTGATCAGGGACTGCTTGCAGCCACAATGGGCATGGGCTTTATTGCTGCATTCCTGTCTTCAATTATGAATAACATGCCGACTGTCATGATCGATGCACTCGCAATCCAGGAAACAAATACAACTGGTGCAGTAAGAGAAGCATTGATTTATGCAAATGTGATCGGTTCTGACCTCGGACCGAAAATTACACCGATCGGCTCACTGGCTACATTATTATGGCTGCATGTTCTGAGCAAAAAAGGCTTCAACATCAGCTGGGGCTACTATTTTAAAGTAGGAATTATCCTTACGATCCCGACGCTGTTTATCACATTGTTTGGATTGTATGTGTGGCTGCTGATTATTCTGTAATACCATTTTCGGGATCAGAATACGACAAACATTTAGTGTATTTGCTACCGGAAGCCGGGGGATTACTACAAGGTCCCCGGCGTATCGCTACAACCCTGGCGCAAATTGCTGCAACTAAACCAGGAATAGATACAAGATCGCTGACAAACAAAGCGTTCACAACAAACTAACTAATTTCAAGGAGTGTTTCTCATGTCTAAAAAAACATTATATTTCCTATGCACAGGTAACTCTTGCAGAAGCCAGATGGCAGAAGGCTGGGGCAAGCAATATTTAAGCGATGAGTGGAACGTATTAAGCGCAGGTCTTGAAGCACACGGACTTAATCCAAATGCTGTAAAAGCAATGAATGAAGCAGGCATTGATATTTCAAACCAGACATCTGACACGATTGATCCAGAGATTCTAAACAATGCTGACCTTGTGGTAACACTGTGCGGACATGCTGCAGATCACTGCCCTGTTACACCTCCACATGTAAAACGTGAGCACTGGGGCTTTGATGACCCGGCTAAAGCAGAAGGCACTGACGAAGAAAAGTGGGCGTTCTTCCAGCGCGTACGTGATGAAATCGGGTCAAGAATCAAAGAATTTGCTGAAACCGGCAAATAGGAGTCTGGCTAATACTGCCGGACAGCATCATACTTGCGTTTCTCTCCCTTTTCACACATCATAAATGTATAAGCTAATGTGAGAAAGGAAGACAAAAATGATTATTACAGATGAAGCAAAAGAAGCGTTCAAAAAGTTATTTCACCAGTATGAATCTGAAAATATCCGCGTATATTTTGCCGGTCAGGGAGAAGGCAGTCCTGAGATAGGCTTGTCATTCCATGTACCGGAAGAAAACGATGTGATTCAGACGATTAATGGCATCAAAGTAGCAATTGATCCGCAGATTTTATTCGTCGCAGAAGAATTGACGCTTGATGTTCAGGATACACCTGAAGGCCGTGGAATCGTAATGACCGGCGGACCTGAACAGATTATGTAAAAAGCTAACGACAAAAAATCCGGAGCACACCTGTTCCGGATTTTTTGTCTATTAACAGCTCTTATCCTCTTTCATTTCAACAATCTTCACTTTACAGCAATCTTCTTTTTTAAGCGGCTTAACAATTGAGAGTAATTTTTTTAGCATCATTTGCCACCTCCTTAAATAAAGTAAAAGATCAATCCTGATAACGTAGCCATCGTTAACACTGATAGCACAAACACTGCTACGAGCTTTATATGGAATATTGATTTTAAAAGGACGACTTCCGGCAGGCTCGCACCAGCAGAACTGATCAGCAGCGCCATGATCGGTCCCAATGCCATTCCTTTGAGCAGCAGCACCTGAGAAATCGGAATCATGCTTGAGAGCCTGATATATAACGGAATTCCGAGTAATGCAGCAAGCGGAATCAGCCACCATGCCTGATGACCAAAGTTCTCAGCAATGAATGAAGCCGGTACCAGACCATGTATACCTGCACCAATTGCAGCGCCAATGATTAAAAACGGAAATACTGACTTCATCATCTGACCGGTCTCCCTCAAAGCCCGCTTCACATCCCACTTTTTCTTACCTGAGTGGTACCCTTTCACCATGACCGGCTTCACGTATTTTTCAAAGCCCAGCCTTTCGAGTGTGAAACCCAGAACGAGAGAGAAAACAGCGGTGACCAATGTATAAATCACTGTCGTCTGCCATCCAAGAATCACTCCCATTACAGTCAGGATGGTCGGATCCAGTAATGGTGAAGAGAATAGAAAGACCATGGTTAATCCAAAAGGTACCTTATTTCGCAGCATATTCACGACAACTGGAATCGTCGAGCAGGAACAAAATGGCGTAATAAAAGCAAATACAATTGCAAATAATCCTGCTTTCCATTTTGATCGTGTTCTCAAATAATCCTCCACTTTTTCATAAGGGATAAACGACTGCAGCAGTGAAAGTACAAAAGAAATGACGACAAACAATACGGTAAGTTCCAATGCAATCCAAATAAATGATTCCAACAATTTTCTCGCTCCTTATATCAACTTTTTTTGATTAATAAATCAAATTTTTTTGATTCTTTGAACAAGCCAGGGGAAATCTTTTCTCCGGGCTTCTAATTCAGCAGCTCTCTTCATTTCTAAACAGACAGCACAATGCAGGTGACAACACTTCATTGATCCCCTCATTATTAATTGAATAGTAATTCCAGGTCCCTTTCTTTTCAACGTTTAAAAACCCTGCATCTAATAGCTGTTTTAAATGATAGGACAATTTGGACTGAGGCATATCAATATGTTCTGCAAGATCACATACACAAAGTGAGTGATGCTGCTGAATAAGATGCAAAATCTCCAGCCTTTTCTGATCAGCGAGCGCTTTAAATTTCTTTTCAAACTTTACAAACGTGTCTTCATTTGGAGCGATTACTTGTGAGGTCATATCATATTCCACCTTTGCATCAAATTTATTTGATATACCCATCATATTCACGTTGTTCATAAATGTCAATCATTAAATCAATTTTTTTTGATTTATAAAACTGTAAAGTATTGGTGTACATTTAAAAGTTTCGGGTATACAAATATTATCTTAATTTCAGGAGGTTTTTTGATGTCACATCGAATCGAAGTTGAAAAAGGCGTTTCATTATTTGTAGAGGATATCGGTGAGGGTCAGCCGGTTATTTTTATTCACGGCTGGCCTGTCAATCACCGTATGTTTGAATATCAGATCAATGAGATTGTGAATTTGGGATACCGCTTTATCGGAATTGACCTGAGAGGATACGGGCAATCAGATAAGCCGTGGAGCGGTTATGACTATAACCGGAAAGCAGATGATGTAAAAGCTGTCATTGACCATTTGGGATTAGAAAATGCTGTGCTGGCAGGCTTTTCAATGGGTGGCCCGATTGCACTGAGATACATGGCGCGCCATCAGCAGCACGGAATTTCCAAGCTGATGCTGCTTGCACCTGCCGCTCCGCGATTTACAAAAACAGATGATTTCCCTTATGGCATTGAAGCAAAAGAAATCGATGGAATGATTGAAAGCATACAAAAAGACCGCCCTGCTTTCTTAGAGGAATTCGGCGATATGTTCTTCCATCAGGAACCTTCAGAAGCTTTCAGGCACTGGTTTGGCACACTCGGTCTGCAGGCATCCGCACATGGAACGATCCATTCTGCTGAAGCACTCAGAGATGAAGATGGCCGCGGTGACCTTGAGCACGTAACAGTACCTGTCCTGTTGCTTCATGGTACAAACGATGAGATCTGCCCAATCCACTTTTCTGAGTACCTGCAGTCTCATCTGCAAAATGCTGAGCTTGTTAAATTTGAAGAAAGCGGACATGGTCTTGTCTTTGAAGAAACTGAAAAGCTGAATGCAGAGATTTTGCAGTTTTTGCGTAATTAATCAATGAAAAAAGCCCTGTCTGAACAGGGCTTTTCAAATATAATATCTAAGCTTCAACTACGGAGTACTCGCGCTCAAGCTTCTTCTTCAGAAACTTCGCAAGCTCAAGCATCCCGTAAGTACCGTGAGCTGCTTCTGCATCCGCATTGTAATTCGTGTTTGTATTGATGTCATATACATAAATCTCGCCGTCAGCATCTTTAATGAACTCAATTCCCGCCACAGCAATATCATTTCTCGCAAGAAAATATTCAAGCTGTGTGATCAACAGCGGCTCATTAAAGTCTTTCACAACTTGGAACTTCGGCTTCTCCTCCACCTCTTCACCAACCGGGCAGAACAGATCATCAATCTGGCATGCATCTGCCGGGCATAGCTCAAAGCCCTCAGAAGTATCCACACGAACCGCATAGACAAATTTACCACCTACAAATTCGCAGCGCGTAATATATGACTCCGGTGACTCAATATACTCCTGAATGAGCGTAATCCCATCAACCGGCAGTTCAAAATCATCGCTGTTTACATATTGCTTCAGCGCATCAATCGAATGGAAAAGCTGAACGCCAAGCCCTTTTCCTGCACGGTTATGCTTCGTAATAAACGATGGTTTATCAAGCTTTTCCGCTGCTTTTATAATCTGCTCTCGTCCAACCGCTGCGATCGTATCAGGCGTTTTAATTCCATTCAGCTGAAGTGCCGTGTACTGGTTCACCTTGCTCACCTCAAGACGAAGTGCACGCGAGCCGTTCAATACTGTTCTGCCATGCTGCTCAAGCCATGCAAGCACTGATTCCGTAAGTTCCGGCGCAAAACGGTGACCGCGCGTATGTGAAGAAGCACTCATTCTGCTGTAAAAAATGCCTTCAGGAGGCTCTTCCGTTAAATCTACAATCCCTTCATCTAGATGCCAAACTTCATAAGATACATTCAGTTCATCCAGTCTTTTCGTTAAATGAACCGTCCATTCATCATTTTCATGCAGTACATATGCTTTACTCATACTGTTTCCCCCTAAATGTTGATTTCCTGCTGAAGCTTTCTCTTTTTCTCAACCAGTGGCATAACTTTTTCAGAAAAACGCTTCATCTCTTCAAGTTGTGGAGAGAACTGAAGCAGTAACAGGTCAAGGCCTGCATTTTCAAATTCAATGATCCGCTCTGCAATCTGTTCAGGTGTGCCAATCAGGTTCGGTCTGAGTCCGCGGTTTGATACAGAGTAATCCATCAGTTTTACCTGCTGCTCAAGCTGTGATTTGCTGACGAAATCGTTGTAGCCGGCATATCCGCTCACGTCTTTTACATCTGTGATCCGTTCAAGTTCAGCCTGCACTTCCTCTTCTGTATCACGACAAATAATAAACGCCGCCATTCCGAATGAACCAAATGGATCCTTCTCTGCTGCAGCACGGCGTGATTCCATATCAGCAATCTTTGTTTCAATTTCTTCAACTGTTCCGCCATGCATCACATAAGAATCGCAGTGTTCAACAATAGACTGCTTGCCGCGCGGGCTTTCACCGCCTGCATAAAGAATTGGATTCGGACGCTGAACCGGCTTTGGTTCAAGCTTTGTATTTTCAATATCATAATATTTCCCTTTAAAACTGAATGTGTCCTCGGTCCAGAGCCCTTTTAAAATTGTAAGGAACTCATCCGTACGCTCATAGCGCTCATCGTGCTCTGTAAATGCGCCGCCATACTGCTTCGCTTCTTCAGCCCACCAGGCAGACACAACGTTTAATGTGAATCGGCCGTTTGAAATGTGATCAATATTGGAAGCCATTTTTGCAGCTACTGCCGGATTATGAAATCCCGGACGGATTGCAGTCATAATTTCAATCTTCTCAGTTACTGCTGCAAGTGCCGCTGCTGTTGACCAGGCTTCAATTGAATCCCGTTCCGGTCCTTTTATATCGTTCAGGTACAGTTCAGCGATCAGTGTGGTATCGTAACCCCACATCTCTGCTGACTGAATCACTTTTTTCGCATAATCAAATGTCGGTGGCATATTCTCATCTTCAACATTACGAAGCCACCCGCCAAAAATCGGAAGCCAGAAACCATATTTCATCCTGATTCACTCTCCTTGTGTTGTCCATAAAATAAAAAAACTCCCTCTGCGACAGACAGAAGAAGAAACCTCAGAACTCCTGTCTTATCTTTCAGGCAATGCCTGATGGATGTAGCACCTTTCTGACAAAGTCAGCGGTTGCCGGGCTTCACAGGGCCATATCCCTCCACCACTCTCGATAAGAGCTATTCACTTTAATACGCTAATCCTATAACATCACTTGGTTTTAGTCAAGACCCAATGTGTGAATTTTCTAATCTATTCGGCGGACGAAACTTATCTAAAAGATGTATCTTGTAACGTTTCGCTGCGCTTCAGGCGGATGCTTTCCGAGCGGTGGTTGCTGAGCCTCCTCGCCTTCGGCTGTGGGGTCTCAGCTTCCCACTAATCGCTCCGGAGTCACCGCCTTACGCTCCGCTGCACTTAAATGATTCTTAATAAACTTTCAAGAACTATAATCTTGTCTCGTCTTATTAATCGTCATATCAAAATTCACTGAAATTTTTATTTCATAAAGCAAAAAGCTGACGGCGTCTGCCATCAGCTTTCGATATCTTTATCATCTGCAATCCCATCGATAACGCGTTTTTCAATGCGCACCTTTGTAATTTTATTTTTCTCCATCTCAAGTACGGTAAAGCGCAGGTGCTGGAAATCGAATTCATCGCCTTCTTCAGGCAAATGACCAATCTCTTTTAATACAAACCCTGCAAGTACGTCCTGCTCTTCCGGAATCTTCGTCGAGAACACTTCATTCAGACGGTGTATGTTCAGTTTACCGTGACAGACAATCGTTCTTTCTGTCAGTTCATCAATCCATGACTCTTCCTCGTCGTCATTCTCATCGGCAATTTCCTGACCGATCATGGCTTCGATGATGTCCTCATGCGTGATAATCCCAAGCGTCCCGCCGTACTCATCAAGTACAATCGCAAAATGCTTTTTCGCCTGAAGCATGCGTTTGAAAATACGTTCAATTGAAGTCGTCTCCACTGTGAACAGCGGATCATTGTCCATAAACTCCGTCAAAGGCTTTTCAGGCGTCAATGACCATTCGATCACCTGCTTGGAGTGAAACACTCCGACGATATTATCCATATTTTCTTTATACACAGGATAGCGTGTATAAGGATTATCAATGACATAATCACGTACTTCTTCATACTTAGTCTCAATAGGAATGCCAATGATATCAACACGCGGCGTTTTCATTGCATCGCCGACGTCCTTTTTCTGAAAGTCAAGAACCCCTTTAATACGCAGGGATTCATCACCTAAAAAAGTTCCCTCAGTCGAAGCGATATCCACCATTGTGCGAAGCTCTTCTTTCGTAATCGTTGCTTCCTTAATATCACCTTTTGAAAGAATACGGATCACGATATTTGTGAATTTAGATAAAAACCATGTAATCGGCTTAAAAATTGTCATTAAAATGCGGATTACCGGCGCTACAATGTAGGCAATCCGGTCAGCAAAAGTAGCGGCAATTGTTTTCGGCAGTACTTCAGAGAAGATAATCAGCGTAACTGTTAAAATCCCTGTTGCAAGTGCAACTTCAATTCCGTAATCAATTGCGATGACTGTTACGAGAACAGGTAAAAGAATATTCGATATATTGTTCCCTATCAAAATAGTTGTGATCATCTGATCAGGCTTTGACACCTGTTTTAACAGCTTTTCAGCCGCACGATCACCCTGCTCGGCACGGGTTTTAACCTTCATTTTGTTGACAGCAGTCAGCGCTGTCTCACTTCCTGATAAAAAGAATGAGGCAAAAAGCAAAGCAGCTATGGCTATAAATTCCAACGATATTCCTCCTGGTTAATTAGCAATATGTAAAAAAATTAGATAGAACTAGCGTATACTATCCTGAATAAAAATTCCACTGTCATTAACTGAAAAGTCGATCTTTTAAGGCGAATATGGAAAGAAAATTGAAATGAAAATCATTTAGGAGTAATGTTAAAGAGGATTGGTGATCTGCCTTACGGGAGCGGCATTACATAATACCTAAAACAACGAAAGCCCTAACCTCTCTTTCGTCCTTGCAGCTCCGAAGCTGCGCCAGTGTGAATCAGATATTACTTTAAAACGTTAGATTCGTTCATAAAGTAATCTGGAATTTTTGGTCTGAATCGGTTCGGTGAGATAGAACCTTTAGAAGTGCACAGTTACTGCGTAGTAGTTTGAAGTACTGTCTCCGGGCAACGACCCCGGCATTTTTAGAGGGTTTTTGCTTCAATCGGTGAAATAGCTTAACTGCTTAGCGTACTCAGAAGGTGAGCCGCTGAATTCAGGCCTTGGATTTCCAGACCTTGTTATTTAATTATGGCGGCTGGCGATATCCGCCGAAAATCCGCTCCCGTAAAACGATCAACCACTAGCATAACAGAGCGCCAATCCACTGTCAAATTTTATTAAGGAGTGTTTGAAAATGGCATTAGATCAATATTTCCGCGACAATCGTGACCGGCATTTAGCAGAACTGACCGAATGGTTATCGATCCCAAGCGTTAGCTCACTCTCAGAACATAAGCAGAATACATTAAAAGGCGGCGAATGGATCGCAGAAAACCTTCGGAAAATCGGAATGGAAAACGTTCAGATCATCCAGACACCGGGACACCCTGTCGTCTATGGCGACTGGCTTCATGCAGAGGATGCACCCACCGTGTTAGTATACGGGCACTATGACGTCCAGCCGGTTGACCCGCTACATTTATGGGAAACGGAGCCCTTCCAGCCCGCAATTCGCGACAACAAAATTTATGCCCGCGGCGCAACTGATGACAAAGGACAATCCTTTATGCACGTTAAAGCAGCAGAAGCTTTATTGAAGGAACACGGAAAGCTGCCAGTTAATCTGAAGTTTCTGATTGAAGGCGAAGAGGAAATTGGCAGTGTTAACCTTCCAAAATTTGTTGAAGAAAACCAGGACCTGCTGGCCTCAGATGTCATTGTGATCTCAGATACCGGCATGCAGGAAAAAGGACAGCCTGCGATCTGCTATGGTCTGCGCGGACTTGCGGGCATTCAGATTGACGTGAAAGGTGCAAAAGGCGACCTGCACTCAGGGCTGTATGGCGGCGCTGTGCAAAATGCACTTCATGCGCTCGTCAGTCTGCTTGATTCATTCCGTGATGAAAACGGTGTGATTCAGGTAGACCGCTTTTACGATAAAGTTGAGCCGCTGACTGATGAAGAAAAAGCAGCCTATGAAGCACTGAACTTTTCAGATGAGGCTTTGAAAAAAGAGCTTGAAGTTGAAGAACTGTTCGGCGAAAAGGGCTATACATCACTCGAGCGCATGTGGACGCGTCCAACACTTGAAATTAACGGCATGTGGGGCGGCTTTGAAGGCGAAGGCATTAAAACGGTTCTGCCAAATGAAGCGCATGCGAAAATTACGTGCCGGCTCGTACCACACCAGGATCCCGATGAGATTGTTGAGCTGCTGACAAAGCACGTTGAGGCTCATACGCCGGCTGGTGTAACAGTTGAAGTCACGCCGTTTGATAAAGGGGCACCGTACGTGACGCCTTATGATCATCCTGCGATTCAGGCTGCCGGTGCATCATATGAAAAAGTGTACGGCGTACCAACCCAGTTCATCCGCGGCGGCGGCTCGATTCCGATCGTTGCAGCGTTTGACCAGATTCTGCAGAAGCCGATTGTGCTGATGGGATTCGGTCTGCCGGGTGAGAACTTCCATGCACCGAATGAACATTTTCATTTAGAGAATTTTGATCAGGGACTGCGTGTGATTGCTGATTATTACAGCACGCTGCCTGAGGTTTTGAAGAAATAATGGATGGTGGACCGCCGCTCTTTTGGGAGCGGCGGTTTTGTTTCGTTCTGGGACGGGGATTTGGCGCTGCAGGAGGCTAGGCCTTTCCACACAATTTCAGGGACAAGCGTGAAAATCTCCTGAACCCCGAATGTAATGTCATGAACACCAGTGGTAATCTCCGGAACCGCACATGTTATGTCATGAACACCCCGCAAAATTTCATGAACCAACCTCCCATCCATACAAAAAACCGCCCGGCATCCCCACCAAACGGTTCTTAATCCACTATTCAAGTATCCATCAGCCGATTGCTCGCAATTAATCTATACACCGTACTGACTGATCTATTTTTCTCTTCCCACTCTGCAGTAATGACATCTGGGATCTCATAAGACTGCTCCATCCGGATCATCAAATCAGCATATTTTTCATCAAGTAAATCTACTGGAATGGACTCCGCTTTTAATGTATGGAATTCCTGTAAAATGCTTTGAAGCGTCATTTCTGACAATCCTCTCTTTTCGATTTAATTCGTGCACCTTACTATTCCCACATAACAATCACCTTCAAACCATTTCCAGCATATTGACATCATTTTGTCACGGCGTTCTCGATGAACGCAGTGCGAGCAGCTCTCCCCAGGTGGTGATGCCTCTCTCTTTCACACGTTCACAAAGCTCGCAAAAAAGGTAGGCTGCTGTCATTGCATCACCCAGTGCTGTATGCCGGTCATACATTCTTGTTTCAAAAACGGATGCATAGTAGGCAAGATCTTTCATCTCCCAGGTCGGAACAAGGTACGAAAGCAGATCAAGTGTATCTATCGCTGGCGGCTCCTGATAGCGCAGCGAATTTCTTCTCAGCTCATGCTTGAATACGAGCAGATCAAATGAAATGTAGTGCCCGGCCAGCGCATGGGTCTCCAGTTGCTTCCCTTTTTCAAAAAGTGCTTCAATAACTTCCATCGCATCAGGGGCATCCTCCACATCTGACTGTCTGATCGATGTCAGGTCGGTAATGGCCGGCGGGATCTCTCTGACAGGGTTGACGTAAGACTGAAATGATTCCTTCTCCAGTACCTTCAGCCCTTTAACCGGCACGGCCCCCACCTCAATCAGCCGGTCATCCTTCCCCACTGCAAAGCCTGTTGTTTCAGTATCGATGACGAGCAGATTTAATTCATCGAGCGGTGTGGAAAGCGGAATATCTGTGTTGATCTGATCATCAAATTTCTTTGACCATATCGCCATGTTGTCTCCTCCTTTTACACACCCATTTCCCTGACTGCAGCCTGCTGAAAGTGACGCAGTGTTTCAAGTGATTTTGATAAAAGTGCTTTTTCCCTTGAAGTCAGCTGATCCGGACGGACTTCAGAGGTTCCTTCCTGCTTGCGCTGAAGGTTCAGCGATAAAATAAAATCAATGCTTTCTTTCAGATCTGTATCCTCTTCAATCTTTCCTTTTTCCGTCAGTTTCGCAATCCTGTCAGCTGTTGATCCTTCTAATATTCCTGCACGGATAGAGCTGATTTGCAGGGCATGGTGAAATGGGAAAAGCACCTGCTTTTTCAGATCAATGACTTTGCCTTCCCTCAAAATAAAGCTTCTGATCCGGTGGTCAATTGAAGGAATAGGTACCGACCTGATTTCCTCTGCCATCTGTCTTAATAATACGCCTGAGTGCTCGAGTTCTTTCTTCAATCCTTTCATAAAATCATGGTGGACTTCCGCATTTCCATACAGCCATCTCATCGCAAAAAAATTATAGGCATATAGTATGTTTTGCGGCGTAGAGCGTAATGCCCACCTTCTGATCCGCTGCTGCCAGTCGGTCACGGACCCTCTCCATATCGGATTGCTGACCATCATCTGGCCATCGCATAATTTAAAACCTGCCTGTTCCAGCAGAGACGTAATTTCCTCTCCAAGCTTTTCAAAATAAGCCTCTTCATCACTGCCGTTTCTTTCAAATACAAGAAAGTGATCCTGATCTGTCATCTGGAACTGTTCTCCGCGTCCTGCGCTGCCCATCTGATAAAAAGCAAATTCGCATGGAGGTTGACCTGTATTTTTCACAGCGTCATTGATCAGCTTTCCTGTCAGCTGATCAAAAAGCGGCGTCATGGCAGAAGACAGCATACGGATGCTTGCGCGTTCTTCTATGAGCCCGGACGCCATTTTTTTCAGATCACCGGAGAGCTTTTCAAGTGTGGACGGTCCAACCGCCTGAATTTCCTTCATCAGGTGCTGAATCGAACGATGGCGCTGTTTTAATACATCTGAAAGGGTCAGCATGCCAATCGGCCGCTCCCTCTCATCCAGTACCACAATGTGACGCAGGTCTCCTTTCAGCTGAAAGATGGCAAGTGCATCATAATAAAAGGCGTTCCTTTTAATGACCGCACATTCCTTCCCGATTGCTGACAGCTGTGAAGAAAGTGGATGTTTTTCAGCAATGGCCTTCATCACTTCCCGCATGGATACGATGTAAGGGACTTCATGTTTTACGTAAACTGCAGCGCTCAGTTCATGACGCGCCATAAAACCGATGCCTTCTTCTAAGGTACTGTCAGCTGAAACGGTAAGCAGCGGGGAGGACATCATGTCCTGCACCCGCTGAAATACCTGCTTCTGCTGTTCGATCCACCCCGCCTGCTGCATCTGTTCAGTTAATGACTGGTACACATCCTGCAGACGGAAGATCGCTTTTTCCAAAAAGTACTGCTGTACTGAAGGCTCCCCCCAGAGCTCTTTCAGGACACTGTATGGAATAAATAAACCCTGTGTGGTTTCAAGCGCTGAAATCTCAACGGTATGAACAGGTTCATCCGTCGGCTTCAGCATCGTACTGATACTTGCGAGCCCGACAATTTCGCCGGGACCTGCAAATTCAAGCACTTCTCTGACACCCTGGAATCCTGCTGCGTATACTTCAGCAAGCCCTGATGTAATCAGCAGAATTCCTTCCCTTTTTTTACGCGCATCCGCAATTAAAACGCCCTGGTCGTACTGCCGCTCCTGACAAAGATTATAGAGCCGGCTGAACTCAATATCAGATCTGTTTTTAAAAAGCGGTGTCTCTTTAATAAATGCTCTGATTGATTCACCATCACTTGGATGGCGGTACGTCGTTTCCGTCATCAAGCCACACCTCTCCATCCCGGTATGTCATCTGCTCAGGATAACGAAGGTCAATAACCTCTTCCTGAATCTTTTGTGATGGCGGCTTCGTTGCAAGTGATACGACTACGTTCGCAATGATCGCAGCAGATGCACCGAAGACCCCGGCTCCTGTATCAATAATGCCTAAAATCGTGAATCCGCCGTATTTCGCGGCAAAAATGTAACCAAGCGTCACTGATAAGCCGACAAGCATTCCGGCAATGACACCTTTTGCATTTGAACGCTTCCACCATACACCAAGGAGCAGTGCCGGGAAGAATGAGCCTGAAGCAAGTGCAAACGCCCATGCCACGATCTGAGTGATCGCTCCAGGTGGATTCAGTGCAATCACACCTGCTGCAAGTGATGCGAGCACAATTGACCAGCGCCCAACTGCCAGACGCTTTTTATCAGATGCATTCGGATTAATTGAGCGGAAATAAATATCATGTGAAAGTGATGCTGAGATAGCAATCATCAGACCACCGGCTGTTGAAAGCGCGGCAGCCATCGCACCTGCTGCCATCAAGCCAATAACAAAAATACCAAGGTTCGCAATCTCAGGTGTCGCCATAACAACAATGTCATTTGCAATCTGAAGCTCCTGCCACTGCAGCACACCATCCCCGCTCGTATCTGCAACCTGGAGCATGCCTGTGTCCACCCATGACGCTGTCCATGCAGGAAGCTGATCAATTGGTGAACCCGCGACCTGCGTCATCAGGATAAAGCGTGAAAATGCAGCATATGCAGGTGCTGAAAGATATAGAAGTCCAATAAACAACAGCGCCCAGGCACCACTCCAGCGCGCAGCCTTCATAGTTGATACTGTGTAAAAACGTACAATCACGTGTGGAAGTCCCGCAGTACCGGCCATCAGCGTAAACATCAGGGCCAGGAACTGCCACTTGGTTCCTTCAGTAAATGGCACAACATACTCTGAAATCCCAAGCTCACGGTCGAGCACTCTCATTTCCTCAATGATTGAACCGTATGAAACCCATGGAAGCGGGTTATTAGTCAGCTGAAGTGCCATAAAGATAACAGGTACAAGGTAAGCTGTGATTAACACCACATACTGCGCTACCTGCGTCCATGTAATCCCCTTCATCCCTCCAAGTGCTGAATAAAAGGCGATGAGACACGCACCAATAATTGTCCCGATGCGGTAATCCACTTCAAGCAGACGGCCGATCACGACACCGGATCCTGACATCTGTCCAATTGAATACGTGAAACTGATGATGATCGTCGCAACAGCCGCAATCAATCTGGCAAGGTTACTGCCATAACGGTCCCCGATAAACTCCGGAACGGTATAGCGTCCGTATTTACGAAGCTGAGGCGCCATCAGGAAGGTTAAGAGCAGATAACCGCCTGTCCATCCCATAATATAGCCAAGTCCGTCATACCCCATGACCATAACGGTTCCGGCCATACCAATGAATGAAGCAGCACTCATCCAGTCGGCACCAATCGCCATCCCGTTATAAATTGGCGGTACTCCGCGTCCTGCCACGTAAAAGTCTGATGTAGCCTTTGCCTGATTATAAATCGCAATTCCTATGTACAAACCGAATGTTAAAAGTATAAATGCCAGTGAGACTAAAAACTGAGTATCCATCCTGTTCCCCCTTTGAATGACGCTCTTCCAATTTAGTTGTCAAGACAACCATTCGGTCGAGCCTCTCTTAATGATCGACAGTCTTCCCTGAACCGATTGACTCGTTACGCGCTTCATCAATGCCATATTTTTTATCTACACGGTCACTGACAATCGCATTGACAAACAGAAGTATAATAAAAGTCAAGACGGCCCCTTGAGCACCCATGTAATAATGAAGCGGAATTCCGTTAAATGTGATATTCGACAGCGGCTCTGCAAACAGGACAACCCCATAAGAAACCGTTGCACCGATTGCCAGATAGATCATAATCAGCGTCGTACGTGTCTTAAAATAGGAGTCAGCCACCTTCTTATCAATTTTCTTCATGTTTCTCCTCCTCTACATTAGCCCCTCAGATCAAAAATAAATGTCACAGTATCCCAGAAAGGCATTGGAACTTTGGCAATTTCAATGACAAGCAATGCTGCAACAGCAATTACAGGTGTAAACAGCAACCTCTTCTTCTTAAGCTTCAATGCAAAAAATACTGAAAGCACAGTAATGATTCCTAAAAACCAAACAGAAAACATAACATCCCCCTCTGTAAGCGTTATCATTTTAATTCAACAAAAAGAATGAATATTCAACCTTTTTACATTATTCATTTAATTAGCACCTGATGTCAAGAATTGTTCACAATGTTAAAAAGGTCCAAAGTCCTGTTTCATATAGAACTTAAATTACTGTTCTATTTGAAAAACTTAATATAACAACCTCTGTTTGTATTCAAATCATCTGTACTATCTTGGGAAACAGATTTAAATTTTTTTGCATATACTACATCATTCTGAAAAAGGAGATGTTTTTCATGAATGAACAACAGCTTACATTTGTCAGTCATTATGATCCCTTTGTGTACCAGGCGTTGAACTCACTCGTAGGTACAATGATTACAGTCCAAACCACCAAGAACCCTGTGCAGGGAACGCTGACGAGTGCCGCTCCGGATCATATCGTCATTGAAATCAATCAGGTTCCTTTTTTCATCCGTACACAGCAAATTGTATGGATTTCCCCATCTTAAAAGCATAATTGTTTTTCAGCTTTCATACAGTTAGCAGAGCTTCCATTCAGAGGAGGGACTGCATGTTTAAACGTGTGAATAAATTGCTGATTGATCTTCCGGCTCCTGAGTACGGTGATGCAAATGCAGCAGCAGCCGTTCAGGAGCTGCTCGGCGGTAAATTCGGTGAAATGTCTACATTAAATAATTATATGTATCAGTCTTTTAACTTTAGACAAAAGCACAAACTTAAGCCATTTTATGATCTTGTTGCCAGCATTACAGCAGAAGAATTCGGTCATGTTGAGCTGGTCAGCAATACCATCAATCTTGTTTCTAAAGGAACAACGTTCACCGCAGAGCCTGATTTAACACCACTCAGTAACGCAACAGACAAACGAAACACCTACTCATTTATTGCAACTGCACAAACCTCACTTGCAGGAGATTCAATGGGCAATTCATGGCGTGGTGATTATGTATTTTCAAGCGGCAATCTGATTCTGGATCTGCTTCATAACTTCTTTTTGGAAATCGGGGCCAGAACGCATAAGATGAGAGTCTATGAAATGACTGATCACCCGACTGCACGGGAGATGATTGGCTACCTGCTTGTTCGTGGAGGCGTGCATATTCTTGCTTACGCTAAAGCCATTGAGATTGCGACAGGAACTGACCTGACAAAAATGCTGCCAATTCCAAACCTGGACAACCGGGTATTTGATCACGCCAGAAAGTATGAAGATCAGGGTGTAGGTAACGTTCTGTTCACCTGGAGTGACAATGACTATAAAGATATTAAACAGATATGGAAAGGCACAAACCCCGCAAACGGACAGCCGCTGATTGTGAAGGAGGGTATTCCGGAAGATGGCGGTGAGATTCCTGACCTGAATGACCTGCCGGAGGAATTTGCACCGGGGATCGACCGTGATCTATACGAGCAGATTGCTAAGAGACTCAAGGCAAACATGTAGGATTCAAAACGGGAGGATAGGCAGAAGCTGGGGTACTCCGGCTTTTCTTTGTTATACTATAAGAAAAGCGAAGCGGGGTATTGTATAATGAACGGACAGAAGCGCAGCGATATTTCAGCCGGTAAGCAGGTTGATATCGTCTTAAAAAAAGACCAGCGATCAGGAAATCTGACAACTGGTACAGTAAAAGATATTCTGACGAACTCGCCAAGTCATCCCCATGGCATTAAAGTACGCCTTGAAGATGGACAGGTGGGCCGTGTGAAGAAGGTTTACTGATTTTGTGATCGTGCGGTTCGGGAGGCTGGCTTCCGGATCGCTTTTTTATTTGTATGGGTGAGAGGTCTAATTACACTTTTTCTGTGAACGATGGTGGCTTTTCTACGAACCGATCATGTAGCTCCAAGAACCACACGTTCTATTCTTCGAACGTACCGCGTTTTTCTCCGAATACCACACACTTTTCCACGAACCCACAAACAGCCCACGCCTACTTCCACTCATCCGGCAGCAGCTTCTGATACTGTGCCGTCAAGTACCGGTCATCAATCAGCAGCAGAATCCCGCTGTCCTGTTCAGTCCGGATCAGCCGTCCCCCTGCCTGCAGCACTTTATTCATGCCTGGAAACACATAAGCATACTGATAACCGTTTAACCCTTTTTCCTGAAAATACTTTTTCAGCTGGTCCCGTTCAGGATTGATCTGCGGCAGACCAACACCGACAATGGCAACACCGGTCAGCTGGTCACCGGGCAGATCCACTCCTTCAGAAAAAACGCCGCCAAGCACTGCAAACGCTGCAATCCTCTGTCCATTTTTAAATGAAGCTAAAAACGAATCGCGTTCTGCTTCATTCATTCCTGAAGACTGCATCATCAGCTCGACACCATCAATCCCTTCTTCTTCAAAAAACTCATATGCCATTTTCATATAAGCGTAGGAAGGAAAAAAGACCATAAAGTTACCCGTGTGCCGCTCAATGGCGCTTCTGAGTTCGTCAGTAATCCGCCTGATTGTTGCTTCACGGTCTTTATATTTTGTGGATACCGGCACAGTTTTCACTTCAATCTGCTCTTTTTTAAATGGAGATGGCAGGTCGAGCTGAAAGTCCTCCTGCTCCCCGCCCAGCATGGTCCTGATATAAGAAACCGGCTGCATGGTTGCGCTGAAAAAGACTGACGCCCTGTATCCTTTTGCAGAACCCTGAATAAATGCTGAGGGGTCCATACAAACGACTTTCACCAGCACATCATTTCTCATTTTTTGAATGTAGATATAAAACCGCTCATCAATCTGTTCAGCTGCTGCAGTCAGCTGGCGAACAGCGAAATACTGTTCAATCACCTGTTCATCCCGAACACCTGACTGAACAAGTCTTTCTGCTTCCGAAAAAAATGCCTGAACGGATTCAAGCCATTCTTCCGGCAGTTCAGTCACAATCGCAAATGATTCTTCCAGTTCTTTTTTCACCTCTAAAAAAGCTTTATTCACACGCTTCGCTGCCTGCTGAAGCGCAGGGTGCTGATCATTTCTGCTCAGCTGCAAAAACGGCGCTTTGGTTAGTGAGGCTGAATACATATTACTCGCGCGGTCCGGCAGATTATGTGCCTCATCTACAAGCAGCACAGACCTGCTTTTTTGCTCCCCTGCCATACGCTTTCTCGAAACGCGCGGATCAAAAACGTAATTATAATCCCCGATCATTGCATCCGCCACATACGAAAGATCCATGGAGAATTCAAAAGGGCATACGCGGTGCTTCATCGCATACTTCTCAATCACACTTCGGGTCATCAATGTTTCATTAGCGAGAATATCCATCATCGCACCGTTAATCCGGTCAAAATGCCCGTCAGCAAATTCACAGTATTCCTTCTGGCAGATCGTTTTTTCCTTAAAACAGATTTTATCCTTTGCCGTCATTGATACAGCTGACATCTTCAGCCCCTGACTGTGCATCAGGCTGAACGCTTCTTCCGCCGCAATCCGCGTCGTTGTTTTAGCGGTAGTGTAGACGATCTGGTTAATTTTTTCTTCACCAGCAGCTTTGACAGCAGGAAATAGCGTCGAAATGGTTTTCCCGATCCCGGTCGGCGCCTGCGCAAACAGCTTCGCCTTTTCGTTGATGGTTTTATAAACTGAGCCCGCCAGCTCGCGCTGACCCGGTCTGAATGAATCAAACGGAAATGTAAATGTCCCGATCGAATCCTGCCGATCCTTCCTTAGACTTTGCATCAATAAAGCAAATGGCTCGTAAATCTTCACCATTTCAATCACTTTTTCTTTTAAAAAGGAGGCACTGTACGTTTCGATAAAGCGCATTTCCTCCCGGGTGGAGGACTGCACGTATGTCACCTGCACCTGAATGTCTTCAAGCTCCAGCTCTTCTGTTAATATCCACGCATAAACAAACGCCTGCGCTCTGTGGACCTCTGCAGGCGATTCTATGTCTTCGAGCTGTCTTGACGTAGATTTGATCTCATCCACGATATAACCGCTCTCACGCTTTAAGAGACCGTCACAGCGTCCCTCCAAAATGAACGTTTTGTCTTCAAGGTTGAGTTCGCGTGACAGAAATTTTTCTTTTTCGTCTTCCTCGCCATAGGTTTTCTGGATCGCCTGATGGATTCTGGTACCCTCCATCATGGCATTAGCGCTTCCGATCGCTGAGTCTATGCTGCCACTGCGGTGTACGTATTCAGCGAGTCTTCTTGCAGATAGTGTGACCGGCTCCATCAGGGGTCCTCCTTTCAAAACGATATGTACTTTTTGAAGCCGCTGCCCTTCTATGTAATCCGGGCAACTCAAGTAGTGAAACTGAACAAGTACAGGCTGGATTCAGACAACTGGCGCTCGGACACAGACAAACTCCCGGGTGTGTCACGACATACTGCGGTGGAATAGAGACAACTTCAGCAACAATACCGACATCTGACCTGCAGAGCCTGTACTCTGCCCTGCATGCACTTGAGAAACAGGCTCTTAGTGTCTTAAGGGCATCAAGAGGGGCCGGCGGGAACGTCTCAGATGGCGGAACTGAACAAGTTCGGGCTGAATACGGACAAATGGCGCCCGGATACAGACAAGTTCCCGGGTGTATCGAGACAAACTGCAGCACAATAGAGACAACTCCGGCCACAATACCGACATATCACCACCTGCAGCACCCGCAGACTCGCCAGCCCGACCAACCTAAAGCGTCTGTATCACACAAACCTTCAGGTAATCACCAGGCGGATAGTCTTCAGTCGTGCGGAAGTCTTCCGGCAGCGAGAAGGTTTCGATGATTTTATAGCGTGCACCTTTTTCTTTAAAAGCCTGATCAATAAAGGTCCTGAACTTTTTCATATCAAATGAAGCCGCATTGGTTGAAGCCACAATCACACCTTTTTTCTCTGTGATGTCGATCGCCTGCTTCACCAGGTTTTTATAATCTTTTGACGCTGAAAATGTATGCTTTTTTGAGCGCGCAAAGCTTGGCGGGTCCATGATGACAAGGTCAAATTTGACTTCGTTTTTCACGCAGTAGTTGAAATAGCGGAATACGTCGCGAACGAGGATGTCCTGCGCTTCATAGTCAATGCCATTCATGCTGAACTGTTCAATCGTTTTCGGTACACTGCGGTTGGCCAGGTCGACACTTGTTGTTTTCATTGCGCCACCAAGCGCTGCGAACACTGAAAAAGCGCCTGTATAAGAGAATGTATTCAGCACGGTTTTGCCTTCAGCATACTTGTCCCTGATCGCTTTTCTCACATTGCGCTGATCAAGAAACACCCCTGTCATCGCACCATCATTCAGGTAAACGGCGAAATGTGCGCCATTTTCTTTTACCAACAGCGGAAAATCAGGCCGCTCACCTTTTACAAAATCGTCGTCCTCTACATATTGCCCTTTTGAATCAAAGCGCTTTTTTTCGTAAATGCTTTTATAAGGAAGGATCTCTTCGAATGCGCTCAGGATTTCGTCTCTGAAATGATAGATCCCGATGCTGTACCACGTGAACAGGTAATGACCTGCGTAGTGATCAATTGTCAGACCGCCAATGCCGTCTCCTTCACCGTTGAAGAGACGGAAAGCATCTGTCTGGTCATCTTCAAAGAAATTTTTACGGTAACCTGCGGCCTCCTCAAGCTTCTTTTTAAAAAGGGAAGCACCGATCTCCTCATTTTGCTTCCATGTTAACAGCCAGCCCGAGCCCTTGTTTTGCTTTCCGAGATAGCCCTTTGCGAGAAACTGCCCGCGCGGATCAATCGCAGTAAACACTTTTCCTTCTTCATCTATATTGCCCTGCTGGACCATCTCTTTTGTCAGCAGCGGCCATCCTTCACGGATTTTTTCTGAAAAACCTTTTTTAATCGTTATTTTCGTCATGCTTGCCCTCCGTACGGCTTTCAATATATTTTTTCAGCTTTTGTAAATGAAATAGTTCCTCTTTTGAAATCATGCGGACAATCATCCCTTTAAAAAGTGAACGTGCAAAGCCCTCTGTTGTGATGGTTCCGTCAAATGTGACAAATGTGCTATTTTCATCCTCTTCACGGAATGTATAACGGAAGTTGATTTTCACACCATTCTGTTCACTTGTCACTGCATAGGATTTGTTGACTACAAATTCAGTCACAACAAGCACAGATTGCACTTTACGTCCTCCGAGGTCTCTCACTTCTTCATATCTGGTCCCTTCACCAATTGGACCTTCAGTCAGCTTTTTTATACTGATGACCTGATCCATGATTTCCGGTGACTTTTCCATTTGGATCGTCTCATTAAAAACTGTTTCAATCGGACGTTCAATGACCATTGTCTGATTTAATGCACCCATTTTCTGAAACCTCCTGTACACATTTACTACTTACCATTATAACGTGTTCATCCCGCTTATGCCGAGAAGGACGGCAGACCTATTGAGGTATTATTACATTTTTGTTACAATTACATTTATAACGTGTTACCGACAAACGAAAGGAATGTATCTGCCAGATGAAACATTTATCAAAGCTGCTGTTGATCAGCTGTGTGTTCCTCGTACTGATGGGAATGGTACGCGGTGAATATCGTTCTAAGCAAAGCGCTGTAGCAGAAGAGCTGCAGAAACTTAACCCGGCACATAACACTGATCTTTCATATATAGACTTTTTGACTTATCGCGTATTAAAAAATGGCTCTGCTCGTGTTGTCACACTTGGAAGCAGCGTGACAAAAGGTGTTGGCGCAAGCGTCCCTTCCCACACATGGCGCGCGCTGCTGCAAAATGAAATCCGCAGCACATCACGCCCACTGAAGCATGTCACCATTGCCAATCATGGACACTCCGGCTATACTTCTGAGATGCTCTTACGCCCTGATGTGGTTCAAGGCGTTCTCAAAAGCAGACCGGACCTGTTAATCCTTGAGACATCTGTCATTAACAATTACCGTCAGAGCGTTTCACTTGAAGCAACACAATCTTCACTTGAAGAGCTTTATCGCACATTTACCCAGGCAATTCCGGGTGTTGAGATTCTATTCATCTCACCCAATCCGATCCTAAAGACAAACCTGACAGAATCAGGTCTGAACGAGCTTGGACTAACGTTTGCTGATTATAACAACCTGACAAAAGCAGTTGCCGCTGAAAACGGCTGGCGCTACTTTGATACACATGATGCGATTTTAAATGAAATGACTGAACGTGATATTGCGCTTGAAGATATGCTGGACGACACCATTCATCCGAATGACCTCGGGTATGAAATGTGGTTTAATCAGCTGTATCATAATAAATTGACGCTGCCGAAATTCGGAGAGTAATGAAAAAGCTTCACTGCCCGTTCAATCAGGCAGTGAAGCTTTTTTCGTGATTATGCCCCGCCAAACATTGTCGCAAAGATAAACATAAATAAAATCGGTGTAATCCACACAATCGGCAGACTGTTCACAAGCAGCATCTTCTTCCAGTTATACTTATGATAAGCCATCCATGAGATGACAATCACAGCCATCAGTACAACCGGATAAGATCCAACGGCATACAGCACCATGCGCCCTGCAAATGATCCATCCTGCTCTATATTCATGAGTGATACGCCGTAAAAGGTGAACCAGATCGGCAGAAATAATAGATAGAAAAACTGGCTTCCGAATAACAGCAAAGCCACCTTGGCATTTTTCAACAGAAGGTCCTCCTCTAATCTCTCTTTAAAGCAAATAATATCATAAAGTCACCGTAACCTTCTTCCTCAAGCCGCTCTTTCGGGATAAACCGCAGTGCCGCTGAGTTGATGCAGTAACGCAAACCACCTTTACTCTCCGGCCCGTCTTCAAACACATGTCCAAGATGGGAATCAGCATGCCGGCTTCTGATCTCACGACGCGTGTTTTTCGTGGAGACATCCCACTTCTCCTCCACCATTGAATCAGTAATCGGCTTAGTAAAAGACGGCCATCCGCAGCCGGCATCATACTGATCGCGCGATGAAAACAGCGGTTCACCTGACACAATATCCACGTAAACTCCTTCACGCTCATTATCCCAGTACTCATTTTCATAAGGAGGCTCCGTGCCATTTTCCTGCGTCACGAAATACTGCAGGTCAGTCAGCTTCTCTTTTAAATGCGTTCGATCTTTAGGCCAGTAGGTACGCTGAAACTTTTCACGTCCGGACCCCTGAACATACAGGGCATAACGAAAGCTGTTTTTCAGATCAAAGTCCTGATGGAAATCCTCTGCCGGATAAAAAGGTCCTGCTTCCCTAATCTCTGTGACAATCTGCTTTTCAAAACGACCGCTTTCCGCAAGCGCTGATTTGGATTTCTCGGCTTGCGCTCTCTGTTCATCCGTATACGTAAAAATAATCGATCTGTATGCGGCACCACGGTCAGAAAACTGACCTTCTGAATCGGTTGGATCAGTCAGGGGCCAGTAGATATCCAGTAGTTCTTTATAGGAAATCCGTTCTTGATCATATTCAATATAAACAGCTTCCACATGGCCCGTCCCGCCGTTTTTCACCTTAGAGTACACAGCGTCTTCTTCAGTCCCTCCTGTATAACCTGATATTACTTTCAGTACACCATCACGTTCCTGAATGGGTCTGACCAGGCACCAGAAACAGCCGCCTGCGAACATTGCTTTTTCCATTTAACATCACCCCTATCTGTTTCCTCGCTGCAGATAACTCATCCAATAACACACGACTGCGGCGGCAAGGGTTTTTTCAATTTCAGAAAGCTGATCGCCTACTTTTACAAGGTCAAGTGCAGTGGATTTTTGAAACTGCGGCTTCATTGCGTAATCGAAATACCCTTGCATGTATGATGCGAAAAACCTTCCGTCTTCTGTTTGCAGATGAAAGTCACCGGCCAGTGATTTTGTTTTCACATCACACAGAAGCTCCCCATCTGCTGTATAGATCGCTCCATTTGTTCTCGTTAATTTCTTCTCTTCCTTATAATACCCAACTGTTTTACCTTCGTGGTTTCTGATTTCCAGCACATTCCGGCCGTTTTCTTTTCTTTTTTGAAAAGCAACCGCCGGTTCATTGTGAGAGGTAAATACGCCTGCTGTGAAAGAGTAATATGCGTCTAGACCAGACAAAAACATCGAGACCACTTTTTTCCACAGCGGAAGATTCACAATTTTATAAGCCCCTATATACTCCCCGTCTTTATTAACAATTGTCAATGAGCTATAAGAGCTGCCTGTATACTCATAAATCCATTCATTCTCATCAAGCAGAGATTTCCCTGCAAGTTCAGCAGCCTCTGACAGCCATTTAGCTTCTTTCTCTTTCGATCTTATGTAAAAGTACGGCGATATACCAATCGCAAATATCGGAAATGCCAATGCGTTTAAAAGCTCTACTTCATAATAAAACATGACCGCAGCCGCCGCTGCCATAAATAATAATCCCGCAATCAGCGCAACATTCTCTTTTTTCATCCAGGACACCTCACTTTTTCTAGTTACTTATACGGATAAACGAGTGAATTGTTTCAGTTATGTGGGGGGCGGAGGGGAAATCGTTGGTATTTTAGGCCAGGTTGCCGGTTTTCACGTTAAGGATGCCGCGATACGCCCGGGAATTTGTCTATGTTCCGGCGCCAGTTGTCCGAATCCCGCCCTGACTTGTTCATACCCATTATCTGAATCACAATCGCCAGCCCCTCTTAATGCCTTTAAGACACTAAGAGCCTGTTTCCTAAGTGCATGCAGGGCAGACACGGGCCAGATGTTGCTTTTTTGCTGGAGTTGTCTCTATTATGCTGGAGGATGTCGCGATACACCCGGGAACCTGTCTATGTTACAGCGCCAGTTGCCCGAATCCCGCCCTGACTTGTTCAAATACGCCAAATGATCTGCAAGCACAAGCCTTGCTCTATAAATCCCAAAAGAAAAACTCCCAGGCTTCTGCCGGGGAGTCAGTCATTTATTTCAATCTATTTTTTAAATACTGTGTCAAAGTTGTTCTTAACATTTCCGACGTCAGCGGCAACACATCTCCGGTCGTTCTCTTACCTTCTCTTGCCACTTGTAACCCTCTTGTTGCATCTTCGTGATGCCACAGATAGACAATCGGACATTTGGAATACTCTCTGATTTGACGGTACCAGTAAAAACCGTCGAAATAAGGCAGTTTTACATCCAAGAGCACCAAATCTGGTTTTTCTTCGATGAAATGCTCAATAATCCGTTCAAAATCTGTGACCGGTATGGATTGATACCCCAGGTCAGAAACCTGTTCTGTGAGATCCAAGCGAAGGTCAGCGTTATCTTCAATAATCATGATTCGCTGCATGCTGATGACCTCCTAACTACTTCATTCCATAAGCCTGATGGTCACATTTATTAACTGATTTAAATTTAGAAAAAAATACGCTCCTTACATGAAAACAACTGCACTTAACAGAGTTGCGATCTGTTATACCAATCTTTTCATACTTATACGTATTTGTCAAAGGTTGTAAGCAAAACCTTTATGTTTACCTCATTTAAAATTTGTTAAACGTGATATTCAAGAAATTCTAATTTATTTCCAAAAGGGTCTCTGACAAAAAACCTTGTTCTTCCTTCGATCGGCTGTTCTTCCTGAATAGATACATTCTGTTCAGATAAACAAATGCGAAGTTCCTCCAGATTCTTTACGATAAATGCCGGATGCGCCTTTCTTGGCGGAGTATATGGCTCCTCACGCCCGATGTGTATTTCCTGGTTCCCACATATAAACCAGCACCCACCATTCCCACGAAGGTTAACAGGCTTTGGTATTTCTTTCAACCCCAGCAGGTCAGTGTAAAATCTCCGCGCTTCATCTTCACTGCCTTCAGGTGCTGTCAATTGCACATGATCAATGCCTTCAAATCGAAAACTCATTAAAACACTCCCTTTATTCTTTCTTCAACCATCCTGATAAATTCAATTGGATTCTCTCTGACTTTATAAGGGTAAAGTCCGCGGGTCGTATGCACGTATAATAAACCAAAACTTCTCTGGCTTTCTTTATAGGAAAGATCAAGAATTTCGTGGAAATAAAATTCATTGGAGTCATCAGTGAGCTTTTGAGGGTAAAGGTGCAGAAAACTTTCGTGTTCGATGATGTGCTGTTCTTCCCACTCAATTTTACGCGTGATCATCACATACGGATGTGAAGCAATGCGGCTGATAAGAAAACCTCCCTTAAGATTGATTACTTCCTTTTATTTTAACGAATATCACTTCATAAAGATATGCGCAGGGCTTATTCACAAATATTTAATCTAACCGTAATCATTACTTCATTAAAAAAAATTACAAACTGATTCTTTAAAAAAGTTTCTTCCTACTGCTATCTATATTGTAAGCGTTACCATTAGCAGAATTGCGCAACATTTTATAAAAATACGGTTGATTTTATTTTTATACATCTCTATAATATGCCTAACATATTTTTTTGGAGTGATGGATGTGAAAGTTGGAATTATAGGTGCAACCGGTTATGGCGGTCTTGAGCTGATCAGGCTTTTACATCGTCACAGCGGAATTTCATCAATTGACCTGTTTACTTCTTCTGATGAAGGAGAGTTATTTTCTCATAAATATTCATATTTAATGAATATTTATGACACACCTCTTCATAAAATCAGAATTGAACATTTAGCGAAACTGGATGTTATATTCACAAGTACACCAAGTGGGGTGACAAGCAGACTGCTCCCTCCTCTGATCGGAAAGGGACCTCGCATCATCGACCTTTCAGGTGACTACCGCTTATCAGCTGAAGATTACACTCAGTGGTACGGAAAAGATGCAGCACCAGCTTCCTCGCTTCAAAAAGCAGTATATGGACTGACTGAATGGAACCGTGAAGCTGTCAAAGACGCAGTGATGGTTGCTAATCCCGGCTGTTATCCGACAGCTGTTCTGCTCAGCCTGCTCCCTGCTGTTAAAAACGGACTGATTGATACTGACAGCCTGATTATTGACGCAAAAAGTGGTGTGTCTGGAGCGGGTAACAAGCCGAATCAAATGACACATTTCAGCGAAACAAATGAAAGTCTTTCTATCTATAAAGTCAACAAACATCAGCATATACCTGAGATCGAAACGGGCCTTGCCCGGTTTGCGGAGAAGACACGACCCATCACCTTCAGCACCCACCTTGTGCCAATGACACGGGGAATCTTGGCAGCTGCTTATGCACCGCTTGCTGACGGTGTAACCGAGAAGCAGCTGCAGGAATGTTATCAGGAAAGTTACCAGCATGAAACGTTCGTCAGAGTAATGCCACCGGGACCAAAGTTCAGCACAAACCAGGTGTACGGCTCAAATTACTGCGACCTTCAAACCCACGTGGACCCGCGGACAAATCGCGCCACGATCGTCTCAGTCATTGACAACCTCGTAAAAGGTGCAGCAGGTCAGGCCATTCAGAATATGAACGTTCAGTTTGGATTTAAGGAAACAGAAGGACTTGATCTGGTTCCTTCGTATATATAACTTGCAATGAAACTTGCCGTTCATGAACCGCTTCACCTTTCCGTGAAGGACTCCGCTTTCCGCGGACGAACGCTCAAGCCTCCTCGAGCAGAAGATCACTGCTCTGCGGGGTCTTTCCCGATCGTTTTTCCGCAGGAGTCTCCGTCCTTCACTCCAAGGTTCAGCTTGAATTGTGAATAGCAAACTTTATATAGCTTCAGGCGCGAACCGACCAGCGCCTTCCGCTTTTATTTAAGGAGGAATAGTATGACAACTGTCTATCCATCAATCAAAAAGATTTCAGGTAATAATATTGCTTCGCCAATTGGATTTAAGGCTGCAGGACTGCACTGCGGTATTAAACATAAAAAGAATGACCTTGCACTTTTAGTAAGTGAGGTTCCTGCAAACGCTGCCGGCGTGTATACGACAAATGCGGTTCAGGCAGCGCCTTTAAAAGTTACAAAAGAAGCGCTTGCCGTTGAAAAGAAGATGCAGGCAATTATCGTGAACTCAGGAAATGCCAATGCCTGCACAGGTAAGCAGGGTTATATAGATGCGCAGACGATGCAGCATCTAACAGCAAATCTTTTAAATATCGAACCACACCTTGTTGGCGTTGCCTCTACCGGCGTTATTGGTGAGAAACTTCCAATGGACCGCCTGAAATACGGAATTCCAAAGCTTGAACCTGTTGCCGGCTTAAAAGGGTCAATTGACTTTTCACAATCCATCCTGACGACTGATACGGTATCGAAAAATACTGCTTATAAAGTGGATATTGACGGGAAAACCGTAACCGTTGCCGGGACTGCAAAAGGATCGGGCATGATTCATCCGAATATGGCAACGATGCTAGGATTTATTTCAACAGACGCCGCGATTGAATCAGACCACCTGCACAGCGCACTGAAATCAGTAGTGGACCGTTCATTTAACTCCATTACCGTAGACGGCGATACATCAACGAATGATATGGTACTTGTCATGGCGAATGGACTGGCTGAAAATGAGACACTCTCTCCATCCCACCCTGACTGGAAGGTGTTCGTTCAGACGCTTTTACATGTATGTGAGGACCTCGGCAAAATGATCGCCAAGGACGGTGAAGGTGCGACGAAGCTGATTGAGGTTGAAGTGAACGGCGCGAAGAATGATGAGGAAGCACGTAAAATTGCGAAAACAGTAGTAGGCTCACCTCTTGTAAAGACTGCAGCGTTTGGCTGCGATGCCAACTGGGGACGTATTCTTGCAGCTGTCGGCTACAGCGGAATGACGATTGATCCGAATGAAGTTGAAATTCTGATCGGTACGACACCGGTTGTCCGTGAAGGTGAACCACTTCCATTTTCAGAGGATGAGCTTACTGAATATCTGAAGCAGCCTGAAATCAAACTGAAGGTCAACGTGAATCAGGGTGATGGGAAAGGACTTGCATGGGGGTGCGACCTGACATATGACTATGTACAGATCAACGCAAGCTACAGAACATAAAACAGTCATTAAGCTTGGCGGCAGTCTGCTCGAGCGGCTGACCCCCGACTTTTTCAAAGGTATTCACCAGATGATTGAAAGCGGTAAAAAGGTCATCATTGTTCACGGTGGCGGCCCTGCCATTAACCGTAAGCTGAAAGAAGCACAGATTGAAACCACCGTTGTCAACGGACTGCGTGTTACGCCTGCTGAAGCCATAGAAATCGTTCAGACGACGCTGATCGGATCAGTGAACCCATGGATCGTCCACCAGCTCGAACAGGCGGCTATCCAGGCCGTCGGGTTAAACGGCTTTGACGGCGGATTAATGAAAGCATCCTTTTTAGATCAGGCGACATACGGCTATGTCGGGAAAATTGATGATGTGAACCCTGCCCTGCTCGCGCTCCTTGAAGGTACTGTACCGGTCATTTCCTGTATCGGCAGAACCAATGACGGACAGGCGCTGAACATAAATGCAGACACTGCAGCTGAAAAAATCGCTGCTGCAATTGGTGCTGATGAACTTCTTTTTGTAACTGACACACCAGGGATTAAAGTAAACGGCGAGACCGTCACAACCACTCATCCGCATGAAATCAACGGATGGATTTCAGACGGCACAATCTACGGCGGTATGATCCCAAAAGTCCAGGCAGCTGCCGGCTGTCTGGAAGCGGATATTCCAACCGTCCGAATTGTGAACGAAATGCTTGAAGGTACGACGATTTTAAAGGAGGTGGTTGTCAAATGAGTGCACTTTTTCAAAACTATGCGAGGCGTTCACTTCATATAGTGAAAGGTGAAGGAACGACCGTCTGGGACGATCAGGGTAAAACCTACCTTGATTTCACAAGCGGGATCGCAGTTGTAAGCCTCGGACACAGTCACCCTAAAATGGTCAGCGCTTTGCAGACACAGGCTGAAAACCTCTGGCATATTTCAAATCTGTTTGAAAGTCCTGCCCAGGAAAAGCTCGCAGCTGATCTTGTCAAAGACACGCCGCTTTCACGCGCGCTGTTTTGCAATAGCGGAGCTGAAGCGAATGAAGCGGCAATCAAACTGGCCCGTAAAGCGACTGGGAAACACGTGATCATTACATTTGAACAGTCCTTTCACGGTCGAACAACCGGCGCCATGGCCGCAACCGGTCAGGATAAAGTAAAAGAAGGCTTCGGTCCGCTCATGCCTGAGTTCCGGACGATCCCTTTTAACAATGTAGAAGCTTTAAAGGCTGCGATTGATGAAGATACGGCAGCCGTCATGCTTGAAGTCATTCAAGGTGAAGGCGGTGTGAATCCGATTGATGAAGATTTCGCTACTGAGTTGCAGAAGCTCAGCGAATCAGCCGGGTTTTTACTGATCATTGATGAGGTGCAAACCGGAATCGGCCGCACAGGCACCCGTTATGCGTTTGAACAGACGCCGCTTAAACCCGATATTGTTACACTCGCAAAAGGACTAGGCGGCGGATTTCCGGTCGGGGCAATTCTCGGCACTGAAGCGCTGGCTGACTATTTCGGTCCAGGCTCACATGGATCCACATACGGCGGCAATCCGCTTGCTGTTACAGCAGCACAGACAGTCGTTGATCACATTTTTAACGAAGCTTTTCTTGAAGAAGTCCGGAAAAAAGCCGCTTATCTTCGCGAGCAGCTCGCTTCCCTTTTCGGCCTCTCACAGGTGACGTGCATTCAGGGTAAAGGCTTAATGCTTGGGATCGTCCTAAGCACCGAAGCTGGTCCCATTGTAAAAAAAGCAGAGGAAAACGGGCTGCTGCTCGTACCTGCAGGACCAAACGTCATCAGACTGCTGCCTCCGCTTACTGTCAGCTATGAGGAATGTAAGCAGGCGGCATCACTGCTTGAGAAGACAATGATGCAGGTTGAGTATACGGTGAGTTGAGGTTTTTGTAGTTCATGATTGTCGGGTTCGGAGAATAATCGTGGATGTTCGGAGAAAAACATCATTGGTTCAAAGAATAACCTCTTATGTTCGGAGAAAAACACCGGTGGTTCGGAGAAAAAACACGATGGTTCGTGGAAAAGTGTAATTTGGCCTAGCCCGAAAAACCATCGTCCACAAAATCTAAATACCAGCTGTCCCGGAAGCCCCCCCTTCCCGGACAGTATTCTTATTCACATAAATGAATAAAATTACATTTTTATTTATATTTATTCACAAAAAACCTGCTTTACATCCAAAAAGCGTTGATTGTAGCGCATGGCGGCGGCTCGCAGGAAGGAACGTGTGTGGCCATGGCGAAGCCTGCGGGCTCACCGCCCGACCGCGGATAGCGTCCGCCCGAAGCTGATATCATAAGCGATTAATTATAAAAAGGAGGCGGTTCTCATGAAAGGAACGCTGTCACTGTCGAACGGACAGTCATTTGAAGGAGCATGGAAAGGCGCAGTTAAAGACGTACAGGGAGAAATCGTCTTCTTCACGGGCATGACCGGCTATGAAGAGGTGCTGACTGACCCCTCTTATCACGGTCAGATTATTGTTTTCTCGTACCCGCTGATGGGTCAATACGGTATTCAGGAGGCCAACCTTGAGTCAAAAGAAATCCAGCCTGCAGGTATTGTGGTGACTGAATTATATGAAGGCACCCTTGAACGAGGTATTTCTTTATTGGAGTTTGCAGTGATGCATAATGTCCCCATTATGTCGGGCGTGGACACGCGCTCTGTGATTCAGACCATCCGCGAAGATGGAACGATGCAGGCGGTGATGCAGCTTGAAGGCAAACCGCTTCCTGCATGGGAGCCGATCCGTACATTTGTTGTGCCGCATGTGACTGCAAAAGCAGCCGTGACATATGGAGAAGGTACACCGCATATAGGACTTATTGATTTCGGCTATAAGAAATCGATTTTACAGGCACTGCTGGACCGCGGCTGTAAGGTGACGGTGTTTCCTTATACCGTCTCAACAGACGAACTGGTCAGCTATCCGTTAGATGGTTTACTGTTCTCTAATGGACCGGGGGATCCTGCATCCCTTATGCATAAAATTGATGACTATCGTGCATGGGCGAATGCTTACCCAACGCTTGGCATCTGTCTGGGTCATCAGCTGCTGGCGATTGCTTTTGGTGCATCAACAGAAAAGCTCGCTTTCGGTCACCGTGGTGCAAATCATCCGGTGATGAATCTGAAGACAAAGCGCGTAAGCATGAGCTCGCAAAATCACAGCTACGTTGTAAAAATGGATTCCATCCCTCCAACTGTGGAGGTTCTTTATACAAATGTAAATGACAGCAGTGTGGAAGGTCTTTTACATAAAGATCTTCCACTGTTAACCGTTCAGTTTCATCCGGAAGCTTCACCGGGTCCGGCTGAACACCATGAAGTATTTGATGAGTTTTTCAAATTGATTCAACAGGAAAAGAAGGTGTCACAACATGCCTAAACAGCAGGAGATTAAAAAAGTATTAGTAATTGGATCCGGTGCCATTGTGATCGGTCAGGCTGCTGAGTTTGACTATTCAGGTACGCAGGCCTGCACCGCCCTTCGCGAGGAAGGAATTGAAGTCATTTTAATTAATAACAACCCCGCTACAATTATGACGGATGAAACGACTGCTGACCGCGTCTATTTTGAACCGCTGACAGTAGAAAGCGTGAAAGAGATTCTTGAAAAAGAAAAGCCGGATGGTCTACTTGCAACGGTTGGTGGTCAGACGGGGCTGAACCTCGCGATGGCGCTGACTGATCAGGGGATCCTTGAAAAATATGGCGTGAAGCTGCTCGGGACTGATATTCATTCGATTAAAAAAGCGGAGGACCGTGATGCTTTCCGCTCGCTGATGAAGGAACTCAATGAACCGGTACCTGACAGTGAAATCATTTACAGCCAAAAAGAAGCACTGGCTTTCGCCGATTACTGCGGCTATCCAATCATTGTCCGTCCTGCCTATACCCTTGGCGGATTTGGCGGCGGGATCGCGAAGGATGAAAAAACATACTTATCACTTGTGAAGCAGGGTCTCTCAGCAAGTCCGATTCACCAGTGCCTTGTTGAAAAAAGTATTGCAGGCTTTAAGGAAATTGAATATGAAGTCATGCGTGACGCTTCCGGCACATGCATTACGATCTGTAACATGGAAAACCTTGATCCGGTTGGCGTGCATACAGGGGATTCGATCGTGACAGCACCGAGTCAGACGCTGCACGATAAGGAATACCATATGCTCAGAACGTCTTCTATTAAAATCATTGAAGCGCTTGGCATTGTGGGTGGATGTAACATTCAGTTCGCTCTGCACCCTTCAAGCGGCGAATACTTTTTAATCGAAGTAAACCCGCGTGTAAGTCGTTCGTCAGCGCTTGCTTCAAAGGCAACAGGCTATCCGATTGCGCGTCTCGCTGCAAAGCTTGCAGTTGGCTATCATCTGCATGAGCTGAAAAATCCAGTTACCGGTACAACTTTTGCGAGCTTTGAGCCTGCACTTGATTATGTGACCGTTAAAATTCCGCGCTGGCCATTTGATCAGTTCAGCGATGCGAACCGCCAGCTTGGTACACAGATGAAAGCAACAGGTGAAGTCATGGCCATTGAACGATCAATCGAAGCGGCTTTCCAAAAGGCAATACGTTCACTAGATCAGAAAATTGACGGTCTCTTCCTCCCTGCTTTATCAGAGCTTGATACGCAGGCACTTGAAACACTAGTCAAAGAACCGGATGACCGCCGATTGTTTGCGATTTTTGAGCTGTTAAAGAGAGGCGTTTCCACAACAACCCTTCATAGCTGGACGAAAATTTCGCTTTATTACCTGTCTGTATTATCTCGACTTGTGAAAGCACAGCTGGCATATGAGGATCTTGCATGGCTTGAAGTCACCAAAGAAAAGATGCTTGAAGCGAAGAAGCTTGGCTTTACCGATAAGCAGCTTGCATCCTTCTGGAATGTGCCTGATTCTTTTGTCAAAGAACAGCGCCTGAAGTGGAACATCACACCGTCTTACAGAATGGTTGATACGTGTGCAGCAGAATTTGAAGCGAAGACGAACTATTTTTACTCAACGTGGAGCGGTACGTCTGATGACCGCAAGAGTAAAAAGCCGAAAGTTGCCGTGATTGGTTCAGGTCCGATCCGTATCGGGCAGGGCATTGAGTTTGACTATTGCTGCGTTCACAGCGTGCTTGCCCTGCAGAAAATGGGTTATGAGGCTGTGCTGATTAATAATAACCCTGAAACCGTGAGTACGGATTATGAAGTGGCAGATGCACTGTATTTTGAACCGCTTTGCGCTGAAGATATTATGAATGTCCTTGAGTTTGAAGGCATCAACGCTGTCATTGTCCAGTTTGGCGGACAGACTTCAATCAATGTCGCAAAAGAGCTTGAGGATGCAGGCTACCACCTGCTCGGCTCATCTTCAGACATTCTTGATGAGATGGAAGACCGCGACCGTTTTTATACTTTTTTAAAAAAAGCAGGACTGCCTGTGATCCCTGGCTTCACTGCCAATCAGCCGGCTGAAGTATGGCAGGCTGCAGATGATCTGAGTTACCCGATCCTGCTCCGCCCGTCTTATGTGATCGGCGGCAGCGGGATGATGAAACTGAACAGCGATGAGGAGCTTGAAGCCTATTTAGCTTCAGCACAGATCGAATATCCTGTGCTTGTTGATAAATTTATTCAGGGGAAAGAAGCCGAAGTGGATGTTCTCTCTGACGGTAAAAACGCCTGGGTTGCAGCTGTCTATGAGCATATTGAAGGTACGGGCGTGCATTCCGGCGACAGCATTGCCGTTACACCACCGCTTTCACTGTCAGCTTCGATGCTTGATCAGGTATGTGATACGGCTGTTCATATTGCTAAAAAGCTTGATTTTAAAGGCTTGTTCAATATCCAGTTTGTGTGTCAGGACAGCGGATTGTATGTTATTGAGATTAATCCGCGTGCTTCAAGAACAGTGCCGATCAGCAGTAAGTCAACCAATGTCCCGCTCGTGCAGCATGCAACTTCTTTGATGCTTGGACAGAGCCTGAATGATCTGGGTATCTCCCAGTCATTTAACGGACAGCGCGGTTTCACTGTAAAAGCACCGGTATTCTCACACATCAAGCTGCCTGGTCTTTCACCGGAGCTCACACCTGTCATGACATCAACCGGTGAAGTGATGGCGTCAGACAGAGATCCTGAAATTGCAATGAAAAAAGCATTGTCAGGTGCAAGTCAGCAGCTTGCTGACCTGTGGAACGGCGGCAGTATTTTTATCACCAACCATTTCGAAACGTCACTGGTCAAATCATGGCAGGAAAAAGGGTTTCTTGTATTTACACCTGAGACGCTTGCCTTTGATCAATGGATGGACCGTGACGATAAAAAAGCCGTTATCTCACTTGAAGCAGATCCTTCAGTGATCACAACGGCATCGATTCACAGACTTCACGTCTGGACAAGAAAAGAAACTGCGGAAGCATTTTTCAACACACTTCCCAAAAAAGGAGTTTTCGTATGAATATGCTCATTCCCACGCTTCAGCATAAAGACTTGCTGACGTTAAGAGACTATACATCAAACGAAATTTTAGAGCTGATCGAATTTGCAGCTGAACTGAAAAAACCCGAGAACAAGCACCTCCCCCTTTTACAGGGAAAGGTGCTTGGCATGATCTTTGAGAAATCATCCACCCGTACGCGTGTCTCATTCGAAGCAGGCATGCTCCAGCTCGGCGGGCACGCCATGTACCTGAGCACGAGAGATATCCAGATGGGCCGCGGCGAAACGATTGCTGATACAGCGCGCGTGCTGTCAGGCTATCTGGATGGCATTATGATACGTACCTTTGCCCAAAGCACAGTCCAGGAGCTCGCTGAAAACAGTTCAATCCCTGTCATCAACGGGCTGACTGACGATTACCATCCGTGTCAGACACTTGCAGACCTGCTGACCGTCTATGAAACATTCGGTTCATTTAAGCATAAAAAAATGGCTTATATCGGAGACGGGAACAATGTTGCCCACTCCCTGATGATCGGTGCAGCAAAAACAGGTATGCACTTTACGCTCGCCTGCCCTGCCGGCTACGAGCCTGACGCTGAAATCCTTGCATACGCCCAGGCGGAAGGTGCAAAAACCGGCGCAGAGATCCTCGTTACACACGATCCGGTCCAGGCTGCAACAGGTGCGCATGTCATTTACACAGATGTCTGGGCAAGCATGGGGCAGGAAGATGAACAGGCTGAGCGACTGAAAGCATTTGAAGGCTTCCAGGTCAATGAACAGTTAACCTCACACGCAGAAGCTGATTATATCTTCATGCACTGTCTGCCGGCCCATCGCGAAGAAGAAGTGAGTACAGCCGTGCTTGAAGGTCCTCACTCAGTTGTATTCCAGGAAGCTGAAAACAGATTGCATGCACAGAAGGCATTGCTGGTTGCGTTGATGGGGAAGTAATGCATTAAGTTTGAATGGCAATTTTTTAGATTGACACTTTTTAAAAGTCCATTATTGTTATTGCACAGCTGGTGATTGAAGCGGAAGGGGGCGACTCCTGTGGCAGGAAGGGACGTGTGAGGCCTTGGCGAAGCCTGCGGGCTCACCGCCCGGACACGGAAAGCGTCCCCCTGGAGCGAAAATTACCAGCCAATATTAAAAATCCGCACTTCATGCCTTTGGGAAACTGTTCCTTCAGCGCATGAAGTGCTTTATTATGCAAAACCGTTAAATCACACGAATATGGCGAACGCAGTTCAATATGCTATAATAAACGGCATCAATCAATGGAACGGGGGCAGACGCAATGCTGACTTTTGAAGAAAAGCTTGAGATTATTGAATCATTTGAAGAATTAACACGGCACAACGTTTCGCTTGGGCGGGTTAATTTTCATTTTGAAGGAAGCATCCGTGAGAAAAAAACGGTTGTCTATCACCTTCATCCAAACGGGAATGGCTTTGTCTACACAGCCCACCTGAATGACTACCCTTCCGACGCAAAAGGAATGACCAATATCCGTGACTGCAGCGAAGAGGATTTGCGCAGAATCATCGCAGCCTCTATCGATTCCCTGCTGACTGAGGAATTGGCAGACTTTGAGCCATTTAGTGATGAGCCCTGGGTGAATGCAAATGGTCAGGAATTGACGCTGACGCGCGAAGACGCTGATACGTGGAGTGTTTACGCTGACGATATGCTTGATGGGATTTTTACAACTTATGATGAAGCTGCTTCCTATCTGGATCAGGAAGGATTCTCTAAAAAAACGCGCTGATTGTGGCGCGTTTTTTTGTTGGACTGCGCTGTTGTGTCGTGGTGGTTCCGGAGATTCTAATGTGGGTTCAGGAGATAATGTGGGTAGTTCAGGAGATTTGGACTGGTGTTCAGGAGATTACACCTGTGGTTCATCAAATTTTTAATGCGGTTCATGAAATTAAGTAATTTGACCTATACACGTATGGCTTGTAACCGGCGTTTGGTTGGCAATCCGGGACGGGATGTGTGCCGGTTCGGAGAAAAATGACTGATGTTCAGAGAAAAAAGACGTTGGTTCGAAGCTCGTGCAGCCATCTTCGGAGAATAACAAGCAACCTTCGTACAAAAAACAGTATGGTTCACAGAAAAGTGTAGTTTGCCCTATCCCCCCTCCCGCCAAATGATCATTTCCGCCAAACAAAAACCGGGGCAAGCATCTCTACTCACCCCGGGTTCACCTTCATTCACAATTATAAACGATCCTTATTTCTAAAATGATTTTCTTCCATCAGCAGACGACGTTCTTTTTCTTCTTTATCAAGTGCAGGATCATGTGATGGCTTCGCACGGTCCCGGTCACGCAATGTACTTTCCTCACCTGGATGCTCCTGGTGCGCGTGATCATTTGGATTCTGCTCAGAAATATCCTCCTGCCCGCGCAGGCGTCCTTTACTGTCAGTCTCTGCTTCCACGTGCTGATCACTATTCGACTGGCTTCTATCCACCCAGACTGATTCCTGACCGTCTACAACGTGCCGTTTGTTATCCGCTCCACCGTGCGCTTCCGGTGGTTCAACTTCTCCGTGACGATGCTTACCTGACGGGTCGCCCTGATAGTTTGGCTGATCCGGTCTGACCTGGCCGCGAGGTGTGCCGGCATCTACTGCGTCCGGTGAAAACTCTTCTTCCCCCTGACCGCCGCCATATTGCTGTTTATCATGCTCAGAAGGCTCAAGGATTTTTCCGCGGTCATCCGGCGCACGATATTCCTCAGGATCCTCATCATGACGATCTGCTGCAGCGGCATCCTTGTTCGCTGTATGGTTTGGCGTTGGCTGCTCTTCAGACCGGATTTGATCCTCCCTGCTGTCATTTACAGGCTGTGTCGGCTCAGGATTATCTATATTCGGATCAACGTAACGGTCCCGGTCACCAAGCGCGCGATCGTGATCTACGCCGGCTGTATTCTGGTCAGTGCGTTCCGCCAGTGGTCTTCCGGCACCTTCAGCAGCTGAAGTATGAGTATTTGTCTGCTCATTTGTAAAATTTGTACCGCTCACCTGATGATCTGCACGTGAGTCGGGATCGAGCCCGCCTGCTGCCGGACTGACGTAATCATCGTTTTCATCTGCATAAGCACTATCCGCATATAATAAAAATGCACCGTTTCTGACTTCATCGTAATAGCGTTCTGCATCCTGTTTTTCCATTCCCATGCGGTCAAACGCTTCTCTTACAGAAGAATCTCCTGCGACAAATGCTTTGAACTTGTCCCACCAGTTTCCTTCCACCGCTTCGATGTCAGCATCAGTACGGCCTCTGACAAGAGACAATTCGTCTTTATCACGCGCTACGACATACATATCGTTTTCTTTATATCCTTGAAGTTTAAGGTCTTCGATTTTCTTTAAAACGTCCTGCTCAGAATGAAATGTTTCAACAAATGTTTTTGACATGGTATTTCCTCCTTAGGGTCGTTCTAATTTTTTCAACATAGTTTGGAAATACCCTGTCTGTTAATTGTTAAAACAACTCAAAGTGTATCGTAATGGTAAATACTGATATTTACCTACTAAATGTAATATGTGTTACAACCGGTTCACTACTCTACAGGCGGACACTTTCCGCGGGGACGGCGCCTTCCGCTTCGCTCACCTCAAAATGACTATTGATAAAACTTCCACTTTTAATATATTGTTATAATTCTATACTACAAATTCTTTTCTTAAACTATAGTTACATTGAAGACCAATAAACTAACTAAATCGAGCTAATTTTATTATGATATTTTAATTGAAATTCCAGTGTAGCGGAGCGTAGGGCGGTGACTCCGGGACGATTAGAGGGAAGCTGAGACCCCGCAAGGCTTGCCTGAGGATGCTCAGCAACCTCAGGCCGGAAAGCATCCGCCTGAAGCACAGCGAAACGGTTAATACTAAAAAACCCGGGAGCACTCAAGCCCCCGGGTCTGTTAATTATTCTTTATTCATTTCATTTGGATGCGGACCTTTGCGCTCGCCGCGGTCGAGGTCGTTGATGCTTTTCAGTTCGTCAGCAGTCAATGCAAAATCGAATACATCAAAGTTTGATTCGATGCGTGATGGTGTCACTGACTTCGGAATGACAATGCTGCCTGACTGCAGGTGCCAGCGGATGACAACCTGTGCCGGTTCTTTGCCGTACTTTTCAGCGATATTGCGGATGATGTCGTCTTCAAGTACTGCTCCACCCTGCATCAGCGGGCTCCATGCTTCAAGGAAAATGTCATGCTTCGCACAGAATTCCTTCAGTTCAAGCTGTGCAAAGTATGGATGGCACTCAACCTGGTTTAATACAGGCTTGACTGTGCATTCATCCATCAGGCGCTGCAGGTGTTCAATTTCAAAGTTACATACCCCGATCGCTTTTACTTTGCCGTCTTCATAAAGCTTTTCAAGTGCTTTATAAGTTTCGATATATTTATCTTTTTCAGGCATCGGCCAGTGAATGAGATAGAGGTCTACGTAATCAAGACCAAGTTTTTCAAGGCTTGTTTCAAGCGCCTGAAGTGTGCTGTCATAGCCCTGGTCCGCGTTCCAGACTTTTGTTGTGATGAACAGTTCCTCACGCGGTACACCGGACTCGCGGATCCCCTGTCCGACTGCTTCTTCGTTTTTATAAATCATCGCTGTATCAATCGAACGGTAACCTGTTTCGATTGCTTTTTTTACTGAATCCACACCTGTCTGATGGTCTTCTACCTGCCATACACCAAGTCCGATTTGAGGCATTTTCAGTCCGTTGTTTAATGTAACAATATCCATGCTTAAAACTCCTCTCGAAATTGAAAATTCAGATTAAGTATATACATGTGCTTCTTTAAAGTCACATTCTTTGTTATTTCCGTTTCCGAAAGAAATAAACCATCAGTTGAGCACAAACCGCCTGATGGCTTCTGCAACGCCGTGATCCTCGTTAGAATGTGTGACCCAGTCAGCTGCTTCCTTTACTTTTTCCTGAGCGTTCCCCATTGCAACACCGATCCCTGACTCTTTGATCATCGCAAGGTCATTCAGACTGTCACCGACTGCCATGACCTGGTCCATCTGAATGTTCAGACGCCAGCATACTTTACGGATCGCCGCTGCCTTATTGATCCCTGCAGCGTTCACTTCTATATTGGTCAGGCTTGAATTCGTCACCTCAAGCTCCTGGCGCTTCGATAACTCCTCCCAAATTAATTTCCGTACTTCATCGTCTTTTATGTCAAAGCCGAATTTCAGCCACTGATAGTCACGAATGTTTTTCGGGAATGTGGTGTTTTTGTTCCACACGCCCTCAACCGTGGAAGACCAGTAATGCGTATCATGTTTCAGTGCCATCTCAAGCATAAATTCGACGTGCACAGAATCAATCATCGTCCGTTCGATTAACTTACGCTCCGGGCTCCAGATCTCTCCTCCATTGACTGTGATCAGGTAGGTGGAGAGCTTTAATGAATCAACAATCTCTTCAGCATATAAAAGCGGGCGTCCTGTACTGACCATAACAGCCTTCCCCTGCTCCTGTGCTGTTTGAATCGCAGCCTTATTTTCTTCAGAAACGCTGTGATCATTTCTGAGAAGTGTGCCGTCCATATCTAAAGCGATCAGCTGTATATCTTTTTTCATGTTATTCTCCTTCCAGATCTGCTACCTGTAAGTATAGACGCTTCACTCGTTAAAATCGACCAAAACCCTTTGTGAATCAGCGTTTACGAAAACTTTTTCGTTCTTCTGAATACTATATACATAATAATATTTTAAAAGATGTATAGACAAGAATGCGCTTTCATGTTTTCATAGTGTTAGCCCTTTACATCCCCCTTTTTTTTGAGAAGGAATACATATGAAATCTTCTTTTACAGGTATTCGAACCTATTTTACCCAATGAAAACCATTTCAATTGTCATTGTTTTTCAGAATAAAAAGAATATTAAGAATTTTTTTATTTGGTATTGAAATCGATTTCATAATGTTATATGATTTAGTCGTGAAAACGATTTCATATGACTTCACAATTGGGGGTGTTCCTATAGGAGGGTCAGCGCGTGTACACCATTAAAGATGTTGCGCAAAAAGCTGGGTTGTCACAGGCGACCGTATCAAGGGTAATCAATCATCATCCGTATGTCAGTGAGGAAAAAAAGCAGGCTGTTCAAAAAGCGATGGAGGAACTTGGTTATGTGCCAAACTCCTCAGCTCAGAGATTACGCAATATAAAGACAAAGAAAATTGCGGTGCTGATCTCGAGAATCGTGAATCCATTTTTCAGCCAGCTGGTCGATGCGATGGAACAGAAAGCAGCCAGACATGGTTATCAGCTGATTTTATGCAATACGAGAATCAGTCCTGATAAAGAATTGGAGTATTTTCAGCTGCTTCAGTCCAAGCAGGTCGACGGCATTATTCTGGCAGCCGCCGAAAACAAGTGGGAAGCCATTGCGCCTTACACAAAATACGGCACTGTCATTTACTGTAATGAATATGATCCCGATGCAACAGTCACGAGAGTCCGCCTTGATCAGATAGAAGGTGGATACATTGGTACAAAGCACTTACTCGACAAGGGACACAGGAAAATCGGTTACTGCCAGGGGAACGACAGCAGCGTTTCTGTCAACCGGCGCAAGGGTTATTTGAAAGCGGTTACAGAAGCCGGAATAGAACCAAATCCGGCCTGGATGTTTAAGGACGTCTTTACTGTTGAGAATGGAAGAGAGATTTTCAGACACATTGCCACAATGGACGATCCGCCTACTGCATTCTTCACAGGAAGCGATGAGGTAGCGGCAGGAATGATTAAGGAAGCACAGCTGAATGGCTGGTGCGTCCCGGATGATCTTGCAGTTGTAGGATTTGATGATCAGCCCATTGCAACGCTGATGGATCCGCAATTCACAACGATTAACCAATTCACTTCTGACATTGGCGAAAAAGCAATGGAAGTCATGCTTGACATTATCGAAGGAAAACGTGAAAACAAGGCAGAAGACATCCTTCTACCTTTGAAATTAATTGAAAGACAATCAACTTAAAAACTAAGGGGGCTTTACTTTATGAAACTTTGGAACAAAAAAGTTGCCGGCGTTACTGTATTAACAATGAGCTTACTTCTTGCTGCATGTAGCGGAGACGAGGAGTCAACAGACACGGGAACAGATGCCGGTTCTGATACAGGTGGAGATGAAGGCACATCTGAAGAAGAAGTAACAATCACTTATGCACGTGGTGTTGACGTGACAAACGCAACAGATGCTTTAATTGCTGCTTTTGAAGAACAAAACCCGAATATTAACGTTGAGTATCGCGAAATGCCTGCAGATACGGGCGCTCAGCATGACCAATATGTAACGATTCTTGGTTCACAGAGTTCTGAGATTGATGTATTCCAGGCAGATGTAATCTGGCCTGCTGAATTTGCCCAGGCACAGTATGCACTTGAGCTTGACCGTTTTATTGAACAGGATGGCATCAACCTTGATGATTACTTCCCTGGTACGATTCAGTCGGGTAATTTCAATGGCCGTCAGTATGCGATGCCGCAGTTCACAGATGCAGGTCTTCTGTATTACCGTACAGACATTGTGGACACGCCTCCTGCAACCTGGACAGAGCTGATTGAAATGGCAGGATCTCTGCAGGGTGAAGGCGAAACTGAATTCGGATACCTGATGCAGGCTAACCAATATGAAGGTATGGTGACAAACGCAGTTGAGTTCATTGCTTCTCACGGCGGTGAAATTATTAACGAGAACAATGAAGTAGTTGTAGACAGCCCTGAAACGGTTGCCGGTATCCAGACAATGATTGATATCGTAAACTCTGAGTTTGTGCCAAGCAATATCCTAAGCTTCCAGGAAACTGAAACAAACAATGCATGGGTTGGCGGACAGGCAGTATTCGCACGTAACTGGCCATATATGCAGGCAACTTCAAACGATGAAGAAGTGTCTGAAGTTGCAGGAAATGTAGGATTCTCTGTTCTTCCGGCAGCTGAAGATGGTACAAACGCTGCAACACTTGGCGGATGGATGGCAATGATCAACCGTTACTCTGAAAATCAGGAAGCTGCATGGGAATTTGTAAAGTTCATCACAGGTCCTGAAGGTCAGAAGATCAGTGCTCAGGAAGGCGGTCTTGCACCGACAATCGAATCACTTTATGAAGATGCTGAAGTTCAGGAAGCAGCACCAATCTTTGCTCAGCCTGAATTCGTTGAGACACTTCAGAATGCTGTACCAAGACCGGTAACACCGATCTATCCACGTATCTCTGATATTATGCAGGTTCAGCTTTCAAGAGCACTTGCAGGAGAAATCACAGCTGAAGAAGCTGCTGCAACGATGCAGGAAGAAATGGAAGCAGCGATCGCTGAGTAAATTCATTCAGGAAATATCGAAAAGCTTTGCAGGTCTTGCGAAATTGTCAGTCGTTTATGGGGATGAGCGAACAACATTTTTCCAATGGCCGTAAAAGACAGAGCCGATCGGGAATGAAGAAAAATTAAATCATCTCTTAATCTGTCAATATAAGCAGAAGTGATTAAGGGGGGGTGGCTATAACACCTCCCCTTCTCTTGGTTACTTATCATTTTAAAAAAGTAGGTGAAACCGTTGAAGTTTCAATTGAATGAAAAACAGCTTGGCTACTTAATGGTCGCACCAGCCCTCATTCTCGTTATTCTTGTTACATTGTGGCCTGTTGCGCAATCCTTCTATAATAGCCTCTTTGACTACAGACTAAGCGATCCTTCCCGTTCTGAGAGGTTCCTTGATGCGAATATGGACCTTGAACGCTATGCGAACGACTATTTTTACCTTGAACGGGATCTTGAAGCACTTGAATCCCAGGCAAGCGGCGATGATGCAACTGCGATCGCCAACATTGTCTCTGGAATTAGCGAATTCCACACTGAACTTCTTGAAATGGATGGCGTCAGTGAACAGTATGAAGAGGTTGAAGAGCGGATCGCATCCTTCTCAGCCATTGCTGACAGTGACCTGAAGTACGCTGAAGTTGAAAATGAATGGGCGGAAGAATATAAAGCATTCCTTGATGATGCAGAAGCCCAGTTAGAAGGGATTTCTGAGAATGCTCAGGACGAACAGTTTGCTACGGTGGCGTCCAATGTCGCAGGCTCTCTTAGTTCCGTTAATACAGCTGTCATCGAATCCAACTTTATCGGACTGTCCAATTATGGCCGTTATTTAACTGAAGGCCGGATGTGGCAGGCGATGTGGAACACATTACTTTTCACCATTGCATCAGTTGGAGCTGAGCTTGTCCTCGGTCTGCTGATCGCCCTTTTGATTAACCGTGTATTTATCGGAAGAGGGATTGTCCGTGCATCAGTTCTGATTCCATGGGCGATTCCAACAGCGGTTGCAGCAATGATGTGGGGCTTTTTATATGATGGCCAGACAGGGATCGTTGCACATTACTTTGAACAATTCGGTCTGATAGACGATGCATCCGTCCTCCTCTCTACAGGAGCCGGTGGTATGTTCTCTGTTATCTTTGCAGATGTCTGGAAAACGACACCTTACATGGCACTTCTGCTCCTGGCAGGTTTGCAGACGATTTCAGGCTCGCTTTATGAGGCGGCAGAAGTCGATGGCGCAAGTAAGTGGCAGCAATTCTGGAAGATTACCCTTCCGCTGTTGAAATCAGCTATTCTTGTTGCTTTGCTATTCCGTACGCTTGATGCCTTCCGGGTATTTGATTTGATCTGGGTATTAACAGGCGGTGGACCGGCAAATGCTACCGAGTCTATCTCAATCTATGCTTACATTACACTATTTTCACAGTCGAACTTCGGTGCAGGCTCAACGCTTTCTGTCATCGTGTTCTTATCGGTTGCGATTATTTCAATCTTCTTTATCAAATTCATCGGTTCTGATTTGTTTGCCGGCAAACAGGGTCGCTAAGGAGGAATCAGGATGAACAAACGTGCAGGAATAGGCTTCTATATTTTTCTGGTCGTGTTTGTATTTTTCGTGATGTTCCCTTTCATCTGGGTTTTCCTCACGTCGATCAAACCGCCGGGCGAAATTTTTAATAACTTTAACTGGTTCACAGCAGATCCATCTCTTGCATCCTATGAAAACGCCATTACGAACCGTCCGCTTTTCAGATACATGTGGAACAGTTTTGTCGTATCTTCATTAACTACATTGATTGCGATTGGATTTGCTTCGATTGCAGCATATGCACTGACGCGTCTGCCAATCAGATTTAAAGGTGTTATTTTAGGGATCATCTTAGCAGCATCCATGTTCCCGCAGATTGCGATTATTTCACCAATCTATAACTTTATAACTGCTGCAGATCTTCGTAACAGCTATATGGGCCTGGTGATTCCGTATATTACGGTTTCCCTCCCTCTTGCAATCTGGATTCTGGCAACCTTCTTCCAGAAGATTCCGTGGGAGCTTGAAGAATCAGCAAAGCTGGATGGTGCGTCACCTTTCCAGACGTTCAGAAAAATTATTTTCCCGCTTGCAGCACCTGGTGTTTTCACAACCGGTATCCTTGTATTTATCGCTGCGTGGAATGAGTATTTATTTGCCTTAACCATCAACACTGCCGATGAATGGCGTACAGTGCCTGTTGGGATCTCACTTTATCAGAGTCAGTTCACGATTCCTTGGGGAGATATTTCAGCTGCGACTGTTCTTGTAACCATCCCTATTGTTATACTGGTACTAATTTTCCAGAGAAGAATTGTTGCCGGACTGACTTCAGGCTCGGTAAAAGAATAATTATGGGTGTGCCGGGTCCGTACGAGGTCCCCGGCCCTCTTTTTGATTCGAGTTGAAGAAAACGATGCAAATATTTACTTCTCAGTTGATAAATCTGTTAAAGTATAGGAAGCGGTTGCATATACAACCTGCTCTATTTTAAGAGCGCTTACAGTTATAATTAAAGGAGTGTTTCGAGCAATGAACGTTACGGTTTGGAATGAATTTAGACATGAGAAAAAACATGATGCTGTTAAGGAAATCTATCCTGATGGCATTCACCGTGTAATTGCGGATGCACTTGCTGAACACGGCTATGATGTGAAAACGGCTACATTGGATGAGCCGGAGCACGGTTTAACTGAAGACGTGCTGAATAACACAGATGTTCTTTTATGGTGGGGTCACCTTGCGCATGATGAAGTGGATGACGCGATTGTAGAAAAGGTACAGAAGCGAGTCTGGGAAGGAATGGGCCTGATCGTCCTTCACTCTGCCCACTTTTCAAAGATCTTTAAGCATCTGATGGGTACAGGCTGTGACTTGAAATGGCGTGAAGCGAATGAGCGCGAGCGTCTGTGGGTCGTTGATCCAAGTCACCCGATTGCTGACGGTATTGGTGAGTATATCGAGCTTGAAGAAGAGGAAATGTATGGTGAACACTTTGATATTCCTGCGCCGGATGAACTGATTTTCCTCAGCTGGTTCCAGGGTGGAGAAGTATTCAGAAGTGGTGCAACATTCAAGCGTGGAAACGGAAAGATCTTCTATTTCCGTCCGGGCCACGAAACACACCCTACTTATCATAACAAACAAATCCAGCAGGTTATTGCTAACGGCGTAAAATGGGCGGCTCCAACTAAGCGTGACTACCCTGTTTACGGAAATGCAAAGCCGATCGAAAAGCTTGAAGGATATAAGGAGGACTAATCAATGGCTAAATTAAAAGTTGGTGTTGTAGGTGCCGGAAGTATTGCGAAGCACCGTCACCTTGCTGAATATGCAGCAAATAAAAACGTAGAAATCGTTGCAATCTGTGATATTAATGAAAAGCGTGCAAAGGAAATGGCTAAAAAATTCGGTGCTGCGCAAACGTTTACAGACTATAAGGATCTTGTGAAACTGGATCTTGATGCAGTCAGCGTCTGCACGCCGAACCACCTTCATGCACCTGTATCAATCGCTGCCCTTGAAGCCGGCAAACACGTATTGTGTGAAAAGCCGATGGCAACAAGCGAACAGGAAGCAGACGATATGATCGCAGCTGCTGAAAAAGCCGGCAAACTGCTGATGATCGGTCATAACCAGCGCTTCGTGGCATCACATCAGAAAGCTCAGGAGTGGATTGCTTCAGGTGAACTTGGCAAAGTCTACAGCTTCCGTACTGCGTTCGGTCATCCTGGTCCTGAAGGCTGGAGTGCTGACGGTAAAGACAGCTGGTTCTTTAAAAAGGATGAGGCTTTTATCGGCGCAATGGGCGACCTTGGCGTACACAAAACAGATTTAATCCGCTACATATTAGGTGAAGAAATGACAGAAGTAGCGGCAATGGTTGAAACAAGTGCTAAAGAAAACACTGATGTGGATGACAATGCCGTACTCGTATTGAAAACAGAAAGTGGCATTATCGGCACGCTTGCTGCAAGCTGGTCTTATGTTGCTGAAGATAATGCAACGGTCATTTATGCAGAAAAAGGCGTTCTTCGTCTTGAAGACGATCCTGAATATTCAGTTGTTCTGCAAAAAGCTGATGGCACAAAAGAAGAACTGTCTCTTGGAAAAATCCAGTCAAATGATGAAGGCGGTCAGGTATCAACCGGTGTCATCGATCATTTTGTAGACTCAATCCTTTCAGGCAAGCAGCCGCTGATCGATGGTGAAGAAGGAAAACGTTCTCTGAAAGTCATCTTGGGAGCACTTGAATCTAACAAATCCAAACAGATTGTAAAACTGTAGGTGATTGATATGGATAAATTAAGAGTTGGAATTATTGGAGTCGGAGGCATCGCGGTATCGCGGCACCTCCCCTCCTTTCTTGCGTTAGGAAACGATGTTGATGTAACGGCAGTCTGTGATGTAAATGCAGAGCGTGCCAAGACCGTTGCAAAAGACTACCAGATTCCTTACCACACAGACGACTATCATAAGATCTTTGATAAAGTGGATGCAGTCACCATCTGTACACCTAACAAGTTTCACGCAGAAATTGCAATCGCTGCATTCGAAGCCGGCAAACACGTTTTGTGTGAAAAGCCGATGGCCATGACTACTGCAGAGTGTAAGGCCATGATTGAAGCCTCTGAAAAGGCTGGAAAAGTATTAATGATTGCTTATCACTACCGTCATACAAAAGAAGCGGTGGCTGCTAAACGTTTTATTAATGCAGGTGAAATCGGCCGTCCACTCGTATCCCGTGCACAGGCAATCAGACGCCGTAAAGTACCAGGCTGGGGCGTATTTACAAACAAGGATCTGCAGGGCGGTGGAAGTCTGATCGACTTTGGCTGTCATTTCCTGGACCTTGCCCTACACCTGATGGATTTTCCTGAAATCTCAGAAGTGTCAGGTGCAACTTACAATGAATTGAGCCGTCAGGATGATGTCGTCAATCAGTGGGGTAAATTTGATCCAACGACATTTGAAGTCGACGACCATGCAACTGCCTATATTAAATTCAAGGATGGCGCTACATTGTTATTTGAAACATCATGGGCAGCTAACCTGGCAGATGACCAGGAAACTGTTACAGTATCAGGTACAAAGGGCGGTCTTGATGTATACCCGCTTAAGCTTTATCAGGCAAAATACGGCATGCTGCTTGATCAGGAAGCCTACTGGATTTCAGATGATGAAAATCCTGGACTACCGCAGGCGTACAACTTCCTTGAAAGCTGCCGCGGCAATCAGGAACCACTCGTGAAGCCTGAAGAAGCGATGATGGTTTCAAAGGTGATTGAAGCAATTTATGAGAGCAGTGAGACTGGGAAATCGATTAGGTTTTAATCTTTCTAAAATTGGCTGATGAGTTCCGCTTCAGGGGGACGCTTTCTGCGGCCGGTCGTTGAGCCAGCAGGCTTCGCCATGCTCTGTCTCACCTGTCCCTTCCTGCGAGCCGCCCCCTTACGCTTCACTCATCAGCTGTGCAGGTATATGAATCGATTTTAATAAATCAAAACTCTAAATATAATTGTATATGGAGGTATCTTTACTATGAAGTTAGGTGTATTTGCAGTATTATTTGCACAAAAACCATTTGAAGAAATGCTTGATTATGTGAAAGATTCAGGTCTTGATTCAGTTGAAATCGGTACAGGCGGATATCCTGGGAACGACCATTGCCCGATCGATGAGCTGCTTGAAGACGAAGGCAAGCGTAAAGAATACCTTGAAAAAGTAACATCACGCGGTCTGACAATCAGCGCATTCAGCTGCCACGGCAACCCTGTCAGCCCTGATGAAGCGTTCGCAAAAGAGAGTGACGAAGCACTTCGCAAAACGATCGAACTTGCGAAGCTGTGCGGCGTTCCTGTCGTTAACACTTTTTCAGGTACACCGGGTGCTGACGCTGACGCTAAGCATCCAAACTGGCCGGTTGCACCGTGGCCAAACGAATACGGTGATATTCTGAAATGGCAGTGGGAAGAAAAATTAATTCCATACTGGAAAGAAATCGCTGAAATTGCAAAAAAAGCTGACGTAAAAATCGGCCTTGAACTGCACGGCGGATTCTCTGTCCACACGCCATACACAATGCTGAAGCTGCGTGAAGCAACAAACGAATATATCGGAGCAAACCTTGATCCAAGTCACTTATGGTGGCAGGGAATTGATCCGGTCGGTGCGATTAAAATTCTTGGAAAAGAAAATGCGATCCATCACTTCCATGCAAAAGACACGTACATTGATCAGGACAACGTCAATATGTATGGTCTGACGGACATGCAGACATACGACAAAATCCAGACGCGCGCATGGAGCTTCCGTTCAGTTGGAATGGGACACCCTGCAGACGAATGGGGCCGCATCATCAGCGCACTGCGCACATACGGCTACGACCACGTTGTCAGCATCGAACATGAAGATCCAATCATGAGTATCGAAGAAGGCTTCCAGCGCGCAGTACAGACATTGAAGTCGGTGAATATTAAAGAACAGCCAGCGGATATGTGGTGGCTGTAAGAAAAGCGGAGACGAGCGTTTAGCTCCGACAAGCATAAGACGCAAAGTGAAAAAGGGTGAACTTTCCCTTTATCACTTTGTGGCTTATGACTCGAGGGGCTGCGAGTCGGAGCTGGATCACGAGAAAAGCGGAAGGCGCTTGGTCAGCTCCGACAGACATAAGACGCGGATCGGAAAATGGGTGAACTTTCCCGTTTACCGATGCGTGGCTTATGATCCGAGGAGCTAGGCGCTGGAGCTGGACAACGAGAAAAGCGGAAGCGGCTTGAACAGACCCGACAAGCATAAGGCGACCTGAGAGAAATGGGTGCTCTTTCCCATTTTTTCAGGTTGACTTATGACTCGAGAGGCTAGGCGCTGGAGCTGGACACCGGTAAAGGCGGAAGCAGGCGGTTAGCCCCTCGAGTCGTAGCTGGATCACGTGAAAGGCGGAAGCAGGCGGTTAGGTGCGTATGCGGTGGACTGAAGCGGATTGAGATAAAGGAAACACAGCGAACGCAGTGAGCTGATGTTGACTTATCTTAAGGAGCTGAGGGAACCGTACTAGCCCCTGCCTGCTGGAGCTGGATCAAGTTTTAAGAATAAGAATCCGAAAAATCTTCCCCAGACTTCGTCTAAGGGAAGATTTTTTATGCTGCGCACATAGGTCAAATTACACTTTTCTATGAACCTCCCTGTTTTTTCTAAGAAGATGCTGATTTTTCTAAGAACCTTCATCTCTATTCTAAGAACACTACGCTTGTTTCTACGAACAACAGTAATTATTCTACGAACCCACCTCCAGTTACCACTCCCACCATGACCTTCCTCCCAATCTCACCTTCCCCATATAGTCAAAACCCACTCCGTGAAGTAAAATAAAACAAAAAAGGTGTGAACTGCTGTGCCTCATCTTGTGAAGTTTGCGGAATATGTAAGCAGCCATAAAACGGTGATGGCTGAAGAGATTGTGAATGCAGTCATTGAAAGAGCGAGCCTGAAGATCTCTGATGATGAGCGTGAAAATGCGGTTGTGATGTATAAGGAGTTCCTGACTTTTTTAGGGGATATTGCTGAACAGCACAGGACGACTGCTCCCGAGGCTCTGATCAACTGGAGTAAAGAAAACGCAGCCATGCAGGTTTCTGCGGGTGGGAAAATATCAGAAATCATTGTCCGCTACCAGCCGACCCGTGAAGTGTTTATTGAAGTGGTCAACGAAATCGGTGAACAATTGAATCTTTGTATAAAAGAGCAGTCTGAGATTATTAAAAAGGTTGACCTTTTGCTTGATACAAGTTTGAACGAAACAGTATTTGCTTATGAAGCAATGACTGAGCGTATGGAAGAGCGTTATCTGGAAGAAACAGCCCGTCTTTCTGCCCCGATTGTTCCGGTAAGAGAAGGTGTTGTTGTACTTCCATTAATCGGTGAGATGACTGCTTTTCGTGCAAGGTATATTTTAGAGAATGTACTTCCTGAACTGGCAGGCTCAGATATCACACATGCAATTATCGATTTTTCAGGCATCACGCCAGTAGAAATTGAAGTGGCCCAGTATTTGAATCAGATGAAAGGTATGCTTCAGCTTCTTGGCATACAGGTGCTTGCGACAGGATTCAGACCTGATACCGTCAAATCTCTTGTAGATAGCGGACTTGTTGACTTTAGAAATACAAGAGCATTTACAACCGTTAAACAGGCACTTGATAGTCTTGAAAAAGTGAACATATAACCAAAAACAGAGCGCCCATAAAGGACGCTCTGTTTTTTATTTAGAACTGCCTGATGAAATTTTACCAAGGAAAAAACCATCTACTTCCTCAAGCTTACCACGCCAGAGGATTTTCCCTCTTGATGGTGTGGCTTTGCTGTCACCATTATAGATTTTTGTATCCTTCAGATGAATAAAGTTAGCCTCTGATCCGGCATTTGACTCAGCATTTTCTCCTGTTTCAGATAACTGTTCTGCCAGCTTTTCAGCCACTTCATTTCCTTCAGCAAATTCTTCACTTAAAGCTTTGAAATACTCACCTGCAGAAATCATCGTCCCTGTTACGACAGCTCCATTTATATTCAGACTGATATCAAGTGTGAAATCATACTTGTTTGCAGCCTGCACGAATGACTCCAGTACATTATCCTTCATCTTCACTGCCCCTTCCTGACTATGACTTCGTATCGTCGTTACTTGAAACGGTTGTACCGCCTGTTTTCTTTGTCGTGCTCTTCTTTGCTGGTGTCCGTTTCTTTCTTGGCTTACTTTTAGTGCTTGTACTTTTAGATGCCGTTTTCTTGGCTGTTGATTTTTTTGCTGGTGCTTTCTTTTTATCTTCTTTCTTGTCTTCTTTTTCTTCTTCCTCGTCTTCTTTGTCTTTCTCGTCCTTCTTCTCTTTCTTGTCCTCTTCTTCGTCTTCTACTTCCTCATCCTCGTCGCTGTCGTCATCGTCTTCATCTTCATCGTTATCTTCTTCGGTGTCGTCATCTTCTTCATCTTCGTCTTCATCATCTTCAGTATCATTATCTTCATCTTCATCATCTTCAGTATCATCGCCGTCTTTTTCATCTGCGTCATCATCTGAAGAATCATTTTCATCCTTCTCGTCTTCGTTCACTTCGTTGTCGTTTTCCAGCTCGTTGTCTTCTTCATCGTCCTCTTCATCCTCATCGTCAGATCCCTGATTTTCAGCAAGCTGGGCGATCAGTTTTTCAAGGCTGTCAAGTCTCTTATGCACATCATCATTTGCATCTTTGCCTTTTTTCTTTCTCTTTCTCTTTTTCTTTTCTCTCTTAACCTCTTTATCATTCATGTTTTCAAGCTTGTCTTTATCCTGGTCCTGATCCTCATCTTCTTCATCGTCCTCAACGTCTGGGTCTTCTCCTTCAGCAAGCTGAGAGATCATTTTTTCAAGACGGTCAAGTCTCTTATTGACATCATCATTTGCATCTTTGCCCTTCTTTTTTCTCTTTCTCTTTTTCTTTTCTTTCTTAACTTCTTTGTCATCCAAGTTTTCAAGCTTGTCATCGTCATTGTCATCATCTTCGTCGTCCTGATCCTTCTTGCCTTTTTCGCCCTTTTTCAGACCTGAATCAAGATACGTTTCATCGCTGTCTTCATCCTGCTTTTCAGCAGATACATCTGCATCTTCATCATAATCGTCGTCTTCATCTTTATCTCGTCCGAAAAGGCTTTTCGCAGAGTTTTTAATAGAATCAGTAGTTTTCTTAGATTTATCTTTTGCTGCCTGTGTGATATCTGAGCTTTTAGATTTAAGTTTATCAGCGTCAAGGCTGCTGATAAGACGCTTACCGTTTTGAGGTGTAGCAAGGTAGCCAAGAGAGGCTCCGATTAATCCACCCGCAATTGAGCGGCCGATTGTGCTTTTGCTTTTTCCTGATGATTCTTCGCTGTTTTCCTGATTGTCCAATTTCGTTTCATCTGCCATATTAACTTCCTCCTGTTTGCGCTAATATTATTTAGCTTCTATTTTATTTTCGAGTGCCTGCAGTCTTTCTCTCAGTTCTTTATTTTCCTGTTCAATTGCTTTTGTATTTTGATCAATTGCTTTTGAGCTTAAGTAAGGATCAGATTCCCACCAGTCGAGCCCGATTTCCTTGGCTTTATCCACTGATGCGACGATCAGTCTGATTTTAATTGTAAGCAGTTCGATATCAGCAATGCCGACCGTGATATCACCTGCGATGACGACCCCTTTATCAAGCACTTTCTCGAGCACATCCACAATCGTACTGGATTGCATATTATGTTCGACTGCCATTGTGTAACCTCCTGTTTAAAGCAGACTGCCGAGTGGACCGAGATCAATATTCAGATCTTCAGCTTCCAAGCCGAATACCTCTCTTAATTCTTCCATCTTTTCTTCCAGATTCATGAGTGCTTCCCCAAGCCTTTCAATCTCTTCGTCAGACAATGTACCGCCTTCCACGCGGCGGATTGCGTGACGTTCTACAATCTGCCTGAGCAGTTCGACGACTGTCAGTACGAGCTGGGCAAGTCCATGTTCCGCTTTATCCGGATCAAGGTTGATCTTTCCGCTTGTCGGGTTGACCTGTTGCATCCAAAAGCGCCTCCTTTTGCATATCGAATTGCGCTGATGTAACTGTTTTACCTTCAGCCTGTGCCTGAACGAGTGATTCTACTGATGCGACGAGCAGCCTCAGATCAAGGTAGACAAGGTCAATGCCGGCAATGGAAATGATGAGATCCGCTTTAATTGCCACACCTTTATCAAGAATGACGTCCAGAATATCGATCAGTGCAATTTCTTTATTTTCTATATCTTCTCTAAGTGACATTGTGTGTCATCCTCACGTTTGGAAACTTGAAAAATGGTAAGCTGGCCACGGTCCTGACGCTTCAAGCTGCCATCCTGTTTCCTGCATTTCCTGATCATATGACTGTACTTTCTCAAGAAAGCTTTCGACATCCTCTTTCGAAATTAAGTACACGCTGTTCCAGGTCATTTTTTTATCGGCACCTGTCACCTCACTGCTCCAGGTACGCTTTACATTCCCTTGAAGTACAAGCTTTTTCAATTCTTCGTGCACCTGCTCACTGACCCGGTTTTTCTCCTGCTCGAGCTCAGTTTCAACGAGCTTGTCGAGTTTTTTCAGCTCAAAGAACTGCTTTCCTTTAGAAAGCTGGCTGATCTCCTCACGCTTTTTTTCAATTACCGGATTACTTTTGCTGACCTGCTCTTTTAACGTTTGATCATCACAATAGATTTTAAGATTCCATTCTTCATTGCCGTCCAGCAGGTCAAAAATGTCATTCATTCTGGACTCATTTTCAGTCAGTGTCCGTTTTAGACTGTCCTCACTTTTATAGATTGTGCTGAACTTTAATGGAATGACTGTATACAGCTTTGAAAGCGCGAGTACTGTTTCATGATGATGAAACGCTTTCTCCTGAAGCCACTGCATATCATTTTCAACCTTGTCCTTCAGCACGTCTTCATGATAGGCCTCTGAATCAAGCTCACAGATCACTGCAGTAATTGAGCCGGATTGAATCGTGTGCAACTTCCCTTCACCGTCAAACCCTGTCAGGTCAGGAAGTGTGGTCATTTCTTTCGATGGAACACATGCATATAGATAAAGCAATTCCCCCATAATCACCCTTCTTTCTTTTCAGTCATACGCTCCCACTGTTCCATTTCACGCTGTTTTGCGATTTCGTAGCGGATGAGAAGCTCTTCTTCCTTTTCCTGATAGACTTCTTCAGGAATTTCTTCAAGCTCATACATCATTTGAAGCTGGATCAGCTTTTGCTGGATTGTATTTAGATCGTACAGTTCTTTATCTGCTTCTTCTTTTACTTTTTCACCGATTTTAATGACCATATTGATCGGTGCCGTCACCAGTTTATGAATCACGGTTATCAGCCGTCCTCCACTGTTAATTTGATGTTGACGAAATTATAAGCTGCCCATGGTCCGCTGTAGCTGAAGTCGAGTCTGTCCTGCCACTTGTCATGGATCTCATTGACCTTCTGATCGAATGCTTTTTCCTGATCACGATCAATTAGAAAAGCTGCATTTAACAGCATTTTTTCACTGATAGGGTCGTTCTTTTTTGACGCCACTGCAATCTCGTTGAGCGGTTCAAACATTTCTCTTTCCATCTCTTTTTGAAGGGATTTAAAGAGATTCTGGGCGGCTCCGCCAAGTTTGATCCGGTCATAATAAGCGGCTGCTTCAGATTTACCTGCTGCTGACTTCTGCGCTTTACTGATCTCAGGATTTTCACGGGCCTGCTGTTCAAGCCAGTTCTGTTTGCCGATCGCTTTTAAGCCGACTTCAATCTTTCCTTTGATCTCCGGAAAAAGTTTGCTGAATTGCGGATACAGGTTCTCAAGCAATACAGCAACGTCATCATCCGTTTTAAAAACGTTCCCAAAGCTGACCGGAATGACCGTGTCATAGTGCTCCATCACCTGTGATACAACTTTCTGGTGCATCATCAGATTGTCTTTTTTCGGATGATAAATTTTCATCGGTGCTTTAGCCGCTACCATGGCTGCATCTTTATAATGAATGGTATACAGCTCACGCGTCTCACCTTCAAGCTCTACTGAAAGCCCTTCAAGCGGCTTTTCCGACTGAATCCCGCAAAATATATAAGTACCTGTCTCACTCATGACCCCGGCTCCTTTTCAAACATTACTGTTCAATATTCACTGCGCTTCTGTAACGGATTTCCCGTCTGACAAAGGAAATGATTTCAGCGCTTTTATTGAGATACACATCATACACGCCAACCATTTCATCCTTTGCATAACGCTTCATATATTCCTTTTCCTCAATGACTTCTACGACCAGCTTCCAGCCTTCATTCTCTGTCTGTTCAACTGCTGTAATCTTGTGAACAGGTGCTACATGCTCATCGAAAAAGTCTGAAGTATTTTTCATGATTTTTTTGATTTCCATCACCATCTCCGCCTAACGTTCAAGAATTATAGACTGAATCCTGCTTCGCTCCGCTCCCTGTTACCCGAAAGGAATCTGCCTTCCTCTTGTACATCGTCACGTAACAGGCCAACCGCTTCTGCATAACGCAACCATGTATCCACACTCGCAATGACAATACGAGCTTCAACTGTCAGAATTTCAATTCCCACAACTGAAACGCGGACAAATGCATCAATCACAATTCCTTTATCTAAAATACGGTCGATAACCTCTGCTAAGCTTGAACTGTCTGTACTTTTTTGAATGGCCATGTGAATATCCCCTTCCTAATCTTCTTCAATATCCGAATAATGTTTAATGTCGTAAGAACTTTTAACATCATTGGAGCTTTTTACATCACGGTAACTTTTCAGATTGCTGATACCTTTAATATCATTAATCCCTTTGACTTTTTTACGTTTTTTATTACCTGATACTTTTTCCTGAAGCTCTTCGCCTTTTTCAGTGGCGTCACCCAGCTTATCTTTTACTGACAAGAGGGCATTCTGTGCCTTGTCTTTCGCAGATTCAGCTTTGCTGTGAACTTTATCAGCGTTTTCATTTTTCGCGTCACTCAGTTCTTCTGAGGCATCCTCTGCTTTGTCCTGCATATTTTCAACCATATTGTCCTTTGCTTTCTCGACGACTTTCCCTGCAATCTTGCTTTTAATAGACAATGCTCACACCTCTTTTCCTGTTAAAAAGGCGCATCAGCTCTTTCTGGAGTTTGTTGAGCTGCTCTTGGATCCTGAGGCGGTCTTTTTCTGTGTTGAACTTTTCGATTCAGCTAATTGACCAAGCATTTCTTCAATCCGGTCAAGACGGTCGTTTAATTGCTTATTTTCATTTTTGATGTCCTCAAGCTCATCATTCGATTCATCTTTCGCTGAGCTGACTGATTCTGAAGTGCCTTTTGCAACATCCTTAAAACTGTTGAGCGCCTGTTCTCTTAACAGGTCCGTTGCAGTCTTTTTAAATTCAGCGCCTGCGAGTCTGATCATTTCAGATTCACCAAGCCGCTTCATTATTCTCTTATTTGCTTCAGAATTGGACAGCAGGCCAATTCCCGCTCCGACAATCCCGCCCAGTAATGCGAGATTAACTGATGAATGTTCAGATGATTCCGAATTCTCATCCTGTGTTTTTTTCACTTCTTTTTCTTTATCCTTCTCAGCCATTTCCCTCACCTTTCTGCTCCATAATTAGTAACTGTATTGTGTCTGACCATCTCTGGACGTCAGACCTGCTTCCTGTACATCATCACGCAGCAAGCCGACCGCTTCTGCATAACGCAGCCACGTATCAACACTCGCAATGACAATACGTGCTTCAACCGTCAGAATTTCAATTCCTACGAGCGACACTCTGACAAATGCATCAATGACAATTCCTTTATCAAGAATCCGGTCAATGACTTCTGCCAGACTCGAACTGTCCGTACTTTTTTGTATCGCCATCCAAACCCTCCTTTTCTCTATATCTGTGTGCCCTAAGCCGTTTGGTACCATTTGCTATGCATACTACTCAGTGTATACCCAGCACATCATGATGTTTAAAACTAAAAATCATAATATTTCAATTAAATTCAAAAATAATACATAAGCGTATTGTGATAGAAACAATTTGTTAGAAAAATAATGTTTAAAACTTCTCATCTATCATTGCTGAAGAGATATTGTCGCCGACTGCTGGCTGAGGTAGGATTGAATAGATATAAAATGGTAAAGGAGGAACTGTATGGAGATCCTGATGATCATTTTCGGCACCACTATATCTTTCGTTATATTATTTCTGGTGATTCGCAGCGCTGTAACAGAAGGCATTAACCGATCAGTACTTGGAAAGGGACTGATTCAGGACAATACCGCTGACACACAAAAAGCCCAGCAGCATTTTTCTATGATGAGAGGCGGCAGGGTGATTACTTATCAAAAAGCAACAGAAGCAAGTTATAATGAGATACTCTCTTTACTGAAGCATTGTGCCGGTATACTGAAAAGTGAGGGCATTCCCCAGTGGAGTTACCTGTTATCCGGTGGTGAAGACGCTGAGATCAGAAAAGATATATTAGCAGGAAATACATATGCGGTTTATGAAAAAGATGAGTTAATTGGTACATTCACGCTGAGAAGAGGACCTGATTCCTGGGATGAACATATCTGGAAGGAGCGGATTGATCAGGATGGACTGTATCTTCACAGGCTGGCTGTGTATCCGCAGATCAGAAAAGAAGGGATCGGCAGCGCATGCCTGTCCTGGATTGAAGAAAACTTTGAAGGCGAGGTTCTGATGCTGGACTGCGTGGAAGCAAATGGAGAACTGAACCGTTTTTATCAGAAACGCGGCTTTGAATCAGCAGGCACGTTTGACGGACATAATCGTTATTGGAAAAGGCTTTAAAAAACGAGGCCGGGACATAGAAATGTCTCAGCCTCTTAAAGTCGTTTCGCTGCGCTTCACTAAGGTTAATTTCAATAATGAGAGGTTATAAATTCACTTTTTTTCCAACCTTGTTTTATAGTAATTCCGCTGCACATGCTTCTAAAAGTTCAGCTGCTGACACCAGCTTTTCTCCACCACCCTGAGCAAAGTCCGGCTTGCCGCCTCCTCTGCCGTTGATCAGCGGCAGGACAGATTTAACAAGCTGATTCATATTCACTTCCACGTTAGCGCCCCTTCCGCAAACGAGCTGAAGTTTGTCATCTGTTTCATTTACAAAAAGAACGGTTTTCTCTTCATTAACGATCATCTTAGCAAGCTTCTGAAGTTCTGAAACCGGGCGGTCAGTGAAGATTTCTTTGACTACATCTTCTGTATACTGTTTCGCCTCGAATGAAAGCAGCTGATCTTTAAGCTCATCTACTGTCTTTTCAAGCTGACGGTTCTGATCAAGAAGCCGGTCTGCAGCATCCTTGAGCTTTTCCTGAGGAGCGCTCATTTTAGCAGTGAGTGCCTGGATCACTTCATTCTTTTCACCAAGCTGGTTGTTCACTCTCTTCCCGCAGACAAAATAAACCCTCGTGTGCCCGCGCTGCTTTTCAGTGTGAAGAATTTTGATTGTACCCACCTGGCCTGTAGAGGTTGGATGCGTTCCGCCGCAGCCGTTATAATCCGCTTCAGGAATGATCACGAGTCTGATATCGTCAGAGACAGCTACTTCTTTTCTGAGCGGATACTGTGCGAGTTCTTCTTTACTCACCCATTTTGTCTCAATCGGTCTGTTATCAAGTACCAGCTCATTTGCCTGATCCTCTGCAGCCGCAAGCAATTCACTGCTGACACCCTCCGTCTCCAGATCAATTGAGCAGACCTCTTCTCCTAAATGAAAGCTGACGGTCTTTAAGTCAAAGTTATTTTCAAAAGCTGCAGACAGGATATGCTGTCCTGCATGCTGCTGCATATGGTCAAAACGGCGGTTCCAGTCAATTTCACCATGCACGGTTTCAAGTAACGGATCTGTTCCTTCTATATAATGTCTGACTGTCCCGTCCACCTCTTCCACATCATAGACGCGCGCCTGATTCAGTAGACCCGTGTCATGAGGCTGTCCTCCGCCTGTCGGGTAAAAAGCGGTTTGATCCAGCACAATATAGCGCCGCCCCTGTTCATCTGTTCCCTCATCCAATTTTGTCGCCTGAAAGGTTTGTAGATTTACATTTTCATAAAATAACTTCACGGTGTACTGTTTCCTTTCTCTTTGGTTTCCATGACGTCCCAAGGTGTGATGATACCAAGGATCGGTTTGTTACTCGCGCCATTTTCAGTGATGATGAGCGTTACCAGCTTTTCCCCGCGTTCAGCTGCCTGCGAAAAACGGTCCTGTGCTTCATACATGCTGGCATCCTGCCGAATAAAACGGTAGCTCTTCTTCTTTTTATCGTAAGGCTGAAGGTCCTTCACCTGTACATTTTTAATCGACACGTGATCCTGATCCAGATGAGCCGCCAGCCAGTTTGCGATTCCGCTGTCAGTCACAAGTGACGTAACCAGGTTGTGTTTATCCACGAGCGGAAATTGTGAATACGCCTTTTCATTCATGTTGTGAAGCACCTGTTTGAGGGAAGAATCCTCATGCAGCGTGACGACTTCTTTAATAAAACGCTCCACGGTAGGTGGTACCACAAGCTTGCTTCTGATCTCTTGAATCAAATTCACCACATAAGGTGTCGGCTCAGCCAGCACCTCATTCGTATACGTATGTACAATCGCATTTCGCAGCTCAGCGATTTCCTTCAGGTCACTGATATAACGCTTCACAATCCGGTCATTCCGCTGCGCAGCTTTATCAAGGAGCGCCTGAAAACTCATATAATCACCTTTATTGTGCTTCGTCTTCAGATAGCTCTCAATCTCATTAAAATCACGCAAAAAAGCGCGGGAATTGGCAGAGTCCATAGTTCTGTCCCCTTTTTGATTTATGATACAGGTTTTGTGGGTGGAGGTCACTTAATTGGGTTGGGGGTGGTTGGGGGTGGTTGGGGGTTCAGGAGATTACCGGTCTTGTCCCTGAAATAATGATGGGTGTTCAAGAAATGACTACTGGTGTTCAGAACAAAATCTGGGTGGTTCAGGAGATCGTGAGAATAGACCTATCTCCCAAAAACAAAATTGCTGCCCCCATTTAAGGAGCAGCTTTAAATTTTGCTCAGGACATTCCAGGAAACGACCTGCTCCTGTTACTCTCCGTTACTTATGATTCGTTCTTCAAAATAATCACACTACTACTCTCAAGCCCCAATCTTTCCTGCAGTTCCGATGAAATCTTCAGTTCAATTTTATCATTTTCGTTCATATCAAAATATAGTTGATAACCGGTAACAGTTGTTCCGTCTGTAACAGACACATCATCAGGTTCTGATGAGATACTTTCAATATGTTCATAAAACTCTTCACTGATCTTACCTTTCATCATCGTGTCTTCAGGTATCATATCTGAGACAGGGCGCTGCTCCGTCAGTAAAACATCAACTTCAGATTTAGAAACAGCCATTGTTCCATTTTCAGGTATGGCGGTTCCATTCACTTTTAACTCATACTTCCACTGGGATTTTGCGATATCAATCGTTGTTTCTTCTGATAAGCTTGAATCAGTTTCATCAACTGTCGTATTCAACCGGCTCAGCGTATCCCATTCAACTAGTTGCTCACGGGACTCACCTTCAAAAGAGTAAGTGATTTTCAGCCTGCGATCATCGTTTGAAACAAGATGATCTGTTTCAAACTTCAGTGCAACCTCTGTTAATTCATCAATTTCAGACCCTTCTATTCCAATCAGTTCTCCCTGATAATCCTCAAACAACCCAAATTTATCGTTTTCCGGAGTGACATACATAGACCAGGTCAGACCCTCTTCATTCAAAGGATTTCCTTCACGGTCTGTAATCTCAACTGATTCGATAAATGCAGGCTGATGCCCGGTCCATTCTGCAGAAACCATCAAAAAATAAGTACGTTGATCTTCAATTGGGTCTTCAATATCAAAGTTTGTAAAAGTAAAAATCCCCTCATCACTCAGTAAATGTCTTTTCAATGACTTTCTGAATTGTGTCATAGACTCATCATTTATGACTTCATAATAGATACCATCAATCTGGTCTGTTTGTGCTTCCTCCATCAGATTGACTGTCATAATCTTTTCATTGGCCTTTATAATTTTTGCAGCATCAGGTGACACATCAAATTCCTCTTGAATATCTGGTAAGCTCATATCACTGCCTGCATGTGCGAAATATGCCTTCAACACTTCAAGACGTTTTTCCTCCCTGACGATCGGTGTCTGTTCATCATTAGGGTAATACGTGGGCATTTCTCCATCTAACCCCGCTCCGGCAAGAAGTTTATTGACGGTTAATTCATCGAGCCAGACAGTTTCATCGACTTCGATTCGTACTAGTGATTCCACAGATTCAGCGGCTCCTTCAATTCCGTTATAAGCAGCTGAATGAGTGAACTTGTCCTCTGTTGTTTCTCCCTCATTATTAATAAAGATTGTCATCAGTGTGTCCCTTGGAATTGTCGTCATTTTCATACTTCGTGAAGCCGGGTTATAAATGGTGACAACCCCGTACTCAATTCTTCTCTCTGCCTCATCACTGCCTACAAGAGTGAGAAGCGTCAGCGTATCCTCAATACTGTCTTCTTGATCAGCTGGAAGCGGCACTGCATCATCAGGAACATTAGCAGGCATCTTTTCCTGATCTGTCATCATCGGAATAACCAATATACCCCCTATCATCAGAAAAAGAATAGCTGCAACTGCAGGAAATACCCTGGTTAGATTACGATTTTTCTTTTTATATGCGCCATCACTATGAATCTTCTCAAAAACCTTACTCTGATCCCTCTCTGTAAACCTTAATTGATGATCTTTCCCAATCCATTTACGCTCTCTCAATTCGCTCAGCCTCCTCAAGCATAACCTTAAGCTTTTCCCTGCCGCGTTTGAGTCTGGTCTTTACTGTATTCTGCTTTTCACCGATCAGTTCTGCAATCTCTTCAATTTTAAAGTCACGGAAGTAATACAAATCGAGTACTTCTCTGTATCCTGTCGGTAACGCAAGTAAAGCTATATTCACTTCGCGTTGCTGTTCGTGACGGATCGCCGCTTTTTCTGCAGATGCAAAAGTGCTGATCTCTTTTACTTTTTCAGCTGCAACCGTCTTTTTATAGTGCCAGCTTTTCAAATAGTCCTTGCACTCGTTAATCGTAATACGAAATAACCAGGTGCGGTAAGCTGACTCACCCCTGAACGAGTCCAAGTGCTGATAGCATTTCATAAATGTGTTCTGTACCATATCTTTTGCCGTTTCCTCACTCTTTACATATGTAAAAGCAAGCCGCACCAGCTCATCACCGTGCGCTTTCATTAGCTCAGAAAGCAGCTGATCTCTCCCCTTTGAATTCATTGGTCCCTCCCGTTTGAAGCCGGCTTCAGAAGTTCGACGACGTATCATTAAAAATGGTTTCGCATACATGTAAAAAAACCGGAATTATGTTCCGGTTTTTTTACATGTATACAATGCTTATTTCTTCCCATACTCCTTACTATCCCACGCCCAATCGAAAAACGACGCAAGCATCACAGTCAGGAGCGGAATGAGGATGTGCTCAGACCAGACGATTTCCTGCCCGGTGATCAGATCAAGTAATGTCATAACCGCAAAAAGTGTCACACCAAACACCCACCAGTACCTGACACCCTTTTTAAATTTTCCTGATTTCTTCACACCTTCACCCCCATCACCCTGTCAAAAATGCAAGACCGAAGAAAAAGATCCATGCCAGAATGGTGAACAGCTGGATAATTAGTCCAACGATGCTGCAGATCAGGCCTGAGATAGCAAATCCTTTTCCATTTTCCTCACTGATGGCAATCTGCTTCATGGAGATATTCGCAGTGATAATACCTGCTATTCCAAGGATAATTCCGAGAAACGGGACCATCAGTGATAATATGCCGAGCGTGAGTGAAACAATTGATTGTGTATTTGTCTGTGTCATACGATCAGCTCCTTATCATGATTTACGTTTTAAATGGAAAAAAGATTCAGCTTATGAAAAAAATTCGACAGCTGACCACACGAACTGCAGGAAATATATGCTATGATCTTGGATACGAACACTGAAAGGGGATCAATATGAAAGCAGTAAATTGGCAGCAGCTATTTGATCAGCAAGAATCACATACAGTTACTGGGGATGTCCGCATTGTAAAGGATATGAAGGTTCCTCAGCTGAATACGACTAAAAACATCTGGGTTTATCTACCACCAGGATATAATGAAAGTGAAAAGCGATACCCTGTTCTTTATATGCATGACGCGCAGAATGTCTTTGACCAGGCAACTTCCACAGGTGAAGAATGGGGCGTGGACGAATCACTTGAAGCGTTGAGTAGGCAAAATGAATCATACGAGGTAATCGTTGTAGCGGTCGATCACGGGGAAGATGAACGCAGCAATGAATATAATGTCTATGTAAATGATCAACACCAGTTTGGCGGAAAAGGTGAGCAGTATCTCGCTTTTCTAACTGAAACGCTGAAGCCATGGATTGATCAGGAATTCAGAACACTTCCCGGTCCCGGAGATACAATGATCGGCGGAAGCTCATTTGGTGCATATATTTCTCTGTACGCAGGCCTTATATATCCTCATACATTCGGAAAAGTCATGGCCTTTTCCCTGATGGTCTGGCAGGACAACCATACGTTAAAAAAACTGATTAAGAACGGGGATCACGCCTCTTTACAAAAAGTATTCATTAATATTGGTGACACAGAAGACAAAAGCAGGCGCGGTTCAAAGCTTTTATTAGAGGATGCGAAAAATATATCTGAGGCATTTATAGACAGTGGATTCCCGGAAGAAAGGCTCCGGTTTGACATTGTGAAGGACGGAAGGCATCATGAATCTACGTGGAGAAAGGAATTTCCCGACGCTTTTCAATGGTTGATGAAGTCTTAAAAAGGAGGTCATTACGATGTCTTTTTTACGCCCTGAATTAAAAAGCATCTTATTTCTGATGCTGACAGCAGTGATTACCGGAATTGTTGTGATCATCGGTCTGGCACCAGCTTCGTTTTCCACACCGCTTGCAATCACAGCAGCAGTCCTTTTCGCCGGGTCACTGCTTATGGGATTTTTCCAGCTGTTTGTCTCTGCCCGTATAAACATTTATATGATGCTTGGATTGGTTTTTTCAATCATCAACATGGTTTCACTCGCATCATTTGTGATGCTGTTGACTGCTGATACAGTTTAGAGGGAGGCTCGAATGAACCCGGAGCATATTAAAGAATGTACAACAATTGAAGAATTGATGACTGCTTTTCCAGTAATGAAGCAGCTGCGTACGCATTTGGATGAGGCTGCCTATCTGTCGCTGATTGAAGAAGCACGGGAAAAAGACAGCTACAGACTTTTCGCGCTTTATGAGGGTAGTGAAATCGTGGCTGTGGCAGGATTTAAGCCCATGATTACCTTATACTATGGACGGTTTGTGTGGGTGTGTGATCTTGTCACAGATCAGACGAAACGATCATATGGCTATGGTGAAAAGCTGTTGAATTTCGTACATAGCTGGGCAGCAGAAGCAGGCTATGAGCGCGTTGCCTTATCTTCAGGACTTCAGCGTACCGATGCACACCGGTTTTATGAATCTAAAATGGGCTATGACAAAGTCAGCTACGTATTTAAAAAAGAATTATAGCGTATACAAAAAGCAGGCACCTGATGCCTGCTTTTATCTTTTCTCCAAACCTTTACTTCTCATCGCAATTGTACAATCTCTGCAAGAAGGTTCGTACAGCCCTTTTTGATCATTCTGCTTCGATGGACGCTCTGCTTTCAGGTAAATATCTTCGTAAAGCTCCATCCATTTGTTACATTTACTGCACTTCAACCTTCTGGAAATACGACTCATCCTCTCGACTAAACAATGTCAACGATCATTAACGCATCTATTTATTTCCCTAAATAAACCTCTTTATAACCTGATTTTGAATATTTTTTTGAATAAATGGAAAAATAATTGTGACAGGAGGTAGAAAGCGATGAATGAAGAGACGAAGAATGATTCAGTTGAACAGCGTTTGAAAAGAGAACGCGGTGAGGATATCGAGCCGCAGCGTGATCCTGATAAACCTGCTCACACAAAAACTGCAAAAAGTAATTAAGCTGTGTTGAGGGCCCGAAATTGGCTCTCTTTTTTGTTTTCACAAAAGATTTATAAAAGCAAAGGACATTCGCTGTGTGCAAACGCGTAACAATTTGCTAAAATTAGACATTAAAGGTGTGGAGCTATCTAATCTTCCACGCATTGAATAAGGGAAAGGAAGACCCTTCCATGGCGTTCTTTTTATTAATGGCATTAGCCAGCATACCGTTATTTTTAGCAGTTTCTTTACTTTTTTACTCAAGATCAGTCAATACAAAATCATTTTCAATCTTTCTTTTCCTAATCTCGCTCTGGCAGATGGGAATTGCCGTTTTATACAGCCAGGACGTCTTTTCATTAAACGTCATCGACTGGTTATTCAGGTTCTTCAGATCCGGACCGATTTTTCTGATGCCGGTCATGTACATCCTTGGCGTCATTATGGTCAAACAGAGTCCTGAACTCGCAGCCTTCAGGAAAGTCTTTAAGATGAAATGGTTTGTCATATTAATGGTCATCAGCACCATTGTCTATTTGATTAACTTCACAAATGCCGGTATTGACGGCTACGAATTTGTACAGGACGGGATGTATTCCCCTGAACACCTGATGCCGCTGTACGGAGCACTGAATGTCACATTTATGATCAATACGCTGCTAGTCATTACCAATACAATTCTTTTTGCTATAGCAGCCAGTGGGATTCGAACCCGGACGCTCAAAATCTTTTATCTGCATATCAGTATTGGTGCAATCTTTATCTTTTTAAATGGGGTGCTGAGCGCATTCAGTCCGCTCCCATTATATTTTTCAAGCTTCAACTCGATCATTATTGCGATTTTACTGTTTCTGAGCTACGTGCGGATGCAGTCCGGCATGCTGATTCAGGCAAACGATCATCTTGCCCGCCAGCGCACACTGCTTGAAAAGATTATGGATATCAATCCAAACTATCTGGCGGTCATTGACCAGAATAACCGGATCATCCGGCTGAATGATTCAATCTGCAGACTGCTCTCAGTCTCAAAAGAACAGCTGACACATCAGGATCTCTCAGCACTGATGGCCATACGCGAGCTGAATCCCAAACAGGACAGAATGCTGACCCGCTCTGGTGAGATACGCTATATAAAATGGAGCTTTGAAGCGCTTGAGCTCGACAGCCGTGAAGTATATACCCTTTTTATCGGCGTCGACTTTACTGAACAAAAGAACAACGAAAAGCTGCTGCTTGACTCTGAAAAATCCAAAGTCGTCGGCGAACTGGCAGCCAGTATTGCCCATGAAATCCGAAACCCGCTCACAACGGTAAGAGGACTCATACAGCTGGCAAAAGAAAAAACAGATGATCCAAAACTCGAAAATATTATTTTAGAAGAAATTGACCGGATCGTCGAAGTATTAAAAGAGCTTCTGCTGCTTGCACGGCCAGGCACAGAAAGCCCGGAGAACGGTCACAAAGAAATTATTAATGTAGCGGAGGAACTTGAGAATATACACTTTCTCTATCAATCCGTAGCAATCCGTGAAAACAAATTTATCTCGATTCAAAACCTGTTAACATCAAACGGATTAATTCATATTCAAAAATCACACTTTAAACAGATTATGATCAACTTTCTGAAAAACAGTCTGGAAGCAACTGTGCCTGAAAGTAAAATCAAAATCAAAGTCGACAGCCCGGACGGACAGATCCGAATCCGCATCATCGACAACGGAAAAGGCATCGCCAAATCCCGCCTATCAAGAATCGGCGAGCCATACTATACCACAAAAGAAAAAGGAACCGGTATCGGCATGGCCGTCTGCTTCAAACTGATTAAGGATCACGACGGTGACATTAAAGTAAACAGTAAAATCAACTGGGGTACAACGATTACAGTGACATTCCCTGCCGCCTCATTGGGGCAACCAAAAACTAAAGCCATTTAAAAAGCACAAGGGACCGGGTTCAGTCTCTTGTGCTTTTAACCTGTATAAACGTCTTCTTTTGCATAACGGACCTTATCCGGCTTAATCGCAGCTAATGAAAATGCAAGCGTGATCGGCCCCACCCTTCCCAAAAACATCAGTATGATAATGATCAACTTACCTGGCACACTCAAATCAGCTGTGAGCCCCATTGAAAGCCCAACCGTACCAAAAGCCGAAAACACTTCAAATGCGACTTCCAAAAATGGCAATTGCGGATCAGTCAGCGTCAGTCCAAGCAGACAGATAAAAACTGTGATAAAGCCCGCAAAGGTGATCGCAAAAGCTCTCATCACAATATTATTCTTAATCGTGCGTCCAAACACCGCAACCTCACTTTTATTCTGCAGATACGTAATAAACGTCAGCATAATAATAATCGCAGTCGTCAGCTTAATTCCACTCCCGGTTGAACCACTTCCAGCACCGATGAACATCAGTGCCATCATGAATAAAACAGACGATTCTTCCATACTTCCAATATCAATTGAGTTAAAGCCGGCAGTCCTTGTTGTGACACCCTGAAAATATGAAGCCCAGAGCTTATCAATCAATGACATATCACCAATTGTACCGGGGTTACTGTATTCCGAGAAAAAGATAAATAACAACGCAACCGTATTAATGACCAGTGTACCGACAATCATCAGCTTCGAATGCAATGTCAGCTTTTTAAACTGCGGCTTATGATAGACATCTACCAAAACCGTAAAGCCAATCCCTCCCAGTATAAATAAACCGGTAATTACCAGATTAATAACCGGATCACCAACGTATCCCATCATATTATCCGACCATAATGAAAAACCGGCGTTATTAAATGCAGAAACTGAATGAAATAAACTGACATGAAGCCCTTCCGTCCAGCCGTACTCCGGCACCCATACCGTCGCAAGCAGGACCATTCCAATCAGTTCGATCACAAGTGAAAAAATGAATAGAGATAATACAAGCCGGACTACGCCTCCGATTGACGTCTGACTGAGCGCTTCCTGAATCAGCAATCTCTCTTTCAGCGTAATCTTCTTTCTTAAAAAAAGAATAACCAGCACAGCGAAAGTCATAAATCCAAGCCCGCCAACCTGAATCAAAATCATAATCACCGCTTCTCCAAAAAGCGTAAAAACTGTTCCGGTGTCTACAACCGCAAGACCAGTTACAGTAGTGGCAGATGTAGCGGTAAATAAGGCATTCAGCCACGAAATGCCATCATACGTTGACGCTGGCATCTTCAATAAAAGAGTGCCTATCAGAATCGTAATTCCAAATCCCGCCATAAGAAACTGCGGCGGTGTCAGCTGAACCCTTTTCAACTTCATCATAGCGCCTCGATTCCACCTTATTGACGCTAAAATACTCCTGTTGGAACACTTTGTCAATAGGAGGAGAATGGATAATATTTCTTCTTTTTTCACAAAAAATGCCCCCCAATGGACAATGGGGAGCCAAACTAGCATAAAGGTGATGTTGTCATGGTTCACAAACCGTTGACTGCTTTTTCTATACCCGGATTTTTGTTTTGGAAAACTGGTTTTTGGCTGGGAATGTGCATGGTGATACAGGGGGACGGAGGTTTGTGTATCATTATGGGAATTCCTGCATAATAGATACACTTACCTCCGTCCCCAGTGTTTCACTTCCCAAAAACAGCCACAAACCTCGTAAAACTCTCAATAAACTTATCAATCTGCTTTTCTGTCCCCTCATCTGTCAGGCGGCCGGATTCCGGAACAATTTTTGTCTGGTAGCGGCTTGCAATGATTTTCGGGTTGGTCATGATATTTGCGTTCATGTTTGTGAGAATTTGGCGCACCTGCATTTGTGATAGTGCGGTTCCCACATTCCCATTTGACGCACCGGCAATAGCGACCGGCAGATTTTTGATGGAGAATTCTTTCGGTGAGCGCGACGCCCAGTCAAGTGCGTTTTTCAGTCCGCCTGGTATGCCTGCATTATATTCAGGTGTGACGATCAGCACCCCATCAGCTTCATTCAGCTTTTTGCGGAAAGATCGTACTGACTCCGGGTCCCCTTCCGCTTCAATATCTTCATTGAATAAGGGCAGCTCTCCTATTTCTGCTTCCTTCACATGCCACTTTCCTTCAGACTGGCGGATGATTTCGTTCATCAGCTTGCGGTTCAGCGAGTCTTTTCTGAGACTGCCGCACATGGCAACAATGACTGGCAACTCCTGCATACGAACACTCCTTTATGGTCTTTTCCTTATTTTAAATGAATGACCCTGATGATGCATATCTGGAGATCATTCTGTATGCAATTGCCCCTCTGCAGAATTGCTGTTTTCTTTAGGTTTGGTTAAATAGGCGATTCCACCAACTGCAGCACCAGAAATTAGCGTTGCAATTAAAATCCAGAATTCATTACTGATATATACATAACTCGCCATCCCCACTGCGCCGATCAGGAGCGCCGTGATTTCCCATCCCTGCTCTTTAACATAGACTGACCCTAATAATATGACCAGCAGTGCGAGAAGCTCATATTGTATAATTATCTGCAAATTTACCTCCGTCCACATCGGTAGTAACGGAATGAGCGCGCCTGCGATGACGCCTCCTATTTTCTGAAGCCACTTTCCAATTTTCTGCATCATATCCCCCATCAAATCATCATTTTTACACAGGTAAATGATACCATTTTAAGAAGTTTATTTGAATAGTCAGTTTACTTTTTGATACAGGGGGACGGAGGTTCATGTATCACTTCCCCTGAATATTCCATTCTGATACAGCAACCTCCGTCCCCCCGTATCGCTTTTAGTCAAAGCAATCTTTATTACACACTCACAAAAAAGTTGCACTCAACAAACTTTTATCATATAGTAGCATTAGAATCATTTTAATCTAAAGGAGAATGCAGGATGGACGGAGCAGTTTTATTTGCGTTTTTATTAACATTGTTTGCGGGGCTGGCGACTGGCGTGGGAAGTATGTTTGCTTTTTTTGCAAAGCGGACGAATACAGCTTTTCTGTCTGTCACACTTGGTTTTTCAGCTGGGGTCATGATTTATGTTTCGTTTATTGAAATTTTTCCTAAAGCGCTGGATGAACTGACTGCAGGGCACGGGGACCAAACCGGAACGTTGTTTACGGTGATTGCGTTTTTTGCGGGTATGGTGTTAATTGGACTGATTGATAAGTTGATTCCTACTGTCGGAAATCCGCATGAATCTAAGTTTGTTGAGTCGGCTCAGGACCCTGAAGGCGGGGAGACGGTTGCTGCGAAGGCTACAAAAAAAGCAACCCTCAGTCAAAGTGCCGCATTGCGGTTGAGAAAAATGGGTGTGTTTATGGCACTTGCCATTGCGATACACAACTTCCCTGAAGGACTGGCAACTTTTATTTCAGCGCTGGATGATCCTGCTGTCGGGATTGCGATTGCAATCGCTATTGCCTTGCATAATATACCTGAGGGGATTGCGGTTTCTGTGCCAATTTATTATGCAACGGGTTCACGCCGAAAAGCGTTTAAGCTGTCTTTCTTATCAGGACTTGCAGAGCCTGCCGGTGCATTAATTGGATTCCTGATCTTAATGCCATTTTTGACGGATACAATGTTTGGACTCGTATTTGCTGCTGTCGGCGGCATCATGGTATTCATTTCGCTGGATGGTCTCCTTCCTGCAGCGCGTGAATATGGCAAGGCGCACCATGCGATGTATGGGATGGTTGCCGGTATGATTGTGATGGCTTCAAGTTTAATTTTACTTATGTAATAAAAACCCCGGTCCTCCGGGGTTTTTATTTGATCGACATTGTAAAAGAATGACTTCTTGACCTGTTTCTTGAAAAGGCGTTGTGCTACACTGAATCTATCAGATTTTTCCAACTATATTTTTCGGGGGACCCATGATGGTTGTTTTAAAGGTTATCAGGCTGGTGCTTGCCGTGGCTGCAAGTGTGATTGCGCTATACACGGCTTTTACAGGTCATGTTTTATTTCCAATCTATTATTTAATTTTAGCGATCAGTTTGATCTTTATATTAACCGGATTTGAAAGATTAAGGTCTGAGGCAACAAAAACCGGGGCTTATACTGATTTTGCTTTGGCAGGCGCATTTATTCTGGCGGTTGTGTTTGTGGACTGGTGGTAATACATACTCAGGAACCGGTGCAATTGACCGGTTCTTTTTCATTCAACATTTCCTATGAATTTTGCAATTAAAAACATTAATACATGTTTATTTGTTTATTTATCTAAATGAGCAAATTTATTAAAGGGATTGTGACTGCTTTTACGAAAGATAGTGTTGCCTAAGGGCAATCTATTTTAGAGGAGTGTCATGATGAAAAAAGCTGTTTTATTAATGGTTACGCTTGTGCTGCTTTTGGCGGTGCCGGTTGTGTCGGGGGCATCATCGCTGTCTGTCAATGAGGCGATGAATGAGCCAAATGGGACTGATGTGACGGTTGGCGGTTATATTGTTGGGGTACCGGTATCGACTTCAACAGTACAGCAATCAAATTTCACAAGTGATTATGCGCTTGCGTTAGCTGATGATCCGTCTGAAACGCAGATGTCAGAAATGATTTTTGTGAAGCTGGATGCCGGCTACCGCAGTGAGTATGGTTTGATGAGCAACCCTTCAAATCTAGGCGATTATATTGTAGTTGACGGAACGCGGGACGATTATTTTGCACATGAGGGTGTTGAATCTGTCACTTCAATCAGCAGGGATGCAGCGGAAGATCCGGGTACACCGGGAACTGGTTATTATGCTGACGCGGAAGGTTTAACGGGCGTTGCATTAAAGCAGGCACTACATAATATTATTGACGATCATCAGGAGATTTCCTACGCAAATGCCTGGGAAGCGCTACGTAATACAGATGAGGATCCGAACAATTCAAATAACGTTCTTCTTTTATATACAGGCAAGTCCATTTCAAAGTATGATAATGGCGGTCTGATTGATGAGTGGAACCGCGAGCATGTCTGGCCGCAATCTAAAGGTGATTTCGGTACGGTCATGGGAACCGGCACTGACCTGCATGCACTGAGACCAACTGATGTCACAGTAAATTCATCAAGGCAGAATCTCGACTTTGACAATGGGGGAAGAATCCACCCTGAAGCACCTGACACTTTCTATGACAGTGATTCATGGGAGCCGCGTGATGAAGTAAAAGGCGATATTGCAAGAATGGTATTTTACATGGCCGTTCGTTATGAGGGGGACGCCGGTGAAGTAGACCTTGAAGTGCTTGATCAGGTTGATGTGGCCGGTCCTTACCTTGGCAAACTCTCTACTTTAAAGGAATGGCATGAACAGGACCCTGTTGATGCGTTTGAACGTAATCGGAATGAAGTGATTTTTGATGCATACCAGGGAAATCGCAATCCATTTATTGATCACCCTGAGTATGTAGAAGCGATCTGGTGATTTTATGTAAAAAGCAGACCCCATCACAAGGGTCTGCTTTTAACGTTGGTTCATTTCAAAGCCTTTGTCCTTCATAATATGCTGCAATGCACTTCTGAAAGTTGAAAATGACTGAATTCTGCCGTCTGTGATCACGCCAGAGAGAACAATCTCCCGTGCAAACATCGGGGAAAAGCCCACAAAAATCGTACGCGCACCCATGAGCTTAATTGCACCAATAAGCTCTCTCATTTTAGCAGCCATCAGCTGATAATCTGATTTGTCGACATCATTAATCGTCGTCCCTGATAAGTCAATCAGGACATTCTCGACATCTCCATATTGCAAATGGTAAAGAATCGTCTCCATAATATGTGTGAGTCTTTCTTCAGTCATTCTGCCAGTCAGTGGTACCAGAATCGTATGCGGTACGATCGATGGAATAATCGGCGCAGAAAGCTCTTTAATGTATTTTTCATAGCGTTCCAGTTTCTGATTAAGTAAATTGATTTCATGCTTTAAGCTTTCAATTGTTTCAGACATGGCTTTCCCTCTCTTCGCCAGCAGGATACTCTTAATATACCCCTGAAGTGAGGTGATGTAACCCATGATACAGCGGGGACGGAGGTTGCTGTATCATTATGGGAATGATTTCAAAAATGGCACACGGGGGACAGAGTTCAGTGCGCCATTTTAAAATGAACCACTCAACTCCGTCCCCGATGTGCCCCTCCTGCAACTTCTATTTTAATGATGATGCCCTTCATCATGCTCCTCAGGCTCTTCCTCTACAATTGCCTGTTCTTCTTCAGTCAACTCTCCAACTGTAAAGCTTTTAACAGGCATTGAGGATACACCGTCTGAACTTACATGTGCCTGTATATAGTAAAGCCCTTCTTTTTCAAAGGTGGCTTCAGCCGTATAAACGCCTGCTTCACTGCTCTCGGCCTCAATCCATTCAGATTCTTCCGCTGCTTCCTGCCATACCTCGAAGGTGATGTCATCCGCAGTTTCCAGCAGTTCGCCATTTTCAGTCACATGCACTGTAAATGTTTCAGGTGTGTCTGCCGATATGTCCTCAGGCAAGTAAATAAAAGTTTCCAGCGGCTCGGACAGCCTTGCTTCCGGATTCCCTGCCGCACAGCCGCTCAATAAAATTGCACCCGCAAGTGTTAACGCACCTATTCTTTTATTCATCAACGCTCCCCTCCTTCAAACAGCTGCTTCCGCAAAGGTTGTATACGGGGAATGACAAAGCGGTCAAGCAGGTAAATCACAATAATAGAAATGCCCACAAGCGGCATGAGCACGCCCAGCCCAAGCATGATGAAGAATACGATCCGGGTTACTTTTTTATCCTTCGGCTTCGCCGGAGCGCCTGAACGCCCTTTTGGTTTACGCTTTTTCCACATGATGTATGAGCTGATAATGACGAAAATTAAGCCGATACAGACAATCAGTCCAAGAACCTGATTCGCAAGTCCAAACAGTCGCCCTTCATGCAGCGCGATACCGAGCGTAATTCCCTGCGCCATGATGCCATAATCCGCAAAGCGCACATCACTTAAAATGGAACCGGTATACTGATCCACGTGAAGAGTAGCACTATCAGACGGGTTTGAATGAGAAGTTGCTAATGTATAAACACCGGTTTCCCCCTGTGGCATCGAAATGGTATAAGGCTTTGCGATACTCTGCTGAGATGCAACATTGACAGCGTCATCAACTGAGATCGGAACATATCCATTATCCACTGATGACGGCACAGGCATATTTTCAGAAGCCCACGGCACATCAGACGCCACATCTTTTGCAAGCACCTGTGATTCAGGCTTTTCACCAAAGCTCTGTGCAAATGCTGGATAGCCCGTATTCGTGGAAGTTGCCAGACGATTAATCTGCTCCCCCATGACACCCGACCATGGCAGCCCGGTTAAGATCAGAATTAAAATACCAAGAGAAAGCCAAAACGCAGGTACAGCGTGCATATCACGCCAAAACGTTCTCCCTTTACTCCGAATCCTTGGCAGCACAGTACCCCAGATCGCAGACCTGTTTCTCGGCCACCAGATATATAGACCCGTAATCAGTAAAATTACAGCCCAGCATGCCGCAAGCTCTACAAGCAGATTAGCTGCCGTTCCACCGACCAGCAGTTCACTATGAATACTGACAAAAATATCAGTAAACCTTTCCCCTGACTGAATATCACCCAGCACGGCACCATTATAAGGGTTCACATAGACAGAAGCTGCCTCCCCATTTTGTATAATGCCAACTTCTGTTGAACGGGCAGGATCATCATAAAAACTGACCGATGTTACACTTGCATCCGGATAACTTTCAAGGACACCAGCAGTTTGCGCAGTCACAGCAAGCGCAGTTCCTCCCTCTTCAACAAAATAGAGATCCTTATACAGCACATTTTCAATCTGCGGCTTAAATAAATACACACCCCCACTAAAAGCTAAAATTAATAAGAACGGCGAAAAAATCAACCCGGCATAAAAATGCCACCTCCAGACCGCCTGATACAATGAAGCACTACGTTTTTTTTCTTTCTTCTCACTCACTTCACGCTCACTCATCTTCAACGCTTCCATCCTCACCACTCCTTCCCGGGCACACGTACCCCGTTCATTTCACAATCCTGTTACTTAACTAACGCAGAATTTTTTTAAATGGATCACTTTTTCATGACTCATTTGAAAATTGTAGCAGTGACGTGTGAAGTCAGAGTGAAATAGGACTGAAAATAAGTGCAGTATTTTTAATCTTTCTCTTGCATAACATTTAAAGAAAAGATACTATGTAAAACGTAATGATTACTATTTACATAAAAGGAGCTGGAGTTTTTGACAAAATACACATTGTTTATCTGGACACTTATGCTGGGCGTTCTTTTACTGGCTGCATGTAATACTGCTGACACCTCTCAGGAGACAAACAGTACTGACAGCAATGAAACTGTAGCTGAGAAGAATGATCATGAGGTGGAGGATCACGACCTTCATGATGAAGATGACCATGAAGAGCATGCGCATGGCAATGAAACCACTGCACGTATAGCAGTAGGACATGAAAATGGCATCTGGATTTTGGACAGTGATCACGAGGAAGTTGTTGAAACTCTCGACCTGAGCGTTTCCGCTCTTAGCCTGTCACCGGATCAGCGACATATTTTTGTAAATGACCGTGAGAATGGCGTTGTAAAACTGCTGGATTCCGGTGTATGGTCAGAGGCTCACGGGGACCATGCGCATGATTACATAGAAAACCCTGTGCTTTCATCATACGAACTAAAAGGTGACCAGCCCACCCACTTTGTCAATCACGCTGGCCGTACTGCTATCTTTGATGACGGAAGTGGCGAAATTAACGTTTATGAAGATACAGCATTAACGACTGAGGAAGCCCCGGTACCAGTCGCAACCATTCAGACTGTACCTCATCACGGAGTAGCAGTCCCACTTTCAGATGGACGTAATATCGTTTCTTACACACCTGAAGAAAACCCGCAGCCACTTCCTGAAGGGATTGCCATTTACACTACTGAAGGTGAAAAAGAAAGTACCTTCTCAAACTGTCCGGGTCTTCACGGAGAGGCTTCCGGCGGATCCGATGAAACGGAAACAGTTGCTTTTGGCTGTGAGGGACAAGTTCTCTTATATCATCCTGCTGAAAATGACATAACAGAACTCGCACTTCCTGATGAAGGCGCACGTGTCGGTTCTCTGAAAGGACTCTCATCCTCAGATTATATGATCGGCAATTACAGCAGCGAAAAAGATGCCAATTTAAATACCCACGTCTCTCTGATTGATTTAAAGGAGCGTACAATCGAAACCATAGACCTTGGAACCGAGTATGTTGGCAGCATGGCAATGGATGAAGAGCACGCTTATGTAATAGGGAAAAACGGTTCACTATTTATGATTCATTTATCTACAGGAGAAATTGAATCAGAAACTGCAGTAATCGACCCGATTGCACCTTCAGAAGGTCACGGTCATGGAAAACCAGGTCCTGCACTTGCTCTCGTTGAAGGAATTGTCTATATAACAGATCCTGCAACAATGACACTTAATCAGGTTGACCCTGTACACGGAGAAACAGAAGTCATTCAAACTTTTGATGCAGCACCAACCTCAGTCATTGCAATTAAAAAAGGTACCGCGCACGATCATTAATGTTCCCCCTAAAATAAATATAGATGCAGAAATGCCGGGTGATGATGCCCGGCGTTTTTTGTGGTTTTGTAAGTGATACAGCGGGACGGAGGTTAGTGTATCAATATGGTAATAAATACAAAAACGCCACTCCCAAAAAGAGTGGCGTTCCTGAATCAAGAACTCAGCAAACGATTGATTTCATTTTTATAAAGATCCGACCGTCCGCCGAAGATGGCCTGGATATTCTTTCCGACTTTGACGACACCGGCTGCGCCGAGTGCTTTCAATTCGTCTTCGTCAATGGCATCTATTTCTTTTACTTCGACGCGAAGGCGTGTGAAGCAGGCATCAACATGCTTCAGATTTTCTTCTCCGCCAAGTGCTGCCATGATGGCAACAGCGGTTTCTTTTGATTGATTTGACTTGCCGCCTTTTTTCTTCTCATTAAAGTCTTTTCGCGTGTAAAGCTTGTTTTCCTGACCACCGCGGCCTGGTGTAGCGAGGTCCCACTTTTTAATGGCAAATGAGAATGAGAAGTAGTAGATCACAAAGAATACTGCCCCTGCGACCAGATTGACCCACCAGTTTTCAGTGCCCGGCAGTGCATTGACGAGTATGAAGTCAATCAGACCCGAGCCGCCTGCCCATCCGAGGTGGACATCAAGCATATACATGACTGCGAATGATACGCCGGCTAACACTGCGTGGAAAAGGAATAGCAGCGGTGCGACAAATAGGAAAGTGAACTCAATCGGTTCAGTGATTCCTGTTAAAAATGCTGTTCCGGCTGCTGCGATCAGCATCCCTTTTACGACCGGCTGATTCTTTTTATCAGCGCGGCGGTACATGGCGAGTGCTGCTCCCAGGAGTCCGAACATGATAATCGGGAATTTCCCTGCCATGAAACGTCCAGCCGTTACTTCAACGCCGGCTGCAATCTGTGCAAGGAAGATATACTGGTCACCAGAGACCGTGCTTCCTGCCACTTCAGCTGTTCCACCAAGTGACGTCCATAGAAACGGTGCGTACCAGATGTGGTGAAGACCTGTTGGAATAAGAGCTCTCTCAAGAAAGCCGTAAAGCCCGATGTATAAAGGATTTGTAACGCCATTTGCGATGACGTTTGCCACGGCGTTGATCCCGCCCTGGATTGGCGGCCAGATCAGCATCATGAGAAATGCCAGTACAATTGAAGCGAACACCATGACAATTCCGACTGAGCGGTCTCCCGCGAAGAATCCGAGTACTTCAGGCGGGTTGAATTCATGGAACTTTCTGTAGACCCAGACGGCAAGCAGTCCGACGACAATCCCGCCGAGTACGCCGGTCTCAAGCGTTGGAATTCCGACTGCCATGCCGTACTCCCCGCTTTGTTCAACCATTTCAGGTGTAATGCCGAGCGCAAATGAGATGGTCTGATTCATAATGACATAACCCAGCAATGCAGCGAGTGCGGCAATCCCTGAGCCGCCTGTTAATCCAATCGCAACGCCAATTGCAAAGATGACAGCAAGGTTATTGAAGATACTGATTCCGACAGCAGACATCCCCTCTCCGACTGTCTGGACAGCATCGTTTTGCAAAAATGTTAACGAGTCCGCGAGCGGACCTGTTAATGCAGCACCAAGACCGAGCAGAATTCCCGCTGCCGGTAAAAGCGCGACAGGTACCATTAATGATTTCCCAAACTTCTGCAGGCTTCCGAATACATTACTCACAGTTGTTCCTCCTTACGTAACCGCTTTCTTATTTTTCCAGTGAAAGCCCGGGATGTTTCCCCGGGCATTAAATTAGGCATTCGTGACAAGCTGTTTACTGCGGTGCAACTCAGGCCAGAAGTCTTTATTTGCATCAATCATATCGTCCAGAATTTTGCGGGCACGCGGTGCATCCACAACTGTACGGTTCAGTGTGAGTGCCTGAAGTGCTTTTTCGTAGCTGTTTTCAAAATAAGCGTCAACAACCAGCTTTTCATATGCCAGCTGTCCTTCAATAAGCCCTTTATAGAACGTATCGATATGTCCTACAGCAAAAGGTTTTGGTCCACGGCTGGTCATCATGGCAGGGACTTCTACCATTGCATCATCCGGCAGATTCGGAATCGTACCGTTGTTTTCAACCATTACGATAAAAATATCGCCGTTATTATAAGCCATTGAAGCAGCAACGCGGATCATATAACGCCCGTGAATATCCACTTCAAGCTCAGCGTTTTCAGTCGTGTCATCTGCAATAATCTGGTCAGCAAGTGCATGAACGCGCTTTTCGCGGCCGTTGATCACCTGGCGGGCACGCGTATTTTCAGCGTCCTCTTTTTCAACCATATCTGATGGATACAGATAATACTGAAGGTACGTATTCGGAAGGTATTCAGGGAAATCATTCAGCATCTTTTCAACCTGCTTGAAGGTCTTAATCCATGAAGGATCATTGGCGATCTCTGCATCTTCAGGCATGAATCCGTCTTCTGTGATTGCACGCTTAATCGTTTCAGTGTGATCATTTCCATCCTTATCAAGAATACTTGTAAACCAGCCAAAGTGATTCAGACCGAAGTATTCAGGTACAAGATCAAATACATCCTTACCGAGAATGCCCGCGTAGCTCACCATAATCGCTGCCGGCATATCACAGATGTTAAGCAGCTTCTTATCCTCAGGGAACTCTCTTCTCAATGCTTCTGCTACAATCGCAGCAGGATTTGTATAGTTTAAAATCCAGGCTTCCGGTGCATACTCGCGGATATCATTCACCAGTTCAATCATGTCTCCGATTGATCTCAAACCGTATGCCATTCCGCCCGGTCCACATGTTTCCTGACCGACTGCACCATGGCGAAGCGGGATCTGCTCATCCTTTTCACGCATCGCAAGACCGCCTGTTCTGATCTGTACAAATACAAAATCCGCTCCTGTCAGCGCCTCTTCTTTATCCGTTGTATAACTGAAGCGCTCAAGCTCCGGATATTTCTCGCGTAAAATAATGTCTGTTGCCTTTGCGATCTTTTCCTGACGCTCAGCATTCGTATCATAAAAGGTAATGGATTTTAAAGGGAATTGTTCTTTTTCAGCTACAAGGCTCATGATCATTCCGATGGTGTACGTACTTCCGCCACCAACTACAACCAGGTTTTGCTTCTTCATATTCTTTCGCCTCCAATAGGTATCTAATTTGTATCAATATTAATTTGATACAAATATAATACATATCTATGGAAGCGTCAACATTTTGTATCGATAAAATGTGTCAATTTCGTTATAATGTGATAAACAGTATTGCTAGGAGGCGTGATGATGGCTGCACCTTTATATAAAAAAATTGCACAGCAAATCAAAGAGGAAATTCAGTCCGGCAAGTGGCAGGAAGGCGAAACAATTCCGACTGAACACCACCTTTCAACCACATACGGGGCATCCCGCGTCACAATCAGACAGGCAATTAAACAGCTTGTAGAAGAGGGCCTGCTGGAAAAAGTACAGGGCAGCGGAACCTATGTAAAAGAACAGAAAATCGAACACAATATCTTTGAACTGGTGAGCTTTACTGAGGAAATGAGAAGGTTAAATAAAGAGCCGGTCAACCAAATCATGAAATTTGAAATGATCCAGCCGGATGACCATATCAGAAGAATGCTGAGACTCGGAGAAAACGAAACCGTCTTTTATATCCGCCGGCAGCGCCTCGTCGATGATATGCCTTATGTAGTGGAAGACACCTATTTGCCGGTCAGACTATTTCCAAACCTGTCCTACCAGATCATGACCGGCTCAAAATACGACTACATCGAAAAAGAAGTCGGAACTAAAATCAAAGAAAGCTTCCAGGAAGTCATCCCTATCCTGCCTGACCCTGCTATTGCGGAAGCCCTGCAGGTCAATTCGGGACAGCCGATCCTGAAGATCCAGTCGTACAGTATTTTGTTGGATGGGACGGTGTTTGAGTATAGTGAGAATCATTTCAGAAGTGATGAATATAAGTTTACGCTGCGTGCTTCCCGGCCTTAGGTGATACACGGGGACGGAGGTTGCTGTATCATTATGGAAATCATTACAAAAATGGCACACCGGGGACGGAGTCCTGTGCGCCATTTTAGCAAGATAATACAAATGAGCCACTCAAACCCGTCCCCTGAGCGCCGCTTATTCCTTAAGCAGACGTTCTCCCTTTTCCAGAATGGCCTGCTTCACCTCAGCATCACGCTTTTGCCACTGCTTATAGACAAGCCCCATCCGGTGGTTATTGCTGAGCTTATCAGCATGGCGGTCTAAAAAGTGCCAGTAGAGCGAATTGAATGGGCAGGCATCTTCTTCTGTCTGATGATTGACGTTATATTTGCATGAACCGCAGTAGTTGCTCATTTTATTGATGTATTTACCTGAGGCAACGTAGGGCTTGGTTGATAGGACTCCGCCGTCTGCGTAGAGTGCCATGCCGAGTACGTTCGGGAGTACGACCCAGTCGTGTGCGTCAATGTACATTTCGTTGAACCAGTCGGAGGTCTGCTGCGGTGAGAGTCCGAACAGGGTTGCATAGTTACCGATGACCATGAGCCGCTGAATATGATGGTTGTAACCATGTTCCACAACCGGCCGGATTGATTCATGCATACAGTTCATATCAGTCTCTGCATCCCAGAAAAAAGACGGCAGATCGCGCTGATGGCTGAATTCATTTACATCACGGTATTTGGGCATTTTCTTCAGATAAATTCCTCTTATAAACTCACGCCACCCGATGATCTGCCGGATAAATCCTTCAGCTGAATTAATCGGCACTTCTCCATCCAGATAGGCCTGTTCAGCTTTACGGACTACTTCCATCGGGGTCAGCAGTCCGATATTAATAGAAGAAGAAAGGAGCGAATGTGACATGAAGTCGTCACCTTCAAGCATCGCATCCTGATAGGTTCCAAACGTTTCAAGCCGCTCTTTAATAAACTGATTCAGCGCCTGCAATGCTTCTTTCCTTGTAACAGCCCACCTGAACGGCTTCAGTTCACCCGGATTATCTCCAAACTGCTTTTCAACCTTCTCCATCACATCTTTAGTGATTTGATCAGGTCTGAATGAACGCGCTTTTGTAAATGCAGTATTACTCTTCGCAGCCTTACGATTATCCTGATCAAACGACCATTTACCGCCGACAGGATCATCCCCCTCAACCAGCACATTCAGCCGCTTTCGCATCCTCCGGTAAAATGGGTCCATCTTCCACGGTCCATCCCCTTTCAATTCACCTTTGATTTCCTCAGCAGTCAATAAAAACAGCGGGCGTGCATCCAGCACCTCAACGTCAATTCCTGACAAAGACTTCTCCCACTTTTTCATCGCCTGCGTCATCCGGTAATCTGTGTGAACCGTATAAAAAACCTTTTCAGGCTCAAAATCCTTCTCATGCCCCTTCCACGCATCCTCAAACGAATCCGCTTCCCTATAATCAACCTGAAACCCCTTATCCTCAAGCTCAGCAGCAAAATGCCGCATTGCAGAAAAAATCAGTACCAGCTTTTGCTTATGATAATGCTGCCACGTCGACCGTGACTGCGCCTCAATCATTAAAAACACATCCAGCTCCTTGTCTGCCTCTTTCACAATCGGCAGCTCATGACTCAATTGATTCCCAAAGATCCAGCGTGTTGCCATGGAATCACCTCCTGATAGTGGTATACCCATTGTGACGGGGAATGAGTCGGGGGGATACGCCGGTACGGAGTTACGTGTATCAAAATGGGAATTATTCCAAAAAGGGCACGCAGGTGATGCCTTTTTCAACCGCATTGCCCATGCTATAATAAGAAGCAAAAATTGGCAGGTGATTCTTTGTATTTGAAAGTTTTCCGAGTCTTTTCTTACATAATTGCAGCTCTTGTTCTGATTAGCGTCGGGCTGAGATGGTTTACGGACATAGATTTAGTAGGACCTGCAGGGTTAACAATCCTAATGATCTTTTTATTAGTTGCTAATGGAATAGAGTATTACAGAGATGAAACCATTGGAAACAAATTAGCCTATTTTTATTTTCTGGTGAGCGGGATATTGTGCGGCTTTCTGATTTACGAGGGTTACAGTAACATCATCAGCTGATTAAAAAAACGCTATAACCAGCTCCGTTTACAAACGAAGCTGTCCCATAGCGTTTTTTATCTCGATCTCTTTACTCCGTATCCTTCTTCCACTCATCCTGTTCGATCAGCATTTTACCCGGCCATGTGTAAGCGAGGATTCCGCCGTCTGCTTTAATGTCTTCTCCTGTTACGTAGGAGCTGTCGTCTGATGCGAGGAACAGGGCGACTGTCGCCATTTCACGCGGCTTGCCAAGTCTTCCAAGCGGGGTGATCCACTTATTCGCTTCACGGAATGCTTCGCCCATTTCCTCCTGTTTTGATCCGACCAATTCATCAATCAGCGGTGTTTCGATTGTGCCCGGTGAAATGGAATTTACACGGATGCCGTGGCGTGCGTAATCAATTGCTGCTGCTTTTGTAAAGTTAATAATACCGCCTTTAGCAGCATTATAGCCTGAGCGGTCCAGGTCCGCAGCGTGCCCTGACATCGAACCGTTATTGATGATCGAACCACCGTGATCCAACATCAGCGGAATGATAAATTTACTCATCAAAAACGTCCCGCGAAGGTCTACTGCAATAATACGGTCAAAAAGCTCAATCGGATATTCGTGCACTTTACCACCCTGCTGATCCACACCCGCATTGTTGAAAAGTACATCTACTGTTTTGTATTTTTCTTTTATCGCTTCTGCAAATGACTGGACACTTTTTTCATCCGAAACATCCACCTCATATGCAACTGCCTGTCCGCCATTTCCTGTAATATCGTTTACCACCTGATCAAGCTGTTCCTTATTTACATCAGCAAGTACCGTTACAGCACCCTGTTCAGCAAATACATGCGCTGTCGCTTCCCCTATTCCCGTTGCTGCGCCAGTAATAATAGCAGTCTTTCCACTTAATCGTCCCATATGTAAAACCTCCTGTTATTTGTATATACAGGAGGTTCCCTGTTTGTGGAAGTGTAAACCTGTAAGCAGCACACCCCGGACATGGAAAGAAGACAGCCTACTCGTTTTTTACCATAGGTGGTTTAATACTCGTAACAGTAATCATTGATGCGGTAACTTCAGGCTTTTAAGATCGCCTCCGCACTGCCTCACCAATTTGCCTGATCGCATCCCTGCCCCCATAGCTGCCATGGCTGAGGCCGTTATCATCCACTCCGCCACCGAGCGCAAGAAATTGCTCGGATGGTTTAAAATGCAGACCAATGACTTCCGCTTTGAATTCCTCACTATAGCCCTTTTGATAGCGCGCATCAGGATAATGCTCCACCTGATGGATTTCACCAAGCCTTGTGTACGGATAAAAATGCTGAAATCTTTTGCAATGTTCTTTTCCAAGGATCAGAATCTTCCCTGGCGCCAGAAAGTTAATTGTATCGGTTAATAGAGATTTGATCTCAGGTGAATCCATTACCTCCTCCCTCCCCTTAATCGTACCCATCTGCTTTAAAGTCGGAATTGGAAAGAAGTCGATATGTACAGCCGGCTGCATGCCTGTATCCTGATAAAATGAATAACCCATTCCGTTTAAAAAGCCTTCTAGCTTTGCTCCATTCTTTTTACCAAACCATCCGCTGTATACAGTGCTGCGTTCAAAATAGGTCTGATAGTGCTTAATAGTTTCAATTAAAGACTGCTCACTTTCCTGGTATTGATCCAGGCTAACCCTCTCTTCTCTCACAAAAAAGCGGGATTTTTCTGCTGCAAGGAGACTTCCGTCAGAGGCAATAAATTCCTTTGAGGATGGATTAGTCCCGATTGTAATCAGAGAACCTGGTGAACGTCTCCCAAACCAGACGACCGGAATCGACCGCTCCATTACCTGATCAGCAAATACTGTTTGCTGCAGGGTTTCCTGAAGATCAGCAGCTTTACGGATCAGGCTGACGGCTTCTGTTAGTTGTTGTTGAGAAAGTCCGGTAGAGTTCATAAGGAAATTCCTTTCTATATTTCAATAAAATTTTTTGAAAGTCTTTTCCCCATCTGGATTTGGTATAAACCGATATAAGCAGATACAGGGGGACGGAGGTAAGTGGATCAAAATGGAATTCATCACCAATGTGATACAGCAACCTCCGTCCCCGCTGTATCACTCACTTGCCAACCATCACGTTACACTGTATACTTTTCTTACTTTGCATAACGAGAGGACGATGACTATTTTGGGAAGGCGCTAATACGAATTGGAACGGTTGCGAAGCGCAGCGGTCTCTCAACCCGGACGATTGATTATTATACCCAGATGGGGCTTTTGTCTTTTGAGCGTTCTGCTTCGAATTACCGGTTATATCCGGAGTCTGTGCTGGAGACACTGAAGGAGATTCAGTTGTTGAAGGACCGGCGGATGACGCTGGATGAGATTAAGGTGCTGATGGACATGAAGCCTGTTTCGAGTCCTGCGCTGCAGGAAGTAAAAGAGGAGATTGCCCATCTGCAGGAGAAGATTTTATCGCTGAAAGAGGAGCTGTCGGAAGCTGCTCCTGAGGAACGACATATGATTAAAGAAGAGATTCAGCTGAAAATGATTCCACTGCTTCAGCTGATGACAACACTTTTAAGTTAAAAATTTCGGAGGTGAATCCCCTTTTTCAGGGGAATTTATTGGACAGTATATTGTTATTAAATCTTGGGCTTGTCGCTTTATTAATCGGTTTGACGGCCTTTTTTGTAGGATCTGAGTTTGCTGTGGTGAAGGTGAGAATGTCGCGTGTTGACCAGCTGATTGCTGAGGGGAATAAGACGGCGCCGATTGTGAAGAAGCTTGTGACGGATCTGGATTATTATTTATCAGCGTGTCAGCTGGGTATTACCGTGACGGCGCTTGGTCTCGGGTGGCTTGGTGAGCCGACTGTTGAAAAGATTCTGCATCCTGTGTTTGACAGTCTTGGTGTGCCTGCTGCGATGTCTACGATCGTGTCATTCGCTGTGGCGTTTGCACTTGTGACGTTTCTGCATGTGGTGATTGGAGAACTTGCACCAAAAACACTTGCGATTCAGTTTGCTGAAAGAATGACGCTTCTCCTTGCCCGTCCGCTTTACTGGTTCGGTAAAATCATGTTCCCGGCGATCTGGACATTGAACGGATCAGCGCGTCTGTTACTGCGCGCATTCGGCGTTCAGCCTGCAGGCCATGAGCAGGCTCACTCAGAAGAAGAGCTAAAGATTATTATGGCACAGAGCTTTAAGAGCGGTGAGATTAATGAGACTGAGCTTTCATTTATGGAAAACATTTTTGCGTTTGATGAAAGTGTTGCCAAGGATATCATGGTGCCCCGTGTGCAGATGGAGACGCTTGATATCAGTATGACAACAGAAGAAATTCTCAGCATCATTGATGAACACCAGTACACGCGTTTTCCTGTCACGACAGAAAATGATAAGGACCACATTATCGGTTTTATTAACGTGAAGGAAATGCTGACAAATATTGTGCGTGACCGTTCCCATAGCCTAACCGATTCTCTTCATGAGATTGTCATGCTGCCTGAACAGACACCACTTCAGGATGCAATGCTGAAAATGCAGCTTGAGCGCGTGCATATGGCGCTGATTATTGATGATCACGGCGGAACTTCAGGCCTGCTAACGCTTGAGGATATTCTTGAGGAGATTGTCGGTGAGATCCGCGACGAATTCGATGAGGATGAGCGGAATGATATTGAGGAAGTCAGTGAGCTTGCTTACTGCGTAAATGGCCGGGTTCTTCTTGACGAGCTTGAAGAACGCTTTGGCGCCCAGTTTGAAGGCGCTGAAGACGTTGATACAATTGCAGGCTGGGTGCTTCATAAAAAGAATGAAGTGGCAGAAGGCGATCAAATTCCGAGTGATGAAAAGCATATCTGGACAGTTGAAGAAATGGATAACCACCAGATTTTAAGAGTGCGTCTGGATATTCAGACAGCCCAGGCTTAAGGAAAAGCCATGACCCCGTACGGCCGTACGGGGTTTTGTGTACATCCATCTATTAATCTATGTGTTAGAACCTGGTGAAAAACGGGAATGAAAGATTAATAACTACATTTATGGAGGAATCATTGTTGACGATTGCGCTCGTAACGTTAGCCATATTGATTTTGATTAATGCTTTTTTTGCTGCTTCAGAGCTTGCTTTAGTAAACCTGAATGATAATAAAGTGAAGCGTGATGCAGACAATGGAGATGCGAAGGCGAAAACTTTATATAACCTCATTTCAAAACCGAGTCTGTTTTTAAGCACGATCCAGATTGGAATTACGCTTGCAGGGTTTTTATCCAGTGCATTCGCAGCGGACTTCTTCGCAGGTCCGCTTGCTGAAACGCTCGTGGACTTAGGCGTTCCGCTGTCACTCGGTGTCTTAAATACACTCTCAGTTATCACCATTACAATTGTGCTGTCTTACTTTACACTGGTTTTCGGGGAACTGGTACCAAAGCAGCTGGCACTTCAAAAAGCAGAGGCCATCTCAAAGGTTGCTGCAACTCCCCTTTCGCTGCTTGCTAAAGTAAGTGCGCCCGTTGTTTACATTCTGACTGTATCAACGAACGCAGTGGTCCGTCTGTTCGGTGTTGATCCGAATGCAAAGAATGAAGAGGCGACTGAAGAGGATATCAGAATGCTTGTAGATGTTGGCCGCGAGCGCGGGACAATTAATCCGGAAGAAAAAGTGCTGATTAATAATATCTTTGAATTTAACGATAAAATTGCTACAGATATTATTACGCACCGCAGAGATATTTCCGCGCTGCCGATTGATGCGACGTTTGAAGATGTACTATCACTTGTAAAGGAAGAACGATTTACCCGATTTCCCGTTTATGAAGAGTCAATTGATAACATCATAGGCGTATTGCATGCCAAGGACCTTTTCCAGTATATTGGTAACGATGAACCATTTCATTTAAAAAACCTGATCAGAAAGCCGTTTTTTGTACTTGAATCACAGCCGATTGACGTACTGTTTGCTTCCATGCAAAAAAGTAATACCCATATTGCGATTGTCATTGATGAATATGGCGGTACTGAAGGGATTATTACAATTGAAGATGTCATCGAGGAAATTGTCGGTGAGATCTCAAGTGAAAGTCTTGAACACGGTTCATCTGATGAGGAGATCATTGAGCAGGCGCCTGGTGTTTATGTGACGGGGGGAACGTTCCGTTTATGGGAGCTTGAGGAAATCATTAAAGTCAGCCTTCCATCAGATGAATTGGATACAGTCAGTGGCTTTATCATTCATGAACTCGGCTATATTCCACGTGAGAATGAAAGACCTTCTATCCAGTTTAAAAATGTGCTGTTTGATGTGCTTGAACTGTCTGAAAACCGGATTGAACGTGTGAAAATCACCGTGAAAAAAGCTGAAGATCCTGAACCCGAAGAAGAGTCTTAAGAGGGCTGCTGCTTTAGCAGCCCTCCTTTTATCTAAAGCATAACCAATAATTTTCAGAGGTGAATACATATGGCATTTGTCTGGTTTATTCTGGCTGCAGCCGTCACCGTGTATGCAGCAATGAAGCTTTCGACGTACGCTGATGTGATCAGTACAAAAACGGCGATGGGCGGTTTGCTCGTGGGTACACTGTTACTCGCAGGAGCTACTTCCCTTCCTGAAGTGACGACGAGTCTGTCAGCTGTTTTGATTGGAAATAATGATATTGCGATTGGAAATGTACTTGGATCTAACTTATTTAACGTTTTTATCCTTGCATGCTTTGACCTTTATTACAGAAAGAAAAAGCTGTTTTTACAGGCAAGTAATGACCACCTTTACACAGCAGGACTTGGCTTACTGCTGACACTGCTTGTCATGATTGCGTTAACGCTCCGGATTGATTACACAATTCTTGGAATGGGTATTGATTCTATCCTGATTGTCGTCATTTATATTGCCGGCATCTCAATTATCGGCAGACTGTCAAAATCAGATCAGACCTTACCACAGCCTGAAGAACACGTCATACCGGCAAAAGAGTCATCAGAATTTACAATGTCAGTAAAGCATGCGGTCATCGGCTTTATCATTGCGGCGATCGTGATTATGGGTGCAGGGACAGTCCTGTCGATCATGGGTGACCAGATCGCTGTCATCACGGGGCTTGGCTCAAGCTTTATCGGAAGCTTCCTGGTTGCGGCGACAACTTCACTGCCTGAAGCCGTTTCAGTATTTGTGGCCTTGCGCCTGAAAAATATTAACCTTGCGATGGGATCGATTCTTGGAAGTAACATTTTCAATATGCTGATTCTTGCAGGTTCGGACCTGATTTACCGTGAAGGTGCGATTATTACGACGGTTTCAGACTCCCATTTAACAACTGCAATCGGTGTAACAATTCTTTCTGTTATTGCGATCTGGGCTGTCCTGATGAAGAAAGCAACTTCTATGTTTAAATACATGCTGCCTTCTATCCTGGTTGTCATTGTTTATTTTGTATCGTCTTATTTGATCTTTATAAATAGCTGACACAACAAAACCCGGTTTAAACACCGGGTTTTGTTGTGTCAGCACCTCAGACATATCTTTTCATTAATATGGGAAAGCTATCAGGTAGGATCGTGCTGCCTCAGGGCAATTCTATACAGGGAAGTGATGCCATATGGCGTTTGTCTGGTTTATACTTGCTGCAGTTGTAACAATCTATGCCGCGATGAAACTTTCTACATACGCTGATGTGATCAGTACAAAAACAGGCATGGGTGGGCTGTTAGTCGGCACCCTTCTGCTTGCAGGTGCAACGTCTTTGCCTGAAGTGACGACAAGTTTTTCGGCCGTATGGATTGGAAACAATGATATCGCAATCGGGAATCTGCTTGGATCAAATTTATTTAACGTGTTTATTCTTGCCTGTTTTGACCTTTACTTCAGAAAGAAACAGCTCTTTTTACAGGCCAGCAATGACCATTTATACACTGCAGGAATTGGCATGCTGCTGACATTGCTGATTATGGTGTCTTTAATCATCCGTATTGACTATACAATTCTTGGAATAGGGATTGATTCACTGCTGATTGCAGCCATTTACTTTGCAAAAATCATGATTCTCGGACGTTTATCAAAAAACAAACAGACTGTGACGCAAGTTGAGGATCCACTGCTTGCTAAAGTCGATTCAACAAAAAAGACGATATCTCTCAGAACCGCTGTCCTCGGATTTATCATTGCAGCGATTGTCATTATGGGTGCTGGTACCATGTTATCGATCATGGGTGATCGGATCGCTGTGCTGACAGGACTCGGTTCAAGCTTTATCGGAAGCTTTCTCGTGGCTGCTGCAACCTCCTTTCCTGAAGCAGTGTCTGTATTAGTCGCGTTGCGTCTTAAAAACATCAACCTTGCAATAGGGTCAATTCTTGGAAGCAACATTTTCAATATATTTATCATTGCCGGTGCAGATGCCATTTATAGAGATGGTTCGATCATCACGACAGTCTCAACTTCTCATTTAACAACCGCAATCGGTATCTTTATTCTTTCAGGCATTTTGACGTTTGCGATTTTGAGAAAAAAAGCAGCATCCGGCTTTAACTACATGCTGCCTTCCATCCTGGCTGTCGTCGTTTATTTCGTATCGTCCTATCTGATTTTTATCAACAGCTGATCTATGAACATAAAAAAGCTCCTGCTGAAAACAGGAGCTTTTTAAGTACATCACTTATTTACGCTATTTTTAAAATCGCCTACGCCTTTTTGAAAGTCACCTTTAGTTTTATCCTTCTTACCTTCTGCCTGCATATTCGGATCATTTTTAGCGTTACCCACCTGATCCTTTGTTTCGCCTTTGACCTTATTCACAGCGCCTTTTACTTTATCGCTCATTCCTTTATCAGACATGTTGATCACTCCTTAAAGGTTAATAGTCTGTCATTTCCCTTTTTCGAAAAGTGTAAACAATTCCCTTACATCTGATCTTTCTAAAAATAAATTTTCAGACTTTTCGGTGATTAGTAGAATGTATTGACAACCTCTGACAACAGGAGTAGATTCTATCTATCAATCACATAACTGCCTTTAAATCGCTGAAACATTTTTGTGCGGGGGACCCATTTTTTTGGCCAAATGGTCTCGGGGTGAATCTTTCATTTGAAAGATGGGATACTCTTCAGTCCCTAATCCGACAGCTAACCCCGTAAGCGTTAAGGAGAGAAAGGTCTAACCATGACCATTTCTTTGTGATGTGGTTTTTTTTAATTCAAAAGGAGTGAAGGAAATGGTTAAAAAGCAATTTTCAGTCATTGGATTAGGCCGTTTTGGCGGCAGTATCTGTAAGGAATTATATTCAATCGGACATGAAGTCATGGCGATTGACCTGTCAGAAGATAAGGTAGAAGAATACGGTCAATATGCAACCCATGCCATCCAGCTGGACAGCACAGATGAAAGATCTCTGATTAATGTAGGTATCAGAAACTTTGATGAAGTCATTGTCGCAATTGGTGATGATATTCAGGCAAGTGTGCTGACTACATTGTTATTAAAAGAACTGGGAATCAAAAAAGTTGTTGTCAAAGCTCAAAATGATTATCACCATAAAGTGCTTGAAAAGATCGGGGCGGACGTTATTGTCCACCCGGAATATGAGACAGCAAAACGCGTTGCTCACAATTTGTCTTCAGATACACTGATCGACTTTATTGATCTATCTGAGGAATACAGTATCGCGGAGCTGCTCGCCACTTCTAAAATGAACAACCGGTCATTAGCCGAGCTGGATATCAGAGCCAAATATGGTGTAACGGTACTGGCATATAAAAACAATAATCATGTGAACATTGCACCCTCTCCAGATGATCTGATCAGGCTGGGGACAATACTCGTTGTCATGGGTCACAAATCTGATCTGGAACGATTTGAAAACGCTGCTTTTTAAATCAGGCTCAGGGAGGTGCATCACATGAAAAAACGAACATTCACATTAACCCCTCCCCAGTTTTTAATGGGAGGCTTTGCGATTACGATCATCATTGGCACATTGCTGCTGAAACTGCCTTTTGCTACGGAAGACGGGGGCATTCCATGGATTGACGCGTTCTTTATGGCTACATCTGCTACAACTGTGACTGGACTGGTTACAGTGGACACAGGAACCGTTTTTACTGTGTTCGGCGAGGTTGTCATTATGATGCTGATACAAATTGGCGGGCTTGGTTTTATGACATTCGCTGTGCTGGTCATTCTGATTTTGGGTAAAAGAATTTCTTTGAAGGAAAGGCTCCTATTACAGGAAGCCTTAAATCAGACTGCGATTGGCGGTGTGATCAGACTTGCGATCAGGCTGTTTATTTTTTCAATCATGATTGAATTATTCGGAATGCTGTTACTCGCTACTGTGTGGGTGCCTGAATATGGGTGGGCTTTCGGATTATATACGAGTCTTTTCCACTCTATCTCAGCATTTAATAACGCCGGATTTTCATTATGGTCTGACAGTCTGATGGGTTATGCCGGGAATCCGATTGTGAATCTGGTGATTACGGGCATGTTTATACTTGGCGGATTGGGCTTTACTGTTCTCATTGATGTGAAGAATCAGCCGATTTTCAGAAAGCTTGCCCTGCATTCCAAGCTCATGATTATTGGAACACTGGTCATCAATGTTGCTGCATTCCTGCTCATCTTTTTTATTGAATACGGCAACCCAAACACCATTGGACCACTATCCTTTTTAGATAAAGTATGGGCATCTTATTTCCAGGCTGTTACAACAAGAACTGCCGGGTTTAACACGCTGAATATTGGCGATATGGAAACACCGTCCATCCTCCTGATGATGGTACTGATGTTTATCGGGGCAGGAAGCGGGTCAACAGGGAGCGGGATTAAGCTGACAACTGCAATCGTAATGATTGTAGCCGTTATCAGCTATCTGCAGAACCGCAGTGAGGTTACACTGATGAACCGCACTATCAAACGTGATATCGTCATTCGTTCATTTGCAATTACAGTGGTCGCGATTGCAGCCGTCTTTGTCACGTTATTCTTATTAACGATAACAGAATCGGAGCTGCCGTTTCTGCTGCTGGCATTCGAAACGTTTTCTGCCTTCGGTACAGTCGGGTTGTCGATGGGGATTACCGGGGACTTGAGTGATCCGGGTAAAGTAATTGTGATGATCCTGATGTTCTTAGGGAGGCTAGGGCCGATCACACTTGCGTTTTCACTTGCGACGACGAAGCCGGATAAAGTGAAGTATGCGAAAGAGGATGTTTATACAGGATAATTCAATAAAAGAGCGGATTTCTCCGCTCTTTTTTGTTGCTTGTCTTCGACTAATTTCCAGTAGATTAAGCGGTCATTTTTCTGCACTCTTCTGCACACATGCGGCAGATATCAGCACATTTTTGACAATGCTCATCTTTAAACATCGCACACTCTTGTGCACAGCGCTCGCAAATTTTTGCACATAGTTCGCAATGTTCCTTCGAAAACTGCCCGTTCATTGCCATCATGGATACAGACATTTGACACATCATTGCACATTCCACAAGTATACTTACACAGTTTTTTCTGGCATTCAGGTCCGGTTCATTCAGACACGCACTAAAACATTCATAACATGCCTGTGCACACTTTGAACAAGCATCAATACAGGCTTGAAATTTTTCGTTTGTATTCGTCACTACACTCATGATTAAGAACCTCGCTTTTATAATTTTTATTACAAAAGTAAGATTTACTAAACACCTGGATTTTATTCATCTCTCCTATATAACATGCCCTTTAAATGAATGCAGTAAATGTATGATGCTAAAGTTCCTGGTCTCAACTAACAGGCTAACGTTTGAAGAACTTGCTCTACGCTTTCTCCCCTCACAGGATCATTTTTTTATCTATTGCTAATTTATCCAAAAGTTGCGACATTGGTTCATTTCATTTAATCGAAATGTTATATTATAGAAAATATCCCACACTAACAGTTAGGAGATGTACATATGGAATTCAATCTAATCGAAATCATTACCATAGTCGTCATTGTTTATATGTTATCCACAATTCTCAGGCTCGATCAGCGAGTTAGAACATTGAACTACAAAGTTGAGCGGTTATCTGCACATGCCGATGTTCCTGAAGACGAGCTTTATAAAGAATTGCATCAAGAGCTGAAAGGTCTTCTTCATCAGGGTAAAGACGTGCAGGCTGTGAAAAAAGTCAGGGAAACCAGAGGGCTGTCGCTTGTTGAAGCAAAGCAGTATGTGGACGCTCTGAAGAGTGATGATGTATAAAAGGAGGTGCTGATTCATTGAAACAGCGGGTTTTTATTACTTTAATGATCAGCATATTACTGACAGGATGCAGTAAAAAAGTTGTTGAAGAAGAAGTAACAATGGAACAGCTGATGATAAATGAAGGAATTGTATATGAAGAGGTACTGGTTACTGTGCCTTATGACAGCGAATATGGCTTTGCAATCTATACAACAGAAGAAGGCATAGGCAACGCACAGTTTTCAACCGTAAATGGTCAGTGGAATTATACAGGCTCAACAGAGTTCTCATCTGCAAACACCGCGGAATCACCGATCATCAGTTTTGGCATGACCCACTGGGAAATGAATGACGGAGTAGAATCTGACCGGCAGCCAGTCGCGATCATCGCAGGCGAAATCACTGACGAGGTCAGCCGCATAGAAATCGAATTTGATGAAGATGTGAAAGAAGGTAAAATCGTGAAAGGCGATGAACGTACAATATGGTACTGGGCTGGCGGATATAGCAGCCTGGAACGTGTAGAAGTAAGAGCTTTTGATCAGGCTAGTAAAGTTATTGATTCAAGATGAGGACCCCGCATTCAGGTCCTCAATCTATAATGCCTGTACCCATTACCTTCAACTCTATCTCCGCATGAATCTGAAGCGCTTTGTAAGTCTCATCCCAGCTATCAGGATCCCACCGCTCATCGTTAAAAGCAGCTACACGGTTTGCAAGACCAAAAGCGTCTGATTGAGAAGACTGTAATTTTGCCATAACATGCATGATGTCTTCTGTCAGAATCTCTTTTAATCGCTTTGTGAGATCCGCCTCTTTTTCCTTCGTAATTTTATTCTGGCCATACTCAGTAATCACGATTTCCATTTCAACCTTCGCTTCCCAGGTTTTCAGATCCTTGCTGACTTTCATACGGGTTTTTGAATGTTTGATTTCCGCTGTTAACCAATTCTCCACTTCGAGTTCTCTATCATCATGAACACGGCGTGTAACCCTGACCGTTTCTCCCGTATCGTTGTTCAACATATTAAAAATGACACTTTCTTCAGGATCCAAATACGCTCCTGTAAAGCGATTTTTGTGAAATAGTGCAATACCGGCAAGCTTTGCACGCTTTTCTTTTTCTTCATAAGCGATATAAGGCAGATACAAGTCTCTTTCAGGATTAAACATAATGGTGCATGCATCCTGTAAGGAAACGTAAGGGGTCACACTGGTGAGTTCAGAGCTTTCCAGCAGTCCTTTAAAGTACTCTGATTTATCTTTCTGCGTTTCAATCTGCTGAGATAACAATTCGTTCGCTGGACGATCTGTTACTGCAACCCTTGCATGCAGATTATACTGCGGGTTTCTGTACAGTTCATCCAGAAATGAATAAATCTCCTGTGTAACCAGATCATTTCCCAGAAGGATTGTCTGAAGCTTTGAAAAGTCTGCGAACTCAGCAATTAACAGATCCATCTCAAGCATTGAGTCTCGCATTGTGTGACCGGTAACAGTAATTTCATTTACCTGATCCGTTTGATCAATCGGCGGCGCAAGCGTGGTGGCTTTTACTTCTCCATTATCTGTCTGGTCATAGCCTGCTGTATAGACCAGCTGCACATCCTTTAACAGATTCTGATCCCAGCATCCTGAGAGCATAAGGCTGCTTAGTATCATTAAAATAATTGGCTTTTTTTTCATGTCGCATGTCCCTTCCTGAACAGCAGATAGACTGACAAAGCAGCAAGCGGAATGATTACCGTGAAAATAGCTGCAGCATAGGTCACGAGATTTTGCAGTTGAATAATGGATTGCTTCTCATCTATGAAAAGCGAAACAGCAAATACACTTGAAATCATAAACATAATTGCCCACTGGCGGCCTTTTAAGTTGAACAGTATTTTAGTTTCTTCCGCTGCTACATACAAATAGTTAATAAATGATGTAAGTGCCACGACAATCCAGAGTGTCAGAAAGATCAGGTCAATACGCTCTACTATGACAAAGCTGAGCGACTTCAATATATATAAAACTGCATAGGGCACGACGACAATCTCCTGCACATGAAAATACAGCTGAGTTGAGATGACCAGAAACAAATAAAAGAACAGAACAAAAGAGGTTGAAAAAGCAGCCTTTTTTAACTCTTTTTGCCGGTTGCTTTTCACGTATTTACTAAAGTACAGGAAAGCTTCAAATCCGATATAGGCCAGGACTGACGCCTTCAGACCTCCGAGAATGGCTGAGGCCCCCTCTGAGCCTATCGGAAAGAAATGAATAAACTCAGGTGAACTGTATACAGGAATCAACAGAATGACCAGCACAGGCAACAGGCAGGACACAATCATAGAGAACCTTGCCACATGACTGATTTTGCTTCCTGCGCAGTATGCAGCCGGTATTAAGAACAAAATCGTCAAAATCTCCCTTGGTGTATCCAAGTAGATCCAGTCTGATAATATCTTTGTAAAAGTAATACTTGAGACTGTCAGGATATATAAAAAATAGATTAGATAACAAAATATAAATACCTTACCCACTGCTTTCCCAAATGATTGTATGATGATGTCAAAATAACTGAGCTCCCCCACCCTCAGTAACAGCCACAGAAATATCAGCAGGACGAGTTGAATCAGGACGCCTCCAAGTATGACAGAAATCCATGCATCATGTCCTGCCTCTAAAGTGATATCTCTCGGCAATGAGAGAACGCCAACACCAATCTGCGTCTGGATGACCAGATAAAATAACTGCCAGCCGGTGACCTCATTGTTTTTTTGCATGCTGCCACCTCTTTGAAAAGCCCTGTCTGACTTTATTCATCGTAAGCGTTCCTGCCGGTCTGGTGCTCTGAAGCCATGACGGCATCCGGAATAAAGAATCCCGCAGACCCGACTTATGAAATGGCGCAATTGGGGTCAGGTAAGGAACACCCAGAGACTCCAGCCGGATCAGATGAATCAGTAATATCGTCAGTCCGACGGTTACCCCGTAAAATCCAAATAATGTTGCCAAAATCATAAAAGGAAACCTCAAAATCCGGACTGTTGCATTCATCTCTACAGAAGGTACAACAAATGAAGAGATGGCTGTAAGTGCCACAACAATGACCATAATATTCGATACAAATCCTGCATTTACCACAGCATCCCCGATGACCAGACCACCTACAACGCCAATTGTCTGTCCAACGGGGAACGGCAGCCTGACCGTCGCTTCCCTGATCAGTTCAATCGTAATTTCCATGACAAATGCTTCAAATAGCGGCGGATAAGGAATGTCTTCTATTGCCCGCTTGGCAGGGAGTGTCAGAGTTTCAGGAATCACTTCAAAATGAAAGCTGATAATGGCAATATAAAAAGCCGGAAGCAGCAGTGCCACAATAAAACTGGTCAGCCGCAGCAACCTGTAAAATGTACCAATAATAAAGCGGCCGTTATAATCATCCGGAGACTGATAAAACGAAAAGAAAGAAGCCGGTCCAATTAATGCCGTTGGTGATCCATCGATCATAAATGCAATCCGGCCTTCAGAAAGATTATCTGTCACTCTGTCAGGTCTTTCTGTTACAAGAAACTGCGGAAATGGAGAAAGGCAGTGATCCTCCAGCATTTCTTCAAGGTAGCCGACACTGTGAGCAGTATCTACATCAATGCTTTCAATTCTTCTGATAAATTCTTCAACAATCATCTGATTTGCTGCATTCTCCACATAGATCAGCGCACTCTTTGTATGAGACTCCCTGCCAATCTGATAATACCTGACGACCAGGTGGGGGGATTTCAACCGCTGCCTGAGCAAATAAATATTACTGCTCAGCGATTCATTCATTCCATAATGAGGCCCTCGGATTACCTGTTCATTTTTCGGCTCTTCAATCGTTCTGGCAATCTCTCTCGGTATGGCAATCCCTTTAATCTTCCAATCTGATTTTTCAGGTGTCAGGACAAATGCTTCGCCATCCAGCAGCTTTTGAGTAAGCTGATGAAACGAGAGTGATCCCTCGTAAAATTTTATTTTACTGCTCATCAGTTGGTCATTTGTCAGCCACTTCATTTCACCTGACCACTCAATGATCTCCTCCAGCCTGACATGATCGATTAACGAATCGATATAGATAATGAAAGACTGAACACCCGCATCCTGACTGTGAACAGACAGGATAACCAGATCCTCTGTATTCCCTAAATGAAACAGCAGCTGCTCTTTAAATTCATCCGTACCGGCACACTGTTGAACCTGATCTTTCCGCTGAAACGACTCCCCTTCCACACCCTCACCCCCTTTTTAGTAATCTTGAACACTTTTGAGTAAATCTATACATGACTATCAGACTTTTAATTGATCCACAAGCACAAAAAAACACCTGACGGCTGATGGTCAGGTGATTGGTTCACATGTTATATAAAAAGTTCTCAGGTTGATAGGATAAAACTTGAACATGCAATACCTATAAATATCGCTGTAATCAAGCCGTTCACAATCCCTTCTTTTCGCTTTCCCTTTTCAAAAAGCTGCAAAGTCGTCAGGACAAAGATTGCCGGCAGCAGATAAAAGATGCCGGGTAACGGAAATGGTCCAGTGTGGAAGCTCGCGATGAATAATCCGGTGAAAATTAAGATTAATATGTAAGCAGTGATTTTCATTTGAACACCCCCATCATTACATTTACTTCAGCAAATCAAGCGTCAGATTCTTTTTGTAGATACCGGTTTCAGTGAATACAAATAGCTCATTTCCCCGCATGATGACTTTTCCGGATAGCGCATGTCCACTTTGATCGACCATTTTAAAGCACTCCCGCGTAACAAACATCCCGTTTTCATACGTCAGATGCCGCACGTAATCTGATTGATATTCAGCCGTCATCATAGTTTCTGAATCAAGCATCATCAGCTGAGGAATGTAAGCAGGCGTCTCTATCTTGTAGCGGCGGATTTCTTTAAAATGGTCCAGGTGTACAAGCCAGGAACATAAAGTGTAATGAAAATAGACGTCCGATGCGTCCTGTACATTCAGGGCTTTACATTCAAAAACATCATACTTCCTGGCCTCCCATCGAATCTGACCATCCTTAGAAAAAGCCACAAGCCCGGCACTCCCCACCGGATTGTGATCCCAGCCGTGATTCCCGAAGACACCCTCCTCGTGATAGCCCACCCAAATTGTATCCTCATCATCAATCGAAAGCGCAGACAGGCCTGTGCCAAGTACAAATTCATCCAGGCACTCACCATCCGTGCTGTACCTCCGCGCATTTTTCTGCACCCAGCCATCCTCGCGCCAGCAAATACTCGACACGAGCAGGACCGTCCCATCTGAAAATAGATCCAGCCGGTCAGGAACAAACGGAAAATCTGTTGCTGTAAATTGGGTAACCTCATTTCCATCAATGATCTTCACCACATAGTCTCCCCGGTGCGTTCTCAAGTCAACGCCATTAAACTGATGGAGATCCTCTTCAATCAGCAGCACACGATGATCACGCGTCACAGCAGCCGGATACGCACTGGCTTCAGGTACTTTGATATCGCTCCATTTTTCTAAAGTAATACTCCTCATATCATCACTCCCTCACTTCTCAGCCACACCTTTTACAAGCTCCATCCATCTGTCCTCTCTCGCACCAAACCCAAACTCCATTTCCATTGAAGCTAGCCATTTCATATCGAGTACACCAATGTTGAACATCATTGGCGGTGCAGTCGGCGTAAATAACTGTACACTCCAGGGGCGATCGAAATCGAACTGTTCATTAAAGCTGTTCCATTTCGCTGCAGTAAGCCCATGCGTCCGCACAAACTTCCTCACCTTTTTGATTAACACATGCAGCGCCTCATTATGATCCCGGTTAGTCTCTTCAATTTCCTCTTCAGTCAATTCAAACAGCTTCGTCCAGTAAGAAAAAGCCGCTTTCCCATGCCCCGACAGCAAATTGTCCTCTCCCCTGTCAAAATGCAGAGAGCCCTTCACACCAAAATGCGCTTCAAGGTCAGCTGCTGTAAATACACGTATATGTACAAAACCTTCATCTGTCAGTAAAGACCTCGGAGCTGAAGACATTACAAGCCCAAGTACGAATTGGTCCGTCATCTCATTCCTCCTATTTAGCTCTCAAGCTTTTCCCGTTCGTATTCGACATAGTAGAAACAGTAGAAAAACTGCCAAAGGATCATCGTGACTAAAGATATTGCCCCGATTAGAAAATCAAGATTCGTTAAAACGATGACTGATAAACAGCTTAAAGAAATAATAAAAAAGATGTTGGATCGGATTGGATTCCGAAAGCTTGCTGCTAAGATTAATGACAGGAAAAACATCAGTGCAGCAAAGACATTCAATTGGTCAATTTCAAATCCACCAATGTAAATCACAATCGTAAACATTGTCAGAATGGTGATGAGCTTTAATATCTTTGCCAACGCGTTTTCTCCTTTTATAAATGCTATTGATTTAAGCTTAACATATATATCCAGTATAATGGTTGATAAACTAAAAAAAGCCATTTAACAACGATTAGGCTACCGTTGTTAAATGGCTTGTCTGTTATAAATTCACCTGCTCAAGATCCTTCCACCCATACACCGCTTCCTTCAGATCTCTACCGCCAAAGTTAATTTTCACCGTATCGACCTTCTCTGCACCAAGCACCTCATAAAAACGCTTGGAATCATTCTTCTCAAGCACGCAGACAATCATGGAAGAAAGTCCTTTACTCTTCAACTCGTCCACCACAGGCGCCATCAGCTTTTTGCCAAGTCCCTGGCGCTGATAGGACTCAAGTATGTAAATCGCAAAAAGCTCTCCGTCATAACCGGAATATTTATTACTTCTCTCTTCCCCGCCATTCGCAAACCCGACAACCTCACCATTGTCCTCCGCCACATAGACAACCTGGCCATCACCGATAATCTTTCCCCACATCTCTTCCCGGCGCTCATAAGACATGTGATCCAGATAATCATCAGGCACCATGCCTCTGTAAGTAGTCTTCCAAGTGTCCACCTGTACCTTCGCAATCCCTGCAGCATCTTTGAGTGTTGCTTTTCTGATGTTCATTGGGAACCTCCGTTAAAAATGTAGACTTCTATTAGACTTTGTAATTTTTCATAGATTGACTCACTAAACTAAAATGACATTAATATTAATATCCTCTCCACTAAATTTTCTGTTCTTTTATTTATCATTTCCGGTTTCCAAGCTTCCGCGTTTTTAAGATCCTCATTTAAATTTATTCCATTTTTAAAACCTATATATAAGCCGTTTCGATCAGTTTTATCTCTTTTAGTTATAAACGGAAGATTACTCAAATTACTGTTATAACCCGTAATAGTTAAATTTCCTAGAGTATGAACTAGGTTTTGTTGATGATCTCTAGCTTTCTCGACGTCACCATCAGCTATCATATCGACCCAATCTTGAGGAATATTTTTCCCTTGAGGAAAAATGTGTTCAATTGTCCATACGTATTTATTGTTTTTATTTCTCTCCCATAAATTTACCTTTGACTCTTTCGTCATTCCTTGTTGTGCTATTTTAGATAATACAAATCTAGCCGCTCCAGCATTTTCTTCATAAATATCCCCTCTAAGCTTATCTTTAAATATCATGTCATCTACAGAATGTCTTTTTAGCTGATCACGTATTAAGATATAAATATTATTTTCTATTAAATCATTTTCTTCAATTAATAATATTATATCCATAAAAATTTTAGTTAAATCACGAGTATTTGGTACATCAGTTAAATTTCGTCGCACGAAAAATTTAACAAGTAATGAGACAATCTTACTTAGAGTTTGATCGTCAAGGAAGAGTTTAGCTTGATTTTCAAATAAATATAACAATAATAAATGTGATGGAGAACCTTGAATTCTTTCAAGATCTTTAAGGTGCTCTTTGATTTCTGCAGGAAGATCCTCTTCGTTTAAAAGTATACTAGCATACACTCTGGCGCTTCGGATAATAGAATCAAGGAACTTTTCAGGGTCATTTTTTATCATAGTTTGATAAATACTTAATAATGTTGACCGCGTAGCAATTGCTCCTAAAGGGAATTTTTTACTTTCATTACCCTTTTTAAAAGGTTCATTAATTGTAGTCCTAAAAGCATTATAATAATGTCTAAAAAATCTTTCTTGAATTTTGTATTCATTTCCTATTAAATCTAAAATTTGTGTCCATTGATCAAAAAACACATCAATCGAAGAATTTTTATTTTGATCAACTTGTGCGAGCAGTAAATTTTTCATTAAGTCTACCGCTGTTAATGGTGTACCTCTATTATTTAGTGATTCAAATAAGGTATAAGCATCAGCATGTGTTGAGACCTCAATCATCACAACTATTGCAGCATTAACCTTTTCCAAAATCAAAAGCCATTTCTTTATTTTTTCAACAGAATTTTCGCCTTCTTCTAAAAGACGATTCTTAAAGTATGTATGTGCTTTATAGATTCTACGATTTCCCGTATTTTTTGGTTTTTTACGACTTGGCAGAATTTTCAGTTCACCCATCAAATACTCATAATCTTCTAAATTGCTATTTTGAATTTGAGGAGAGACCCTTATTTTATTATTATCTTTCTTCAACACAATTTTCCGCTTCAACTGTAGTAAGTCTGAAACATTATCTTCATCAAGCTCACCACGGTGATCATCGAGCACTCCATATAATGTAGCGAGCAAAATGCTTAAAGTCGTTAAACGTTGCTGACCATCGACTACTTCAAATTCAGGGTCTCCCAGAGCACTAGTAATTGTATTTATACAAATAATCGAGCCTAAAAAATACCCAGCATCATTTTCGGTTAAATCATCAAATAAATTTTCCCATTGCGACTTAGACCAGGTATATTCTCTTTGGTACTTTGGAATATGGTAGATATAACTTCTCTCTGAATCTAACAATTGCGAAATAGGAGCTTTAGTTACATTATTAATCACATCTTTACCTCCACAACGAAGCTATTTTCATAATCTATTTGGTGTCCAAATATCTGTATATCCGTTTTGCCTTGAATATTTATATAAATCTTCTAATTTCTTTGGTACATATAATTGCATATCAACTCTTTGTGTGATGTTTTCTTCTAATGAAAGAAAGTTATTTCTTTGAATAAGTTTTTCAAGAAATTCTTTGTCTGCCAATTTATTATTCTTTGAAGTGTTGCACTTTACACATGCTATTACAAGATTCCATAGTTGATCATTTTGAATAAAGCTCCATGGAATAAAATGATCCACATGGTTGCCTTTTCTTGATTTTATTTTGTTACCGCAATAAAAACACTCTTTCTGGTAGACAGAAGCTAATAATAAATAAAACTTATCCAGAGACTTTCTCTTTGATACATTTTCAATTTTTAGTAATAGTCCGTCAGTGCTTGAACCTGAATTATATTTTTCAAGGAATAATGCTAAATGATAATTTGAAAGATACATTAATACTTTTTGAAATCTTTGCATAAATGAATAAAATGACGGTGTTAACTTTAATTGACGTTTGTAATTGTCAAATGAATAAATTAATCCTTGAGTGTCGCCGTATAATGCACCCATTACATCATTTTTGCATTCAGTTATAACTTTTTTAACAATTTTAATTTTTATTTGATCAGGTATTTTTTCAAATATTATCTGATCGTTAAGATGATGTTTTAATAAAGATTCTTTTAAAACTGTTTCAATCCTCGCAGATTTTTGCTGAAGATTTAATTGACTAAGTTTATGGTGAATTACTAAGTTCCAATAAATTTCTGTAAAGCTCTCAAAGACTTGGTAATAAGTTAATTCTAATTTTTCATTAACACTATATAAATTCTCTAAAAGCGATTTAACTAAAGCATATTTATAGGAGGCTGAATTTTTTGACTTCTCCGAAAAAATGAAATTGAAGTGACTCCACACATCCTGCTCTGTTATGTATTCTGCTCTCGCTTCAGCTACCTTCAGTTTATGACTCATTGTCATTCACCTGCCCTTTATTCAATCCTCCACCTCAACCAAATAAATCTTCTCATTAAATCTACCGCGATCCCTTGCCTTCACCTCACGCGCTGCCTCCACTTCCTCAAGCGTCACTCCATGCGTCTTAGCAGCGGCAGAGATCAGTTCCAGCAGGTCTGCAAGCTCTTCAATTGCGTCTTCGTCATTCTGGGTGGCGTGGTATTCAGCCAGCTCTTCTTTCATCTTTTTCTTCACTTCAATTACATACTCTTCGTTACTCAGAATCCGCGTCTCCATTGATTTCCCGCTTGCTGCAATGATATCCGGGATAAGGTCGCGTACGAGCTTGTTGTAGACTGGCATATGGCACACTCCCTCTCGTTTTCTTCTATTATACCCCCTATAAAAGGAAGCTTCATCCAAAACTATATTTTTCTCCTGGAGCGTTATATAATAGATTCAACAGTAAAGGAGGTGAACACAATGGAGAAAGAGATCCTCAGTATTTTGCAGGACATGCAGGGGGAGCTTAAAGATATAAAGTCTGACCTGCGCGAGTTTAAGCAGCAAGTGGATGCAAGGTTCGTTGAAGTTGATACCAGATTTGATCAAGTCGATACCAGGTTTAATAAAATTGATTCACAGCTTCACCGCATGGAATATGACAATCAGCATGCGATCCTGTCTATGTTAAAAGTACAGGCAAAAAAGCATGAGGAGCAGCACCAGAATTTCGATTACCTTCTTCATAAACATATAGAGCTTGATAAAGACTTCCACACGTTCAAAAAACAATCACAGAACTAGCTCCGCGTCATTCTCCATGACACTGCTAAAATTGAATACCCAAAAAGAAAACAGCAGTGTGCGTTCACTGCTGTTTTTTGATGATTATTCATTTGGTTAGTTCAGATCAACAGCATTTCTTACAAACCCATTTGCCTGCATCAGCTTCTTTTTTGCAGTTTCAGCATCTGTACCGGTTAAGATTTTAACAATTGCAGGTTTTACTTCATAATTCGTTTCTTCAAGAACCTGCTCTGCTTCAGAATATGACACACCTGTTGCTTCACTGACAATCATTTTGGCGCGTTCTTTCAGCTTATAGTTTGATGCTTTCACATCAACCATCAGGTTCTGATAGACCTTGCCGCATTGAATCATAGAAGCGGTAGAGATCATGTTTAATACCATTTTGTGAGCCGTAGCAGCTTTTAATCTGGTAGATCCGGTTAACACTTCCGGTCCAGTATCGACTTCTATTGCTATGTCAGCAAACTTGGAAATCTCTGAATGTTTATTGCTGGTGAGACTGACTACTTTTGCACCTATGAATGATGCGTACTCTAACGCTCCTTTCACATATGGCGTTCTTCCACTGGCTGCAATGCCAATGACTACATCTTTGTTGCTAAGCTGTCTGTTTTCCAGATCTTTTACTCCCTGATTCCCGTTATCTTCTGCTCCTTCAATCGCTCTGAATAAGGATGCTTCTCCCCCCGCAAGAATAGCCTGTACTTTGTCAGCTGATGTACTGAAGGTAGGAGGACATTCTACAGCGTCCAGCAAGCCGATTCTTCCACTTGTACCTGCACCTATATAAAAAACTGACCCTCCATTAAGAAGTGCGTCTTTAACATAAGTGACTGCCTGGCTGATTTCCGGAAGAACAGCCTTTACAGCATAAGGAACTGTTTGGTCTTCTTCATTCATTAAACTAAGAATTTCATCAGTTGTCAGCTGGTCAAGGTTTTTAGATTTTACATTTTTCATCTCAGTGGTCAGTTTCGATATCATTTCCATATGGCTATCACCCTAATTATAGAATTTATTTCGCAAATCATTTAACAGCTGCCTGTCGGCTGATAGTACTCTTTTAATTGATCTTTCACTTTTTGATTTATTTGGATGTCGCTCTGCTGCAAAGCAAGTATATAAGCTCCTGCTACAGGTGGTAAATGAGATTCGATCATGTTAACTTCAGTATTCAGCTCTGATTTAAGCTGAGTACAGAATTTTTTCTTATAACGATCATTTGTAAAGAGCCCTCCATGCAGAACAATCGTTATATCCTTTTCTTTCATTTGACTTATTGCTGCTTTCACAATGAGGCATTTTTCTATGACAGCCTGCTTAAGGATTCCAGCTGCAACCCCGTCTCCTGATGCTTCTGCCTTCATTACAATTTCAGCGAGACTTCCGATCAGTGTTCTGGTATACTGATCGCCATAAATGATTGGAATGATCTCCTGTATATTCCTTATTTCAAAGTGGTCCGCGAGCATTGTGGTTAATAAGGTATGAGGTCCCCGGCCATCAAAGCTTTTTAACACGCTTGTTAAAGCCATTTGTCCAATATGATAACCGCTCCCTTCATCACCCAAAAGGTAACCCCAGCCCCCAACTCTAACCGGGTTAGATTGATCTTTTGATAACCCGTAAGCAATAGATCCGGTTCCTGCAATTAATACAATTCCCGGTGCTCCGGCTGTACCGGCATATAAAGCAGCAATTGCATCATTCGCTATATTGATCTTCTTTTCAAAGTTTGTTCCCTGAAAGAATCCTCTTATCTGTTTCTTGTCAGATTCCCGGTCACAGCCTGACAGACAAAGCTGTATGACTGCAATTTGATCGATGGAAACGTCTGTTTTTTGCATGACGTCTGTAATTAATTGCAGAAGTCTTTCTTTAACCTGATGATGTGAATTTGAATGAATATTACTGGATCCCGTTAATGACGTACCAAGTATATTCCCTTTACAGTCTCCAATGACACATGACGTTTTTGTTCCTCCTCCATCAATTCCAATCCATCTTTTTGCACCATTTGCTATCCTATTCACAGGATCACTCTCCTAAATAACACCCTTTTCTTTCATGGTCACAGCAATTACATTGTGCAACTTTCTTCTTAGACTGTTTATATTATTCTCTCTGCCATAGTGAACCCGGTTTGTTAATAATACGATCGCCAGGTTTTTTTCAGGTGAAATCCACATAGAAGTCCCCGTAAACCCTGTATGACCATAACCCTTCTGCAGGAACTGCCCTGAGAAAACTCCTGTAGAATGTAATTGCCATCCGAGACCGCGACTCAGATTTAGACTGTCCGTATAACAATCTGCAGCCAACTCAATTGTGAGTGGTGATAGCAGCATTTTCTCCTGATAGACTCCTTTATTTAAAAACAACTGACAATATTTAATCATGTCTCCGCCAGTGGAGAAGAGACCTGCATGACCACTTATGCCATTGAAATTTGTTGCATTTTCATCATGAACTTCCCCCCACTGATAGTCATTCAATGATTCCCGAAATTCTGTAGCAGCTGTTTGCATTCTCAGATGCTCTGGTGGATTAAAAAATGTATTTTTCATTCCAAGCGGCTTATAGATGTGATTCGCTGTATATTCATCTAACGGCATACCACTAACCTGCTCCGTAATATATCCTAGAACGATATAGTTTAAATCACTGTATATAACCTCAGTTCCTGCAGGTTTTTTAGCGGTAAGCCCGGCAATTTCAACAACTGCTGCTTCCATTGTCAGGTTGCGTTGATAAAATTTTATCTCCGGCGGATACCCGCTTGTATGAGTCAGCAAATGTTTGATTGTGATGTCATCATTATGTTCTTTGAATGATTGAACATAATTGTAAACCGGATCATCAAGATCAATTTCGCCTGCTTCAAGCAATAATAATATGGCAGGTAAAGTCGATGTTACTTTTGTTAACGATGCAAGGTCATACAATGTTTCTTTAGTCACTTTAACCTCTTTTTCTTTATGTGCGTAACCAGCTGAATATATTAAAGGCACACTGTCATTTGTTGTAACAGCCAGCACAGCGCCGGGGAGTGTCCCCTTTTCAATTTCCTGATCAATCAGCTTCGTTATCTTAGAAAAATCCAGTTGAGTCTCCTTCAATATCCCGCACCTCCAGTTATCCTTTGACCGCACCTTCTGTCATTCCTTTAACGATATGGCGCTGGAAGATCGCGTAGAAGATAATAACAGGCACTACCGCTATGACAAGACCTGCAAATAAGGCTCCCCAGGCACTTTCATATTGAGCATTCGTACTTAGCAAATCCATTTGTACACCAAGTGTATTTTTGCTTTCAGTCTGCAGCAGGATAAGCGCCATAAAGTATTCATTCCAAAACGTAATAGCATTTAAAATTGAAGCAGTGATAATCCCTGTTTTCACCATCGGCGTTACGATTTTAAACAGCACACCGTATGGACTCATTCCATCAACCGCTGCTGCTTCTTCCAGTTCTTTTGGAACACTGCCCATAAAACTTGATAAGATGAATATAGTGAATGGCACCTGTGAAATGGCATAAACTGCCGATAACGCAAACAGGTTATCCAGAAGATTCATATTCATTAATAAAAAGAATAATGGAATCCAGCCGAGCACTGCCGGGATCATCATAGATGCAAGATAAACATTGAATAGTACCTCACTGCCTTTAAAACGCAATCTTTCAAGTGCGTAGGTAGTGGGAATTGAAAATGCCAGACAAAGCACAGTACCCAGTACAGTTACAAATATGGTATTGAGAAAAGACGAGCCTATACTAAAATCAACCCATGCTGATACAAAATTCCCGAAATTATAGGTCTCTGGCATTGACCATGGAGAAGAGAAAATTTCAGCATTGGATTTGAAAGCTCCAACGAACATCCATATTAATGGAAACACAACGAGTATCGACCATATAATTAATGGAATACGCACAGCAGCGCCGGTTATAAATTTTGTCATATATGAGTTCCCCGCTCCCTAGTATTCTACTTTTTCTCTTTTTAGAATAAATTGCATAATTAAAACTGTTACCAGTGAAAGAATGAGTATAAGCACACCAATTGTTGCGCCGTATCCAAATTGAAAATCTTCAAAAGCTTTTTGATATAAATACGACCCCATTACTTCAGTTTCGTTCCCCGGTCCACCGTTAGTCATAATTTGCACAAGTACAAATGAACCATTTAATGATGTGATTACAATATAGATCATTGAAGTTTTAATCTGAGGCCAAATCAACGGAACAGTAATTTTCCAAAACTGCTGCCATTCACTGGCTCCATCAATTTCTGCTGATTCGTATTGGCTTTTCGGGATATTCATTATTCCTCCCATAAGCAATAGCATAAATAATCCAATACCTGCCCATATTGCCGGTACGACTAATGACGGTAATGCCCATTCCATTGAACCAAGCCACGGTCTGGTCCAGCTCTCAAGACCAACTGAAGTTAAAAAGCCGTTAACAAGACCAATATCCGGTTCGTAGATGAACTGCCAAAGAATACCGATCACTACTACAGACATAATGTTTGGAAAGAAAAACACTACTCTGTAAAAGGGTGCTTCTTTTACCTTCAATTGTGTCAAGGCCACAGCAAAAAATAACGATAAAATCATAATCCCAATTACTTTTGTGACAACAAAGAAGTAATCATTGTAAATCGCCTTACCAATAATTTCATCGTTAAACATGCGAATATAATTTTCAAATCCGACAAACTCTCTGTTTGCACTCATTCCTGACCAGTCAAATAAAGATAAATATATTCCATTTACCATTGGATAAACTGTGAAAATAACAAACAACAGAAAGGTCGGTAATAAGCAGAACGTCAAAAACAAGTACTTTTGTTTTTTAGACTGGACCACGTCATCACTCTTTTCTTTTCAGTATTATTTCAGCATATAAGTTTATTGATCTTATAGATGGAGAGAGGAATGCAAAGTCTTTATGACCCCGCATTCCTCCTTTAAGTCAATTATTCTCCTCTTAATTCTCTTGATTTATCCGCCATCGCTTTTACAAATTCTTCAGCCGTAATTTTACCCATTAAGATATCTACACTACGGGCTTTTACTTCATTTGTAATCTCAACAGCGATTTCCATCTCTTCACCTGTAGGCTGGGCACGATTATAAATTTCAATTGCTCCAGGGTTATTAATCAAATCATTAATTCCCTTAAGGAATTCAGGTACATTCTCATTTCCACTCAAATCTACGCCTTGAAGATTCATAATTGCCCCTGTTGATTCTGCAAACGCCTGAGCACGTTCTTCAGAGAACATAAACTCTACAAATGCTTTAGCTGCTTCAGGGTTCTCAGCCTCTTTTGCAATTGCTACCGGTCGGATATCCGGCACAAGCGCCATTGCATCTCCAGAGTTATTCATAGGAGTTGGAATGAAACCGTACTCAAAACCTTCTGGCGTATCATTCGCCATTTCATTTGGAAGCCAGAAGCCTACAGGAATATAAGCTGTTTCATGCATAAGGAAATTCATCTGGGTTTGCGTATGGCTTCGCGCAGCAAATCCTTCATCGATCAGACCTGCGTCAACAATCTCCTGCACCTTTTTCATAATTTCCAAAGCTTCATCACTTTCCCATGCTTCTACAACACCATTTGATAAATTATTCAGTAAGTCTTCTCCACCAGCTGCTGCAAATGCAGGGTTCAGAACTCCCCTTTGGAAATACTGAGGATATTGACCAGTTGTAATAAACGGTTCAATTCCTGCATCATCCTGTATTGTTTTCATTGATGCTAACCAGCTGTCAAAGTCTTCTGGAACTTCCCAACCGTTTTCTTCAAACCAGGCACTGTCATACCATGCACCCCAAGTATCAAAGACCAGCGGAAGACTATACACAGCTCCCTCTACTTCCTGAGCTGGTGAGATAAAGCTATCCATTAATGGTGTATCACCTTCAAAAGTTAAATCGCCTGCCCAGTCACTAAGGTCCATTAACTGTCCGTCATTAATCATTTGTGTTTCATTAGCGCCGTTTCCATCAATATAAACAACATCTGGTGGATTATTTGAGATCCATCGCGTTTTCATTTCTTCGTTAATATTTGGTCCCGAGTGTTCAATTACTTCAACATCCGGATACTCTTCTTTAAACGCTTCAATTGTGCTCTTCCACCACTCATCCCCATATCCACCTACAAAATACTGAACTTCAAGCTCTCCAGAAACCTCACCTTCTGTATTACTGTTTTCAGCTTGCTCAGATGATGAATCGTCTGAAGAACACCCTGTCAACGCGATAAGTGATATTGCCGAAACTGATAACAAATTTCTTTTTAGCTTTTTTCTACTCATTTATTTCCACCCCTGTTTTTTTATTACGCTCATAAAAGTAAGCGCTTTCTTTTATGATGAAATTGCTAGTACGTCCAGCGTCTTTCTGTCACCCCCGAAAATAAAATTGGGCATCTGTGTAAATACCTTATGAACGTACTTGCTTATTAGCTTCTAATGTGTTTTATCTATAGCTTCTCTAGTTTTATCCAAATAATGAATGGACTGTTCGTAATCTAATGAAGCGATTCCTATAAAGAGAATATCAATTACACTCAATTGGGCAATTCTTGATGCTGTTGCTCCACTCCGGATGCTTGCTTCTATTGGTGAAACAAATAAATTAACAGCTGACATTTTCTGTACAGTATTAGTACCATAAGCAGTTAAAGAAATAATTTTCACTTTATTCTTCTCAGCCATTTTTAATGTATTGATGATTTCTATTGTCTCCCCGGAATAAGATATTGCTATTACCACATCTTGTTCCTCCAGATGAACAGCTGAGGTAAGCTGAGAATGACTATCTGTAAGAGCCTCACACCACTTATTTATTCTTCTAAGCTTCTGCTCAAAATCCAATGCAACGATAGCGGATGCCCCTACACCAATAACCACTACTTTTCTCGCATTTGAAATTAAATCAATAGCGGCTTTAATTGTCTTCACATCCATTAGATTCAGCGTACTTTTTATTGAATGAAGGTTATTATTCGTTACAGACTGAATAATATCTGTCAAACTTGTATTCGCTGAAATATCTCTATATCGCTCTTCTGCATAATGATGACTGCTCAATGAAGCTGAAATACTTAGTTTTAGTTCCTTAAAACCATTAATATGCAACGAGCGGCACATTCTAATGATAGTCGCTTCACTAGCGCAAGAATTTTTTGCCAATACCGCTATTGGCATGTCCAGTACAAGTTGCGGATGATCAAGAATGTACTGAGCTACTTTTTTCTCAGAGGGTTTTAGAGAAGACAAACCTTGTTTAAGTCTTTCTAGACCATTTACCATGTTACCTCCTAACAACATATGTAGCTTAACTCCAAATATTTTTATAATTATATGTAGCTTAACTACATTTTATGCAAGTATTTTTTTACTGTCAATCATTTTTTAAATTTTCTAAATCTTTTATTTAGCAAACAGGCTGGAACTGATCTTACAATCATTTCTAGCTTTGAGCTTTTTGTTTTTGTCATCTTAGGTAACTTCCCTACTATTTGAGAAAGTACAATGATTCATTCAGTATTTCTAAACTACTGGATTTATCTATTATTGATTCGTGATATTTCCTAGATTATTTTGACTAACCTTAGAAATAATTAAAATGTTATTACTTTATAATTTGTACCATTATATACTTTGTATAAATCAAAATCAGGAGGATTAATATGGAAAACCATCTTTCAATCGAGCACTTTCTTCAAAATACTAAGATTCATATTTCAATTCTGCATGGAAATATCGCTTCCATCACGAATAAACCTAGCAACAATTTTATCCAAAAAATTATAAAAATCCCCCCAACCCACTACCTCCTCCCCGGCTTCATCGATCCACATATTCACGGGGCAGGTGGTGCGGATGTGATGGATGCGACGCCTGAGGCACTGGAAACAATGGCGCAAACCCTTGTAAAGGAAGGTGTGACATCTTTTCTGGCGACAACAATGACACAGACTGAAGAAGCTGTGCTCAAAGCATTACGCAACACCGCTGATTATATGAAGCGGCCAGCGAAAGGTGCTGAAGTGCTTGGTGTTCATCTTGAGGGGCCTTTTCTTTCACATGAAAAAGCCGGGGCTCAGGATCCTGCATTAATGCTGTCCCCTGACGTGAAGTTGTTTCAACAATTCCAGGAAGCTGCTGACGGAAATATAAAAGTGGTGACTGCAGCACCTGAGCGTGAAAACGGAATGACTTTTACAAAGGAGGTTTCCGAAAGTGGCGTTACCGTATCAATCGGCCACTCAGATGCAACGTATGATGAGCTGAAGCAGGCAGTAACAGCCGGGGCAAGTCAGGTTACGCATTTATATAATCAGATGAGTCCTTTTCATCACCGGGATCCGGGTGTAGCTGGCGGGGCGCTTTTAGAGAAAAAGGTAAACGCTGAGATCATTGCGGATTTTGTACATAGTCATCCGGAAGCAGTGCGGCTTGCATGGAACGAAAAAGGGGCAGACGGTCTTATACTGATCACTGATGCGATGCGGGCGAAAGGTTTGTCTGATGGAGAATATGATCTTGGCGGTCAGCAGGTCACAGTGACAGGTTCTGAAGCAAGGCTTGTGGATGGAACACTTGCGGGCAGTGTGCTGACGATGGATCAGGCATTGAAAAATCTGATGTCACTTACCGACCTTTCTATAGAAGAGCTTGCTAAAATCACTTCCGGGAATGCAGCACGTCAGCTTGGGGTATGGAATCGTAAAGGAAGTATTGAGCCGGGGAAAGATGCAGATTTTGTGGTGCTGGATGAAGCGTACAATGTTGTGCTGACCATCTGCCGCGGTGAAATTGTATTTCAAAAGGAGGATCTGCCATGGATATCGTCATTGTGAAAAACTATATTGAGATGAGTAAGGTTGCTGCGGGGCTTGTTAGGGACTGTATCAGAGAGCAGGAGGAGCCGGTGCTTGGGCTTGCAACAGGCGGAACACCTATCGGACTGTATCAGCTGCTCGTAAGACAGTACCGTGCAGGGCTGCTTTCATTTAAACACATGCGTACATTTAATCTGGATGAATATATCGGGCTTGATCCTGCCCATTCAAAAAGCTATCACCGTTATATGCAGGAGCACTTATTTTCTCATATTGATATCCCTCGTGATCAGACCTTTTTACCTGATGGAATGGCTTCAAACCTCGAGAAGGAATGCAGACACTATGAAAAGCTGTTAAAAAAATTCGGGCCGCCTGATTTGCAGATTCTTGGCATCGGGGAAAACGGTCATATCGGCTTTAATGAGCCCGGCAGTGATTTTAATGGACATACCCATGTCATCAGTCTTGCAGATTCTACACGGGAAGCAAACGCCCGGTACTTCCAATCACTTGAAGAAGTTCCGACACACGCGATCACCATGGGTATAAAGTCTATATTGCACAGTAAGAAAATCGTGCTACTGGCTTCAGGCGAGAGAAAAGCAGCGGCTGTCAGACGCCTGCTTGAAGGTACCCCGGATCCTACTTTTCCTGCTTCTGCTTTAAGTCAGCACAATGATGTTGTATTGATTGCAGATGAAAAAGCATTTGGTAATTAATTTCAATATAAAATAATTTTAATTCAAATTAGATATTTAGACCTATTTTACTGTATAATAAAGAAAATAGATATAGTGTACAGGAGGTGGGTCTGACTATGCTTGATCCGATCACGCTCGGAGCTGTTGTCTTTGTACTTGCAATAATTTCCGCTATAGTGATGACAATTACGTGGAAAATGAACATCCAGGAAAGAGGACTGGATATGTGGGCGTGGGCTGCGATCATAGGCGGACTCGGCTTTCTTCCTCTGCTTTTTGTACCCATTATCGGCTCATATGCTGCCGTTTTGAACAATCTCGCTACATTACTGACGCCTATCCTGATCCTTGAAGGCATTATGCGCTTTAAGGGCTATCATAAAGAGCGATTGCGCCTGCTGATTTTTATCATGACGTTTATTTATGCAACTTCATTCATTTTACTTTTCAGGGAAATGCCCAATGCACGTTTTTTAGTTTTTGATTCACTGGTCACCATTATTTTCTTTTTATCTGCATTCTTTTTACTTTGGAAATCAACTGGTCTTGAGAGAAAAATCTATATGATTTCAGCTGCCACTTTCATACTGATCGGCAGTTCTTTTGCCGGGAGATGGTTTCTGGCATTGAACGGCGCTTTTGAAGCCAACTTTGAATCACATCCTTATACGAGCTTCCTGTTCTTTATGGTCATCATCTGGACAGTCGGCTGGACTTACGGACTCAGCATTGCAGTCAATGTCCGAAACCATAACCGCGTCATGAAGCTCGCTACACATGATTATCTGACAGGTCTTCCAAACCGGAAATATCTCGACAGCTACATTGAACAGCTCCTTCACTCGGGTACAAAAAAGCCATTTGTCTTATATTCATTGGATTTGAACGGATTCAAACAGATTAATGATCTTTTCGGGCATAAGACGGGTGACGATGTACTCGTTAAAATGGCTGAATCACTCAGGGACTTCGCCTGGGGTCAGCATACCGCTGTCAGACTGGGCGGCGATGAGTTTGTTGTCATCATGCAGCAGTCCATCGACAAACAGTCTATCTCTCATACGAAGAAAGCGATCAGAGAAGCTGTCGAAAATGATAAAAAAATTGATGCCGGCACGATTAATTTAAAGACCTCCATCGGCTATGCCGCCTATCCAATAGACGGTCAGACAATGGATGAATTACTGATAAAAGCAGACGCTCAAATGTATAAAGAAAAATCTTATCGAAAAGCATGTTCAGAGATTAACTCAGCAGAATTTCAAATTTAAAATGCAAATTTCCCGGGAAATAGACAATTTATGAATACGAAATTTAATTTAAATGTTCCGGATCCGTCTGTTCAGGGTATTTGATCTCCGAAAACAATGGTGAAGCTGGTTGAGCAGGCTGTTGATCAGCTTCACGGATATTCAGCTGTTGGCCGATCAAATTCATTTTTACCACCAGATCTTCAAACTCACTTTTTGTGATCGGCTGATATTCAGGCTTCAGCACATAACCCAGCTGTCCACTAGGTTCAATCGTAGCCCACTGAACTTTATTGAAGTCATCAATCCCATTTTGCCTGAGCCACATCTCAAGCTTATCGACAGTTAACCTGATTCCTTTCAGGTTCTCTTCCACAATCCGTCCATCCTCAATCACTACTTTAGATTTACCGCTGAAAAAAGTTTCTGCTTTGTCCCATCTGATTTGCATGTATTCAATGAAGACCAGTGTGCCGATTAATAGTGCTGCCACGCCAAAAGTGGTCCAGATGTTTTTACCTGAAACGGGCTGAATTAATAAACTGCCGATGGAAATCATGATCACAGTCTGGGCAATTGTCATCTGTGAAATGGATTTTCTTCCTGAAATTCTTAACAGTAAGACGCCGGCTACAATGATAAGAATGGCTTTCCAAATCCAGTCTAAATCCATTACACTCACTCCTTTACATATGTAGAATCCCCTGCTCGAAGGGGATCATTCGTTAAGCATTTGGTGCAGGGTCTGCCGTTTCTTCAAACAGGTTGTGAATCAGCCATTTATGATAGAAGTATTCTCCTGCTGTCAGGATCACACCGGCTGCGATCGCTTCACCGAGGATGTTGTTATAACCAAGAAGTATAAGCGTAAACCAGATCACAAGTGTGCCGAGAATCAGGTCACCAATTGTGCCTATTGTATTTCCTGCATTTCTGACAACAAGCATATCCCCGATATAAGCCACTACATATAAAATAACTGCAACAGAGGTTGAATCAAGAAATGTTACCTCGTTAAAGCCCGTCAATACAATCCAAATCACCGGAAATAATAGCAGTGCTTTGATCAGCATTGATTTTCCATGGTTCATGTTTTCACACCTCCGATCTTGTATAACCTGCCCTGTTCGGGTGAGCGGTATACTAAGGGTTGTGTGACAGGTATGGTGAAATTGACCAACAAAAAAAGCCCGGTCTGATCTCCGGACTTTCTGCTTAACCAATTCTCTTCAGCCTGCTCTGCTTCATAATCTGACTGATCACCTCAGACAGCACAATCCCCATCGCGATCGAGCCTGACACCATGAATGCTTTTGCAGCAAAAGATAGCGCCATATTATAGTCATTGGTGACAAATGAGCGCATCGCATTATAGGCCGTTCCACCCGGCACAAGCGGGATAATGCCTGATACGATATAGATAATAATCGGTGCTTTATAGACACGGGAGAATACCTGGCTGATCACTGCGATCATAAAAGCGGCTGCAACCGTGGCCGGCACCTCGCCAATTCCCTGAAACGTCAGCAGAAAATAAGCCATCCACCCGAGCATGCCAACAAGCCCGCATTTCCACAAAGCTTCTCTCGGCGCGTTAAAGATAATGCCGAATCCTGCTGCAGCAATAAAGCTTGTCACAATATTAATTAAGATATCCACAGGTTATCCCCCTTTCTATAATAACGTCACAACTACTGCAATTCCTGAACCAATCGCAAATGCGGTCAGAAATGCCTCAGCCCCTTTAGATAAGCCGGATATAAAATGCCCTGCAATCAGATCGCGGACTGCGTTGGTAATTAAAAGCCCGGGAACAAGCGGCATAACAGAGCCGATAATGATTTTATCAAGCTCCTGACCAAGCCCTGTCATCACAGCCCCTGCAGCCAGCAGACCAATCACAAGTGCTGCCATGAATTCAGAGAAAAACTTGATCAGTACGAGATCATGCACATATACAACGCTCGCAAAACCCAGTCCGCCAATGATCATCGCGGGAATAAAGTCGGCCCATGACCCCTGGAACATCATGAGAAAGCAGCCGCTTGAAACTGCAGCCGCCGCAATACGCGTCATTAATGCATACGTCTCATCGTCTTTATAGATTCTTTTCAAAATACGGTAAGCTTGCGGAACGTCCAGCTCCCCATTTGCAATCCTGCGAGACGTACTATTCACAAGCATCACTTTCTTTAGATCAGTGGTGCGGTCAGAAATGCGGATCAGCTTTGTTTTGGTCGGCTCTTCCGTCTCAATTGAAAACATAATTCCAGTCGGGGTGACATAACTATGGGACTCCTTAATGCCATAGTTCTTTGCAATCCTCATCATTGTATCCTCCACCCGATACGTCTCAGCTCCACTCTCAAGCATAATTTTCCCGGCCAGCAGACAAACATCCATAATGTCATACTGCTCCTCAAGATATTGTTCCATATCCTCGATCTCCATGCCGTCACCACCTCCGTACAATTTCAGTGCTATTAGTGTATCATGATTTTTTTATAAGGCGGTGAGGAAATGTGGATTTGTTTGTGGACAACCAATATTTTTGCACAGGTATTTCATCACCTTTATGAAAATTGTTTATTAAATAGGTGAAAAACTCTGACTATCCACACACTTTACCCACAGCTGTGTAAAAATAATTAGTTGACGATTTAACATTATGGTGTAAAATTACACTAATCGTATATTTCAACACTTAAGGGGTGAGGAAATTGAATAGAGAACAGGTTATCCACATCATTTCAGACAAAATGAAGTTAATCAGGACAGAAAACGGCTTTTCTCAGGATAAAATGGCTGAGATTTTGGGGATATCTAAAAAAACGCTTGTACAAATTGAAAAAGGCCGTACATTACCAGGATGGAATACTGTGGTGGCGGTGACTGCTCTTTTTCACCAGAGTGAAGTGCTGCAAAACAGTCTTGGAGATGAGCCGCTTGAGGTGATCAGACTGGTGACATTCGAGCATGGCGTGGGGCCGGTTAACAGAACCTTAGGCGGAAAAGTATGGTGGAAGGACATCCGGTCAGCTGGCAGTTATACACTGCAGCAGAACCTGATCAGTCAGCATTACCGGATTCTTGACCCTCAGCGGTTCAGATGGTTCAGTACATTTGATGAGAAAGAAGCTTATCATCGACTGGAGGAATTAAGAGATGACAGAAAGAGTTAAAGAAAATATTTTCAGAGTGTCCGCAGCTATATTTACAGGATTTTTTGCAGTCTTTATTGTCGCGATTGCGAGCTTTTTTGCCCTGTTAATTGGAGGGGAACGCTTCATGTATACAGCGATCGGGGTCGGCGCAGCACTCTACATCTTATTTATACTCCGCCTGTTCCATCTCGTAAAGGGCAAAAAGCTTGCTTACACAGCAGCCGGTCTTATGACAGCTGTGGCTCTGACCATCGGCAGTATGGCAGCCTATGATGCCTATCTTGTGAGCATAACGAACTCAGCTGAAGTGGACCTGACAGTCTATGAGCCGTTCGAGTCAGGTACGAAAGCTGTATCCATGACCCAGGAAGCGTCACTTCATTTAGAAGAGCCCCTACCTGAATTAGATGGTGCAACTGCACTTTATCCACTGTACTCAGCATTTGTGCAGGCCGTATACCCGGAAGACGACTATCCACATGTGGGTAACTCGAATCAGACAGTGATGGCTACAAAAACGGATGAAGCTTACAGCAGATTGATCGCGGAAGAAACGGATATGATTTTCGTCGCCGGTCCATCGGAAAGACAGGAGCTGGCTGCTAAACATGCAGGATTTGAGTTCGAACTGACACCAATCGGCCGGGAAGCTTTCGTCTTTTTTGTTAATACTAAAAATCCTGTAGATTCATTAACTGTAGAAGAAATTCAGGGAATTTACTCAGGTGAAATTACAAATTGGAAAGAAGTTGGCGGCGAGGATGAGGAGATCCAGGCTTTCCAGCGTCCTGATGACAGCGGAAGCCAGACTGCACTTGAAAAACTAATGGTCGGCATTCCAATCATGGAAGCACCCGCCGAAGAAATCGTAACCGGCATGGGCGGTATCATTAAAGAAACATCTGATTACCGCAATCATGGAAACGCAATCGGTTTTTCGTACAGATTCTTCTCCACAGAAATGGTGCGAGATGGGGATATCAAGCTGATTGCCATTGATGGCGTCCATCCCTCTGCTGAATCAATCCGTGACGACAGCTACCCGCTTTCAGCCGAATTTTATGCCATTACAGTCGGCGAACGGACTGAAAATGAGCAGAAGCTGATCGACTGGATTTTGTCGGAGGAAGGGCAGTGGATTGTGGAAGAGACCGGGTATGTGAATGTTGAGTGAGGCTGTGGGATTGCTGCAAGTTCTAGGCTGATTGCTACAGTCCTGGCTCAGATCACTACAAACTGAACGGGGAATTGCTACAGTCTTGGCTCAGATTACTAAATCTCATAAAAAAACTGTCCGGAGCCTACAGCCTCCGGACAGCATTCAATCACTCTATTCACCGGCAACCTTCACCAACACGCGGCCTCTGATCTTACTTTCAATAATCTCCGACATCGCGTGAGGCACATCCTGAAGCTCAACTTCACGATCCACCATTTCCTCAAGCAGCTCAGGCTTCAGATCAGAGCCAAGGCGTTTCCAGATCTGTTCACGAAGGGGCATGGCACAGTATGCTGAATCTACCCCGAGCAGACTCACTCCGCGCAGGATAAATGGATGGACAGTAGCAGGCACCTTTGTTCCACCTGTCAATCCGCTCACTGCAACCGCGCCGTTTTGTTTCATTTTACTTAAGACAGACGCCAGACTGTCTCCTCCAACCGGATCCACAGCGCCAGCCCAGATTCCTTTATTCAGCGGCCTGATTTTCCCGCCGTCATACACTTCATCACGGGAGATCACATTTGAAGCGCCGAGTGATTTCAGATATTCATGTTCTGAAGATTTCCCTGTGCTCCCTGTTACCTGATACCCTTTTGCAGCAAGCATCGCAACAGCCATACTGCCGACACCGCCTGTTGCACCGGTCACAAGCACATCTCCTGATTCAGGTGTCACATCCTCTTTTTCAAGTCTATGTACAGATAATGCAGCTGTGAATCCTGCCGTACCAAAGATCATGGCCTCACGCAGAGAAAGTCCTTCAGGGAGCGGCACCACCCAGTCAGCAGGAATACGCGCATACTCACTGTACCCGCCAAAGTGCGTCACACCAATATCATAGCTCGTGGCAATGACAGGATCACCTTTTTTAAAACGGCTGTCTTCTGACGATTCAACTGTACCTGACAGATCAATTCCCGGAATAAACGGATACGACTGAACAATCTTACCATCCTTCAAACCTGCCAGCCCGTCTTTAAAATTCACACTGGAATACGCAACCCTAATCAGCACTTCTCCTTTTGGCAGCTGCTCTTCTGTCACATCAGTTACTTTCGCTTCTACCTGATCATCTTTTAAATCTACCATTACTGCTTTAAACGTCATCTTCAATTCCTCCCCTTTTTTAACGTGAAATATATGGATTTCCTTTTACAAAAAACCGCCACGGATAATGACGGGCCTCACCTGTATTATCAATCCCGATTCTTGGACCTGTGGCAATCTCAAAATCACCGTGTTCCCATCCTTCAAAAAGCTGCAGCGGCGGTACTGTATAGTGCGAACCGTAGTCACTCATTGCGATACCGAGTGCCTTCGTCAGCTTGCCGGGACCATTTGTCCACTCTACCTGCTTTCTGCCGGGGCGTCTTTTCTCCATTAAATGAAGGCCTTCAACCGGCTCAACCGCCCGGATCAAAACAGCCTGAGGCGTGTCCACTTCAGCCGCTACAACATTCACAAGCGTATGCGTATGCATCTGATAAGTGTACACAGAACCTGCCTTTCCGAACATAATCTCCGTCCGGCGTGTGCGGCGGTTTCCATAGCTGTGCGCTGCCCGGTCTTCAGCACCCATGTATGCTTCTGTCTCCACAATAATACCTGACGCCCTGCCCTCAGGTGTATCCTTCACAATCAGCTTCCCAAGCAGAGACTCCGCAAGCTCAAGTGCATTTTTTTCATAAAAAGATTGTTCAAGCAGTGGCATCCTCACTCCCTCCTCCTATCTTCTGTCATTCCCTGTGAAGCTCCTTCTTAAAACGATATTTTACTTAGAGGAATTCTGCTTTATATGTGGAAATTATATGTAACCCTTGGTGGAGGTGGATGAATGAAAATTAACATCCTATTTTTAATTGGCGGCTTGATACTGTCAGCCGCGTCAAAATACCTTCAATTTAAATATCAGTCACTTATAGGAGATCTGCTTGTATTTCCTGCAGCAGTCCTTCTGCTGCTCGCACTGCTTTTCAGTATACCCGCTTACCAGGAATGGTTTAAAAATAGCGCGACTCATTCAACAGCATTATTGCTCGCAATCACAGGTGGTGGAGCAGTGCTATCCTTTCAGCTTTTCGCATGGCTGGTTTTTGGACGTGGAACTGAGGCAGGATATTTGATGCTCATTCCATTTTTCATCCTGGCCGCACTCGTCATCCGGCTGATTTTTAAGCTTACAGGAAGTTGAGGCTTTGAGAATATATTAAAGTGATTACAAAAATGGTTCACTTAGAGACGGAGTTGAATGCGCCACTTTTAGAATCATTACAAAAACGGTTCATTTAACTCCGTCCCCACTGAGCGGCCCGAAACCAAAAAACACCCGCTCCTCAAAAGAGAAGCGGGTGTTTTGGAAGTGTAAAATTATAATTTTACAACGTTAGCAGCTTGGTCGCCACGGTTGCCTTGAGTGATTTCAAAGCTAACTTTTTGACCTTCTTCAAGAGTTTTGAATCCGTCGCCAGTGATAGCTGAGAAGTGTACGAATACATCTTCGCCGCCGTCTACTTCGATAAATCCAAATCCTTTTTCTGCGTTAAACCATTTTACTGTACCTTCGTTCATGGGTAATTCCTCCACTGTGTTCTAAGTTTTACTTAATAGCTGAGTAAAAACAAAGAATTCACATGCTATCACAAGCTTTTTACATGATCGGAAAATGTAAAAAGTTCCTGATAACATGTGAATTAGATGGTGTTACGTATTAAGCATGGACTAATCATAGCATGGGGTTTTGGAAATAGCAAACCTTTTGCCAAAATACTTTCCGACACATTTCGCCATTGCCTGTTGTGCAAACGCTGCTATTGTGATCAGATCAGGATTGGTGTAACAAAAATAAATGATTAGAAATGATCGGAATACAGGGAGGTGACTTGAGGATTTAAGGAACTGACACGAATTCTTACGGATGTGACCCTAATTCTTCTACTCCACCAGCAAAGTCCATTACACCCAAATTAAAAAAGACCCCCCAAAGGACGGTCTCATCTAATTAATATCTTTTTGCTTTACGACTATTTAAAAACTTACGGATGAACGGGTATACGATCGGTCCGTATTTGATTGCGCGCTTAATAAATCTTCCCACAGTAAATCCCTCCCGCTTGTGCTCAAGTTAATCTTGTTATTCCCACATCACGGAAGATACAAACATGTCAATCTGCGTAGTGACAGGCTGCAAAATGACCCGGGCGTACTTCACGCCACTCAGGCACAGCTTCTGCACAGCGCTCTGTGGCTACAGGGCAGCGGGTTCTGAATACGCAGCCTGATGGCGGGTTGATCGGACTTGGAAGCTCTCCATCAAGCAGTATCCGTTCACGTGATTCCTCCACATCAGGATCCGGAATCGGAATGGCTGACATGAGTGCTTTTGTATAAGGATGAAGCGGTTCGTCATATAACTTCTCACTTGTCGTCAGCTCCATCATACGGCCAAGGTACATCACGCCGATACGGTCTGAAATGTGCTTCACCATCGAGAGATCATGGGCGATAAATAAATACGTCAGCCCTTTTTCCTCCTGAAGTGATTTCAGCAGATTCACAACCTGAGCCTGAACAGACACATCAAGCGCTGAGATCGGCTCATCTGCCACGATAAAATCAGGGTCGAGCGCGAGTGCACGCGCGATCCCGATCCGCTGACGCTGACCGCCTGAGAATTCGTGCGGATAACGGTTGGCGTGGTCGCGGTTCAGCCCCACATCCTCAAGCAGCTGATACACTTTTTCCTTCATTTCCTTCTGACTTTTATAAAGCCCGTGAATTTCCATCGGCTCTGAGATAATCTCAAGCACCGTTGACCTCGGGTTCAGTGAAGCGTATGGGTCCTGGAAGATCATCTGCATATTGCGCAGGAAATCAAAGCGGTCTTTTTCAGACATACGGTGAACATCTTTTCCGTCAAATGTGACTGATCCTTCTGTCCGGTTATATAACCCCATCACCGTGCGTCCTGTTGTGGATTTACCGCAGCCTGATTCTCCAACCAGACCGAGCGTTTCCCCTTTATGTACATCAAAGCTGATCCCGTCTACCGCTTTCAGGAGCTGGTTTTTTCCGAGATCAAAGTGTTTTTTCAGGTCTGTTACTTCCAGCAGCTTCTGCATGCTCATGGTGTCTTCCTCCTCATTCCTGCCAGTAGCGCCTTGTCTGGCACCATTCTTTTTCATAAAACGTACCTGCGATCTCCTGAATCATGATCTTTTTACCCGGAGTCGGCGAATGAATCATTTTGCCGTCACCGTGGTAAATGGCGACGTGGTGCAGGCGTCCTTTGCCTTCTTCATATGCAAAAAAGATTAAGTCACCGGGTTTCACATCTTCCTTCTCAATTTCTTTACCGGCTGCCGCCTGATCAGATGCATCACGTGGAATCAGGTAGCCGTTCGCTCTCATCATAGAGTAGCTGAAGCCTGAGCAGTCATAGCCGAATGGCGTCATACCGCCCCATAAATACAGCAGGTCCAGAAATCTTTCACCGTCTTTTAAAATCGTTTCAGGTGTTCCTTTTTCAAGCTCGTCATTGAAAAGCGTTACCGCATCTCTTTTCAAAAAGGCCTGTCCATGAGGCGTATGCACCTCAACCAGACCGTCCTCCAAGCCGGTTACCGGAAGAATAGTTGTAAACGCGAGGCTCACAAGCGTTTTACCATTCTCATCTAAAAGCTGGGTAAAGTCTGATGTAACAATGGCTTTTTCCTCAGCCGGGTCCATATCGTCAGCGTCGATTTCAGTCAGCTGTGACACTGGAATCCATCCGGGATAGCCTGCAGGGTGCTTTTTAGAGCTTTGTGAAAGGACTACTACCTGTGCCCAGTCATCCTTTACCTCTTCAATCGTGACCGTATCCCCGTACAATACCTGTGACTGAACTTTATTGCCATCAAGCAGCTCTTTACGCTCTTCAGCTGACATACCATCAAGCCAGGCTTCAATTCTCACCGGCTGTTCAAGCGCAGGCTGATCAAGTTCGCGTGGTGATGCCGGCTCCGTCCAGAGTGTTGCTGCTGTTACATTGATTTGTGCCGTTCTCATTTATTTACCTCCTTAAGCACTGCATGATCTTTAATTGATTCAATGCCAAGTCCCGGTGCAGTGCTAAATGTCATATGGGCGCTATTGAACTGGACACCTCCATTGACAATATCCTCAGCCAGTAAAAGAGGTGCATCAAAATCATAGCGCGTAATATTCCGCTGGCTTGCCGCAAAATGGGCAGCTGCTGAAATACCGACCTTCGTTTCAATCATGCTGCCAGTCATACAGGGAATCTCATAGGCTTCAGCAAGCTTTGCAATCGTCATTGCCTGATGAATACCGCCTGCTTTCATGAGCTTGATATTGATCAGGTCTGCTGCACGCATTTCAAGCACGCGGATGGCATCCTGCGGGCTGAAGACACTTTCATCTGCCATAACCTTTGTATATGTATGGTCTGTTACGTATTTCAATCCTTTTAGATCATGCGCTTTAACCGGCTGTTCGACGAGTTCAATATTCAGCCCCTCATCTTCCATCCTGCTGATTGCATAGACTGCTTCTTTTGCAGTCCACCCCTGATTTGCATCAAGTCTCAGCGTGCAATCTGTTTTTTCACGGATGGCTCTAATGCGTTTAAGATCATCTTCAATTGCGCCAATCCCGACTTTGATTTTGAGAACAGAGAAGCCGTCTCTGTTAAATTGTGCAGCATCTGCAGCCATTTCGTCCGGCTCATTCACACTGACCGTGTAGTCCGTTTCAAAGGAATCCGCTGCGCCGCCAAGAAACTGATAAAGCGGCATGCCGGCGTGCTGTGCGAGCAGGTCATGGATTGCACAATCCACCGCAGCCTTTGCGCTTGTATTGCGGACCATTGACGTGTTCACGGTATGAAGCAGATTTTCTCTATTCAAAAGTGACTGTCCAATACACTTCGGTGCAATAATGCCGTTGACCGCTTCTACAATACTTGAAAGTGAATCGCCTGTAATGACGTGTGTCGGCGGCGCCTCACCGTATCCTGTGCGTCCCTCTTCATCCGTTACTTTTACAATGACAGAATCAGAAACAGTTAGCGTTCTGAGTGCTGTCTTAAACGGTTTTTTCAGCGGCACTCTGACGCGGAATGTTTCAATAGAGCGGATCTTCATTAATCCACCCCCGGCAGCAGCGTCAGCGTTTTATCAGCAGCTGACAGCTTTGCGTTAACCCCGAGCGGCACTGAAAAATGTGGTTCACAGTGACCGATTTTAAAGCCTGACACAACAGGGATACCGAGATCTCCTAAATAATGCTGCAGCACTTCGTCAAGTGACAGTGACGGCTTTCCGTTTGTCGGCACAGCATTTTTAAAATCACCTGCCACAATTCCGTTCAGCTCCTGCAGTTTACCCGCTGACTTCAGCTGGCTCAGCATACCGTCAATTCTGTAAGGCTCTTCATCTACATCTTCAATTAAAAGAATTTTGTCTTTCATATCAATTTCGTGCTTTGTATTCAGTGTGCTCACAATCAGCGTCAAATTCCCGCCCGTCAGCTCTCCTGTTGCTCCACCTGCTGTTATGACATTCAGCTCACCGATTGCTTCAGTATAATGAAGCTCCCTCGGCTCAAACAGCTGGGCAAACATTTTACCTGAAAGCGCGTGAAACTCATCTTTGCCGATATCTGAAGCGGGCATTGGACCGTGGAATGTAATAAGTCCTGTTTCCTGGCGGATTGCTGTGTGTAAATATGTGATATCACTGTATCCCCAAAAGATTTTTGGGTTTTGACGGATCAGGTCATAGTTAATTTTGTCTGCGATGCGACCTGTTCCGTAACCGCCGCCTGCGCAAATGACTGCACTGACTTCAGGATCTGCAAACATCGCGTGGAGGTCTTCAAGCCGCTCCTCATCTGTTCCTGCTAAATAACCGTATACTTTTCGAACGTGTTTGCCTTCTTTTACTTTTAATCCGAGTGATGTGAAGAATTCGATTGATTTTTCCATGCTTTTTATATTTGGCGGGCTGGCCGGCGCGATAAATCCGACTGTGTCTCCGCTCTGTAATTGTTTTGGTAAGATCATGTGTGTCATGCTCCTTTCTGTGCTCTGAAAAAGGGGTTGGTAACCCTCTTTTCAGAAAACAGAAATGGTTTGGTGGATGAATGAATGAGAGTAAATAGTCCCAATCTCCTGAACCATGTTGAATATTTCATGAACCGACCGGAAAATCTCCTGAACACCAGTGATCATCTCATGAACCGTCGGCGTAATTTCCTGAAGACCAATAGTAATTTCCTGAACACCAACGTCCACCACACCAAACTCATTTAACGAACAGAAAGCACCGCCAAGGCGGCACTTCCCATTCAATTCAACTTAAGCTTCCTTATCTGCCCACTTCAGTTCAAGGTAACCAACCGGGTGTCGCACAACATCAGAGATGCTGTCTGCATACAGGTAAACCTGGTTGTAGTAGTGAAGTGTGAAGATTGGTGCTTCTTCCATTAACAGCTTTTCAGCTTCATAAAGCAGTTCATAGCGTGCCTGCTCATCTGTTTCAGCTTTCGCGTCGGCAATCAGCTGATCGTATTCTTCATTTGACCAGCCTGTACGGTTCATGGATGAATCCGTAACAAAGCTTTCAAGCGCGTTTACAGGGTCAGCATAGTCATGCAGGAATGAGCTTCGTGACAGCTGGTGCTGCAGTGCGCGCTGCTCATCAAGGAATACGTTACTTTCTGAAGCGGAAAGCTCCATGTCAACGCCAATATTCTGGCTGACCATTTGCTGGATTGCTTCAGCAACGATACGGTTTGATTCAGTGTTGCTGTAAGTCAGAGTGATGGTTGGAAGCTCGTCATAGCCTTCCTCTTCCATTCCTTCTTCAAGAAGCTGCTTCGCTTCTTCAGCGTCAAATGTCTGAAGGTCTCCATTTGTTTCACGGAAGTCGTTCCCTTCTGCATCTTCAAATCCAGGTGAAACAAATCCTGTTGCAGGAACTTCACCCATCTTCGTTACATAGTCAACAAGCTCCTGCTGGTTCACGGCTTTCCCGATTGCCTGGCGGATCTTCTTGTTCTGGAATGGCTCCTCTTCTACGTTAAAACGGTAGAATGCAAGACCTGCCTGATCTTCGATGACTACATTTTCAGAGTCAATCAGTTCTTCAGCGCTGTCTGCAGGGATTTCTGTCATATCAAGGTCTCCACTTTCAAACATCTGGTACTCAGTGTTTGTATCGCTGACCATTGCCCAGTGAACTTTATCAAGCTTTACAGTTTCTGCATCCCAGTACTCTTCGTTTTTCGCCATGACGATTTCACTGTCATGCTCCCATGATTCAAGCTTGAACGGTCCGTTTGCAACGAATGTGTCAGCTTCAGCAAACCATTCAGGATTTTCTTCAGCCGTTGCTTTATGCACCGGGAAGAATGAAGGGTTTGAGATGATGTTTAAGAACGCACCAGTTGGCTGTGCAAGCTTCACTTCAAATGTTTTCTCATCTACAGCTGTCAGTCCAAGGTCTTCTGCACTTCCTTCACCTGCGTTGAAAGCTTCAGCTCCTTCAATGAAGTAAGCAAGGAATGCTGCAGGAGATGCAGTTTCAGGCTCAAGCATATACGTCCACGCATAAACGAAGTCTTCTGCTGTTACAGGCTCTCCATTTGACCAGTTTGCATCTTCACGGATTTTAAATGTATATGTAAGTCCGTCTTCAGATACTTCCCATGACTCTGCCATTGCTTCCTGTGGCTGGTCGTCCTGACCAAGACGCGTCAGTCCTTCCATTACGTTATTCAGAACGTTCCATGACGATGCATCAAATCCGATTGGCGGGTTCATTGATGTCGGCTCTGTGCCGTTGTTCATGCGAAGGACTTTTTCTCCGCCTGACTCTTCGCTCTGGACGCCCTCATCCTGCTCTTCCTGGCCGGCTTCATCGTTTGCCGTGCAGGCTGCAAGTACAAGCACCATGACGATTGAAAATAAAAAGATTCCCCATTTTTTCATGCTGTAATTCCCCCTGTGGTGTTTTATTTTTGCCGGCCTGGAAACCGTCCGGGTGAACCGGAAACGTCTTTTCCAGACCAGTTGTTACCTTTGTGCTCTTTCATCTAAAAGCCAGCAGTCCGCCTGATGCGTCTCTGACAGATGCTCTGTCTGCGGCACCACTTTTTCACACACAAGCATGGCGTGCGGACATCTGGCTGCAAATGGACAGCCTGCCGGCGGTGAAAATAAATCCGGCGGTGTGCCTTCGATTGGCTCAAGCGGCTTTCCTTTTAAATCAAGTCGTGGAACTGAATTCAACAGTCCCTGCGTATAAGGGTGCTCGGGCTGATAAAAGACCTCGCGCTTTGTACCGATTTCTACAATTTTTCCGGCATACATGACTGCAATCCGATGGGCGATTTTTGCCACAACGCCAAGGTCATGCGTGATCAAAATAATGGAAACGCCGGTTTTCTTCTGAATCTCTTCAAATAGTTCAAGAATCTGGGCCTGAATCGTTACATCCAGTGCCGTCGTCGGTTCATCCGCAATCAGCAGCTCCGGCTCACACATCAGTGCAATGGCGATGACAATCCGCTGTCTCATCCCGCCGCTGAACTGGTGAGGATATTGCTTCAGCCGCTCTTCAGGATTTGGAATCCCGACAAGCTTCATCATCTCAAGCGCTTTTTCATTCGCCTGTGCTTTTGAAAGCTTCTGGTGTTGGCGGATCCCTTCTGTCAGCTGGTCCCCTATTTTTAATGTAGGGTTCAGCGCCGTCATCGGATCCTGGAAGATCATTGAGATATCAACCCCGCGGATCTCCCGCATGTCTTTTTTGGACAGCTTCGTCAGGTCTTTCCCTTTAAATTGAACGTTGCCGCGTGTAATTTCGCCTGGTGGTGACGGGATCAGCCCCATAATCGCGCTTGACGTCACACTTTTACCCGAGCCGGATTCACCTACAATGGCAAGGGTTTCGCCTTTATATACGTTAAAGTTCACACCACGCACAGCCTGCACGGTTCCCCCATACGTTTTAAACGTTACTTCAAGGTCACGCACTTCAAGGACAGGCTCTCCTGCCGCAGTCCCATCGACTGTACGGTGTTTTCTGTCTGCTACAGTCATCTGTTTTTCACTCCTGCCAAATAAGTTTAGCTTTGTTAAGTTTGGCTGATGACCTGCGCTTCAGGGGGACGCTTTCCGCGGCCGGGCGGTGAGCCAGCAGGCTGCGCCATGCTTTGACTCACCTGTCCCTTCCTGCCGCTGGAGTCGCCCCCTTCCGCTCCGGTCATCAGCTGTGCAAGGATTATAATAACTTTATAATAGCTACTATTTTCTAAGTTTCGGATCTAATGCATCCTGCAGGCCGTCACCGAGTACGTTAAATGCGAACATGGTGAGTGAGATGAAGAATGCCGGGAAGAATAGTCTCCACCAGTGTCCTGAGATGATGACCCCAAGTGCGTCGTTGGCCATGACGCCCCAGCTCGCGTGCGGTGCCTGAATACCGAGTCCGAGGAAGCTTAGGAAGGCTTCGGCGAAAATGGCAGTCGGTACTGTCAGCGTCATTTGAACAATGATTGGTCCCATTGTATTCGGCAGCAGGTTTTTACGGATGATCCGTGATGTTTTTGCTCCGAATGACTGGGAAGCTGTTACGAATTCATAGTTTTTGATCTGCATGACCTGACCGCGGACGATCCTGGCCATCCCGATCCAGCCGGTAACCGTCAGTGCCACAATGATCGTTACAAGGCTTGGGCCCATCACAACTAATAGCAGAATCACAACGAGTAAGTATGGCAGTCCGTATAAAATTTCAATGACACGCATCATCGCTGAATCGGTTCTGCCGCCTTTATAGCCGGCGATTCCGCCATAGATAATACCAATCGTAAAATCAATCAGCGCAGCCATCAGACCAACAAATAAACTGATCCGTGCCCCGTACCAGGTCCGTGCAAATACGTCGCGTCCCAGATTATCCGTTCCAAACCAGTGTGTGCTGTTTGGTGCGAGGTTCTGATTCGGCAGGTTCTGAGTCGTTGGCGAGTGCGGCGTCAGCATTGGACCGAATATCGCCATAAAAGCGAGGCCGATCAGAAATAATAGTCCCGCCATTGCCAGTTTGTTTTTCAGTAATCTTCTCCAAGCATCGCGCCAGTAGGAAAGAGATGGTCTTACAACCTCTTCTGCTTTTTCACGATCCTGTCCGACCGGGCGGAACCAGTCCTCCGGAATCTGTTCATGATGTGAAGGAGGATTTTCTACCGTTTTTCTCATCTTACTCTCCTCCTTTCTTCACAAGCTTAATCCTCGGATCAAGCAATGTGTATGCCACATCCACAAGGAAGAGCATGATGACAAGAATGGAACTGTAAAACACGGTCGTTCCCATAATGACCGGATAGTCACGGTCATTAATACTGTCGACGAAATATTTACCCATTCCGGGAATCGCAAAGATTTTTTCAATGACGAACGTTCCTGTTAAGATGCCGGCTACCAACGTACCAAGAATCGTGACGACTGGAAGCATCGCATTTTTCAAAGCGTGTTTGACGACGATTTTAAAAGGAGTCAGGCCTTTTGCACGCGCCATTTTTATGTAATCCTGCGTCAGCACTTCAAGCATGCTTGAGCGTGTCAGGCGGGCGATAATCGCCATTGGCCCTGTGGCAAGCGCAATAACCGGAAGTACCATATGCGCCGGGCTTGACCATGTCGCTGCCGGAAGTACGCCCCAATTAACCGCAAACTGCTGAATGACAAGCGTCGCCAGTACAAAGTTTGGAATCGAAATTCCAAGTACCGCAAGCGTCATCGCCAGGTAATCAATCACGCCGTTATGTCTGAGCGCTGCCAGCACGCCAAGCACAACGCCTGAGATCAGCGCCAGTAAAATCGTAATGATCCCGAGCTCTGCTGAAATCGGAAATCCTCTCCCAAGTAAATCATTGACTGTCTGATTCGGATTCTTAATCGACGGTCCGAAATCAAATGTGGCAATACTCTTTAAGTACATGCCGTACTGCACATACAGCGGCTGATCGAGCCCGAAGTGTGCATTCATATTTGCCTGTACTGCTTCACTCGTGCCCCGGTCCTCGTTAAACGGAGAACCTGGAATCGCATTCATTAATACGAATGTAAGTGTCGCAATGACAAGGATGGTTACAACCATCATCATAAAACGTTTTGCTATGTATCCTGCCACCTGCTGCTCCCCCTAACAAAATGATGTACGCATAGCAAGCTCTGTCATCACTAACATTGCCTGATATGCTTCTAAGATGTTTTTAGCTCTGAATGTGACGATACAGGTGTCCGGCTCTATCTCTGTCCCGGGCATCAGATTCGCCCACTCCGCCATACCGTAATTAGTGAATTCGATTTTAAAAACAGGTGCATCTGATGCGATTAAAGGCTCAGCCTGCATCTCTTTTAAAGCGTCTGCCGCCGTTTCTTTTAAAAGCGCCTGTGCTTTAACAGGAGTCAGACTTTTCACCGCAGATCTTGAAATCGTTTCTTTTACTGCTGCGGTCTTCACGCCACTGATCAGTGATTTTGCTTCAGCAGCTGCACAATCATCGCCGCCAACCATGACAACCGGAACCCCGAAGTAACCTGCAACCATTGCATTCAGTCCGAGCTCACCAACGATTTCATCATCAACCCACATATTGCGTACGCCCCACGTCATGGCGTGTGACATCACACCTTTTTGACCTGCACGGGCATGGTAGCCGAGGAAGATTGCCGCATCAAACGTTGAATCAAGCCCCTGAACCATCGAAAATGGCTTCACATCCCCCGTGATCAGCAGTGCATCCGGATGCAGCTCCTCAATCACAATATTATTCATCTTCGAATGCGAATCGTTCACCAGCACTTCTGTTGCGCCTGCTTCAAAAGCTGCTTCAATCACGGCATTCGCTTCCTGCGTCATGATCAGACGGCCACGCTCATAATTTTTTTCATTTGAACTGACATATGTATAATCCGGAAGTCCTGTGATCCCTTCCATGTCCACTGACAAGTAAACCTTCATCGACAAATTCCCCTTTTTTCTACAATCACAATTTTCAAACAACTATACCAAAGGAAGGCAAATCCATCAAATGGAGGAAGCCCTGTTCAAGCTTGTCAGATCAGGGTTCAAGTGGTATTACAATCGTCCCTGAACGCTGATAAATCAACTATTTCGGTTAGGTAAATAGTTTTGGTTGAGAGATGAAAAAATTTTTTAGGATTTTGAAAATTTTTAAATATTTTTGTTCATATGAGCGGGTAATTATGCTTGGGGATGGATAATTATTTGGATTTTACGGTTGGGGGTTGATAGAGGTGAATGTGGTTCAGGAGATTATCTGTGGTGTTCAGAAGATTAATTTGGTAGTTCATGAGATTACGAGGGTGGTTCATGAAATTAAATATGATGTTCAGGAGATTATTCGCCTGGTTCCGGAAATAGTGAAATTTGACCTGCCTTATAGCCATACAAAAAACCCGGAGCAGCACCCCGGGTTTCCGCAAAACCTCTTATTTATACCATTCTTTTACAACCTGCGCACTCGGCTTTACTTCTTCAAGCGGATTGCCGTCAAAGTGCTCCTGCTCAACAACCAGCCAGTCAGTTTGGACGCGATCAGCGAAACCTTTCAGATCAAGGCTTCCTTTGCCAATCGCAGCGGTTCTCTTATGACCGTTTTCTTCGACCATATCTTTTAAATGAATAGAGAAAATATGATCTTTCAAACGGTCAAGCAGATTATATGTATGGATTCCTGCATATTCTGTCCAGTAGACATCGATTTCAAAATGAATATGATCCCGATCCGCTGTTTCTTCAATGACATCCCAGCCGGTCATACTTGTTTCCACTGTTTGAAACTCAAAATCGTGATGGTGATAGCCAAGCCTGATTCCTGCTTCATTTAACTTTGGAGCTGCCGCATTCATTAGATGAACCAGTTTTTTATAACCTTCAAGCGTCCGCCACTCTTCATCCACGAAAGGAATAATCAGCTTATTGTTGCCAATCTCTTTGCTGAAGCTGATCCAGTGATCGAGTTCAGATTGATTTTCCAGTGCGGTTACCGGCATATGAATGCCTGCCGCCTCTAAATGGTTGTCTGTTAAAATCTTTTTCCATTCTGCACCTGATTTACCGTAGTCACCGGCCAGCTGCACACCATCATAACCTGCCCCGCTCAGCTCACGGATTGTTTGTTCAGGATTTTCTTCCATTGCTTCTTTGACAGACCAAAGCTGTATCGCTACTTTTACCATGTGAAACCCTCCTCTTTTACATAAGGGTATTATGAAAACACTTTCACCTCAAGTCTGAGCTTTTCTATTTTCAGATTATTTTTGTAACTTAATTGAAATATGTACGTCTTATTAGTAATAAGGAAAATGAAGGCAACGGGATGAACATTTAAAATGATAGACTGCGAATACAAAATTGATTGGGGGACCATCATCATGAAGAAGTGGTTGATTACTGCCCTGCTGATTCTGGTTGCAGGAGGCGGACTCACATTTTATCTGCTTCAGAAGCCTGAAGTGACGAATACAGCAACTGGCGCTGAAGTCAGATCTGTATTCAGCGACCATACGTGGCGGATGAATTTCACGGAAGAGATGCGTGAGGATACGGTAAATGAAGAAACTGTATATGTTGAAGATCAGAATGGAAATCAGACTGCCGTTACAGTTGAGCTGATGAATGAAGGTCATACACTGTCAGTAGCGCCTCCGGACGGCGGATATGAAAATGGTGCCTTTTACACACTGCATTTATCAGAGGAAATTAAATCCTCTCTTGGTTTGAAGCTGAAAAACGGGCAGGCCATTGAGTTTAAAATTGTAACAGATCTCCCTTCGTTTACAGACGAACAGGAACTGAGAGATCATTTTGCTGCGCTGATGGAAAATAGTCGGGCAGTTGGCGGGGATATTATGGTTGAAGAGTCTGCATCAGAAGGCAGTATGGAATCTGCTGACACCGCTTCATCAGATGGTGCAGGCGGCGATTTCTCTACTACAAATAATCAGGTTGATGGCGTGGAGGAAGCGGATATTGTCCAGACAGACGGAGACTATATTTATATTCTTTATCAAAATGAAAAGGTTAGAATTGAACAGATTTTAGAGGATGGCTCTACTGAAACGGTTCATACGATTACGCTCGGACAGGGGAACTTTTACGGTTCATCCCTTTATCTAAGTGGTGATACGCTAATTGCAGTCGGGGACTTCTGGCACAGCAAACCCGGTCAGGAGGTCAGTACGACAACTGCTAAAATTTACGATGTAACTGATCCTGCTTCTCCTGCTTTAACGCGGGAATTTTCAGCGGAAGGCTACCTTGCAAGCTCAAGGATGGTGGAGGACGTTCTTTACCTTGTCACGAATCATCACCCTGATGTCTGGATTATGCAGGAAAATGAAGATGCAGAAGTCAGGCTGCAGCCTTTCATAAAAGATACTGCAGTATCAGATGAATTCTTCACACAGCCGGTTGATCAGATTCAGAAGATTCCTGAATCAGACAGTGCTGAATATGCCACGATTTCAGCAGTGCCGATCAATGAGCCTGATACAGAAGCAACTGTTCATTCTTATCTCGGCAGCAGTGGTCAAATCTACATGTCAAAAGAAAATCTGTATATTGCTTCAATGCAGCATACGTTCTTCCCAATGATGGATATTATGCCTGCAGGCGGCGGACCGGGGGATGAAACTGAGATTTATAAATTTTCTATTGATAGGCTGAACGTTCAGTTTGCTGCACAGGGGAAAGTACCCGGACGTATCTTAAATCAATTTTCAATGGATGAGCACAACGGCTATTTCCGCGCTGCGACAACAAAAGGATCTATGTGGTCAGAGGATCAGCCTTCTGTGAACAACCTCTACATTTTAGATGAGCAGATGGCTATAAGCGGTTCGGTTGAAGACCTTGCACCTGGCGAACGCATCTATTCAGCGAGATTTATGGGGGATAAGGCGTATATCGTCACATTCAGGGAGACTGACCCATTGTACGTGATTGATACATCAGACCCAACAGCGCCTGAAGTACTTGGCGAGTTGAAAATTCCTGGATTCAGCACGTATCTTCACCCTCTCGATGACAATCATCTGATCGGTTTCGGCGTTGAAACCTCACTTGAAGAAACAAAGCCGGGTGAAGCACCGATTGTCAGACAGGAAGGCATGAAAATCTCCCTGTTTGATATCACAGATTTTAATAACCCGGTTGAAAAAGACGTGGAAGTGATCGGCGGGCGGGGCACACACTCTCCGATCCAGTACGATCATAAAGCGTTATTCAGGCATGAGGAACGCGGTCTGTACGGCTTTCCGATTATGCTGTATGAAGGCAAAGATGACATGAACCTTGAATTTGAAGGTCAGGGTGCGCATATATACAGCATCACTACTGACGGCATTGAACTTGCTGCAGAATACATGGATGAAAAAGATCCAAACCAGCTGTACGAGGAATATGAAAGTATGGTTCAGCGGATGATTTATGTGGATGATCACCTTTACCTTGTGAAATATAATGGAATTGACCATCACCCGCTGCCTTGACGGTAAATGGATCTATTTTATCAGTCAGTGTATAGCCGCGATCGAACATCGTATCATCCAAATTGACAACCGTTTTATGCCTTTGGGAAACTTTCAAGACAGTTTCCTAAGGGTATTTTTTGGTGTAGTGCAAATGACACAATTCTACGAACCCCCCCCTTTTTTCTGCGAACATATCCTTCTTTTCTAAGGACCCCGCCGACTTTTCTCCGAACCACTCCCAGCCACCCCGCCACCTTGCCACTTACCCCCTTCCTGCAGTAAAATGAGTGATATGTATAGACAAGAAGGAGACTTACAATGACTTATAAAATGATTGTTTTAGATATGGATGACACACTGCTGCAGGATGACCACTCGATCTCGGAAGAAAACGCTGCAGCCCTTATGAAAGCACAGGAGAAAGGCGTGAAGGTGGTACTTGCTTCAGGACGCCCGACGTTTGGTATGTGGGATGCAGCAAATGAGCTGCGTCTTGCAGATTATGGAAGCTATATTCTTTCATATAATGGCGCAAATATTTTTAACGCGAAGACAAAGGAACTGCTGTTTGAAAGTACGCTATCACCTGAGACGGTTCACCACCTGTATGACCTGAGCCGCCGGGAAAACGTCGGTATCCAGACGTATGTTAACGAAGCGATTTTGACGCCTGAAGATAATGAATTCACACAAATTGAATCAACACTTACCGGCCTTCCGGTTGCCTTAACAGATGATTTCAAGCAGGCTGTAAAAGAACCGGTCGTCAAAGTATTGATGCTTAAGGAAGGCAGCGTGCTAGAAAAGGTTGAGCAGAAGCTAAAGGAAGAACTTGCAGGCACATTGAGCGTCTACCGTTCAAAGCCTTACTTCCTTGAATTCACTGAGCATGGTGTAACAAAAGGGACGAGCCTTGAACAGCTGGCGAAAAAGCTTGAGATTGACCGCTCTGAGATCATCGCAGTTGGTGACAGCTATAACGACCTTGAGATGATCAAATTTGCCGGACTCGGTGTGGCAATGGATAATGCACCGGATGATATAAAAGAAGCCGCTGATTTTGTAACACGATCAAATATGGAACACGGCGTGGCACACGTTGTGGAGAAATATTTACTCTAAATGCAGCATATCCAGACAGTTTTAGCGAAAAGCGGTGCGTACTCCAGGCGTGAAACAGGAAGAATGATTGAACAGAAGCGCGTTACAGTAAACGGGATTCCATGCACCCACTCCACAGAAGTGCTGCCTGAAGATGTGATTCTGATTGATGGAAAACCAGTTCCTGAACCGGCTGAACGCGTATACCTTGCCTTTCACAAACCCGCCGGCATCACCTGTACTGCACAAAAGGCAGTGGAAGGTAATCTCGTTGATTATCTTAACTGGGAGACGAGAATTTTTGCTGTCGGAAGGCTGGATAAAGCGTCAACCGGACTGCTGATCCTGACAAATGACGGATCAATTGTGAATCCTCTAATGAAAGAGGAAGCAGCTAAAGAAAAAGAGTATATCGTTCAGACGAAGCGCCCGGTATCAGACAGTATGATTGAAAAGATGTGTGAAGGCGGTTTGCTGATTAAAGGCAAAGAGGCATCCCCTGCTTTTGCTGAAAAAACCGGTGAATTTACGTTCCGCATTATTTTAAAACAGGGGCTGAACCGGCAGATCAGACGGATGTGCAGTGCTTTTGGCAACCATGTGATCAGTTTGAAAAGAACCCGCATTTCACACATTCACCTCGATCCATTGGAACCGGGTGAATGGCGCCATTTAACCACAGAAGAAATCCAGCTCCTCAAAGAGGGAATTAAAGGGAAAAGCTAGTGCATAGGCACTGGCTTTTTTTATTCCCAAAATTTATTTTTCAAAAATTGTTTTTTCCTGTCATAACAAGGGAAATGTTTATTTGAATATCAAATACGGAGGAGGGTTTTTATGAACAATAACTGGTTTTCCGGTGATGGGTTTAACACAAGCGGATTTTTGAATTCTCTTGGAAATCTTTTGCTTGCGTTAGTCGTATTGCTTGTCGGCTTTTTTATTGCGAAGGCAATTTCAGCCGGTGTCGAAAAATTACTTAAGAAAACTGGTGTCATCCGCAAGTATGGCTCACCTAACAGACGCTCTGCTTCAACGGACGGTGATAAGGAAAAATCCAGAAAATGGACACCTGAAAAGATCGCCGGAACAATTGTATTCTGGATCATCATGGTATTTGTCTTTATTTTATTCTTCAACATACTTAACCTGAACATTATCGCTTCTCCACTTGTTGATATGATGAGTACGATTCTGGCATTTATTCCGAATATCCTGACCGCTGCACTGATTCTGCTTTTAGCTTACGTGCTCGCACTTGTGCTGAAAACAGTTGTCGTAAAGGTCGGACATAAACTTGTCCAGAACCGGAAAGTACGTGACAGTAAATATGTCAAAGATTCTTCTAATCTAGGAAGCTATGTAGATAGCGCCGGAACGATTGTATTCTATCTTGTTTTACTGATGTTCCTGCCTGGTATTCTTGGTGCACTTGGCATTGATGCAGTCTCTGAACCATTCAGCGGCATGCTTGCAAGCTTCCTGTCATTTATTCCGAGACTGGTAGCAGCTGCGCTGATCTTTATCATTGGCTGGATTGTCGCAAAGATTGTCAGAGATATTGTAGCTAACTTCCTGCATGCAGTAGGAGCTGACAAGCTTGGTGCAAGACTTGGATTTGATAAGGCGCTGAAAGATACATCAATTTCATCTATTATTGGTACAGTTGTATTCGTTCTGATCATGATTCCAGTTACGATCTCAGCGCTTGAACGTCTGCAGATTGCAGGTATTACAGACCCTGCGATCAATATGCTGGATGACGTCATGGCCATGATCCCGAACATTATTATTGCGATTCTGCTGATCTTTGTTGGGCTGTTCGTTGGTAAATGGGCTCGCCGCTTTGTCGCAGATCTGCTATCAAGACTCAGCTTCAATCATGTAACAAGTCACCTGCGCGTTGGCGGATGGAAAGCGTCCGGAAACGGTATGACACCATCTGATATCGTCGGTTATCTTGTACAGATTATTGTTGTGATCCTGTTCGTTGTAGAAGCTTTCCAGATTGTCGGACTCAGCTTCCTTGTAGACCTTGGTACAGCAGTTCTTGCATTCCTGCCAAGCGTCATTACAGCGATTATCATTCTTGCACTTGGTATTATTCTTGCAAACATTGTGAAGCGTATTCTTGCCAGCCTGTTTGAAGGCTCAGAGCTTGAAGCCTTAAGCTCAGTTGCGAAATACGCCATTATGGCACTTGCATTATTCATGGCACTTGACCAGCTTGGCGTCGCGGATACAATTGTGAACTCTGCGTTTATCCTGATCCTTGGTGCAGTGGCACTTGCATTTGGCCTTGCATTCGGACTTGGCGGACGCGACAATGCATCACGCTACCTTGATAAGATTGAACGTAAAGCTGAAAATACTGAAATGAATAAAGAAAATGCAAGACAGGAAAGAGAAAAGATGAAGCAGGAAAACCGCCATGAAGGAACGAAGCACACTTCATCAACACCGCCACATGATGCGGTTCGTGACGATGCTGACCAGCGACCGGTTGATAATGACTGGAGCGGCGATGATCTGTCACGTGACACATCTGCCTGGGACAGTGTGAATGATGCGGATGATTTCCCTGAAGATGATCAGCGCGGCAACACCCCTTATGCGCCTGATGATTTTGATAACGATCGTCGCGGTGAATAATATAATTGCAAAGAGCGCTCATGCTGTGGCATGAGCGCTCTTTTATGTGGTTTGGTTATGGGGCGGGGGATGGGCTTGATGTCGTTAGCGGCAAGGGTGGGGAGACGGGAGTTAATTCAGTCACCTTTTGTGGTATATCCTTCACCTTTGCCGGTAATTGCGTCACCTTTTTGGTTATTCAATCATCTCCGTTTTACGGACAATTTTTTCACTCACCATTGCGTTTTATTCAATCACGTATCCGATTAATTCCATCACCTTTTCAGTTTTTCGCACGCGGCGGACCGGACCAAATACGACGCCGACGCCCCACTCACAAAATCCTCTACTCCTTCTTCCTGAAGTAAGTCAGCGCAAGCGCTCCAACCAAAATACCGCCTTTAATAATATCCTGCGCATAATACGGTACATTCATCATCGTCAGTCCATTCAGCAAAATCCCGATAATAATGGCACCGATAAATGTCCCGATGACATTCGGCTTTCCAGCACCGAATACCGAATAACCGATCAGTGCAGCAGCAACCCCGTCCATCAGTAACGGGTCACCTGCTGATACCTGTCCAGTACCAATACGTGCAGCAAGAACGATCCCCGCAAGTGCTGCAAAAACACCGCTGATTACATAGGCATATGTCCGGTAACGATTCACAGGTACACCTGATAAACGCGCCGCTTCTTTATTACCACCAGTCATATAAAACAGACGACCGGCACGTGTATAATTTAAAAATAAATGAACCAGTGCAACAATCACGACCATTAAAATAACCGGAAACGGGATATTGAACAGTCTGCCCTGTCCGATAAACTGAAATGCCGGAATAAAAATACCCGGTGCCGTGCCGCTGCCATCCGGCATTGGCATGTTGCTATAGATGGAATAACCTTTTGTATACGTCAGATGCACACCATTGATGATATACATGACTGCCAGTGTCCCAATTAAATCAGGAATTCTGATCTTCACCACGATAAATGCGTTGATCAGTCCGATTAACGCACCGAGTACGAGTGGCACGAGCAGTACGACAAGAAGTTCCTGACTGTACCAGACTAAAAGTGCACCGCTCGCAACAGTTGCCAGACTGACGGTGGATCCGACTGATAGGTCAAACCCGCCGACAATCATAGAGAATGTGACGCCGATTGCCACGAGTGTCACGATCGAGATTGAACGGAGAATATCCGTAATGTTACCGTACGTTAGAAATTGTTCATTTGTCAGACTGAAAAAAAGTATGATCAGTGCAAGTGCCAGGAGTGTGCCAAATTTCATGAAAAAATTGACGATCCGCTCCTTAAGATCTGCCTGCTGCGGATAATCGCTGATATTCAGCTGTTTCAACTGCATTCCCTCCTGTCGCTGCTGTCATGAGACGCGCTTCTGTTGCTTCATGATTCTGCATTTCATCGGTGATCTCTCCATCCGCCATGACCAGAATCCGGTCTGCGATCTGAAGCAGCTCATCAAATTCACTCGTAAAATATAAAATGCCTTTTCCCTGATCAGCTAAATGTGTGATCAGACGGAAGACATCGTTTTTTGCCCCAACATCAATTCCTTTTGTCGGTTCGTCAAACATAAATACACTGCTGTCATGATTCAGCCATTTCCCAATCGATACCTTCTGCTGATTCCCACCGCTGAGATGCTTCATCAGCGCTTTTGGGGAGGATGTAATGATGCCAAGCTCCTGAATCTGCTGCAGCGCTGACTGATGTTCCTTTTTCCGGTTGATCCAGCCTGCCGTTGAGAAGTGTTGAAGCGCCGGAAGAGACAGGTTTTCCTGAACGGTTGATTCGATCAGCACACCACTTTTACGACGCTCTTCCGGGATAAATGAAAGCCCTGCCTGAACTGCGTGACGAGGGCTTTTCACTTTTACTTCAGTGCCATTCACCAGCCACTTTCCTTTTGCATTCGACACACCGAAAATCGCATTGGCTGTTTCAGATTTCCCTGCACCGACGAGCCCTGCGATCCCAACAATTTCCCCGGCGCGTACAGAAAGACTGATTTCTTTGCCGGTCTCAGGTACCGCTACCTGCTTAATTTCAAAAACCGTCTCTTCACTAAATTCACGATGATGATAATCCGCTTTATGAAGCTGTTTACCCAGCATAGTTTTGACAACTTCTTCAGTTGATACACTGCCGGTTTCATGAACAGCGACTGCTTTACCATCCCTCATGATGGTCATGCGATCGGCGATCTGATTGATTTCCTGCATGCGGTGGGAAATATAAATCATTCCGATGCCCTGTGCCTTCAGCTCCTCTATGACACTGAACAGCTGTTTTGTTTCATGATCACTTAATGGGGCGGTTGGCTCATCAAAAATGATGATTTTCGCGTCAGATGCGACGGCCCGTGCAAGAAGAATCATCTGCTTTTGAGAGAGTGTGCAATCTTCCACCAGCTTGTTCAGCTGAATAGGCGTCTGAACCTTTGCCAGCCGTTCTGCTGCAATCTGTTTGCGCTTTTTCCAGCTGATTGGCCGGGTATTTTTACCGCCAACTGTCAGGTCAAGCGTGACATTTTCAGCAACTGAAAGGTTTGGAATCAGTCCTGTATCCACTTCCTGAACGACAATGGCGATGCCTTTATCCTGAGCGTCAGATGGGGAAGTGAAATGAACCTCTTCCCCATCCATCAAAATGGTGCCGCCGTCTTTTTCATAGTCACCTGACAGAATTTTAACAAGTGTACTTTTGCCGGCACCATTTACACCGAGCAGCGCATGAACTTCACCAGGTTCAACTGAGAAGTCCACTTGCTTTAGCACATTGACTGGACCAAATGACTTTGTAAGCTGTTGAACCTGAAGCGTACTCATTGTCCGTTTTTCGCCTCCAGTGCGTCCATCCAAGGTGAACGCGCAGCATTCGGTGAACCCCAGCCTTCGATGTGCTGACCGACATCCGCCATTGTGACAGGCTCATCAGGAAGGTCGCTTACATTTACGACTGAAGGGTCAAGTGCATAGATCGATGGTGTTTCTTCACCTGCAATTTTCTGATACAGGAATCTTACCTGGACCCCGGCTACTTCAGCAGGATCTGTTGCAGCGGTTGTCACCCAGGGACTGTTTTCCTCCTGCATGATCTGAAGGTCTTCATCACTTAAGTCAATGCCGTACACTTTAATTTCATCGCGTCCTGCCTGCTGAATCGCACGCGTCACGCCTTTTGCGAATTCATCGTATGGTGCGAATACTGCATCAATTGAGCCTTCTTCAGGATATTTTTTCAGTACAGCTTCCATCTGGTTTTGTGAATCAAGTGCTGTATTATTACTGACGCTCCCAAAGCGTGCCACTTCTGAAACGTTCGGGTAGTGCTCGAGGAATGCTTCATAAATGACGTTACGTCTTTCAAGCGGAGTAAAGCCGCCAGCCCATACGTATACAATATTTCCTTCTCCATCAATGTCCTGTGCCATCTGTTTCAGCGTGCCCCATGCAAGACTGTAATCATCCTGGCTGATCGCTGTTACGCCGTCTACAGTAATGTCGTTATCAAATGTTACGACAGAGATGCCTTTTTCAAGCGCTTCTTCCACACCCTGGTTTAGTGCTTCTGCACGGCCGTGGTCGATCAGAATACCATCAACCCCCTGATTAATCGCTGTTTGAAGATGGTTAGCCATTTGTGATAAATCATTGTTTGCATTGTAAATTTGTACTTCTCCGCCGAATTTTTCGACCTGCGCTTCAAGTCCGCTTACATACTGTGAAGCGAATGTGCCTGTTGAAAATTCCATGATTGCAGCGATTTTAAGCGGCTTGTCTACTGCTGCCGGAATTTCTGCGTCGCTTGCCTGTGAGGCTTGGTCAGTTGAAGCTTCTTCAGCTGCTTCAGTTGATTCTTCTGCTACTGCTTCGTCCGGTGCTTCCTCTTCTTGAGAAGAAGGCTGCTGGTCGGTACATGCTGCAAGGATGAATGTTAGTAAGAGTAAAAGTAAAGTAAGTCCTTTTTTCATTTTCTGCACTCCTTTAAAAGGTTAATTTGGTAAAGTGTCAGGGTAAAATGGTGTCCTATATTCGGGCTGATGATTTCCGCTTCGGGCGGACGCTTTCCGGACGGAGGTTGCTGAGCCTCCTCACCTTCGGTTGCGGGGTCTCAGCTTCCCTCTAATCGTCCCGGAGTCGCCGCCCTCCGCTCCAATCATCTGCTGTGCATAAACTTTGATATTCTTTTATAAGTCAGTAATTTTAAACCGTTACACCTTCAAACAATGCTTTTAATTTTGTCTGGTAATCTCCCGTCACAATCCCTTTTTCCGTCACGATGCCTGAGATTAAACCGTGTGGCGTGACGTCGAATGCCGGGTTGAATACGTTGATGTCTTCCGGTGCGATGCGCTTGCCGCCGATATGGGTGATTTCTTCTGCGTGCCTTTCTTCAATCACGATGTCATCGCCGGTTGCTGTTTCGAGATCAATGGTGGATAGCGGTGCAGCTACGTAGAATGGGATACCGTGGGCTTTTGCTAAAATGGCAAGGCCGTATGTACCGATTTTGTTTGCTGTGTCGCCATTGGCTGTAATTCTGTCGGCACCTACTAAAATTGCATCGATATTTTTCGTTTTAAGTACATGAGCAGCCATGTTGTCTGTGATCAGCGTGACGGCAATGTCTGCCTGCTGGAGTTCCCATGCAGTCAGCCTTGCTCCCTGCAGGACTGGTCTCGTTTCAGTTGCATATACGTGAATATCAGAACCCTGCTCTTTTGCGATATAAAATGCGCCAAGTGCTGTACCGTATTTGGAAGTAGCGATTGCGCCTGTATTGCAGTGAGTGAGAACCGTTGCGTCATCAGGAAGCAGCGAAAAGCCGTACTCCCCAATGCGCTTACACGTTTCTTCATCCTGCTGTTGAATCAGGATTGCCTCTGTTTCAAGGCGCTCAATTACTTTCGCAGCAGAGGCTTCTTCTTCAGCTGCTTTGAGTAACCTCTGAAGCGCCCATGACAGGTTAACCGCTGTCGGACGGGAGGAATTCAGATAGACTGCTTTTACAGCAAGCTCTGACTTCAGAATCTCAAGCTCATTCAGCCCGCTGTTTTTCGCCCACAGAGCAAGCCCGAAAGCTGCTGTGATCCCGATTGCAGGTGCGCCTCGTACTTTCAATTCTGTTATGCTGTTCCACACATCTTCAATTGTTTTTAAAAAGATATATTCCACTTCTCGGGGAAGCTTCTGCTGATTTAACAGACGAATTGCATCGCCTTCCCAGATGACCGGTTTAATAAAATTCGTCATTTTGCCAGCCCCTTCAGATAAGCAGTCAGGCTTTTCGGCGAGCGCCATACAGAACGGTTGAAAATCAGTGATCTGCCCGTTTCAATCGCGCGCTGCTGTGCCTGCAGTCTGCCTGTTTCGTCTTCAATTCCATCAATATCTTCAACATGTGCAAGGCCGATGATGCGGCGGATCGTTTTACAGCCGGCAAATCCGAGCGTATCCTGCCAGATCTTTTCAAGTACGTAATCTGCATACTGATCTGTCCGCTGTCTCTCTTCAAAGCCTTTTTCTAACAGCAGCTCGCGGTAGCGCTTTTCAAATACTGCCCAAGTCTGTTCGATCGTCTCAAGCAGGTAGTCACTGATCTCATGACGATTACTTTCATCCGCTCTTTCCTGCTGGGCAATATAGTTTAGCGTCAGGTTAGCAATGAATGCACCGATATCAAAGCCTGCCGGACCATAGAATGCAAATTCAGGGTCAATTACTTTTGTAGACTCTTCCGTTACAAACACACTGCCTGTATGAAGGTCTCCGTGCAGCAATGTTTCTCCTTCAGTCAGGAATTGTTTTTTCAATTTTGCGACTTCAAAGATTAGACGATCGTCCTGCCACAGTGACTCCACTGCTTCCTGAAGATTTTCAGGGTAGGAATTGGATTCAGCATTCTGATATGGGTCTGTGAAAACAAGTTTTTCAGTAATATCACACAAGTCCGGATTCACAAACTGACGTGCCAGCTTTTTCTTTTCAATCGGTCCAAGCGCTTCATCAGAGGCGTTGAACAGGTTTTCAGCAAGATACGTTCCGATATGTTCTGAAATGTGAGGATAAAGGTTTCCTTCAAGTAACCCTTTTCTCAGAATCACGTGATCTGACAGGTCTTCCATTACTGTCACTGCATAGTCATCGTCATAATCGAATACTTCCGGTACAAGCGTCGGTACATATTTCGCTGCTTCCTGCAGTGCCTGGCGTTCAATACGTGCACGGTCGAGCGATAACGGCCAGCTTTCACCGACAACCTTTGCATAAGGCAGCGCCTGCTTAACGACAAGCGATTTGTCAGTCTGCAAATCCTTTACTATAAACACATAGTTCAGATTACCATCCCCAACTTCCTTACACGTTACCTGCTCTTTATCTGTAATGAGTCCCTTTTTCTCTAAATAAACGAGGACACTCTGTTCAGTAAATGGTTCATACACATGCTCACGTACATTTGTCATTGACGTTCCTCTCCTTTAATCAAATTCTTTTTTATGCCACTCATCTTCAGGAATATCTAAGTCCTCTCCTGAAAAACGCTCTTCTCTGAATACTTCTCCGTAATTGTGAAATCCGTTGCGTTCCCAGAACCCCGGGCGGTCTTCCTGTAAAAATTCAATTCCTCTGATCCACTTCACACTCTTCCAGAAATACAGGTGCGGTACGACCAGTCTGAATGGATAACCATGCTTGGCTGTCAGCGGCTTCCCTTCAAAAGAGTGCGCCAGCAGAATGTCTTCTTTTAGCAGATCCTCAAGCGGTAAGTTCGTCTCGTAGTCATGATCTCCATAAATCATAACGTGCTTCGTGCCTTCAGGGATCTCAAAATCTTTCAGCAAATCCTTTATTGTGACGCCGGTAAAAGCATTGTCAAACCTTGACCACCTTGTCACGCAGTGAATATCTTTTACGATTGTCGTCTGCGGCAGCTGCATGAGCTCGTCATAAGTGAATGTCTTTTTCGTTGCACCTTCTCCAAACAGCGTGAAATCCCATGTAGCAAGATTGTATTCAGGGACTTCGCCTTCATGCAGAATCGGAAATTTTTCTGTCAGCGTCTGACCAGGTGGAAGTCTGCCATCATGTGTATTTTTCTGTACCGGCGGCCGTGCTTTTTTCAACCGTTCTGCCTTACCCATTGTTTCACGCTCCTTGTTTGCTTCAAGCCGGCAGATGATTTCCGCTTCAGGCGGACGCTTTCCTGGATGAGCCGTTTTGTGGCTCCATTAGACCTCCTCGGCTTCGCCTGCGGGGTCTCAGCTTCCAACTAATCGTCCCGGAGTCGCCGCCTTACGCTCCAATCATCTGCTGTGCAAATTCACTAATTGCTTTTTATAAAAGTGAAAAATAAAAAGCCCCTTTCTAAGATAGAAAGAGGCAGAATTAGACTGATTCGACCTCTTATCTCTCAGACCATTACGTCTGTTGGATGTAGCACCGTGTCCCTGCTGTTATGTATACAGCGGGGCCGGTTGCCGGGCTTCATAGGGCCAATTCCCTCAGCCAACTCTCGATAAGAGTGGTATATGTAGTTGGATGTTTTTGGTTTATTGCGATTTCATAATTGCAAGTTTACGGAATAGAGTGACGGTTTGTCAACGGGTTTTTTAAATTTATTTTTTGGGGGCTTCCGGGAACCGCTGTTGACCTGCGTTTCAGGCGGACGCTTTCCGGACGGAGGTTGCTGAGCCTCCTCAGCCTGCGGCTTCCGGGGTCTCAGCTCCCCTCTATTCGTCCCGGAGTCGCCGCCCTCCACTCCGGTCAACAGCTGAGTTATCTTTGAAAAATATATAGTTGGTTGATCAACTATCTCTCATATTTTTACTTTGTTAAAAAATCATAGTACCTGCACAGCGGGTGATTGAAGCGTAAGGGGCTGCGGCAGGAAGGGACAGATGAGGCAATGGCGAAGCCTGCTGGCTCACCGCCCGGCCGCGGAAAGCGTCCCCCTGCAGCGTAAATCACCCGCCAATTTATAAAGCACATCACAATTTATACTCATAAATTCAAAAATCAAAAATATAATTTTCTGAAAAATCTGCTTGACGTTTTTGAAGATGTCTGCCATAATTCGGTACATGATTTTAAAACTAACTGAATACGTTATACAACTCTTATAAAGAGCAGGTGGAGGGACGAGCCCGATGAAACCCGGCAACCTGTTTCGGCTAACGCTGATTCAAGGTGCTAATTCTCACAGCGACAGCTGAAGGATAAGAGGAAGAACGTTCATTTTGATGTCCGCTTCCTCTTTGGGAGCGGATTTTTTATTTCTGTTTTTGAAAGGATGTCTTTTATGTCAAAAATCACAGCGACTTATCTTGTACATGATGCAAAAGGAAATTTGGAAAAAAAGGCTGAGTCTATTGCGCTTGGGCTGACGGTCGGTTCATGGACGGACCTACCCGCGGTTGATCAGGAGCAGTTAAAAAAACATAAGGGTGAAGTTGTCTCTGTCAGTGAAACAACGCCTTCAGATGCAGCGGCTCACCTCGGTGAGCGCAAGGCGGGACTGATTAAGATTGCGTATCCTGCGGCAAACTTCAGCGCTGATATTCCGGCGATCCTGACAACGATTTTTGGAAAGCTGTCACTTGATGGTGAAGTAAAGCTTGTAGATATTGAGCTTGATGAAGCACTTGAGCAGCAGTTCCCCGGTCCCCAGTTTGGAATTGATTCAATTAGAAACAAGCTTGGCGTACATGACCGCCCGCTTCTGATGAGTATTTTCAAGGGGATGATCGGCCGCGGAACAGATCTTTTCGAAGAACAGCTCCGTGCCCAGGCTGCAGGTGGGGTTGATCTTGTAAAGGATGATGAGATTTTATTTGATAATCCGCTCACCCCTTTTGAAGACCGGATCCGCCGAGGTGTGAAGGTGCTGAATGAAGAATATGAACGTACAGGTCACCGGACGTTATATGCAGTAAACCTTTCAGGCAGAACGTTTGATTTAAAAGAGAAAGCAAGAAAAGCAGTCTCGCTTGGTGCGAATGCATTACTGTTTAACGTTTTTGCTTACGGGCTTGATACACTGCAGAGTCTTGCTGAAGATCCATATATTGATGTACCGATTATGGCTCACCCTGCTGTATCCGGTGCATTTACAGCTTCACCGCTGTACGGCATTTCAAATCAGGTATTGCTTGGCAAACTGCTTCGTCTTGCAGGTGCAGACTTCGTGCTGTTCCCTTCTCCATATGGCAGTGTGGCGATGGAAAAAAGCGAAACATTTGCGATCAGGGATGCACTTACATCTGACAGCCGCCTGAAACGCGCATTCCCTGTGCCATCAGCCGGTATTCATCCAGGACTGGTTCCACAGCTGATTGAGGACTTTGGAAAAGACTCAATTATCAATGCCGGCGGCGGTATTCACGGTCACCCTGGAGGCGCGGCAGCCGGTGCAAAAGCTTTCCGTGATGCGATTGCTGAAGTTCAGGCAGGCGGTACGCTGGAAGATGCTGCCGCAAAGTCAGCAGAGCTTGAGAAGGCACTTGCATTATGGGGGTGAGCGCATGCCAAGCGTAATCTTTTGTGATTTTGATGGCACCATCACAAAATCCGACAACATCATTTCAATTATGCAGCACTTTGATCCCCCGGGCTGGGAGCCGATTAAAGATCAAATTCTTTCCCGGGAAATATCAATCCGCGAGGGCGTAGGGAAAATGTTCGCAACCCTCCCTTCTTCTCTAAAAGAAGAGATCATTCAGTATGTTGTCGAAACGGCTGAAATCCGTGATGGCTTTGGTGATTTTGTCAGCTATACAAGAAAAGAAAATGTCCCGCTGAATATCGTCAGCGGCGGCATCGATTTTTTCGTAAAGCCCATGCTAAAGCCTTACAACCTTGAAAATCAGCTTTACTGTAACGGCAGTGATTTTTCAGGAAATACAATTCAAATCACCTGGCCGCACACTTGTGATAAGCACTGTTCAAATGATTGCGGCTGCTGTAAACCAAGTATCATCAGGGAGCTTACAGATGAGCCTGTACAGAAAATCGTCATCGGCGATTCTGTTACAGATCTTGAAGCTGCAAAGCTCGCTGACCTGGTGTTTGTCTGTGGCGATTACCTTGAGGAAAAATGCAGGGAGCTGAATCTTCCATACAAGCGTTTTACTCATTTTGATGAAGTTGTTACCTATCTTGAACAGTCAAAGGAGGTTGTGCACCGTTGAAAACACTTGATCTTAAGAACCGCTGGCAGGAGCTTGCCGATGTAAAAGATGCTCTTGGTGCAAGAAACTGGTTCCCTGGTACAAGCGGCAACCTGTCGATCAAAGTATCCGATGACCCGCTTGAATTTCTGGTAACAGCAAGCGGCAAGGATAAGTACCAGCGGACAGATGAAGACTTTCTGTTAGTGGATCAGCACAGCCAGCCGGTTGAACAGACCGGATTGAAGCCTTCTGCTGAGACGCTTTTACATCAAAAAGTGTACGAACTGACAGACGCAGGCTGCTCCCTCCACATCCATACGGTCAGCAACAATGTGATTTCTGAGCTATACGCTGAAAAAGGTGAAATCACTTTTCAGCACCAGGAGCTCATTAAAGCTTTTAACCTGTGGGAGGAAGACGCTGTATTACGGGTGCCGATTATAGAAAACCCGGCACATATTCCGGATCTCGCAAACCTTTTAGCAGAACGGATTGAGGAAAATATTTTTGGTGTGCTAATCCGCAATCACGGCATTACCGTCTGGGGGCGGAATGCTTTTGAAGCAAAAAAGCATCTTGAAGCATTTGAATTTCTATTTGAGACACATCTCGCATTACGACTACAAACTCAGGGAGGAAGATCATAATGGCGACAATTACAATCAGAGATACACAGGAAGTTATCAAAGGTGAAGAACAGGTACAGGCATTCCTGTCTGACCAGGGTGTGTTATATGAAAAGTGGGATACTGCAAAGCTTCCGGAAGCACTTCAGGGTGTGACGGGGCTGTCTGATGAAGATAAAGAAACTGTTCTATCCGTATTTGACGGGGAGATCCGCGCACTGGCTGAGCGACGCGGTTATCATAACTGGGATGTGATCTCACTGAATGAGCAGACACCGGGTCTTGAGGATCTCCTGAAAAAGTTCGAGCAGGTACATACGCACACAGAAGACGAAGTGCGTGCCATCACTGCCGGATCAGGTATTTTCATTATCAAAAGCGAAGAAAAAGGCTACTTTGATGTAAATCTTGCACCTGGTGATGTGATTTCCGTACCGGTGAACACCCCTCACTTCTTTACGCTGACAGATGAGCGCGAAGTCGTGGCCGTACGCCTCTTCATCGAAAAAGAAGGCTGGGTCGCTCATCCATTTCACGACCCTGCATTTGAAGAAGCAAAATAAGCTGATGACCGCATCCTTTAAGGGGTGCGGTTTTTAATTTGTTGTGGTTTTTGGTATAGGTCTAATTACACTTTTCTACGAACCATACAGTTTTTTCTTTGAACATCCTCTTCTATTCTTTGAACCACGCATACTTTTCTACGAACATCACCTTCCATTCTCCGAACAACAGCGATTTTTCTACGAACCCCCCCCTACTAAAAAATATTTCCAAAACCTATTGACTAATACGTCATTTAGTTTTATGGTTAATTACATAAGTAACTAACCAATGAGGCGGGCGGTAATATGGACTATAAACTGAGAGAAGACGTTCCGATTTTCCAGCAGATCGCCGAAACGATTGAGTCAGGCATCCTTGAAGGGTCTTACAGCATCGGAGATCGTGTTCCTTCCACTAATGAATTCGCAAAGTTTTATCAGATCAACCCGGCTACTGCAGCTAAAGGCATTAACCAGCTTGTAGAGCAGGAAATTCTTTTTAAGAAAAGAGGCATCGGTATGTTTGTCGGAGATCAGGCAAGGGAGATTATCTTATCTAAACGGAAGGATCGTTTTTATCATGATTATATCGTTCCTTTGAAAACAGAGGCAGAAAAGCTGGGGATTAGTGAGAGTGAGCTGAATACACTACTTCGAAAGGGTGACCCGAAATGAAAATTGAGGTGCAGCAATTAGAGAAGCATTATGGCAGGAAGCAGGCGTTAAAACCTTTTAACCTGACGATTGAACCTGAAAAGATTATCGGACTGCTCGGCAGGAACGGGGCGGGAAAAACGACGCTTTTGCAGATGATGGCAGGTCATATCAAGCCTTCAGGCGGTCAGGTGCTGATCAATGGTGAAAAACCTTTTAATAATCGAAACGCGCTGCAGCATATCTGTCTGATCAGCGAAGCAAATAATTTTAAACGCAAGCTGAAAATCCGTGAAGTACTGAGAACAGCGAGCCGGTTTTATCCAAACTGGTCTCAGGGAACGGCTGATCGCTTATTGAAAACATTCAACCTCTCTCCTTCTCAAAATGCAAAAGGTTTATCTAAAGGGATGGAGTCAGCACTAAGCATTATTATCGGGCTTGCAAGTCACACTGCCATTACAATTTTTGATGAACCCTATATCGGCATGGATGCGAGCGCGCGCTATAAATTTTATGATATTCTGCTTGAAGAATATGAGTCCCATCCCAGAACCTTTATTATTTCCACTCATTTAATTGATGAAGTAAGCAACCTCTTTGAAGAAATTGTGCTGTTAAAAGATGGTGAATTGCTGACGCATGAGCCTGCGGAAGCGCTGATGGCGAAAAGCTTACAGGTCAGCGGACCGGCAGCCCAGGTCGACCGCTTTACTGAAGGAAAGCAGATCCTTCATTCCGCTGAAATTATGGGTCAGAAAAGTGTACTGATTTTCGGGGATGATCTCGATCCTGCCCGTGCAAAGACAATGGGCTTATCGACAGAACGCTGTTCGATCCAGGAGCTAATGGTTCATTTAACTGAGAAGGAGGAGAAAATGTATGTTTAATCAGCTGTCTGCTCTCGTCAGGTTTTTCCTGATCGATTACCGGTTTTCTGTCTTGATTTTCTGGGCGATTTTCACTTTTTCACTGATTCCGCTCACTGTTCTTTCAACCTATACAAACGGCAGTGTGATTATCTCAGTTGCCATAGCGATTTTCATTTACTCCGGCATCTCAGGTTTCATTTTAATTAAAGAAACATTCTCTTACACGATCAGACTTGGTTCTTCACGTCAGCAATATATGCTCTCAGCTTTTACATTCAGTGCGCTGCTTGCCGTGATCATGGCTGCCATCAGCATTGCAGTAACGTTTACGTATACCAACCTGGTCGCCACTGTATGGAATAATGTTCAATTTATGCATATCTCTGAAGCCATTACAGGTGAATTCAGCTGGTTCGCAGAGTTTGGGCTGCTCACTTTGTTCTGCTTTATGGTTTTTAATTTCGGCTTCTTCCTTGCTGCTGCCTTCCACCGGTTCGGTCTTGTCGGCGGACTTGGACTGCTGGCTGTTCTTGTCATTACGCTGCTGATTGAACCGTTGCGTACACCGGTGATTGAATTCTTTATTTCGGATGTCCGGATCGGAGCGCCAGTCATGTTTGACTTGAACTACTGGGCCTTCCCTGTCACTGCCATTGTACTTGCTGCATTTGTGTATATCATATTCAAAAACGCTTCCATTCATCCCGGAGCTGTAAGGTGAGCTGCTGCCGCGTATCTGTACGCGGCTTTTTGTTTGCCCTTCTTTTTAAAAGGGTACTAATTAATACCTTACAACGCGTTCATACTATTGACATCAGTTCTGCAGGTTTGGGTTCCTTCCCACTTTCGCCTGCACCTTTCGATCATGTAAAATAAAGCACAGATAGGGGGAAATACACTTTGAGAAAACTACTTCTATTGATTGTCATCGTCCTTGGTCTGTTTCTCTCAAAACCGATGTGGGAAGATCAGATCCCGGAATCGGTGAATCTGTCTGCTGTAAGTGATCTGTCAGACCGCGCATCCGCTGCTTTTGAAGGCGGAGGCATACAAAATGCCTGGGAATCTTTATTGGAATCAATGACTGATTTTATTATAGAGATAGATGAGATCATACAGGACGCACCGGAGCTCTCCACTGAAAATGAAACAATCGCAGTGGAGCGTCCGGAACTCTCTGTCCCTTCTGAAGAACTGTTTGCCGTCCATAATATTGAGCTTGGACAAGCCAAATCTGATGTCGAAGCCGCTGCAGGTCAGGCAAGCCGCAGTTCTATGAATGAGTTTGGCGTGAACTGGCATGCTTATCATGAACAATACCAAAACTTTTTTATGGTTTCTTATAATGAAGAAAATAATGTGAATGGTTTATTTACAAACCAGGATCTGATTTCTTCCTCACTTCCGCTTGAAATGGGCAGTACACGTGATGAAGTAAGAGCTGAGCTAGGTGAGCCGCTTTCTTCTATCCAAAAAGGATTTGTACGATACGAGCTCCAGGATGACGGCGAATATGACTTATTTTCTTTTGACGGCGCTTATATCACTGTCTTTTATGATCAGCATGAAAATAATACAGTGACTGCACTGCAGGTTGTTTCAGAAGAACTCGAAGATCAGCGGGACGCCCTGTATGCTGAACCTTCTGCTGAGCTTGAAGAAGGATTTAAATATCAGCTGTTTGATGTAACAAACGCTGCCAGAGTGGTGCATGGATTGAATACACTCGAGTGGGATGAAGCGATCAGTGAGACCGCCCGTAAGCATAGTGCGGATATGGCAGAGAACCGGTTTTTCTCGCATGATAACCTTGATGGAGAATCACCATTTGACCGGATGGATGCTGATGGCATTCAATACACAGTAGCCGGGGAAAATCTTGCTTACGGTCAATACAGCGCGATCTTTGCGCATGAAGGTCTGATGAATTCACTCGGTCACCGCGAGAATATCCTGAAGCCTGACTATGGTTACCTTGGTGTCGGCGTCGATTTCAATACAGAAAACCAGCCGTTTTTTACGGAGAAGTTTTTTAATAACTGATGATAAAAAGATCGTGTGACAAAGCAATTGGTTTTGTTATGTAAAACATAATTTATATAACAACCTTAGTGCAGCGGAGCGTAAGGCGGCGACTCCGGGACGATTAGAGGGAAGCTGAGACCCCGGAAGACGAAGTCTGAGGAGGCTCAGCAACCTCCGTCCGGAAAGCGTCCGCCTGAAGCACAGCGAAACGACTAAGAGGATGGAACACATTGAACATGTTCCACCCTCTTTTTATATTACTTCCTAAACACAAACCACTTCATAAAAAAGAAGCTCGACAGTGAGGACAATAGCATCGATAATCCCTTCGCGGTATTCGTCTCCAGCCACTGCGGAAGAAGATCAGGCTGCTCAATCACCCACAGCCCCCCGATAAAAACGCCATTTGCAATAAACAGACTGATGATCGCCTGCGTGATAAATCCTGCAAACTGCTTTTTATTTTTGTTCACGTTAAATGTATAACGTGAGTTCCATATATAACTGTTTAACACAGCGGCGGTATAAGCCAGTGTATTATAGACGGTCAAAAGCCCGGGATCATGTGTTGGATATAAAAGCAGGAGTCCATTTAATACTCCGATATCAAGCAGCGCGCATGTAATCCCGATCACACTATAGGAATAAAACTGTTTAACGCCACGTCTTTTCATATTTACACCTTATTTCTTACTGCTTTCTTTGTGCACTGAGAGCGTTTCATAATAGTAATCCATCAGCTGCGCGGCAGATTCATCCCAGCCGACTGACTGAATTTCCTCATGTGCACGCTGCCCCATTTTAGCACGGACTTCTTTTATTTTCAGCTGAGCGGCTGCTCTCAGTATGTGAGCGGGATCTGCCGGATCAAAGAGCACACCGGTTTCCCCATCTGCCACCTGCTCTGCAGTCGGACCGCTTTTAGCAGCTAAAACAGGCAGTCCTGAAGCCATTGCTTCCATGAGGACAAGGCCTAACGTTTCCGTCGTTGAAGGAAAGACAAACACATCTGATGAAGCATATGCCTGAGCCAGCTCCTCTCCATGCATAAAGCCTGTAAAAATGGTGTTTGTGCCGGCAAATTCTTTTTCAAGTGTTTCTCTGTTCGGTCCATCACCGACGATTGCCAGACAGTAATCATCAGACTGTGTCAGAAGCGGCTTTACCCGCTCAATTTCTTTTTCAGCAGCCAGTCTGCTGACAAAGATCAGAAGTGTTTTATCCGTCTTACCACCTGTCAGCCGCTCCCTCATCTCTTCACTGTAAAACCCGGGGTGAAACTGCTTGGTGTCCACGCCTCTTTTCCATAGATGAACATTACGAAAACCTTTTTCCCTCAGCTCGCCAAGTACGGTATTGGATGTACAGAGGTTCAGACTTGCCCGGTTATGCAATGTTTTAAAATAGGTCCACATCGCGGGCTTCAGGTAGGAGAAGTTATAGTAATCGGCATATTTCGGTACATGTGTATGGTAGGAAGCCATCAGCGGCAGCTTCAGCCTTTTTGCATAGTAAATACCCGTCACTCCAAGAAAAGATGGATTGACGGCGTGCACAATATCCGGGTTAAATGTTTTCAGATATTTTTTTACTTTTTTAGAGTAAAAGGAAAACTTTCTGTCCTCTTTATATAAGAAGAAATTGTATGCTGGAATGCCTGCTACAATCGCCCCTTCGTATTCCTTAATCCCGTGGTCCGGTGCGATGACCATCACTTCATGGCCTTCACTTCGCAGCCAGCGGATCGAGGCGCACAGCCTGGTCACCACGCCATCTGTGGATGGGAGAAATGTTTCTGTGATCATTGCAATTCTCATAAAAGCCTCCTGCTATCAGGTTTGATCTGTAACGGTTTCGCGCTTTTCCGGAACACCTGCCTGCTGATTCTTCGTCCAGACGCTGCGGGCCGGGATTTTAGACAGGTCAGCTCTGTATGCATATCGTCTTGCTACTTCCGTCACTTCTTCAAGAAGTCCTCTATTCAACGTAATCGGATTAAGTCCTTTTGAAAGAAATAAATCGTTTTTCACATGCAGCTCATTTTCAGCTGCCTCATTACGCGGGTTAGACACATAGGCGATCTCTCCACCGGTCAGCTCACTCACCATTTTCGCAAGATCCTCAACCCTGTGCGTCTCAGTCATCTGATTAAAAATCATGACGCGATCCTCTTTTTCAGGCGGATTCTCCACTGCAAGCTGAATGCAGCGGACAGTATCCTGGATATGAATAAACGCGCGCGTCTGACCGCCTGTGCCATGAACGGTAATCGGGTAACCGAGTGCAGCCTGCATCAGAAAGCGATTCAGCACCGTTCCATAATCTCCATCATAGTCGAATCGGTTAATCAGACGATCATCAAGGTTCGTTTCTTCTGTGTTGGTTCCCCACACGATCCCCTGATGAAGGTCTGTGATTCTGATCCGGTCATTTTTGTTGTAGTACTGGAAAAGAAGCTGATCCTGTGATTTCGTCATATGGTAGACGGAGCCAGGATTCGTCGGATAAAGAATCTGCTGCTCCACCCGTTCTCCCTGCTCCGTTTTCACTTCCACATCAAGGTAGCCCTCCGGAATTTTAACGCCTGCCGTACCATAGCCGTAGACGCCCATTGTACCAAGATGTACAAGGTGAATATCCTGCGCCGATTCTGCAATGGCACAAAGCAGGTTATGTGTAGCATTCATATTGTTGTTCACCGTATAGCGCTTGTGTCGCGGTGATTTCATGGAGTATGGCGCTGAGCGCTGTTCAGCAAAATGAATGATGGCCTGCGGTTTTTCTTGATTGATGACCTGTAACAGCCTGTCATATTCCTCAGCCAGATCAAGGTTAATATGGCGGATTTCATTTCCCGTAAGCTCTTTCCAGGCATCAAGTCTCGCACCAAGCGGTCTGATTGGTGTCAGTGATTCCACTTCAAGCTCATTATCAATGTTTCGCCTGGAGAGGTTATCAATTACTACAACCTCATATCCCTGCTTTGATAAATGCAGCGTTGTCGGCCATCCGCAAAAGCCATCGCCGCCAAGTACGAGTATCTTTTTATGATGAAAAGGTTTCTGATCCATTGTGTAAGTCAAATCAATCACTCCCTAACCTGCAGAATATTCAATCATTATGTTCTATTGTAGCTTTTTTGTGTTGTCATGCCTAATGATTCACTGTAAGGCTTGTGTTGAGATTGGAGGATCAGACCGGAAAGCTGAAACAAAATGAATGATCCTGACTCATTGCAATCAGGTTTAATCAGCTATTCACGATATGGTATGTTGCATAAATGGTGAGACTGGATGTGAAGAGCTATTGATCTAAGATTATCAACGTGCGCTAATTCCTTCATTTGAAGAGTTATTCCTTCAATTTGCGAGTGATTCCCTCAATATCGGAAATTATTCCATCAATTCTGGAAACGATTCCTTCATTTTCTTTAAAAGCGGACGATTCCCTTCATGATTGCTCATATTTCCTTCAGCAGGATACGTGAATTCCATCAACCCCACCTGCTTTTCCTTCAACCCAACGCCCTCTCTCTTTCGGAAGAAGAGGCCTCTAACAACAAAAAACGGCTCACACATGTGAACCGCTCTTCCATTCCCGCATAAGAAGCGAGTAACTGTAATGGTCATAATATTTTCCCCGGAACAGATGTTTATCCCGCACTAAACCTTCACGCTTAAAGCCCAGCCTTTCAAGAAGTTCCATAGAAGCTGCATTGCCTTTTGCTGCGTAGGCCTCGATCCGGTTCAGCTTCATCTGTTCAAAACCGTGTTTAATCATACCTTTAACCGCTTCGTTTCCGTAGCCTTTTCCCCATTCAGACGGGGTCAGGTCATAACCGATCTCTGCAATGTTGTTATAGCGGTCCCACTGATGGAAGCCGCATGTACCAATCACTGTACCAGTCTCTTTTATCACAATGGCCCAGCGGTTATGATTCTTTTTGGGATGATACGCATTAAACAGAATAAAGTTTTCTGCTTCCTCTATGTCTGTATAGACTTCTTCATCTAATAGATACCGGCAGACAACCGGATCTGAAAAATGCTTAAAAACAAATTGTGTATGTTCTTTTGTGAGTGGTGTAAGCATTAATCTGTCGGTCTTAACTTCATCAAAGACCATCAGCTTTTCTTCTCAGGCTCCGGGTTCTTTTCCAGTTCGATCTTCTTTTGCTTTCTCACCCACAGCATGCCAAACACTGCCACCACAAAAAATAAAATATAAATACCAAGCTCCACATTGCTTACAGTCTGCATGGTAATATCATCTATCATCAGTACGTTGATCAGACGGAAGTTTAAACCTAACGCACCACCAATCAGCAGTCCGAGAAAAATCTTTTCACGTGACTTTAACTTATCCATTCTGGTCGGTTCAGACGTATTGCTCATTCAAATCGTTCCTTTCAAATCTGTTCTCCTCTTACTATATCAGAGAAATAGCCGGAATTATGAAAAATTTCAGCGAATCCAGTAACGTCTGACAAGAACACCGTTTTCTTCAGCATCCTGCGGGTCTCTGACGCCGCCGTTGGACTCGATTGTTTTATAGGATCCCGGATTATCATCATCGCAGGTAATCAGTACGTCGTTAATGCCAAGCTCTCTGGCTTCTCTCAGTGAAAGTTTCAGAATCTCTGTGGCGTAACCCTTTTTACGTTCATCCGGTCTGATACCATAGCCGATGTGACCGCCGCGTTGAAATAATGTTTCCGTAAGTTCGTGACGTATATGAACGGCGCCAAGCACTTTTTCTGCACGATTAATTAAAAAGAATAAGGATCCGCTCACCCAGCCTTCAGGAATACCCAGGCCCAGCTCTTCTCTTCTCCAGTTTTCAACCTGTTCCTCAAATTTCTTACTCTTAGGTATAGAAGCATGTGGAATGATTTCCTCTTCTGCTGACTGCCACTCTCTTATGTAGGCCTGATACGCTTCTTCCTTTACCTTTTCCGGCTTAACCAACTGTATTTCTTTCATTTTTCATCCCGCCTTTTCTTCCAATAATTTCTTTTGTCTATGTTAACGTTATAATAGGAAAAAGAGAATACTTTTTACTTTTAAAAATGAAAGTGGTGATCGTATGACACGCAGACTCGCACTTGTTACAGGTGTCGGCAGAAAAATAGGAATTGGTGCTTCACTTGTTGAAAGGTTAGCGGCAGATGGAATGGATATTCTTTTTACTTACTGGCATGCTTACGACCGTGAAGTGTCGGCCTATGAGCGCAGTGAGGATACAGACGATATTTTAAGGTTATGCCGGGAAAAAAGTGTACACGCTGAAATGCTTGAGCTGAATTTAGCGGATGTTCAATCACCGGATGAATTATTTTCATTTTGCTATTCAACATTCGGACGCTATCCTGATACGCTCATCCATAATGCAGCTGTCTCGATTAACGATACGATCGAAACGGTTACTGCAGAACAGCTTGATCAGCATTATGCAATTAACACGCGTGCTGTCACGCTGCTGACGCAGAAATTTCTGCAGCATTTTGAATATAATTTCGGGAGAGTAATCTGTCTGACAACCGGCTGGGCACAGGGACCAATGCCTAATGAGCTTTCCTATGCAATGACGAAATCTACAATAGATACGCTTGTTTACACGATCTCCCCTGTACTTGCTAAAAGAAAAATCACAATCAATGTGATTAATCCGGGACCTACCGATACAGGGTGGATGAATGACGAGCTGAAAGAAGAACTGCTGAAGCGTTCTCCACAGGGGCGGATCGGGCAGCCGTCAGATGTTGCGAACCTGGCATCATTTCTTGTCAGCAAAGAAGCGCAGTGGGTGACGGGTCAGACGATCCATTCAGAAGGCGGGTTTATTAATCACTTCTAACGACTTACTTGTTTCTGACATCATTACATGACTATTCAACTAAATCCTTAGTTTAACGGAAATATTATTATTTTAATATTTACACTATTTACACAATCCCCTATTATTGAACATGACATTGAAAGTGCTTACATACTATATATAACAATGTCAGATTACATAATAAGGAGGAAAACTGAATGAATGCAATTGCGTTAGCGGCGATCGGGCTGTTTATATTTGTGCTGGGCTACAGGTTTTATTCGAAATTTGTTGCCGAGAAAATTTACAGACTTGATCCGAATTATGTGACACCTGCACACCGCTACAAGGATGGCGTCGATTTTGTACCGACGAATAAGTTTGTCCTGTGGGGTCATCACTTTACGTCTGTAGCTGGTGCTGCACCGATTTTAGGACCTGCCATTGCCGTCTACTGGGGCTGGCTGCCTGCAGTCCTCTGGGTGGTATTTGGAACAGTATTTGCAGCAGGGGTTCATGACTTTGGTACACTTGTTGTTTCTGTCAGAAATAAAGGACAGTCAATGGGAACACTTGCAAATAAACTCGTTGGCCAGCGTGCAAAGATTTTGTTCTTATTCATTATTTTAATTCTTGTACTGATGGTTAACGCTGTATTTGCATGGGTGATTGCCAACCTGTTCATTACATTCCCTTCAAGCGTACTGCCTGTATTTATTCAGATCCCACTTGCGGTCTGGATCGGTCATGCAGTGTATAAGCGGAATGCAAAAATGCTTGTTCCTTCACTGGTGGCACTTGCGGTTATGTATCTTGTTGCAGTACTTGCAGCAGAATATCAGATCCTGCAGATTGACCTTGTCCGCTACATGGGCGGTGAAGACGGTGCCGGAATCTTCGGACTCGGTGCGATATCAAGTGCGTTCTTTATCTGGATTGTGGTCCTCATGATCTACGTCTATATCGCGTCTACACTTCCTGTATGGAAGCTTCTGCAGCCGCGTGACTTTATCAACTCTCATCAGCTTGTTGTTGGTCTTGGTATTCTGTATCTTGGTCTTTTATTTACAAACCCGAGCATTACAGCACCAATTACGAACCCTGATGCAAATGATGTATCCTGGTTCCCGCTTCTCTTTATTACAATTGCCTGTGGTGCGATTTCCGGTTTCCACGGACTTGTATCATCAGGTACATCATCAAAGCAGCTGAATAAGGAAACAGATGCACGTTTTGTTGGTTATGCAGGTGCTGTTGGTGAAGGTGTACTGGCATTGATTTCAATCATTGCAGTGATCACTCTTTTCCCGAACGCTGATGCATTTAAAGAGTCTTATAACAGCTTTGCGGCTGCAAGTGGCGGCGGCCTTGGCAACTTCGTACTTGGAGCGAGCCAGCTTGCAAACGGTCTTGGTATTCCGGCTGAAGTTGCCTCAACGATCGTATCTATTATCGTTGTCAGCTTTGCGGCAACTACACTTGATACATCTGTCCGTTTAATGCGCTACATTATCTCTGAGCTTGGTACAGAATATAAAGTGCCTGCCCTTGAAAAAACACACGTTGCTACGACAATCGCTGTTGTATCAAGTGCTGCACTTGTACTGATCCCTGAAGGTCCTAACGGCTTCGGTTCAGGCGGTTACCTGCTGTGGCCGCTGTTTGGTACATCCAATCAGCTGTTAGCCGGCATCAACCTCTTACTGATTTCGATCTGGCTGAAGAGACTCGGCAGAAACTATCTGATCACCCTGATTCCGATGGTCTTCCTGATGTTCATGACGCTTTACGCAATGATCAGCCAGGTATTTACTCAGTGGGCATGGTGGAATGAGCAATCCAGCACGCTGCTGTTTGTATTCGGCGCGCTGATCCTTGGATTCGCACTATGGATCTGTCTGACAGCCATCTCTACGCTCATGTCTAAAAATCAAACACCGCTTGATCCGAACGAATAAGCTGAAAGCAGGAAAGGGCGTTGGCTCTTTCCTGTTTTTAGTTTAAGCTTGGTGATATAAAAGGTGATCGAAAAACTTGTGAAGGTGATTGAAAAAACAGAGAATGTGACTCAAAAACTGTTTATGACTACTGAATTTTTAAATGTGATCGAAATGTTTGTGTATGTGATCGAAAAATTTCAAAAGGTGATTGAAAAACAAACGAAGCTGACCCAAAAACCATATCACCCACAATATTTAACCCAAAGGAGGTGCTCAACCATGCTCGACCATGTCAAAAAACTCATCGCCTACTACGAAGAAGTGCTGAGCATGCCCCACCGCCAGGAAATCGCACGTGAATTACGTAATGAAGATGACCTGTTTTTGCTTATGCTGTACTCTGAAATGATCGGCATTCCAAATCCGGTCTATTATTACACGCTTGAGCTATATCCTCATATGATCGAAAAATTTCATGACTGGCATCTGCGGATGGGAATGGAAAAATCTCCGCTCTCAGGTATCCGCTGCTGCTGATAAAGGAGTCATTTGATGAATATCTTAAAGAACAATATCTTATTTGTCGGTGGCAAAGGAGGCGTCGGAAAATCGACGTCTGCTGCTGCCATTGCATGGAAATCTGCGAAACAGGGCTACCGCACACTGCTTGTTTCCACTGACCCTGCCCATAATGTTGGTGATATTTTTGACCGGAAAATCGGTGGTAAAAACAAAGAAATTGCACCAAATTTGTTCGCGCTTGAAATTGATCCTGAAATTGAAACGGCGAACTATATTAAAGGCGTAAAAGCGAATATTAAAGGCGTTGTGCACGCCGGTATGATGGAAGAAGTTCACAGACAGCTTGATACGGCGAAGTCTTCACCCGGTGCTGATGAGGCTGCCCTGTTTGATAAATTGATTTCGATTGTCTTAGAGGAGCGAGAAAAGTTCGATAAAATCATTTTTGATACAGCACCAACTGGCCATACGATCCGCCTTTTAACGCTGCCTGAACTGATGGGCATCTGGATTGAGGGGCTGCTTGAGAAGCGCAGGAAAACAAATGAGAACTACGCTGCGCTTTTAAATGACGGAGAGCCTGTTGAAGACCCGATCTATGATGTACTCAGAACACGCCAGGACCGTTTCTCCAAGGCGAGAGAAATTCTGCTTGATTCTAAGGAAACAGGCTTTGTATTTGTCTTAAACCCTGAACGGCTGCCGATTCTTGAAACAGAGAAAGCACTTCAGCTGCTCGATCAGTATGATCTTCATGTCAAAACGCTGATTATCAATAAAGTACTGCCTGATGATGTTGACGGCACCTTTATGCAGGAGCGTAAAAAGCATGAGAAGCCGCACCTTGAAAGAATTAAAGATACTTTTAAAAAGCAGGAGCTCATTTATGTCCCGTTTTCTTCACAGGATATTGTGAATAAAGATCTGCTTGAATGGTTCAGCGTACAACTTGATCAAAAGAAGTGAGGAGTCCTTGGGTGGATTGCTACAACCTGAGCATAGATTGGGACAAGTTTAGCGGGGAAATCGACGAGTTCCCTGACGGATTGCTACAAGCTCAGCGAAGAAAGCGACATCTTCCCGGGTGGATCGCTACATCTTTCCGGGCGAATTGCTACAAGTTCAGCGGGGAAAGCAACAAACAGCTTCCGGCACTATAGGTTTGAAATGCCCCTGGGAAACTTTCTTTGGTTTCTTAAAAGCATGAAGAGTGTGTGGTGAAGCAACTCTGTGAGTGGATATTACAACAGGAACGCTTAATTACGACAGCTTTAGCGGGGAAATCGACGAGTTCCCTGACGGATTGCTACAAGCTCAGCAAAGAAAGCGACATCTTCCCGGGCGAATCGCGACAACTTCAGCGCAGATCGCTACCCTGTTGCCCTGAATACATTCAACAAACAGGCATGTTTCCATCACTCAAAAAACCAGGATGAACTCATCCTGGTTTTTTACTATTTTATGAAAATAGCTCAGGCAGCTGATTAATCATCGTATAACCGCCCAGATAAGCCATGACAACTACAATCAGGATCCCAAACCCTGTTAGCCACTTCGGATGACTGTAATCACCAACAATTTTCTTATTATGGGCTGCAAGCAATATCACACCAAGTGAAATTGGAAGAATCAGCCCATTTAACGCACCAGCAAGAATCAGCAATGTAACTGGTTGACCGATTGAAGTAAAGATCGCTGTAGAAGCCGTAATGAAACCGACAATCAGAAACTTCTCATACTTTGCTAAAACCGGGCTGAACGTCTTGATAAAGGAAACTGACGTATAAGCAGCCCCGATGACTGAACTGATTGCAGCTGACCACATCACAACACCGAAAATTTTATATCCAATGTTACCTGCTGCAAGCTGGAACACAGATGCAGGCGGGTTGTCCGGATTAATTTCAAGGCCCTGTGCCACGACGCCAAGTGTTGCAAGGAATAGAAAGATTCTGATGATCGAAGCGAGTCCGATCGCAGATACTGCACTTTTATTGACTTCAGGTATATTTTTCGTACCGCTCAGACCTGCATCAAGCAGTCTGTGTCCCCCTGCAAATGTAATGTATCCGCCGACTGTACCGCCGACCAGTGTAACAATTGCCAGAAAGTCTACAGTTTCAGGAACAAATGAGCGCGTAATCGCTTCTCCAATTGGCGGCTGCGATTGGAACATCACAAATACAGTGAGTCCAATCATGAGGAAACCAAGCACCTGGATAAAGCGGTCCATGATACGCGCGGCTTCCCGCACAAGGAAGATCCCGATCGCGATCAGTCCACTGAACAGGGCACCCATTTCAGGAGAAACGCCGAAAAGTACGTTGGTCCCAAGCCCCGCTCCCCCGATGTTTCCGATGTTAAACGCAAGCCCGCCGAGTACAACAAGTCCGGCCAGCACAACACCAAGCCCCGGGAGCACTTCATTGGCGATTTCCTGCGCGCGTTTACCGGAAACTGTGATGATACGCCAGATATTCATCTGTACACCAATATCAATAATAATAGAGATCAAGATCACAAACCCAAAACTTGCTGCAAGTGTCTGTGTGAATGTAGTTGTTTGAGTTAAAAACCCTGGTCCGACGGCAGATGTCGCCATCAGAAATGCAGCACCGAGCAGGATACTGCGGTTAGATTCCGGTTTTTTCATAGTTGTCATTCCTTTCCTGTTCGTCTATAAAGCTCCTGATGCCTTTAGCCGGCATATCCTGCTGACTAAAGGCATCATGGGCTTAAACCATTTATTTTAAGCTTTGCATACTGATATTTTCTTCTCGTAACCGCTGATTAATCTTTTCCGCAAATGCAAGTGCATGGGCGCCATCACCGTGAATACAGACAGTGTCTGCCTCAATACTGATATTTTTGTCATCCACACCACGTACAATGCCTTCTTTTACCATCCGCACCACCTGGTTGACAGCCTGTTCATCATCCTCAATGAGTGCGTTGCTTTGTGATCTTGGCGTTAAGGAACCGTCCGGCTGATATGTTCTGTCAGCAAATACTTCTGAAGCCGTCTTCAGTCCGATTTGCTTTCCGGCACGGACCAGCTCCCCGCCCGATAACCCAAATAAGATCAGCCCCGGATCCAGGTCATATACCGCTTTAGCGATTGCATGGGCAAGTTTTGCGTCTTTTGCAGCTGCATTATAGAGTGCACCATGCGGCTTTACATGCTGAAGCGTTCCTCCCTGCGCTTTCACAAAGCCGTAGAGTGCACCAATCTGATACAGCGTCAAGTCGTATGCTTCTTCTTCTGATACGTTCATGTTACGCCTGCCAAAGCCGCCAAGGTCCGGGAATCCCGGATGCGCACCAATCGCTGTTCCGCTTTTAAGCGCCAGCTCTACCGTTTTTCTCATGACTGAGGGATCCCCGGCATGATAGCCGCATGCAATATTTGCAGAAGTGATATATTTTAGGACTTCAGCATCATTTCCCATTTTATAAGCGCCAAAGCTCTCCCCCATATCACAGTTCAGATCGATCTTAACCATCTAATCCCTCCAGTTTGATATTGATCATCTGTTTTAATTCCTGCCATTCTTTTTCACGCTGTTTAAATAGATTTTGAGCATCCTGAATTGAGATTTCCTCAAATCGGATTGCTTCACCAGGTTTTTTCTGAATCAGTGCAGGTAAGTCTACAGAAGCAATCTGCCCGATTTTTGGGTACCCGCCAAGTGTCTGCCTGTCTGCGAGTAAAATAATCGGCTGTCCATCTGCAGGCACCTGTATCGTTCCGAATGCCACTCCTTCTGACAGCATGTCCCCATTCAGCCCGCATTCAAGATTGTCACCATCTAACCTGAAGCCCATCCGGTCAGATTGTTTGGAGATTTTGTAATCCTGTTCAAAGAAACAGTTTCTGCTTTCTTCTGTAAAATCATGATATTGTTTACCGGGAATCACTCTCATCACTGAGCGGTCATAAACATTATGGGTATAAGCATTGGAAACAGACCATTTCACAGGATGATTGATTACGCTCTTAAAAATTCTCTCTGATTGGCTGCTGCGCTCTCCAGACTGAATGATATCCTCTTTTTCGAGGCTGCGTCCTTTAAAGCCCCCGATGTTAGCCCTCAGATATGTAGATTTACTGCCAAGCACCTTTGGTATGTCAAAGCCTCCTCCGACTGCAATAACACCTCTGCAGCCCACTTTGGAAAACTTCATATGCAGGGTGCTGCCCTTTTTCACTGCTACCGGACGCCATAAAGGTGCCGGCTGATCATCGATCGTGGCTGAGAAATCCGCTCCACAAATGGCAATCAGCTGGTCTTCCAGAAATTCAATGGTTGGACCCGTTAAGGTGATTTCAAGTCCCGCCTCATCTTCCGGGTTACCGACAAGCATGTTCGCAATACGTAAAGAGAATGTATCCATGACGCCTGAAATAATTATGCCGGACTCCTGATGTCCACGGCGGCCATTATCCTGAATTGAAGACAGCAGCCCTGGCTCTACTACTTTAATCATCGCTGCCACTCCTCAAATTCTTTTTCTGTAATAGCATAAAATTCGATTCTGTCCCCTGCTTTTAAAAGGAACGATTCATCTCTGTTTAAATCAAACAGCTTTTCAGGTGTTCTGCCGATGATCTGCCATCCTCCCGGCGTTTCAATGGAGTATACGCCTGTCTGCTTGCCTGCAATCCCCACAGACCCTGCTGGAATCGCTGTTCTCGGATTATTTTTACGCGGAGCTGCAATGGCTGGATCAAGCCCGCCTATATAAGGAAAACCTGGTGCAAAGCCCAGCATATAAACGGTATAATCACCGTTTTGATGACGTTTGATCACTTCTTCAGCTGAGATGCCTGCATGCTCAGCGACTTCTTCAAGATCAGGACCTAGCTCGCCGCCATAACAGACCGGTATTTTTACCGTACGCTGTTTGAAACTATTACTTGTTTCCAGCGCATTTGCTTTTCCTTTGAGAAAAGATACAACGTATTCATAAGGATCTTTTTCCTGGACCAGCTGCGTCAGATCATAATGTACAGCCAGGGATGCATAGCCTGGGACTGCTTCATACAACCAGTCCGGCTGCTCTTTTTGAATCGCTTGTTTCAGGCATTGGACTTCTGCCAGCACTTCACTGCTCACTTCCTGCTTGAAGTGAATCAGTACCGCCTGATCGCCAAGCGGATGATATGTAACACCCATCAAACCCCTCCTTTACAATGAAGCTTTTTATCAATTCTTTTTTATCTGAACATTCAACCCTTAGGAAATAGATTATCGCAATGAGCGTTTGACTGCAATCCTTCTATTATATATAGGACTTGTTGAGGAGGTGTTTGAATGTATATAAAAAGCCTGGACAAAAGTTGTCTCAGGCTCTAAAACCGTTTCGCTACGCTTAAAGTTGCTTGATGAATATCATTTACCTGTCTTTCCTGACCTTCTATTTTTACCCTGTATGATCAATATGATTCTTACAAAAAGGTACACAAGTATTCCGCCGGCTGTATTCATAATCAGATCGTCTACGTTAAAGCCTCTCATCCATGCGATTCCAAGGTAGGACAGGACCAGTTGGGTCGTTTCAATCAGCAGGCTTGTGAAAAATAGAATCAACAGCGATTTGAAAAATCTTTTTTTGAATAGAGCCGCTAAGAAAAATCCATACGGCATAAACATAATGAAATTATAGAATGTTAAGCTTGCGTTTTGAAAGAATGATACACTCTGATGATTACGGTATGTTGCCCACTCATCTAAGAAATACAGCGGTTCAAGCTGGATTCTGAGCGGGGCATCAGGGTTCGGCGGATATGAGAGTGTTCCGAGTGTTACGTGAACCACTGCTGTGACGTAAATCCAAAACAGTACCACCATCAAGCGTTTTGCTGTTGAACGTTTTTTCTTTTTATTATCACGTGCTATTGCTATTAGTCCGATGACTGCAGCTATGACAGCCGCCGGCAGCGCAATCGAAATCATATGTTTCCCTCTTTCCATTCATCTAATCTTATCCTATTTGATTTACCCAAAAAAATAAATCAAAACATTTTTCAGAAAATACGAAACTTTTTCCTTATTTTAACGTCTAATACATATAAGTGTATTTTAGGAGGGAGATTGATGGCTCAGCTGGCAGGGAAATGGTCTATGTACATATTATTTCTTGCAGCAATTTTGATTAGTGTGATTTTAATTTTCGCTTTTTTGTTTCGGGGAGAGTTTATGGATCTGGTCATTGGCATTTTTCAATCTCCGGTTAGTGAAGATGATCAGGGACTGGCAGACCTGATAAAATTTTATGTTTATGCCTGAACAATAGAAAAGCCCTTGATGCCCCTCACCTGGTTGTGAAGAGTATCAAGGGCTTTTTTCCTCGTACATATTGGTAATCTTTTCCAGACATGATCGTGATTTCCTTCAATACAGAAAGTTATCCATCAATTTGAATTTTTATCACTCAAAATATAAAATGATTCACTCAATTTTATCTATAATTCCTTCGTTTGATTTAAATACGTGGTAATACCTTCAAACTGCTGAGGAATTTCATCACTCAGGTGCACAATTCGATCATTTTAATATGTTTTTCCTTCGTCCTTTCCATCTACCATTTGAACGAGCGCCTTGCGCTTTTCTATTTTGTCCAGCTCCAGCAGGCAGGTCCTCGAGTCATAAGCCACCTTGAGAAAATGGGAAGGTCGCCCATTTCTCTCAAGCCGTCTTATGCTTGTCGGACCTGAACGCCTGATTACGCTTTTCTATGTTGTCCAGCTCCGATTCGCAGTGGCTAGCACGTTTCCTTCTGCTCTGTCCGATAAGTCAACATCGGCTCACTTCGTTCGCCGTGTTTCCTTTATCTCCGGCGCATCAGTCCAACGTGTACGCCCCTAAACGCTCATCTGCGCTTTTCTATATTACTGTGCAGTATATCCGCCATCTAACGCCACCGCCTGGCCTGTAATCCCTCTCGCCTGGTCGCTCGCTAAGAACATCGTATAGTCCGCGATTTCCTGAACATCAAGCAGGCGTTTTTGCGGGACAAGCGGGTAGATCACTTCTTCGATGACCTTTTCCAGTGAAACGCCACGGTTTTGCGCAAGATCTTCAAGCTGGTTGCGCACAAGCGGTGTGTCAACGTAGCCTGGGCACATAGCGTTCACTGTGATGCCGTGCTCCGCTCCTTCAAGTGCCGCTACTTTTGTCAGACCGATCACACCGTGCTTGGCGCTGTTGTAGGCTGCTTTCCCTGCGAAGCCAACGAGCCCGTTAATGGATGCCATGTTAATAATGCGGCCCCCGCCCTGCTTTTTCATAATTGGAAATACATGCTTTGTTGCGATAAAAGGCGCTGTGAGCATGATTTTTGTCAGCAGCTCAAACTTTTCTGTAGGAAAGTCCTCAATGGCTGAAACATGTTGCATGCCTGCATTGTTAATCAGCACATCCAGTCTCCCGAAGTGCTCCACTGTCTGGTTAATCGTTTCTTTTATATGGTCTTCCTTTGTTACATCACACACCAGACCCAGGCTATCACACCCCTGATCCTTAAGCTCTTCTGCTGCTTTCATAACTGCTTCCTCATTGATATCTGTTAACACAATTTTAGCACCGGCTTTAGCAAAAGCGACTGCAATTTCATAGCCAATTCCGCTCGCTGCTCCGGTTATAAATACAACTTTGTCTTTGACCATCACGATCACCTCCAGCGATTAGATTCCTAAACCGATTGAGAACAATGCAATTGCAATCGCAAGTCCTATCAGCGGTACAATGACAGATACAACTGCAACAGGACCGTAAGCCTCTTTATGCGTTTCACCACAAATACCTCGGATTGTTGTGACAACATAGCCATTATGCGGCAGTGAATCCAGCGCCCCAGATGAAATCGCTACTGTACGGTGCAACGCTTCCTGATTCACACCTGCCTCGATATAGCCCGGTGCAAGTAATGGAAGTGCAATTGTCTGACCGCCTGATGCTGATCCTGTCATACCGGCAATGACACTGACTGCAACTGCACCGCCAATCAGCGGGCTGCCCGGGATACTAGCCATTGCATCAACTGCTGTTGTAAATGCAGGAACCGCTTTTGCCACTCCGCCGAATCCTACAACTGCTGCAGTGTTACCAATGGCAATTAACGCACCGATCGTTCCATCAGATAGCGCCTTACTGACATTTGAAAAATACTTTCTGTTTAATAAATATGTCGCAATGATCCCGCTCAATAACGCAATAATCAACGCTGATGTGCCAAGATCGTGGTGGAAAATATAACTGATGATTAGTACAACAACAAGCGGGATTAATCCCATAAATGGATTTGGCAATGCCCGGTCAACCATTGTCGGATCATCCTCACGCGCCTTAAAACGCTCTCCTTTATTTACAGCTTTATTGATCATCCGTTTCAGCCACCAGTAACCAAAGATCATCATGAATACAGCAACAAGTATGCTGACCTCCCAGCCTGCGTATTGGTTCGTATCCATATATTCCATCGGGATCCAGTTCTGAATCTCAGGTGAACCTGCAGATGTCATCGTAAACGTAACGGAACCAAACGCAAGCGCAGCCGGAATGAATCGTCTCGGCAGATCCGCTTCTTTAAATAAGCTAAGCGCCATCGGATAGACAGAGAACGCAACAACGAATAAGCTTACGCCTCCGTATGTAAGAATGGCACAGGCTGCGACAATCGCCAGCACTGCATATTTCAAACCAAGCTTACTGACAATCCATTTAGATACACTGTCAGCTGCTCCGCTATCCTCCATCACCTTCCCGAAAATTGCCCCAAGCAGGAACATCGGGAACCATGCCATGATGAATCCAGTAAACCCTCCCATATAGCTTGTTAAAAAGTTAATCTCCCCTTCAGCTACCATCTGTGGAAACAGTGGCAGACCACTCATGACCGCAACAAACAGTGCACATAAAGGTGCTGCTACCAACAGGTTCATACCCCTCATTGTGAACACAATCAGTAGCGTAAGACCGACGATCAATCCAATCATACTAAGCATTTTCCATCCCCCTTAATTCTGTGGCTCTGTAAAAGTTGGCTGTTGATTTCGGCTTCAGGGAGACTTCGCGGCCGGGCGCTGGGCCCGCAGGCTTCGCCTGGGCCTCACACGTCCCTTCTTGCAAGCCGCCCCCTGCAACGAGAATCAACAGCTGCGCAATAACAAATGCATCTTGATAAGTAAACTTTTCTAAAATGAACCCTCTTTAAATGACTCATGAAGTATCAGCGGCGCTTCTGTGCAGGATTTTACTTCTTCCGCCGTCCATCCTTCTGCTGTTTCGAGTAAAACCAGTCCATTGTCTGTTACATCTATGACTGCACGGTCTGTGATCAGGCGGTTGACGACGCCCTGACCAGTGAGTGGCAGTGTGCAGGATGTTAAGACTTTGGATTCCCCTGCACGGTTGACATGCTCCATGATCACAACTGTCTTTTTGGCTCCGTGAACAAGGTCCATTGCACCGCCCATGCCTTTAATCATCTTGCCCGGTATCATCCAGTTAGCCAGATCACCATTTTCAGCAACCTCCATGCCGCCGAGGATTGCGATATCAATATGACCGCCGCGGATCATGGCGAAGGATTCTGCACTGTCAAAGTACGAAGCACCCTTGATCGCTGTGACAGTCTCTTTCCCCGCATTGATCAGGTCCGCATCCAGTTCTGCTTCTGTCGGATAGGCACCGATTCCGAGCAGACCATTTTCAGACTGAAGAACAACCTGCTTGTTATCTGAAATATGATTCGCAATCAGTGTTGGCATCCCAATACCAAGATTGACGTAAAACCCATCCTGAATCTCTTTTTCTGCACGCTTTGCAATCTTTTCTCTTACTGCTTTTTTATCCAATTCCACTGCCATCATGACCCCTCCTTATCTCGTTGTTACACGCTCAATCCGTTTTTCCTGTTCACCCTGGATGATCCCCTGCACATAAATGCCGGGTGTATGTACCGCGTCCGGATCAATTTCACCAATCTCCACTACTTCTTCAACTTCCGCAACTGTGATACGGCCTGCCGCTGCGATCATCGGATTAAAGTTACGTGCCGTTTTGTTGTAAACGAGGTTCCCTGCTTTATCACCTTTCAGTGCTCTGATGAAACTGAAGTCTGCGGTCAATGCTCCTTCCAGGACATATTCCTTCCCGTTAAATGAGCGTACCTCTTTCCCTTCTGCAACTGGGGTTCCGACTCCCGCCGGCGTAAAAAAGGCTGGAATTCCTGCACCGCCTGCCCGGATTTTTTCAGCCAGTGTTCCCTGGGGTGTCAGTTCAACCTCCAGCTCCCCGGCAAGCACCTGTCTTTCAAACTCTTTATTCTCACCCACATATGAGCCAATCATCTTCTTAATCTGTTTATTTTTTAGTAATCTGCCAAGTCCCCAGTCATCAACACCACAGTTGTTTGAAATTACTGTCAGATCTTTTACACCTGATGCTTCAAGGGCAAGAATTAAATTCTCAGGGATTCCGACCAATCCGAATCCTCCCACCATAATGACAGCGCCGTCCTTTACGTCTTTCACTGCATCTTCAAAACGCTGATAAACCGTCTTCAACACAACCACCCCTTCTTGTAAACGCTTACTTTTTATTAAAAAAAGAAAACCACTTAAATTGTGGCAAAATTATGACTGTTTTACGTTTTTCAGTTTACCGCGATCTTTTTGATAGGTAAAATGAATAATAATTATAATAACCATAGATAAAAGTTATAGGAGAATGTAAAATGGAGATCAGGCAGCTGCAATACTTTATCGAAGTCGCACGGCAAAGAAGCTACACAAAGGCAGCACAGACGCTGCACGTGACGCAGCCGACATTAAGTAAAATGGTGAAAAACCTTGAGGACGAATTGGAAGTCACTTTGATTGATCGGTCTGCGAAAAGAATTTCATTAACTGATGCAGGTGAAGTTGTATTCGCACAGGCACAGAAAGTCGTGAACAGCATTGAGGATTTATCCATTTCCCTTTATGACACAATGAGTGTGAAAAAAGGACGGATTACGATCGGGCTTCCACCTGTTATCAGTACTCTTTTTTTCCCGCGTATCATCGCTGAATTTCAGCAGCAGTTCCCGGATGTGACGATTTCTCTTACAGAGGTCGGAGCGCAGCGGGTTGAGGAAAAAGTGCTCGAGGGTGAAGTTGATCTTGGCTTCGTGCTGCTGCCTGTTGATGAAAACAAGTTCGATTCTATTGAATTTGTCCATCAGGAGATCAAGCTCCTTGTCCATAAGTCTCACCCACTTGCTGAGCGGAATATGATTGATCTGATTGAGCTGAAAAACGATCCATTTTTACTGTTGAGTAAAGAATTCACGTTAAACAGCCGGACCATTGAAGTTTGTATCGAGGAAGGATTTACACCGCAAATTGCTTATGAAAGCTCTCAGTGGGATTTTATTGTGGGCATGGTATCAAAAAATCTGGGAGTTACATTAATGCCTGAACAGATCGGCCGGCGTGTAGCGGACCCGGATGTCCGAATGGTGAATCTGTCTAAGCCTTTCCCCTGGGTGCTTGGGATTATTTCAGCCAAAAATCGCTATATGCCATATGCGACAAAGGAATTTATTAAAACGGTACGGGGACTTCATGAGGGGTGGTAGCTGTGAAAGTGGTTGGTTACAAGTCTGGGTATGGGCGAGGGAGAAGGACTTCCTTCATTTCAGAAAGTATCGCATCAGATTGGAAATTTATGCTTCAATATGGAAAATGATTCACTCAATTTTAAATATAATTCCTTCATTTGATTCAAAAACGCGGTAATACCTTCAAGCTGCGGAGGAATTCCATCATTCCTGTGCACAATTACATCATTTCAGCACACTATTCCTTAAACAAACAAAAACGCCTTCTCCTACACCAAGAAACCGGACCCCCTATGATCCGGTTTCTCTCTCCTCTAAATATTTCTCATACGCCTCAGCCACCCGGTCTTTAGCAGGCTTCTCTTCAAGCGGTTTTGCCAGCTGGATTGTGAACAGCAGTGCAAAAGCAATCACACCACCAACAATCGGACCCGCAATCATAAAGATCGCAGTTGCAATTAAGAGTCCTGACAGAAAATATCCAATCACTTTCATCCATCCCAACCTCCTATGTAAATATTCCTGTTTTCAGATCATTCAGAACACATAGTCACGATTTGTTCACTAGTCCATTGGATTCGTTTTGTGCAACTTTTGTGCAAACGCTTTCAATCATACGATACTCACCTTATAATCCTAACCATACCAAACTTTAGGAGGAATGTAAGTGAATCGTAAAAAGTTTTTAGCAGGCTGGTTATCATTCTTAATGATCGTTTCTTTATTGCCGGTTGTGCAACCGTTTGCCCCAAACACTGCACAGGCAGAAAACAATACATATTCAACACTGATTGTTCATTATGAGGAAGCCCCTGACTCAACTCAGGACTGGAATCTCTGGGTATGGCCTGAAGGCGGCGATGGTCAGGTTCATGAATTTACAGGCGAAGATGATTTTGGAAAGATCGCCACTGTGGATCTTGAAGGTTCGCATGACCGAATCGGTTTTATTGTCAGAACTGACGCTTGGGAAAAGGACGGTGGTGACCGCTGGGCTGAGTCTGAAGCCGGCGTTGCTGAGGTCTGGATCAAATCCGGTGATGACACAGTTTACACTTCCCCGCCGGACGGTGAATATCGTGAGTTCCCTGAATTCAATGAAGTTGACGTAACACTTCACTACTACCGTTTTGACGGCAATTATGAGGGCTGGAACCTGTGGGCGTGGCCTGACAACGGTGATGGTCAGGAAATCCAGTTTACAGGTGAGGATGACTTTGGATTAACTGCAAACTTCACGGTTTCAAGTGATGAATTGTTTAATAAAGTCGGCTTTATCGTAAAGAAAACGGAAGGTGATAATGCCTGGGCTGACCAGGAATTTGGCGACCGCTATATTACGAAACTTAATGAAGACGGTACAGCTGAGGTCTGGATCGTTCAAAGTGATAAAGGGATTTATTATGATTCCAAATATATTGATTCAACACCGCGTATTGTGAGCGCTACGATCGATGAAGTAAATGAAATTACATTAACGACGAATCTGCCGATTAATACTGCTGCTGAAGATCCGGGCATTACGTTAACTGGATTGACGATTGCAGATATCCGTCCTTTTGAAGGCTCAGATCCTGTGACGAACAAAGTGACGATCGAAACAGTAGAAGATATTGATCTGACACAGACGTATACGATTGAAACGGACTTTTTCGGTGACGCAACTGTTCAGGTTGGTAAAGTAATCCGTTCAGAATCATTTGATGAGATGTACTTTTATGATGGTGATGATTTAGGTAACACGTATACGGAGGAACAGACTGATTTCCGTCTGTGGGCACCGACTGCAAGCGAAGCACGACTTGTTCTTTATGATGCGTGGGATTCGACTGGAGGCGAAGAAATTGTTATGGATGCTGCTGAAAAAGGAACATGGACAGCATCCGTTGAAGGCGACCTTCACAATCAGCTTTATACGTATAAAGTAAAGATTGGTGACGAATGGCGAGAAGCAGTAGACCCTTACGTACGCTCCACTTCTGTAAATGGAGATAAAGGTGCAGTCCTTGACCTTGACCGCACGAACCCTGATGGCTGGGAAGCATTCTCTAAGGGTGAAAATCCTGAAGATGCGACGATCTATGAGCTGCATGTCAGAGACCTTTCCATTCAGCCTGAAAGCGGGATTGAAAACAAAGGGAAATACCTTGGCGTGACTGAAAAAGGAACAACAGGACCTGAAGGATATGCAACCGGACTTGACCACATTTTAAACCTTGGCGTGTCTCACGTTCAGTTCCTGCCAATCTATGATTATCGTACAGTTGATGAAACGAACCTTGATACACCACAATTCAACTGGGGGTATGATCCGAAAAACTATAATACACCTGAAGGTTCATACTCAACTGACCCTTATGATCCTGAAGTCAGAGTAGAAGAGTTAAAAGAAATGATTCACACGCTTCATGAAGAAGATCTGGGTGTCATTATGGATGTGGTATACAACCATATGTATGCTGTAAATGAATCGAATTTCCACCAGCTTGTACCGGGCTACTATTTCCGTTACAACGAGGATGGTTCCCTTGCAAATGGTACTGGCGTTGGAAATGATACAGCTTCTGAACGTAAAATGATGCAGAAATTTATCGTGGATTCCGTTTCATACTGGGCTGAAGAATACGACATGGACGGCTTCCGCTTCGATTTAATGGGTATTCATGACACAGATACAATGAACGAAGTGCGCGAAGCATTGGATGAGATTGATCCATCTATCATTGTTCTTGGAGAAGGCTGGGATCTGAATACGCCACTGGATGCAGAGCTGAAAGCAAATCAGAAAAATGCTGAAGATATGGAACGCGTTGCGCATTTCAATGATACGCTGCGCGACGGTGCAAAAGGAAGCGTTTGGGAGGATACAGACCCTGGCTTTATCAATGGTAAACAGGGAATGGAAGACATCATTCGCCAGAGTGTAGCCGGTGGAATTGCGTATGACGACAGCTTTGCCACTTACCGTGATCCTGATCAGGTTGTGCAATATGTTGAAGCACACGATAACCTGACACTGTGGGATAAGCTTGAGAAAACAAATCCTGATGCAACACCTGAGGAAATGAAGTCTATGCACAAGCTTGGTTCCTCAATCGTACTAACATCTCAGGGAATTTCATTTATCCATGCAGGACAGGAATTCATGCGTACAAAAGGTGGAGACCATAACAGCTACCAGTCACCTGACAGTGTGAACCAATTAGACTGGGAACGCCGTGCTGCATTTGATGAAGAAGTAGATTATATGGCAGGCTTAATTGACCTCCGTCAGAAATATGACGCATTCAGACTGACAAATGCAGATGCCATCAATGAACGCCTGACATTTGCTGACTCCCCTGCCAACACAATTGCTTATACACTGCAGGAGAAAAAGAACCGTCATCTGTTTGTTGTTCATAACGCAAATAGAGAAGCGGTGTCCGTTTCCCTTCCTGGTAAAGGACCGTGGAAAGTACTTGTGAACAGTGAAGAAGCAGGCACTGAAGTATTGTCTGTGGAAAAAGGTAAAAGTGTAGAGGTAGATGGATTAAGCAGTATGGTATTACTGAAGGATGGAAAAATGAAGTAAAAGTAACGCCCCTGACTCTGTTATAGAATCAGGGGTTCTTTATATGTTTGTCTTCCATTTCTTTGGGTATGTGAGGATAAAGCTATTTAGATTCTTTTAAAATATTTATCATTTTATTTTTTATTTATATTGTGAAAATATTCACAATATCTGTTTAATCGTTTATAATAAAAGCAGAACATCATTCTATTTGAAAAGGTGTGTTGTGAAAATGGTAAAAGGTAATCGCGTAGCATTAATTGGAACTGGTTTTGTCGGCTCAAGTTATGCATTCGGACTGCTGAATCAGGGTGTCGCTGATGAGCTGATTATGATTGACCTGAATGAAGAAAAAGCAAAGGGTGACGTACTCGATTTAAACCACGGAAAAGTCTTTGCACAGCAATCATTAAATATTTCATTTGGCACATATGAAGACTGTAAAGACGTTGATCTCGTCGTCATTTGCGCGGGGGCAAACCAGAAGCCCGGTGAAACAAGACTTCAGCTTGTTGAAAAGAACCTGAAAATCTTCCATTCTATCGTCACACAGGTTGTAGACAGCGGCTTTGACGGGATCTTCCTTGTCGCAACCAACCCTGTAGACGTTTTAACGTATGCAGTATGGAAGTACAGCGGCTTTCCAAAAGAGCGCGTGATTGGCTCCGGTACCATTTTAGATACAGCACGATTCCGTTATCTGCTCGGCGAATATTTCCAGGTCGCACCGCAAAACGTCCACGGTTACATCATCGGTGAACACGGCGACAGCGAGCTGCCTGTCTATAGCTCAGTCGATGTCGGTGGTGTTGCAGTGCTTGATATGATCAAAAAGCATCCTGAATATACGCAGGAAGGTCTCGATGACATTTTCGTAAATGTGCGCGATGCCGCCTATCAGATCATTAATAGTAAAGGCGCTACTTATTACGGGATTGCAATGGGGCTTGTGCGGATTACAAGAGCGATTCTACACAATGAAAACAGCATTTTGACGGTTTCTGCACTGATGGAAGGTGAATATGGCGAGGATGATGTATATATCGGTGTTCCTGCTGTGATTAACCGGAATGGCGTGCGGGAAGTAATTGAGCTGAATTTGAGCGATAAGGAAAAAGAGCAGTTTGCTCATAGTGCAGATGTGCTTAGAGGGATTTTGAAGCCTCATTTTTGATTGAAAAAGCAGCTGTTGCGGTGGCAACAGCTGCTTTTTAGATGGAGTCGTTTCGCGGCAGAGTGACGGATTAGGTCTTATTACACTTTTCTAAGAACCACTCTGTTTTTTCTACGAAGATTGATTATTTTATAAGAACCATGCACGTTTTTCTACGAACACTACCTGCGTTTCTAAGAACATACGCCATTTTTTCACGAACCAACCGTCCCCCATCACACCTGCTCATACTGAACCCGGTGCAGATTCGCAAATATCCCATCCTGCTCAAGCAGTTCGGCATGCGTGCCGTCTTCTGCAATCCCCTCTTCTGTTACCACAACAACGCGGTCCGCTTTCCTGATCGTCGCAAGTCTGTGAGCGATTACTAGCGTTGTACGCCCTTTTGCAAGCTCTTCAATTGCGCCTTGAATCATCGCCTCTGTCTCAGTATCCAGCGCTGAAGTTGCTTCATCAAGAATCAGAATAGAAGGATCTTTCAGGAACATTCTTGCAATGGCAATCCGCTGCTTCTGACCGCCTGAGAGCTTTAATCCGCGCTCACCGATCTGTGTGTTATAGCCAAGCGGAAGTCCATCCACGACTGACTGCAGGTTCGCTTTCCTTGCAGCTTCCTGAATTTCTTCCTCTGTTGCATCAAGCTTTCCGTATGCAATGTTTTCACGGAGCGTTCCCGTGAAAAGGAAGACGTCCTGCTGCACAATCCCAATCTGACTTCTGAGCGATTCCTTCGTCATGTCACAGATATCGATCCCATCAATTCTGATGGCACCTTCGTTTACATCATAAAACCTTGGAATCAGAGAGCAGATCGTTGTCTTCCCCGCTCCGGATGGACCGACAAATGCAACAGTTTCTCCGCGGTTCAACTTCAATGAAATGTCATTCAGCACCTTTTTCTGATCATCATAGCTGAAGGACACGTGATCAAATTCAATTTCCCCTTCTAAATGATCGACCTCTTTTGCATCCGGGCGGTTTGTAATGACAGGAGCCTGGTCAAGCAGATCTGTAAAGCGTTTGAAACCTGCCATTCCTTTTGGATACATCTCTAGCAGTGCGCTGATTTTATCAATCGGCTTAAAGAGCACATTGATATATAAAACAAATGCGACAAGCTCCCCATAAGACAGCTCGTTATTGAGACTCAGGTATGCCCCAAATACAAGCACAACGAGTACAATCAGACGCGTCATGATATACATACCCGACAGACTGAACGCCATCACTTTGTATGCGCCGACTTTAGACTGACGGTAATGACGGTTATCTGTTGTAAAACGCTTAATCTCATGCTGTTCATTTGTAAATGACTGAACAACGCGCGCCCCTGACACGCTATCTTCAACACGGGCATTCACTTCAGCAATATTGCTGTACATCATTTTCCACGCCGTATTCATTTTGATATTTGCATACGTAATGAGCCAGATCAGAAACGGCACAACAATAATCGCGATCAGCGCAAGCTTCACGTTGATCGTCAGCATAATCCAGAACGCGCCGATAAATGTCATCACCGCAATAAATAAATCCTCGGGACCGTGGTGCGCCATTTCCCCGATATCAAACAGGTCGTTTGTGATCCGGCTCATAATATGACCGGTCTTCGTATTGTCAAAAAATGAAAACGACTGCCGCTGTACATGCTCAAACAGCTCCTGGCGCATATCTGTCTCAATATTAATCCCGAGTTTATGACCCCAATAGTTTACAACGTACTGAAGAGAGGTACTTGAGAGATAGAGAAACAGGAGCAAAAAGCTGACCCAGGTAATCGCCTGCCAGTTCCCTTCAGGAAGCAGCGAGTCAATAAACCATGACACCGCAAGCGGAAAGCCGAGCTCCAGAATCCCTACGATTACGGCGCAGCTGAAATCAGCCAAAAACAGCTTTTTATGTGGCTTATAGTAAGAAAAGAATCTTTTTAACATCATTCGTACTCCCTTGTGAAATATGTAACTATTATTTTACAGCAACCAAAAAATAGTGCCACCACTATTTTCGATTAACGAAACAAAATAGATTCAAAATTGTCTGATTACTTAACTTGCACTATAATCATTTTATTAATATTTAAATGTGCATAAATTCACTATCTTATAATGCACAGCGTTGATTGGAGCGTAAGGGGGCGACTCCTGCGCCCGGCCACGGAAAGCGTCCGCCTGAAGCGGAGATCAACCGCCAATGATTTACGACTAAACAATTGAATTATTTTATTCAGAGGAGGAATTCACGTGGAAAGAAATCACACAATGCTTCAATTCTTCGAGTGGCACGTCGCTGCAGACGGTGACCACTGGAAAAGACTAAGGGATGCTGCACCTGAACTGAAAGCCAGCGGAATTGACGCAGTCTGGATTCCTCCTGTTACAAAAGGCGAATCACCTGATGATAACGGCTATGGCGTATATGACCTGTACGACCTGGGAGAGTTCGATCAAAAAGGCGACGTCAGAACGAAATACGGTACGAAAGACGAACTTCACGAAGCCATTCAGGCCTGCCATGATAATGGTATTCAGGTCTACGTGGATGTCGTGATGAACCATAAAGCCGGAGCGGATGAAAAAGAAACATTTCAGGTCATTGAAGTAGACGCTGAGAACCGTCTTGAAGAAATCTCTGAACCATTTGAGATTGAAGGCTGGACAAAGTTTACTTTTCCTGGACGAGATGGTAAATACTCTGATTTCCAGTGGAACTTCGACCATTTTAACGGGACAGACTTTGATGCCCGTGAAGAAAGAACAGGCTTTTTCAAGATTGTCGGTGAGGGAAAAGACTGGAATGATCAGGTGGATGATGAGTTTGGAAATTATGATTATCTGATGTTTGCAAACATTGATTACAACCATCCTGAAGTCCGTGATGAAATGGTTAACTGGGGGAAATGGATGTCAGATATGCTTGATGCTGACGGTTATCGCCTTGATGCCATTAAACATATCAGTCATGAATTTATTGATGAATTTATCAGACAGGTGAAAGAACATCGCGATGGCAACTTCTATATGGTCGGTGAATATTGGAACGAAGATATCGAGGCTTGCGGAAACTTCCTGGAAGAAACCGATTATCAGCTTGATTTATTTGATGTTCAGTTACACTACAAGCTTCACCGCATTTCAGAAGCAGGCCGTGAAGCTGATCTATCTACACTCTTTGAAGGAACGCTTGTGGGCGAATACCCGATGAATGCTGTGACATTTGTTGATAACCATGATTCCCAGCCTGGCGAGTCTCTTGAGTCGTGGGTGCAGGACTGGTTCAAGCAAAGTGCGTATGCACTCGTTCTGCTTCGTGCAGATGGTTACCCTTGTGTATTCTACGGGGATTATTTCGGGATTGATGGAGAGAATCCGATTGAGGATAAACGTGAAGCAATTGATCCGCTTATTTACGCGCGCTATCATCGTGCCTACGGTGAGCAGGACGACTATTTTGATCATCCTGCAACAATCGGCTGGGTCAGGCGCGGCGTAGAGGAAATTGAAGGATCCGGCTGTGCAGTCGTTGTGACAGTTGGTGATGAAGGTGAAAAAAGAATGTTTGTCGGTGAACATCGTGCTGGTGAAGAGTGGACGGATTATACGAACTCGATTGATGAGCCTGTGGTAATTGATGATGAGGGATATGGTACGTTCCCTGTTCAGGCGGGCAGTGTATCGGTATGGGCTTTGCCGGCTGAATAATAGATAAAAAATGACCGGAGACAGTGGATGTCTCCGGTTTTTATTTAGTGTGTCTATTTTGAAACGTGACACGGGTTGAAAATGGGATATAGTTTTTTAATCAATTTGGTGAAAAAAGCGTCAATTGTTCAAAGGATTCCCTCAATCCTGAAATGATCCCTTCAATATGAGAAGTAATTCCTTCATTTCACTTTATATCGTCTTTTATCCTTCAATTCAGGCCGTTATTCCCTCAACGTAAGATTATTCCCATCAGCGGCCAACACTTTTCCATCAGCCGCTCTCCATCTTTTTCACCAGTCATTCACAAAAGTCCAGACTCTACAACATTACGCCTCATGCCCAACCTCAGCCGGAAAGTAAATATGATAGAGACTCCGTACCGCCTTTTCAACGTCTGCCACATTCACTCCAAACATCATGCTAACCTCGCTTGATCCCTGGTTAATCATCTTGATATTTGCACCAGCTTCAGCGAGTGCCTGCGTGGCTTTTGAGGCGATTCCGATTGTCTGGTTCATGCCTTCCCCTACAACCATAATCATGGCAAGATCACGCTCGACATACAGGTCCTCCACATGCAGCTCTTCACGAATCCGGTTTAATACGCGGGCCTCCTGACCGTTGTATAGCTGGTGAGAGCGCAAAATCACAGACATGTTATCAATTCCTGATGGCGTATGTTCATACGATACACCCTCATCCTCTAAAATAGCGAGCAGCTTACGGCCGAATCCGAGCTCTCTGTTCATCAGATATTTGGTCATGTTGATACTGCAGAAGCCTTCATCGCTTGCGATTCCGATTACCGGTTGTCCGTCAAGTTCACGGCTTGCGACGATTCTTGTACCTTTTGCTTCAGGACGGTTTGTATTTTTTACGCAAACCGGAATCTTTTTATGCACAACCGGCTGCAAGGCTTCGTCATGGAACACGGAGAAGCCTGAATATGCAAGCTCCCGCATTTCACGATAAGTCAGCTCTTTCAGCTCGCGCGGCTGGTCAACCATTTTTGGGCTGACACAGTAAATAGAGTCTACATCAGTGAAGTTTTCATATTCGGTTGCATCAAGGCCTGCTGCGATGATTGAACCTGTGATGTCAGAGCCGCCACGAGGGAACGTGACGATATTCCCTTCATATGAGTATCCAAAGAATCCCGGTATGACAAGAATACCTTCAACATCTCTCAGTTTGGCAATCTCAGGATATGACTCCGGCAGAATTTGTGCATTGCCCGGTTCATCCGTTACGATCATACCTGCTCTTTTAGGCGAAATATAAGTCGCTTTTCTGCCCAGTGACTTTAGGTAAGCTGACATCACTTTGGCATTCAGGTCTTCCCCGCTCGCCTTTAACCCATCAAGCAGACGATCCTTGGACTGTCTGTACATTGAAATGACTTCATGAAGATGCCCTTCCACTTCTGTCATTAATGAAGAATCAAGCTCCAGTTCATCAATAATGTCCTGGTACCTTTTTAAAACTGCCTGGAAAGCAGCTTCATCAAAGTCCCGCTCTCCTACACTCTCAGCGAGACGGATTAATAGGTCGGTTGTTTTTGTATCTCCTTCATGCCGTTTGCCAGGTGCTGAGACAATCACTGCTTTACGCTCAGGATCTGCTGCTAAGATAGAGGCGACTTTTTTGTACTGAGTGGCACTTGCGACTGAACTGCCGCCAAATTTTACTACTTTCATGAAGGCAAAACTCCTTTGTTTTAGCTTTGTTAAATTGGCTGATGATCTCCGCTCCAGGGGAACGCTTTCCGCGGCCGGGCGGTGAGCCCGCAGGCTTCGCCTAGACCTCACACGTCCCTTACTGCGAGCCGCCCCCTTCCGCTCCTATCATCAGCTGTGCACATACAATAATGGCTTTAACAGAATTTCTGGTTAATGTTCTGTAACAGGATCTGTATTAACAAAACACATTTGTCCTTTTCATAAAAACACTTGTATTTTCTAGAAAGATTTTAATGACAAGTATACAAGGTTCACATCACTGTGTCACCCTTATTTGCTGAATATTTAAATTGATAACGCTTACAAATAAGTTTTTTTGAAAATCCGGGTTGTATTGTTTAAAAAAGGGAAAGGTACAAGCATGACTTGATACAGAAAGGCAGTGAGATAAAATGGGGAAAGTGTTATTAACAGGCGCTTCAGGCGGACTTGGAACGGTTTTGGCCCATGCGCTGAAAGATGATTTTGAACTGGTCCTGACAAACCGCTCGACTTCTGATGAGCTTCCAAAAGAACTGCCATTTATAGAGGCAGATCTAAATGATTACGAGGCAATCGAGGGTATTTTCAGAGAGCATGATATAGAAACGGTCCTGCACTTTGGAGGCTTACCTGTTGAGAATGAATTTGAAGAGATTTTGGATGCGAATATCCGGGGCACGTATCACATTTACGAAGCAGCCCGGCAGCACGGTGTCAAAAGGATCGTCTATGCGAGCAGTATTCACGCAGTCGGCTTTCTGCCTGCACAAGATGCACCTTATGATACAACAACGGAAACACGTCCCGACACATTTTACGGCTTAAGCAAGGTCTATAATGAGGACCTTGGAAAGCTTTATCATGATAAGTTCGGGATGGAGGTTGTAAACCTGCGGATCTGCGGATGCGTGGAAAAACCGGATTCAAGAGAGCATCTGATGATCTGGCTCAGCTATGCAGACCTTACCCAGCTTGTCCGTAAGTCTATTACCGCTGAAATCAATGAAGTCGTAACGATCTACGGCATTTCAAATAACAAGCAGAGCTTTTTCACAGTAGATGCTGATAATCCGCTTGGCTACGCACCGGTTGACGATGCAAATGAATATCTGGATGAAGTTCCTGATTCATTCGGTCATCCGGATGATTATAAATATGTAGGCGGACATGCTTTTGTGAAGAAGGATGCTGCTGAAGACTGAAATGAAAGCTGCAGGATCAGATCTGATCCTGCAGCTTTTCTAATTTTAATTCGCTAACATAAGCCTGAGTTTTTTCCCATCTTCAATTATACTTCCCCGGAAATCTCCTATCCCAGGTATATTTACAGACCCTTTATTGATCAACGGTTTCTCTGTCAGATTCAGCTGCAGTTTATCCGCCTGCAAGACTGACTGCGAATAATGAGTCAGTGCAGGCTGATTAATCAGATACTCCCGCTCCTGTATCTGCATGGTCACAAAATACTGATGCAGCAGCTGATGATCGACATTCACCATATTCATCGGATCAAAAAATACCGCTCTCATGGGTCCTTCGATTGTCAGCTGATAGCCGTCAAAATCTGAAAAGGACTGGATGGTTTTCATTCTTGACTCCTGGACAAGCTGATAGATCCTGGCAGCTTCCCCCATTAACTTATGATCACACTGTGTTCCGGCATTTTCACACATACCTGCTTTTTCTTTAATACAGTCATACAGTGTACACTCTTCATAAAAGTATTTCTGCTTCCAGGCCGGGTAAAGGTCATCAAGTAATAAACATAGCGCTAATCCGGAGCTGTAGCAGCTTTTTCGCAGATGCAGTTCTGCTTCTTCATGATGAAGCAGTTTTTCCTTATAACAGTTCTCAGCATCGGACTGCTGATGAAGTGATGCATACGCCTTCATTTCCGCATACCATGCAGGACCTTCAATTGTTTCAATCAGGTTTTCATAGTTCAGTGATTCCCCAAGAAGTTCTCTTCTCTTTTCTCTTAAAGAAACAAAACGCTTTAACTGATTATATTTCTCCTCATGTGCAGAGGCTTCAACTGCTGCACGTAAAACCGTTCTCTCTTCAAGCCTGAGACTGATGTTTTCTTCGAGAAGCGGATATTGTACACCCAGTAATTCATCCGGAAATCTCTTTTCATCCATCAGCGTCTGGTAGCCATGAAATAGCTCATGCACTAATACTGCATAATTTCCTTCAAAAGAACCCGGCTTTTCAACATTAACGATTGCAGTTGGCACATCCTCAAACAAAATCAGCGTGTTGCCAACAAACCGCTTATCCCACTCAAAAACCAGCGGCTCATCCTTCGCCTCACAAATTGGATGATTGAATAAATACACATATTCATGATTATAAAGCGCATAAGCGGTTAACTGAAAACCAGGCCAAATCTGATTCAGATCAGCTGATTCAAGCTTTTCCTTCAGCTTTCTGGTAAAAGTTATCATCTGGGCACCTCCATTTCTCTCAGTCTTCATCTTTCACATCAGGACTTTCAGGAATCGGCTCATTTTTCCACTCTTCTATGAGTTCCTTTACCTTCTCCACCTGCTTTAAATGCTGGTTGAATTGTTCTTTATTAATAAGATATTGCTGTCCATCGTGAACAGCTCTGATTTTATTTTCATAAATTAACTGTAAAATCAACTGTTCGGACATATCCAGATAAGCTGCTAATTCTTTTGTTGTAAGATACATTCTATACACCCTTCATATGTCACGTATATTTCTATCAACTACATAGGTAATTATACACCCAAACCCTTTAAATATCATCTTTTAAATTTCTACCCTATATGACATTCACATGACAAATTCACTATTTTCCCACAAATTTAAAGCAGAGGCGCACTGTATATTTCGCAACAGCACCCTCTGCCTGTATTCCCGCTATATTTAATCATAATCTTCTTATGATCTGTTATCCAAATTTGCTTTCGTTTTTTCCCATGTTTCCTGAATAAAATGATGGTATGGCGTTTCCGGCAGACCAGCTACTTTCGCTTTTGCTTTCTCTGCGTGAATCAGTGCTTTTTCAGGTTCACCTTTTTCAATCAGGCACAGCGCCATATAGGCATCTGCGGTAGCCAGCATGGATATGTCGAATGGGTGATGAGCGAAGGTTGGGAATTCGAACTGCTTTAATTCTTCATATGCCTGATCAATATTCCCAAGACCATAGTTTGCACTCCCACGCTCCAAATAAATAAAGCCGCTTTCTTCCATCTCTCCAAATACTTCATTTTGTCTGATATCATCGAGCATCTGAAGCGCCTTTTCATGCTGCTTTAAATAAATGTTTTCATGATGAATTTCCATGAACATCGTGCTGGTAATACCATCGTATCGCTCAGTGAACTCTGCGAACTGTCGTGATTTTTTCAACGCATAACGCCTTTTCTCCTCATCGCCTTTTAATAACGAATAAAATGAAATAAGACGATAAACGTCATCCATTAAGTAATAAATGTTTTTACGCTTTGAAAACGAAATAATACTATCAAGAATTTCTGCTGCTTCCTCATATCTTCCTACCGCAAATAACAGTACGGCTTCTAAGTGATCTGATTCAATCTGCACAAGCGGATCCGCCAGCAACTCTTTTTTGTAGTAAGCTTCTTTGTAAATTAAAAGCTGCTCAAGGGCTTCCTTGTATTCATGCTGAATAAATTTATTCAAAACTATTCTCATTTGCGCTTTATAAACGCTGTGGTTCAAAGACAAATATTCGTAGCATTCAATCGCCTGGCTGATATGATTCAATCCACTCTCACTTTTTTCATCATTTAAATCAATTCGTCCTGCGATTTCATGAAAACGTCCAGTCTCATATGTGCTTGGCAGCTCTTGATCAAGAATTTGTTCCAGGCTTTTTCTGACCTCCCGCTGAAGCTGTTCATATTCTTTCAAGGTTTTGGCCTGATACACTTCCTGCATCATTTCTTCTATTTCAACCAGCTTCTTCTTCATCTCTTCACTCGACTCTTCCGCCAGCAGCACCTGGACATTCACCCCAAGCTGCTTTGCAATATGCTGAAGACTCTCCATCGAAGGATTTGACCGGCCGTTCTCTATCAGACTCAGCATCCCTTTAGACATCGCATCTCCTGCCACATCTACAAGGGTCATTTTCTTTTCTTTACGTAATTTCCGTATGCGTTCACCCAGACTGCTCATGCTGTTCACCCTCTAAAATCTTTTTGTTTAATTATATTAAACTTTTCTGTTGATTACAAAGAAAATGCATGTTATGATTTGTTTAATTAAATTAAACTTTTGAAAAGAGGGGTTTATATGACTGACCAGCAGCGTTTGCAAAAAGCCACCCGTAATTTGTTTTTCTTCACTGGTGGCGAGTTCATCGGCACAATTGGTGCTCATATTTACATGTTTGGAATCAGCTTTTTCGTTTTAACGCTAACCGGTTCTGCTTCCAGCTTTGCTCTTACATTTTTATGTTCAATGGTACCGAGGATCATTCTTGCTCCAATTGCTGGACATATTGTTGATCGCCTCCCACGGAAACAGGTCGTTGTAACCTCTCATGCCCTAATGACTGCAACGATGCTACTGGTCTTTATCTATACACTTTCATTCGGTTTAAGCCTGCCGGTCATTTACATCACAGCTGTACTCATAGCTATTTTCGCAACTTTTGCAGGAATCGGACTGACTGCTTCTGTTGCAAGCTTTGTGGATGGTGCAAGGATTCAGCGTGCGATTTCATTAACACAGTCCTCTAACTCACTCGCAAGTATTTTAGGACCGGTTCTTGGTGGCGTCATGTACGGATTTTTATCCATTGAAATGTTTTTCTTAATTCATGCGATCGCCTATGCCACTGCACTCATTTGTGAAATCAATATTAATTTTTCGCTCTATAAAAAGGAATCTACTTCTCAAGATGAAGAGGGTCAAAAGGACGAACCATTGCTCGCCAGCCTGAAAGCAGGTGCCGTATATGTAAAAGGACACCGTGTCCTTCTGCCAATCATGCTTGTTGCGCTTTGGGTTAATTTCTTTTTCATGGCTGCTGTTGTCGGGCTTCCTTACGTTATTATTGAAGTACTTGGCGCAACCTCCAACCAGCTCGGTTTAGTAGAATCAATGATTGGACTCGGGACGCTTGCCCTGTCAGTATATCTTTCTACACGCAAAGAGTTTCAAAAGCCGATCCGTACGATGCGGTTTGGTATGATCAGTATAGGATTTCTATTTGCACTGTTAGCACTTCCTCTTCTGATTCCAATGGGTTCTCCAGCATTTATCGCTTATTATATGGCTGTGAATTTCCTATTCGGAGCTGCCATGATTATTATTAACACGCCAATCCAGGTATTGATGCAAAAGACCACACCTGAGCATTACCGTGGAAGAGTCTTCGGGCTGCTTGAAATGGTGGCATCAGGTATCTCACCAATCGGTCTGATCCTATTCGGATTTTTGTATGACATTGCCTCCCCGGCGCTGATTATTCTGATTACAGCAGGGCTTCTAATCGCTGTGACAGTTATGGGCTTGCGACCTTCAAAAGTCGATGATGAAGCTGCTGAAGAAGTTGCAGAGGAAAAGGCAGTGAAAATTGCTGAGGCTTAATTTAAGGATTTCAACCATTGAAAAAAGCCGGGAGCTCCCGGCTTTTTTACTTTCAATCTCTTCCCGGATCTACAATCGCCGCTTCATTCGGATTGTGCTCGTCATGAAACATCTCGCATAGCAGCTTCGCGCCGAGCTTACTGTACACCGTTCCATTACCGCCAAATCCAAGACAGTAGTAAATCCCTTCATGCTTAGGATCTTTCCCGATAAACGGAAGGCCATCCTCTGATTCACCAAAGGCTGCTGACCACACGTATTCAGCGTTGATGTCGAGTTCAGGAAAATGCTCCTTAATTCGATTAATCAGCCTTTCACCCCGATCACGCAGCTTTTCATCACTTACATCAGCATCCATTTTATCTTCATCCAGTCCGCCGGCGATTATCCTGCCGTCTTCAGTCGTTCTCATATAAAAGTACGGGCGTTTTGTCTCCCAGATCAACGCACGGTAAATCCAGGATTCAAGATTCTCAACCGGATTTGTCGTAATCGCATACGTCCGGTTCAGTTCACCTCCAAATCTGTCTGCAAGCGACTTCGCCTCATAGCCGGTACAGTAAATCACACGTTCAGCTGTTATTGTCCCCTCAGCAGTCTGCAGAATATGCTTTCCTTCCTGATCTGTATGAAGATTTTCAAGGGATGTATGCTCATAGATCTGAACCCCGCGTGTATGTGCACTTTCAAATAAAGAACGGATCAGGCGAAACGGATTCACTTCTGCATCCCCGTGTGTCATAAGTGCTGCCGGTTTTCTGAATCCGTAGATCTCTTCAATTTTATCTGCATCAAAGTATTCCACTTCAAATCCATGCTCGGATAAAGCTGCGTATTCTTTTTTCAGCTTTTCAACGTCTGATTCGTCAGATGCATAATAAAGGCTTGGTCTTCTGACAAAATCCACTTTCCCCGGTAAAGTTCCGGCCACCTTTTGCAGTTCCTCAACTGCATCCAGACACATTTTATAAAATGTCACAGCTTTTTCTTCACCAATTTCTTCGATGAATTCATGAAGCATTTTATCATTAGAGTATTGGAGCAATCCGGTATTTGCTGATGAACTGCCTTCCCCTACGCTTCCTTTATCCACTACAGAAACCTTCAATTGTGTATGAGACAGCTCTTCAGCACAAAGCGCACCGGCCATTCCTCCACCCACAATCAGCACATCACAATGCTGGTCTCCTTTCAATGCCGGAAATGACACATCTCTCTCAGCTGTTTCCGGCCAGTATAATTTCCCATTATGTAATTCTGTCATTTTGGCACTCCCTCTCTGTCTATTATTTATACCCTGACCTGCAGCCGTGCAAAACCGCGAAAAAAAATAAGCACGAATATGTGCTTATTTTCCATACAGCATGAACATGTTTTTACCGTTATCCTTGGCACTATATAATGCTTCATCCGCCTGCTTAATCAGCTCACGTTTATTTTTACCATGCTTCGGATAAATAGAAATCCCCATACTCGAGGTCACATCCAGCTGCTGTCCTGCGATTCTGTAAGGGCTACTGAGTGCATTCAGTACTTCCCCGGCTTTATTGACTGCATCTGCCTCATCTGAAATATCCGGCAGCAATACTAAAAACTCATCTCCCCCAAGCCTTGCTACGAGCTGATCGGCAGTCATTTCGCTCCGGATACGGTTTGCAAATAATTTAAGCAAATCATCTCCCGCATCATGTCCAAAAGAATCATTAATTTCCTTAAAATGATCCATATCAATATAAAGCAGGGCAAATTGCTGCTGGTTTTCTCTTGATGCAGCAATCGTTTCATCAATTTTTTCTGTGATGTGACGACGATTCGGCAGTCCAGTAAGGCTGTCAGTAAACGCCATTCTTTTCAACGCTCTCTCGGCTCTATTACGCTGCGTCATATCCTGCCCAACCTCATAGATCCCAATCGTTTCACCATTTACTCTGATCGGAAGCGTTTTTACCTTCAGCTCCACTTTTTTTCCTGACTTATGAAAAAGTTCTGCTGTATATTCCACTGTCGCTCCCTCAAGCGTTCTCTTTACGGCTTCTTCATATTGAATCGTCTGGGAATCCGTATGGTTTGCTAAAAGGTGGCTGTCCATCTGTAAAATTTCTTCTTTTGAATACCCAAGTATATCTGTTACAGCTCCATTCACATGTTCAACACGGCCATTTTTATCAATTGCCCAGATTATATCCGGATTCGCGTCAAACAAAGATCTGAACCTTTCTTCACGCTCTTTTACCTGTCTTTCAACCTCTTTCAGATGTGTAATATCTTTATACATGACAATTGCATAGGATCTGTGGTTCAGCTTAACCGGGCGATAGGATGCCAGTACTTCTATGATTCTTCCATCCTTACATACCCGCTGCCTCTCCATATTTTCAAATGCTTGTCCGCCAAATAATTTTGATAAAAAAGCTTCATGCTTTTCCTGATTGTGACCTTTGAAAAAAGGTGGAATTAACACACCCTGGACTTCAGCCTGCTGATAACCAAGCATATCTTCAAACGCCCGGTTCACTCTGTAAATCGACCCGTCTTCATTCATGAAAAAAATGGCGTCCGAGGCATGATCCCATACGAGACCGAGCTCAGCAGATGTTTTAGCGAGATTCTCTTCAAGAGATTTCCGGTCTGTGACATCTCTTGTAATAGATAAGACATGCGTGACTTCATTATGTTCATTTACAATCGGATTAAGCGTGGTTTCTCCGATCCAGCCACCTTCCCCTACCAATTCAAAATGCGTATGCAGCTTCGTCTTAATGACTTCCATATACTTTTCTCTTATATAATCAGCACGTTCAGGTGCATATATATCTTCAAATCGTCTTCCCAGAATGGTTTCATCCAGACCAAGAATCTTTTTACCCTGTTCATTAATAAATTCATATATAAATTCAGGACCCGGCAGTACTTCAAGGATTAATACAATGTCAGATATCCTGTCCATCATTGTGATAAATGGATGTATGCTGTTTTCATATTTCTGTTTCATTCCTCTAACCTCCGTCCATCCGACATAGTACTTTTATCATACCACCATTCTACAAAAGTTAAGCGTGCCGATATGCTTAAAATGAATGATTTCAAATATTTTTCACTTATTTCCATATTATAACTGAAAAAGACGCCCTATATTTCAGGACGTCTTTCTTTAAACAATGCATTCAATTAAGCTTTTTGAAATTGCTCTGCTTCAGTTGAACCTGATAGTGCTGTTGTGGACGAAGTACCGCCGGAGATCACCATTGACACTTCATCAAAGTAACCTGTACCTACTTCGCGCTGGTGGCGTGTTGCTGTATAACCATTCTCTTCTGCATCAAATTCAGCCTGCTGCAGCTCTGAATATGCACCCATGCCGCGCGCCTTGTAACCACGCGCCAGTTCAAACATGCCATAATTCAATGAATGGAAGCCTGCAAGTGTCACGAACTGGAATTTATAGCCCATTTTACCCAGCTCCTGCTGGAAGATTTCAATCGTTTCATCATCCAGCTTCTTTTTCCAGTTAAATGAAGGTGAGCAGTTATACGCAAGCAGCTTGCCAGGGAACTTCTCATGAATCGCTTCTGCAAATCTGCGCGCTTCATCAAGATTTGGTTCAGATGTCTCACACCAGATCAGGTCAGCATATGGTGCATATGCAAGCCCTCTCGCAATCGCCTGATCCAGACCGTCATTTGTACGATAGAACCCTTCAGGTGTACGTTCGCCTGTAATAAACTGATGATCGTATGGATCTACATCGCTTGTAATCAGGTTCGCTGCGTTTGCATCAGTACGTGCAATAATGACTGTTGGAACACCCATCACATCTGCTGCAAGTCTTGCAGAGATCAGGTTTTTAACGGCTGTCTGCGTTGGAAGAAGTACTTTTCCGCCTAAGTGACCGCATTTCTTTTCTGAAGACAGCTGATCCTCAAGGTGAACACCGCCTGCTCCTGCTTCAATCATTGCTTTTGTTAATTCAAATACGTTCAGGTTACCCCCAAAGCCAGCTTCCATATCTGCTACGATTGGGGCGAACCAGTATGTATCGCCCTTTCCTTCAGCCTGCTGGATCTGATCTGCACGCTGAAGCGTCTGGTTAATTCTTTTTACAACCTGAGGGACACTGTTTGCCGGATATAAACTCTGGTCCGGATACATATGACCTGAAAGGTTGGCATCTGCTGCAACCTGCCATCCGCTCAGGTAAATAGCTTTCAGTCCCGCTTTTACCTGCTGCATTGCCTGGTTTCCAGTGAGTGCACCAAGTGCGTTAATGTAATCCTCTTCGTGCATCAGTTTCCAAAGACGATCAGCTCCCATTCTTGCAAGCGTCTGTTCTATGACAACTGATCCTCTCAGTTTGATCACATCTTCCGGCGTGTAAGGGCGCTGAACCCCTTCCCAGCGCTCCCCCTGCCAGTTTTGCTGTAGTTCCTCAACCTGCTGATTGTTTGTGTTTGTCATGATTTCCATCCCCTTTTGTATTATTACAATTCTTTTATTTCAAATTTGTTATATAACACAGTGACCAAAAAAATTAATCTACATCAGAACAGCATTCAATCGCATCTTTGAAAGTGTCATATTCCATTCCGCATGCTCTGCAGTGATTCAGTTCAACCGGCTCTTCACGTTTTCTGAATACAACAACGTTTGAGATCTGTTCAGGTACAATTTCAATTTCGCCTGTCGGGTGGTGGTGAAGGCGGTGTGCTTCATTTCCATATACGAATAGCGTGCCGTCCATTTCACGGTTTGTTTTGCCGTTCATCAATTGCTGGGTTACCCACTTTTCGATCAGTTCCTGGTTGGTGGTGCCTGTCATTTGTGTTTGCATTTGTCATCCCTCCAAATGGTTTTGTTTTCCTTTGATTGATATTAATATATAACAGAGAATTTAATTTTGCAACTGTTTTATAACAGAAAACTTAAATTTTTTTGAAAATGGGTGTTTCTTATTAGTTTGGCGCTGACCGTTGCTCCAGGCGGAGGCTTTCCGGACGGTGCTTGCTGAGCCTCCTCGCCTTCGGCTGCGGGGTCTCAGCTTCCCACTAATCGTCCCGGAGTCCCCGCCTTCCACAACGATCAGCGCTGTAGTTTATACAAAGTTTTAATCAATAAATTGTTACAGCAAACTAAATCTATCGGCACATTAAGACTCTTTCAAAGCCATCATTTTTTCTTTATACTCTAACCGTCTCTTATGAAGAATCGGTTCTGTGTAGCCGCTTGGTTGTTTTGTGCCTTCGAAGATCAGCTCTTTTGCGGCCTGGAATGCAATTGAGTCTTCAAAGTTTTCGCTCATTGGCTGGTAGGCAGGGTCATTGGCATTTTGCTGGTCAACGACTTGTGCCATTTTTTCTAATACCTGCAGGATCTGCTGTTCTGTTACAATGCCATGCTGAAGCCAATTGGACATGTGCTGGCTTGAGATCCGCAATGTTGCACGGTCTTCCATCAGGCCGACGTTATGGATATCAGGTACTTTTGAGCAGCCTATGCCGTGTTCTACCCAGCGTACAACGTAGCCCAGTAGACCCTGTGCATTGTTTTCAAGCTCCTGTTCGATTTCTTCAGCGCTCCACTGCTGATCTGCCAGAGGAATGGTCAGTAATGCCTGCCTGCGGTTTGTGATTTGATTGCGCAGTGACTCCTGGATGCTTTTCACCTGCAATTGATGGTAGTGCAGCGCATGCAGGGTTGCTGCAGTCGGTGAAGGAACCCATGCTGTATTACCTCCGGCTTCCAGATGGCCTGTTTTCTGTTCCATCATTTCCTTCATTCTGTCAGGCATTGCCCACATTCCTTTTCCAATCTGCGCTTTGCCTGGCAGCCCGCATAATAAACCATTACCTACATTCGACTTCTCATAAGCGTTCAGCCAGGCAGACTGTTTCATTTCACCTTTTCGGATGACAGCCCCTGCGTGCATAGATGTATGAATTTCATCTCCCGTACGATCCAGGAAGCCGGTATTAATAAAAACAATCCGGTCCTTTACTGCATGAATACAGTTTTTCAGATTGAGGGTTGTTCTTCGCTCTTCGTCCATTACACCAATTTTAACCGTATGACGCTCAAGTCCAAGCAGGTCTTCTACCGCATTAAATAAACGGTTTGAAAATTCAACTTCCTGAGAACCGTGCATTTTCGGCTTCACGATATAGATCGAGCCTTTTTCGGAATTGGCATGCTTTCCTTTAATGTCATGCATCGCAATCAGACTCGTAATGACAGCATCTGCAATCCCTTCAGGTACTTCATTCCCTTCACGATCAAGCAGCATGCCGTTTGTCATCAGGTGACCGACATTTCTGATTAAAAGGAGTGACCGTCCTCTCAGCTTCAGATCTCCGCCATCCCGCGCAGTATAATAACGGTCATCCGCAAGCGTACGATGAACCGTTTCTCCGCCCTTAACGAACCTTTCTGTCAGCGAACCCTTCATCAGTCCAAGCCAATTGCGGTAGACGAGCACTTTGTCTTCAGCATCAACTGCTGTAACTGAATCTTCACAGTCCATGATCGTGGTCAGTGCCGCTTCAACACAAACATCTTTTACACCCGCCTTGTCTGTCTGGCCAATCGGATGGGATTGATTAATTCTGATGTCGATATGCAGATCGTGATGCTGTAATAGTACAGCTGTCGGATGGTCTGCTGAGCCCTGGTGTCCTCTGAATGAATCAGGGTCTTGTAGGCCGGTTTTTCCATCGCCTGTCTCAGCCGAAAGCTGACCATTTTCAATAAAATAACGGGTTACATCTACATGAGATCCTTGTTGAAGAGGGACAGATTGATCCAGGAATCTCTTTGCATAAGTAATGACCTGCTCTCCCCGCTTAGGATTATAGGAAGATCCTTTTTCAGCACCGTTTTCCTCACTGATCACATCTGTTCCATAGAGCGCATCGTACAGACTGCCCCACCTTGCATTCGCAGCATTAATGGCATAACGCGCATTATTCACAGGCACCACCAGCTGAGGACCCGCCTGGCTTGCGATTTCCCGGTCAACGTTTTGAGTCGTAATCTGAAAATCCTTTACTTCGTCTTCAAGATATCCAATCTCTTTTAAAAACTTTTCATATCCCTCGCGCTGCTCCTGCCAACCATAAGTCTGATGCCATTCATCAATTTTCTGCTGCAACTCTTCCCGCTTATGTAACAGCTGGCGGTTTTTCGGTGTAAACCCATGGACAATTTCACTGAATCCGCTCCAAAAATCTTCACTATTTATCCCTGTTTCCGGTAGTGCTTCTTTTTCAATAAATTCATATAGAGAGGGATTTACCTGCAAACCATGCTTATTCATAAGAATAATCCTCCTTTTGTTATATAACAGTTTATTTAATTAATGATTATTATATAACAAATAAATTCAATTTCAACTGTTTTTTAAAATTTCTAAAAGTAGTAGCTTATTGTATCTCATTTGTGTAAACTTAATTTTGATATTAGTTAACTTATTTAGGAGGAGTTCAGATGTCATCCAGTCGTTTAAGAATGTATTTATTCAGCAGCATGCTGGCAGCAGTAACAGCAATTTTTGCTCAGATTGAAATTCCGCTCCCGCTCGTACCAATCAGTGGCCAGACACTTGCAGTCGGTATTGCGGCAACCATTTTAGGAAGCAGATACGGCGCCTTTTCAATGGTGATCTACATGATGCTAGGGGTTATCGGTCTGCCTGTGTTCGCAGGATTTGCAGGAGGCGCTCATGTCGTAGCAGGTCCAACAGGCGGTTATATCGTGGGATTCATTGCAGCAGCATTTTTTACAGGGCTCTTTTTAGAGAAAACAGCATTTACATATAAAATGGCCATCATCGCAAACCTGATCGGCATGATCGTGACTCTGACGTTCGGTACGATCTGGCTTAAGGTTTTGCTTGATCTGTCATGGCCGGCAGCACTGGCAGCGGGTGTGACGCCGTTTTTAGCAGTGGGTGTGATTAAAGCTTTACTTGCAGCATGGATTGGGATTGCTGTGAGGGACCGGTTGAAGAGCTCGCAGATGAGTTTTGGGGAAGCGGCATAATCGGCTGGTTCATCAATTCTAATAAAGAAGAGGAGTATATTTCCTCTTCTTTTATTGAGATGTTTCATACTTACTGTTGGTAAAATGCTTAATATAATATTTAAAAATAAAGGTAGCTAAGTTGAATCCTAACAACCTGCATAGAATATAAGAGTATTTTTGTTTTGCATTTGTATAATACATTAAATAATTTTTATTATCTTTTAAAAGATTGATTACATGTTTTTTATCTTCATTTTTTAAAAACCCGGTTAGATATAATGCAAAATAATAACGGTAACATACATTGACCATTAATTTTTCTCCCAGCTCAGTGCCCACAAATTGATCATCTATCATTCTTCTCCAGTAAGTAACAGCATAAATACTATCAGTTAAAGTGGCTCTCGTTACATTTTTAGTGATTTGTCCCTCCCGTTCTAATCGATAAGAATAAATCGCTTCATCGAAATAGTCCACTTTTTCAGCATGCAATAATACATTTGGGGTCCATAAAACGTCTTCATATTTTTTGTCAGGTATAAAAAATAAATGATTACTTAAAATCAGTTGTCTTTTTACTACCAGCATACAAGCATACCAATCAAAATAAGTCATATGGTTTAGTATTAATTCTAAGGCTGCTTTACCCTCCAGGTTTCTAATCTGCTCTCTGGTAAATTTGTATCGCTGCTCTTCATATTTGTTCTGATCCTGGTAATAAAATTGATAACGGAATAATACTGCATCAGAATCAGCTTCTTCGATTCTCTTTGCCAGGTCGCCTAAAAAATCCTTTGACCAGAAATCGTCTGCATCAAGAAAAATGATATAATCTCCCACGGCTGCTTTAATTCCTGTATTCCTTGCCTGAGAAAGCCCCTGATTCTGCTGATTAATCAAAACGACATGCTGATACTGATCCACATATTTCTTTGCAATTTCACAGCTGTTATCTGTTGAACCGTCATTCACCAGAATCATTTCAATATCTGTATAAGACTGTGCCAACACACTCTCAATACATGTTTTCAGATAAGCTGCGACATTATACATAGGAATAACCACACTGAATTTCATGATTCGAACACCTCTTGTCATTTATTTATCTTAACGCTTTATTAAATGATATTGTTGTTTCTTCACAGCTGGTGATTGGAGCGTAAGGGGGCGGCTCGTGTGAGACCTGGCATGGCGCCTGCGGGTTCACCCCCCGGCCGCGAAAAGCGTCCCCCTGAAGCGGAAATCAACAGCCACTTTTAACAAAGCTATCTTAAAAGAAATACTTTTGGTTCTTTATTCATACGGTTATCTGACGTTTTATTCTCATTTAGCAGAATATCTGAATAAACCTTTTCTTTATATTCCTGTCTGAGCGAATGTTGAACGAGAAGACTTGGAATAAAAACAAATGCGATTAAAAAAGCTGATGTATTCAAAATTGGATTCAGAAATCCTATACACAACAGCGTGAGTGTACTCAACTTTATCAACGGAGAATACATCGTATCTTGAAAAATCTTTAACAATTGAACAAATGTAGTAAAAATAAATATCATAAGCGGGATTCCCAACAATAGACCATATTGTGATAGCAGATCAATCCACTCTGTATGGAAGCCTGTGTGAGCTGCTACGGCAGTATAATCAAAACCATATTTAGGACCGATACCTATCAAAGGATGATCTAAAAATGCTGAAATACTCTCATTCAGCTTATCAATTCTGACAGAAAAACTTGAGTTCCCTGAAGTTCCATTCAAAATCGGAATGATCTCTTCCAGCCTGGTCCCTATAATCGAATGATCCGGAAGAAGACTGCGCAGGCCATAAATAACTTGTATGATAAAAGCTGAACTCATAAATAAAAAGCTATATAGTATACCAATAACAGCAAAAAACCAGAAAATAGCCCTTTGCTGCCCATAAATAACCAGCGATGAAATTCCCGCAATTACTGCCACTAAAAATGCTGTCGCAAATCCTGCTTTTACAATAAACGCCAACAGAATGACTGCGCCTGAAAAAAACAAAACCGCTGTCCGGAAGCTCCCTTTCGAAATCTTTCCAAGGTAAATAAATAAAGGTACTAGAACGATAATTCCGTAGATTAACGCGTATCCTCCTCCGATGGCAATCGGAAGGCCAACTACAGAAGCTGCATCTGAATCATAAGTAGCCATATATCTTGCAAGATATGGATTTTTATTTAAATAGTAAAAAGTGGAGATGATTGTATACACTAGTACAGGACTGATCACCCAAAGCACAGCTTTCGTATTCTTATATAAGTGCTTTTTGTTTTTCTCGGCAAACAGCCAGTCAAAAAGAAAAAAAGGAGCCATTAAAACGAACACCATGCTGATGTTTTTAATGATCTGCAGCATACTTCCGTTTGCCAGACCTAATAACAAATAACCCGCAAAGAATAGTAAAAGAAAGAAATACTTTGGTTGTATAGTGAAATGCTTTTCCTGTCTGAAATAAAAAAAAGCACTTATAAAGATAAGTACAGTTAAGAATGTAATATATCTTGCAGACTCAATTTTTAACCCCAGTAATAGAATAATCATATAAGGGAAAGTAAATGCAATTGGTGTAAATAACCGTCTTTCTGTATCAACTGGTACAGACATATTACATTCCTCCTCTCTGCTTACCTTCATTGATTAAATGATCAAACTGAGACACCGCGAGACGATTGAAATAAAATTCCTCCGCCGCAATCCGTTCTTTCAGCTGTTTGATGATCCCTGGAAATGCTGCCAATTCAACAAGTTCTTTTGTAAGACCCTCATTTGAGTTTTCTGCAACAATTCCGTTATATCCATTTTTCACCTGCTCATGAGCTGCCGCATAATTGGTGACAATTACGGGTGTTTTCAGAACCAGAGACTCTAAAACAGTCATCGGAAGTCCTTCATATTTAGAGCTCAAGACAAATACGTCTGCATTTTTTATAAAGGGATATGGATTTTTTTGATTCCCTTCAAATTTAATCACTTGATTTAATTCCAATTCATCAGTCAATTTTTCAAGTCTGGGTCTCTCAGGTCCATCACCCACAATTGTCCAGGATACATTCGGGTTAATTTTTTTCATCTCATGTATACCGTAAATCACTCTTTCTACTGATTTATTCTGATCAAGCCTGGCAACTGTCACACCCTTCAAATCATGAGGTTTTTTTGGATGAGATCTTTCCAGCTCTTTATTTCCTAATAATTCAATTTCATTCACCGGTACTGTATTGTATACGACATGCGATTTTGAAGTCCATTGAGGAAAAACATCATCAAAGATTTTTTTACTGGCTTTCGATACATTTACAATCGCATCCAGTTGAGCAAAATATCTGTGATCTTTCTGCGGGTTTAAGCCCATTTTTTGATAATCCGTATGAACCCAGCCTATTTTACGATCGGCATTCACTTTTTCAATTAAGAATTGATAATATCCGGAATTCAAATGACGGTGACCAATGTTATTTGAAAAAGCAATGGCGGAATGATAGTGCTCAGGCAAAGCTCTCCCTGCAAATGCAAGCTTCCAAAATAAACGACTGCCAATTATTTTACACACAATAGCCATTAGCAGTCTTGTAAAAGCAAAAAGATAACCTCTATATTCTTTAGCTTCATTCACTGTCATGCCAAGCATTTCTAAAAGCTTCGAATGATTAACTAAATTAATGCTTTCAGGCAATTCTTCAAGATATTCTCCTTTATTTGTATAGAGAAACAAGTCCACCTCTACCGCTGTATAGTCTATGTTTTTAAGCAAATTCACAAGTGAACGTTCAATACCACCAATTCTTAGAGACCTGCTGATAAATAATATCCTCTTTTTCATCTGTTTATCTTCCCTTTTCTAATTGATGATAAATATCAACCAACCTGTTCTCCATAATATCCCACGAAAACATTTCTTGATAAACGTTTGTCACATGCTGATAGATCTGTTCGATATTCGGCAGCATTCCGGAAAATTCATTTACCGCCTGTTCGAACCCTTCCCTTGTATAATCAATCGATCGCCCCAGCTCATATTCTTCAATCAGGTGATCTAATCCCGTTCCTTTTGAAACAATGATTGGCTTACCAAGCATCATTGCTTCATACAACTTGTTAGGTGAAGAAAAACGGTGATTAGGTACTTCAGGGTCATAGGTTGCAAACAGCACATCACATGAAGATTCAACCTCAATCACCCGATCATAAGGTACTTTTCCATAATAGATAATATTTTCATGATTCTCAGATGCTTTGATGACCTCCGGCTCAAGTAAACCAAATCCCCCGATATGAAGTTCAATATCCTTTCTATTTTCGAAAACAGAAAGAATTTCTTCCAGCAGTCTTCCATTGCTGAAAATGCCAAAGTATGCAAATGACAACCTGCCGGATACTGTCTTTTCAGCATGCTTATCATGTGTTTTAGCAGTATGAACCGGTGAATTGTGAATGATTAACAGGTTTTTCGGACTGCTTTTCTTTATCTGCTCTTTTCTGCTTTCATTTGTTATGATGACAGCATCAGCTGAGTTCATCATCTGAATATCTATTTTCTCAACGACTGGTTTTAATGTCCTGGGAACGGAAAAAGCATCCACGTAGTAATCAAAAATATCATAAACAATTTTTTTATTTAACAGCTTAGCTATTAAATTCGCCGGAAGAACGGTATCAAAGTCACAGGCGTGAACACAATCAAACTCTTTTGTATGTCTGACCAGATAAATGAATAGCTTTATCTGGAACTTCAATAAAGGATATATATTTTTCAGACCATTACCATAACCTGATTCGATTTGAATCCATTCAATATCAACTTTCCCGTTTTTTAATTTCAATTGACCCTTTTTGTTCTTACCGTTTTTTTCTCTATTCCAGGAGACAATAGAAACTTCATACCCATTTTTCATTAAGGAATCTGCTTCTTTTTCGACTCTTGGGTCAGGTGATACTGGATTGGACCTAATAAACAGTACTTTCATCTAACCCCTCCTCAGATATCCAGCCACTTCCGGCGTAATCATGATAGATGCTGCATACTTTATTGACCATCTCTTCAACACTGTAATTTTTAATCATTTTTGCATTCTCTATGCTGAATCTCTCTCTCATTTCTGGTGAACGATAGAGTTTCAAAACCGCTTCACTAAAAGCTTTATCATGATCCAATTCAACGACCAGTCCATTCTTCATATGCTGAACAAGATCTTTATTTCCTCTGCTATTTGTTACAACAACCGGTAAATTCACCGCCATCGCTTCCATAACATTAACCGGCAAACCCTCCCGCCTTGAAGTTGAAACTGCAATGTCTGACAATGCCATCAGTTCATGAACATCATTTCTGTAACCCATAAACTGGACCTGCTCCTGCAGGTTCATATTTTGAACCTTTTCTTCAAACTCACGGGCCTTGTTTCCTCTCCCGACGAGTAGAAGCTTTATATTCGGAATACTTTCTTTCAGATGGCCCATTACATCTATCAGCATAGATTGGTTTTTACTTTCACTGAGCTCCCCAACGCAAATCATGATGAAATCGTCTTTATTAAAACCATGCTTAGTTCTTAATTGATCTTTTAAAATAAAATCAGGGCGTGAAAATCTCTTCAGATCTACACCAACACCAGGGATCAATTCAATTCTCTCAGCTTTAAAATGACGGTTTACAGAGATATGATAATCATCTTCATTAATTAAAATCTGACAATCAGTATAAGAGGCCAGCCATTTTTCAACCGGGTAATAGACGGTCCACATCATTGCTGATGCACCTTTATAAAAATGATAGCCGTGAGCAGTATAGATGATTTTTGTGCCCCTGTTTCTTGCTTCCCTGGCTGCAAGCCTTGTTAAAGCACCTCCCACGGGTGTGTGACAATGTACCAATTGATAGTTATTTTTATCAATTATCTCTTTTAGCTGTCTATATGCACTCAGGTTATTACTTGAAAAAGGAGAGCGTTCAAATGGAATGTCAAAATACCGATCACAATAAGGAATCCTGCAGTCTTCCCCGATATCAAAATCATTTTTTGCACAAACATGGGTTTCCCATCCTTCTTCTTTTAATTTCTTCAGGTAAGGGAGGTGAAAAGCATTGATGTGACCTTTAACGACCGTAGCTACGAAAAGTACTTTTTTACTCATACTCTTTTGCTCCTTCGCTCATCAGGATTGAAGTCTCAAAGTCAAATAACCGGTAATGACAAGTATCATAGGACATACTCTCATCATAAGTGAGACTGCCAAACACTTTATCCAGCAGGTTCACATGGAGTTTATAAAACTTGGCAGGCAGCTTTCTGACTAATCTGCTTCCTTTCCCATGAGAACTTCTGATCAGCCTCACAAGATCAAAAGTGCTGTAATATTCTGCATTTTGAGGATGAAATGTTCCTATTCTCTTTTCATCAATCATGTACTTCAGGAATTCACAAAGGTTAAGTATATATATTCCGCTCCTTTGATTTTCAAAGCATAAGAAGCCGGGAATACGGGTGCTGAAGGCCGAAATCTTACGGTAATTTCCTTTACAACCTTCGCCATATACCATTGGCGGACGTACGATGCCTACTTGAAAATGCTCATCAGTCAGACTTTCCAGCAGCTTTTCTGCCTGAAGCTTGGAATCTCCATAGTAAGTCCTTGGATTCATTTGTGTGTGTTCGTTGATAGTCCCGGAAACAATGCCATATACACTCATAGAACTAAGATAAACAAAGTGTTGTGCCCCATCCTCCTTCGCTTTTTTGGCCACCTGGTAAGTAAGATCTCTGTTCACTCGGTAATAGTCCTCTTTATTTTCTTTCGTTTCTTTTTGATGGGCCAATCCCACTGTATAGACAATGCTGTCGTATAGACCGAAGTTTTTTTCCTTCCAATGATGATCACGGACTGAGATTGACTCCACCAGATATTGTTTCTGATCCTTTTTCAACCACTGCGATAGATGTGTTCCAATATAGCTTCTGCTGCCTACAATCAGAACTTTTCTCATAGAGATTCATCCTTCCCGGCCAGAGACGCTGCCTCAAGTGGATAGCCTACGTTTTCTTCTTTCAACACTTTGGCAACCGTCTTATACAGACAATAAAAATCCAGTTTCAAATTCATTCTTCTAATATACTCACCATCCAGAAAAGCCTTCCTTTCGATGGAAATATAATCTCTTCCATTGATCTGAGCCCATCCGGTTAACCCCGGTCTGACTGAATTAGCTGAATACCGGTCACGTAAAAGGATTAAGTCAGCCTGGTTCCACAATGCAGGTCTTGGTCCAACAAAGCTCATGTGTCCAAGAAAAATGTTCATAAGCTGCGGCAGTTCATCCAGACTTGTTTTTCTCAGAAAGGCTCCTATTCTCGTCACACATTTATTTTCATCTTTTAACAAATGTGTGGGCATATCACTTGGCGTATCAATTTTCATCGTTCTGAATTTGTAAATAATAAATTCTTTTTTGTTCAGTCCTATTCGCTTTTGCTTAAAAATTACAGGGCCCGGTGAAGTTACTTTAATCAATAACATGATGAACAGCAGTAATGGAGAGAGCATAAAAAGTAGTAGAAATGACGCCACTATATCAATAGTCCGCTTCATAAAGATATACATTTTTTACCTCCTGACCAAAAAAATAAAAGCAGGATCAGCTTGATCTGCTTTCATTTTTCTCCATAGTATTGATAGTAATTGTTGTTTATGACTTTTTTATCGTTTAAAACCGCTCCTAATATTCTTGTATTGGCGGAATTTAACAGTTCTTTTGCTTTCATCACCTTTTCTTTGTCTGTGTGATTCGACCTCACAACCAGAATAGAACCATCACATTGATTCGCTAAGAGCTGAGCATCAGTTACGATGATCACTGGAGGAGAATCAAAAATAACCATATCGTACTCTTCTTTTACTTCCTTCATCAGATTCTCCATTGCTCTTGAGCTTAAGAGCTCTGAAGGGTTTGGAGGAATAGGACCGGACGTCAGCACATCAAGTTCGCTCAAATGTGTTTTGTGAACTGCCTGCCCGAATGATACCTGATGACTCAATACACTCGTTAAACCGGTGGTATTCATAAGATTGAATGTGTATTGAACAGTCGGCTTTCTAAGATCCGCGTCAATTAATAGTGTCTTTTTCCCTTCCTGTGCGAACACGACTGCCAGGTTAGCTGCCACAGTGGATTTCCCTTCTTCTGCTTCACTGGATGTAATGACAATACTTTTTATAGTCTGATCTATAGCAGAAAATTTAATGTTTGTTCTAATTGTACGAAACTGTTCTGAAATCACTGCTCTTGGGTCACTTAGTGTAAGGAGGATTCTTTTCTGATGCATTTTTTTTCGCTTTTTAACTCCCATATCCTTTCCTCCTCGTATCAATGTTACTGACATTCCCACTGATGATCTTATCGGGATACTTTTTGTTATTCATTGTATCCACGGTTCCCAGGATTGGAATTGACAATATTTCACTGAGATGCTGCTCATCTTTCACCGTGTTATTAAAATATTCCAGTAACAGCGTAATAATGAACCCAATGACAAAACCAGTAAGGCTTCCTGCAGCTGTGTTTAAGTAAAGGTCAGGTGAAACCGGCTTTTCATTTCCGGTAACAATGGCTGGCGAGAGTATGTTTACATTATCAACGTTCATTAATTCAGATATATCGTTTTGAAAGACTTGCGCTGTTTGATTTGCGATCCTTGCAGCTCTTACAGGATCTACATCTGTTACAATCAAGTTCACTACCTGGGAATCCTGAACGTTTTGCACCGTTATTTTTTCATTTAACTCTGCTACGGTGACTTCACTGTTCATCGCTTCAACTACCTGTTCAAGAATAACGGGACTTTTAATAATGACGTTATAAGTATTAATTAACTGCAGGTTTGCCTGTATTTCTGAGACATTTACATAAGGCTGGTCACTTTTCTCTTCGTTAATCAATAGCTGTGTAGAAGTTTGATACATAGGTGTCATAAAATAAGTTGTGATTAAGTAAGCAGCACCACCAAAAAGTAAAGTTAAACTGATTAATAACAGTGCCCTCTTTTTGATAAATAACACTAATTCTTTCAGACTGACAGGGTTCCTCATGCCTGTACCTCCCAAACTTATTCTTTAAATCACTTATGATGGGAATTCACATTCTTATTTTTCCATTTGATAAATTCAAGGACTGTTTTGTAATCTTTCAACTCCTGATAATTTGATATGTTTTTTTGAAATTCCCTGATGAAGTCATCCCTGTCCTTACTAATTAACATATTGTTTTCAGACTTCGCCTTCAGCAGACTCTGCAAATTAACTTCCAGCACTCTTGATATTTTCTCTAACACATGGATAGATGGATTTTGTTTTAGGTTTCGCTCAATATTACTTAAGTAAGATTTTGAAACTCCGGCCTTCTCAGCAAGTTCAGATAAAGTCAGTCCTTTTTCTTTGCGATGCTTTTTAATATTTTCACCGATCATGACTCTGCTCCTCTTCCTTAAAGTATCTTCACTCCTCTGCCGCAATACATTGTAATTGAGTGTTTTCCGTTAACCCTCCGCTTTCTGGACCAGGTGGTTAAAGTCTGTATAGCCTGAAGGGTTCAAAGTTTGCCATCTCCAGGTATCCTCACACATATCTTTAAGCGATCTTGTTGCTTTCCATTTGAGCTCTAGTTCGGCCTTAACCGGATCTGCATAACAGACTGCTATATCCCCAGGTCTTCTTGCTGTAAACTTTAATGGTATTGCTTTTCCGGATGCTTCTTCAAAAGCTTCCACCACTTCTAATACGCTATATCCACAGCCGGTCCCCAAGTTGTAAACGTTTAAGCCCTCTGGCGCCTCAATCGCTTTGAGGTGACCATTTGCCAAATCAGATATATGGATGTAATCCCGAACCCCTGTACCATCTTTTGTTTCATAGTCGTTTCCGAAAATATTCAGCATGACTCTTTGACCTATCGCAACCTGGGATATATAAGGCACCAGATTATTTGGAGTTCCAGTTGGATCTTCACCAATACGACCACTTGAATGAGCGCCAATAGGGTTGAAATATCTTAAAATTGTAATATTCCACGCAGTGTCTGAAGTATATAAATCATTCAAAATCTCTTCTGCCATTTGCTTGGTTTTTCCATAAGGGCTGGTTTTTCCAAATGGCACATTCTCTCTGATAGGCATTTGAGCAACACTGCCATAGACAGTTGCTGAAGAACTAAAAACAATTCTTTTTACTTTATATCTCTCCATCACTTTTAAAAGGTTGATCAGGCCAGATAAATTATTTTCATAGTAAGTTAGCGGATGATGAACTGACTCACCCACAGCCTTGTAAGCTGCAAAGTGGATAACAGCCTCAATTTGATACTGATCAAAAACCTCTGCAATTAAGGTCTCTTCTTTTAAGTCCGCTTTTACTATAGGAAATATCTTACCTGTCAGCTCTGATACCCGCTTTAAAGACTCTGGATGGCTGTTACTGAAATTATCAAGTGCTACGATATTGTATCCTGCTTCTAGTAGCTCAACGCACGTATGACTACCTATATATCCAGCTGCTCCAGTAACTAAGATTGTCATCAGATCACTCCATTCTTAATAAAGAACAATCAGCTTGAAATAGGCCAGTTCGATTTTTTTAAGTGAGCAGGTTTACGATTCGCCAGTTCAAGCAATTTTTGTTTTAGATTCTCTTTTTCCATTAAAGAAAAATTATCAATGATTGACTCTATCTCATCTAAATAAAGTTCTGCCCTTTGCCCAATATATATCTTGGGATAAATTTGTTCTGACCTGACCTCATCCTGGTTCAACAGCTCTTCATATAACTTTTCACCAGGTCTGATCCCGGTAAAAACAATATCAATATCTTCCAGTGAATTCCCCGACAAAGTAATCATATTTTTAGCCAAATCAACAATCCGGACCGGCTCACCCATATCAAGCACAAAGATCTCCCCGCCTTCAGCCAGGGCACCAGCCTGAATAACCAGCCTTGAAGCTTCCGGAATGGTCATAAAATAGCGAATCATTTCGGGATGTGTCACTGTTACAGGTCCGCCTCTTTCAATCTGTTTTTTAAAATGGGGAATCACACTCCCTCTGCTCCCGAGCACATTTCCAAAACGTACTGCTACAAACTTAGTGTTACTTATTTGATCCATTCCCTGAACTATCATTTCAGCCAGTTTTTTAGATGCACCCATCACATTTGTTGGATTAACAGCTTTATCAGTTGAGATCATGACAAAAGTGTCTACACCGTTCCAACTGGAAGCCTGAGCAACATTTCTTGTTCCTATAATGTTATTTTTAACTGCTTCTTCAGGATTTCTTTCCATAAGTGGAACGTGCTTGTGTGCTGCAGCATGATAGACAATATCCGGTTTATATTCATACATAATTTCCATCATTTTCTGGGCATCCTGGACATCAGCAATTTCTGTAATAAATTCTGTATGTGCCACGTCATGCTCCAGTCTTAATTCCATTTCAATATTGTAAATACTGTTTTCTCCGTGGCCGAGCAGAATCATTTTAGAAGGTTGAAACTTAATAAGTTGCCTGCATATCTCAGATCCAATAGATCCACCTGCGCCAGTCACAAGTATGATTTTGTTTTTTAACGTTCCTGATAAAAGTTCTAAGTCTAGTTCAACCGGTTTCCGGCCAAGTAAATCTTCAACCTGAACCTCCCGCATTTGACTGACCGATACCTTCCCTGAAATCAGATCTTCTATCATTGGAAGAATTTTTGTATCCGTGTTCGATTTCGCACATTCTGTATAGATTTTATTTAATTGTTTTTTATTTAATGATGGGATGGCAATAATAATTTTTTGTATCTTCAGTTTTTCAACCGCTTCCACTACCCTCCCGGTTCCTCCATATACCGGCAACCCGAGAACATCCAGATTATGCTTATGAGGATTATCATCAATAAAAGCAACAGGTTTAAGATCACAATCCTTTCCCTGAAGCAATTGCCTTGCCACCATTGTTCCTGCTGCACCGGCTCCGATAATTAACGTTCTCTTATAATCCGGCCGGTACTGCTGTTTTTGATTGCGATATATCCGCCATACAAATCTCGAACCACCAACCATTAAAACTTGAAGCAGCCAGGTAACGATCATGACCCGCAGCATGAGTTGACCTGTTATCATTGTTTCAACGAATAAAGCAGCCATGACTGATAAGGCAGTAGCTTTTAATATAATCAGCAGTTCAATTACACTGGCATATTCCCAGGCCTTTTTATAAAGTCTGTATGAGCTTGAAAAACCCAGATACATCCCCAGCAATACTGCCGAGCTGATCATAAATGTATGAGTGATAGCGAACAAACCATTTACCAGCAGATGACTGAGCACAAACGCTGAAAAAACCAGAAACAAATCCAATACAATGAATATAGATAACTGCTTTTTATAAGACATCAAACTCCTCCTTTCGTCTACAATCACAAATTCATTAAAACAATGATGTGCAGGGTCTTAGACAAAACCCGACACATCATTGTTTTAATAAGAATAGGGCATCTAACCCCACCTCACTCCCTGCCAACGACGACTGGCGTCTAAGGTGTCTTTCAACCCTTAACATGGACGAGTGCCTTCTTTGATAAAGGTAAGGAGACATCACCTCAATTCTTAATAAAGAACAACTTCAATAAAAATATTTCGCTCTTCATAATATTCTTTATAAAGAACGAAAGATTAAAAAAATTAATAACTGTCTAAAATATATGTCAGAATTGGTTACTTGTCCTTATGATAGTTCTTTATAAAGAACATGTCAACAGGATTCTTTATAATTCTTCAGATTCATTTTCCGGCTGTCAGTTACCTGGCTAACAGCCGGAAATGAAATGGCTTATTTTATATACTCATCAAAAAACGCCAGCACTTCCTCATACACCCTCATCTCATTCGCCTTCTTGGAAAACCCGTGCCCTTCATCATCAAGTACAAGATATTTCACTTCACGGCCTTTTCCTTTCAACGCTTCGACAATCTGGTCAGATTCGGCTTTGACAACGCGTGGATCCTTCGCACCCTGGATGACGAACATTGGTTTTGTCATGGAATCCAGATATTCGATCGGTGAGTCTTCTGTCAGCTTTTCTTTGTCTTCTACCGGATCGCCTACCCATTGTTTCATGACCGGTTTCCAGTGTTCAGGAACTGATTCAATAAAGCTGAACAGGTTACATGGTCCGAAAATATCCACGACTGCTTTGAAGTAGTCTGCGTGACGGCCGTGGAGAAGCAGCGCCATGTAGCCTCCGTAGCTTCCGCCCATCAGCAGAACTTTGTCACGGTCTGCGAGTCCTTTTTTAAATAGATACTCAAGTCCTTCTATATTATCAAGACGCGGTCCGTGTCCCCAATCCCCTTCTACCATCTTGGAGAACTTCAGACCATATCCGGTTGAGCCGCGAAAGTTCGGTGTAAATATACTGTATCCTCGGTAGACAAGGAATTGAAACAGTGAACGGAAAGTCGCACGCTCCGCCGCCTGTGGTCCTCCATGCGGCCATAGAATGACGTGTCCATTACTGTTTTCAGGTTTCGCTTTAAAGAACTGCGCTTCAATTTCCAGTCCATCGAATGACTTGTAAGTATGAAGCTCAGGCTCTGCCATTTCTTCTTCCTTCACCCCCGGCACGTTATACTTTGTCAGCTGCTTCCACTGCCCGTCTTTTCTCATATAAATGTTAGCCGGTCTGACAGCGGTTCGGCCTGCAAGATAAAGGTTGCCTGAGTCAGCTACTTTCAGTCCTGCGATTTCAGTTGTCGGGATATCAATTCCGTTTAACTTTTCTTCTTTCAGGTCAAACTGATACAGCTTATCTTTCACACCTTTTTCAGCCCTGATATAAAGGCTGTTTGAGGATTGATCATAGTAGACATCGTCGAACTCCTCTTTTTCAATCGCAGCAACTTTTTCAAATGATTCATCTTCCAGGTTAAAGCGTGCAAGGTAAGAGAAATCTTCTCCATAATTGGTTGTAAAATAAATCAGGTGATCTGAAACGAATTCCACGCCTGAAACCGTATGCTGTTCTTCTCGATCTGGTGTCAGATAAACCTCCTGACCATCCTTTTTCACAAAAGCCAGCACGTAAGTATTTGCATAATGCTTTACATAGACAATTGCCTGTTCATCAGGACTTTTTGCTGCAAGATACGTCGCGGCATCTTTTCCTTCATGAATGACTTTTTCTGCATCCTCTTTTAAATCATAGCAATAGGATTTCAGATAAGTCTGATCTTCCTTTGTTGATGTATAATACAGCCTTTCACCATCTTTACTCAGGTTCAGTCCCATATGGCGCGCGCCTTCATGTGTGCGCAGCGGTTCAAGACTTCCACCCTTTGGCGGCACCGCATAGATCTGACCGTTTTCATCACCATCCTGATCCATCACTGCGAGAATGTAGCGCCCCTGCTTGTCGTATGCAAGTTCTGAACAGCTCTGATTATGAAAGCTGAGCGGATATGGAAATGCATTTGGCAGGTCCATTGCCCAAAGATTATATTTTCCATTTAAATTTGTGCTGAAAACGAGCTGTGTTTCCTCTTTATTCACTGTAAATGTCTGAATGCCGAACGTCTGAAAAAAATTTTCAACATCCGGCTGTCTGAAATTGATCATCGATTAAAGTCCTCCCTGTTTGTTTCGTTCTACGTAATATTCGATTGTTTTATAGTAAACTCCTTTTTTTAGATAAAATTAGTAGAAATGAGTTCATACTGACCCCTGCTTTTGTAGTCAAATTGTAGTATAGAGCATTCGAAAAAGTGAAGACCTACTTCAACCGTCTGAATACGTCACTCAACCCGGGTGTATCGCTACCTCAACTTGCCGGATACAGCCTTCAAACGGATTCATACGACATTCATGCTTAGAGAGATGCAATATGATAAACGCCTAACCCGCCCGAAACTTTTAAATTGAATACCCATTCACATTGCGCTATACTAAAATCCTAAACTAAATATCGTTCCATCTTCAGGGCAGGGTGAAATTCCCGACCGGCGGTAAATGTAAGAATGAGCCCGCGAGCGAATAGGGAGCTATTTGCTGACTCCGTGAGAACCGGAGGCCGACAGTATAGTCTGGATGGGAGAAGATGGAGGCAAGAATAAGGGATTTGCGAAAAGCTGACCCTTTATTTCGTGCTGAATTCTCCCTGCTGATTGCGCCGAATCTGCAGGGTTTATTTGTGTACGATGCCGAAACTTCTGTGTGGAACGAGGACAGGAGCTACTCATGTTAAAAAACACACAACTTTTAGTTAAGCTATCCATGCTTAGCGCAGTGGCATTTTTACTGATGATGCTCAATTTTCCACTTCCGTTTTTACCGGATTTTTTGAAAATTGACTTCAGTGACGTGCCGGCTTTACTCGCAGCAATCATGTTTTCACCAATGGCTGGTGTGATTGTGGAGGCACTCAAAAACATTCTGTATTACCTTTTCAAAGGAAGCGGCGTACCAATCGGCGAACTGTCGAACTTTATTGCAGGGTGTGCATTTATCCTGCCGGTCGCATTCTTCTACCACAAACGCAAAACAAAAGGTGCATTGGCTAAAGGGCTTGTTGCCGGAACTGTACTAATGGTTCTGCTGCTTGCAGTATTGAATTACTTTTTGATTCTGCCTGCATACGCGTGGTTCTTTGGAATGGATTACATGCTTGATCCTGCTGTTAAGTTAGGACTGACAACCGGCGCAATTATTCCGTTTAACTTAATCAAATCAGCATGTGTTGCAGCACTGTTTATTCCGTTATTCGTAAAATTAAAGCCGTGGATCCGTCAGCAATCTATGCAGACCGGCCCCGTTTAATCAATCAGGCACCAGTCAGGCGTTATTACTGACTGGTGCTTTTACATGCTATAATAAAGAAAAATGCTGGAGGTTACTCATGCAAAAGAAACTAATGGACCGTTTGATTACATATGCAAAAATTGATACTCAATCAGATCCGGACTCCCCTTCAACACCTTCCACTGAGAAGCAATGGGATCTGATTCGTCATTTAGAAAAAGAGTTAAAAGAAATCGGACTTGAAGAGGTTGAAGTGGATGATCACGGCTACCTGATGGCAACACTCCCTGCAAACATAGAAGGAGATATCCCGACAATCGGGTTCCTAGCACACGTAGATACAGCAACTGATTTTACAGGCACTAACGTAAATCCTCAGGTTGTTGAATATAGTGGTGGAGATATTCAATTGAATGAAAAAGTAACCATGTCTCCCGCTGAATTTCCGGAACTGAGTAAATATAAAGGGCATACGCTGATTACAACTGACGGCACAACACTGTTAGGTGCTGACAATAAAGCGGGTATTGCTGAAATTATGACCGCGATGGAGCATCTGGTGCAAAACCCTGACATTAAGCACGGCAGAATCCGCGTTGCTTTTACACCGGATGAAGAAATCGGCCGCGGCCCACATAAGTTTGATGTAAAGCGTTTTGACGCTGACTATGCTTACACAATCGATGGCGGTCCGCTTGGAGAGCTTCAATATGAAAGTTTCAACGCAGCCGGCGCGAAATTAACGATTCACGGTACAAACGTCCACCCGGGAACGGCAAAAAATAAGATGGTCAATTCATTAAAGATTGCAATGGAATTGAATCAATCACTTCCTTTAAATGAAGCACCTGAATTTACAGCCGGCTACGAAGGCTTCTTTCATCTGATGCAGATGAATGGAGATGTGGAAAAAACGGAGCTTCAATACATTATCCGTGACCACGACCGGGAAAAGTTTGAGAAACGTAAATCTACGCTGCAGCGCACAGCTGATGAAGTAAACGCTAAACACGGTGAAGGTACAGTGGAAATTACGATTGAAGACCAGTATTACAACATGCGTGAAAAGATCGAACCCGTTCGATTTATCGTGGATATCGCTGAAGAAGCAATGAATTCACTTGGCATTGATGCGATCATTGAGCCAATCCGCGGTGGTACAGATGGGTCTCAGTTATCCTATATGGGACTGCCGACACCAAACGTTTTCACTGGTGGAGAGAACTTCCACGGGAAATTTGAGTATATCTCTGTGGATAACATGGAAAAAGCGTCTCAGGTGATTGTTGAAATCGCTAAACGTTTTCCACATGTGGATAAGTAATTTCGAAAGGGGTACATCGTGGATTTAAGAAAACTTGATTTAATTTTAAGTGTGGTTTTGCTGATTAATTCAATCAGGATTTTTTATCTGATTGTAACGAAAGATGAACCTGTGCCATTTGATTACATGGTTTTGTTCTTTTCTACAGTTGGTGCTGTTATTTTATTTATGAACAGCAGACGCAGGAAGTTGAAAGAAGAGGGCCGTTTGGAAGAATAATATTAGAAGGCGGGACATGTAAATTGTCTCGCTTTTTTTAATCGTTTCACTGTACTTCAGGCGGGGACGCTTTCCGGACGGTTGTTGCTGAGCCTCCTCAGAGTCTCAGCTTCCAACTAATCGTCCCGGAGTCGCCGCCTTACGCTCCGTTTCACTAAATGTAAATTTAATAATCAGCCTGTTTTTAATAAATGTTCTCTTTTCTCATTCCACTTCAGTAGCTATAACTATAAATTTATATTAATATTTTTATAAAATATGTAAATTAATTAATAAATTAAAAAGGAATCTATTCCAATAGATTCCTTTTTAATCATTTATTTATTCATTTTATCCAAGAAACTTCCTAATAGGTCATCTAAGTCTTCTTCTTTTTCTTCCTGAACCTCTTCTCGCTCAATTTCAATGGAATCAATTGAGTCGAGGTCATCAAATTCAGGGTCCTGCTGTACAGGTGGTGCAGGCTGAGGCGCTCCTTCAGGTTGTTCTTCTTCCTGCAGGTAAAGTGCCTCATCTACTGACAGAGAAGTACTGTTCATCGATGCCAGGATCGCTGTAGCCCTGACCGGATCATTCAGAAGCTGATAGACGATATTACCAAGCAGCGCTTCAGAGTGTGCATGTCTGAGCCATGCCCGCTGTTCTTTGGATAGCTGTTTTGGGATTGGTACGGTAATCGTCTCTCTTTCTTTCTGAGAGTTCTTACCGAGACCTTCAAGTGCAAATTCTGCAATTTTACTTGAAAAATTTCTCTTCTCAGCTTCTTTCAGCCTTTGCAATTCCCTCAGCAAATGGTCCGGTGTATCAGAAGGCAGGCGAAAGGTAATCGCCTGTCCCTTCTTGATCGTACCACTCATTTAATACACCTTACTTTGAAGCTGCTTTCGCTTCAGTTTTCTTAGGAGCAGCTTCCTTACTGTTTTTACGCACGAAATCATTGATCAGCTTATGATAAGCGTTAGCCATCATCCAGATACTTTCTTTTTCGTCCTCAAAGAAATCAATGTTATAGCCATCAAGGTTGTTATTAAGTGTTTTTAGGTAGTCTTTCAATACCATTGAGCCGCCTCCGACAAAGTAGCAAATCTCTGTCTGTGAGTTCTTTGCCCATACGTTGCGCAGGTGACGGTATTCCTTCTTAGCAAGGTCCAAAAGGATGCGGTCAGTGATGTCATGTACGCTTGTACGTGAGCCCTTCACCATGATGTGGTTACGGTCATTTTTCTTCGTAATAATATCTACTACATCACGACGTGTATCAAGCTCTACACCATGGCGTGAGCGGATTTCTTCACGAATTGCTTCAAGAGATTCAGATACACCCAGATTAAAGCCCTGAGCCTTATCGTCATCAACATTTCGATTGCGAATAACAGCGATATCTGTTGATAAACCGCCGATATCCTGGATTAAAATCTGCTTATCGATCAGGTCACGGTTAATGATTTTACCCTCATTGTCCATCACAAGGTTAATAAATGCAGCAAATCCTTCAGGATATACCTTTACTTCTTCAAATTTGATATTTACTTTCTTGCCCTGGTGTTTCGGTGTCACTAAGAATTCCACCTGGTGAACAGAGCCCAGAAGCTGTGAACGGAAACCTACGTCCTTACCCTCTTTTACTTCTCTTAACGGTAAGCCTGTTCCCAGAGTATATGTTGCATCAATCACGTTGTTTTTAGCTTCAAAGCCGCTGTTTTCGCGCGCTGCATCCAACGCAATACTTGCAAACAACATTACTAGTGACTGATCTTCTTCTGATTTGCTGCTGCCCGGGTCAAGTTCTGTCGCATTGTCACTCTTTGTAGCAAGGTTACCTACACGGTAAATTGCGTTATTATCCTGCAGGGCAGGGGAGTGAACGCGGATATGTAAGCCATCAAGCGGATCTTTCTCGTGAAGGTCTTCAATTCCGATTACCGGGCGATCCTCACGATCTCTTGCAATAACGTTCGGGATATTTAGTTCATAGTCTGATTGGCCAAATAATGCTTTTACTGAATCATTTCCAACATCAACTGCTGCAATTCTTGATTTAGTCATAGTAAACCTCCTGAAAAAAATCTACGGATATATTCCGCTCCTATTAACTTTATATAAGAGAAGGGTAAACGTCAATCAATCTTAAGTACTGAAAAATCAGATACGTTGTATACAAATCCGTTTACATGTTTACACAGTCGTACACACGCTGATATAAAGGCATGTGTACACATTTGTTTACATGTTTACGTTATTGTATACATTATGTTTACAAATTGTATACTTGTATACGTTTTTGTATACACATGCGTATTTATCTATATTAAGGAAAAATATGAAACTAAATATAATGTCATTCGTACTAGTAGGTAAAAGGAGGCGCTGTTAAATGAATCCAATTTTCTCAGTTTGGTTTAAACCAAAAAGCACAGCAAAATACGTAATAGAAAATAAAAGTAAAAATTACTCGATTATTTTGCTCATTTTAGCTTCATATGCAACTACGTTAAACGGTCTGCAGGAATCAGGTTTCACAGAAGACAGATCATTGATATTAGTGACGTTTTTAATTCTTATCTCAGGACCTATTTTCGGACTCATTGGATTCTTTGTGGGAAGCTGGTTATATACACTGGTTGGTAAGTGGATGAATGGAAGCGGCACATTGCATGATATGAGAAAGGCAATTGGACTTACTGCGATTCCAAATCTTTTCATGCTGCCGATTATAATGGTTTTCATTCTGATATATGGTGATCAATTCTTCCAGAGACCTGCCTGGGGTGAGTATTCTTCACTGCCACTTGGCGCATCACTATTATTAAGCTTGATTACGTTAATCATCACCACCTGGAATATTGTGATTACGAGTAAAACGATTGGGGTTGTGCACAACTTTTCAAGTTGGAAAGGACTTGGCGTTTCACTGGTGATTGGGATATCCATAGCAATACTATTAATTCCTGTCATTTTTATTATTATAGGGTTAAGCTTTATTTAAATCAGATCATAAAAAAGGCTTCTGAGCAGCATTTCAGAAGCCTTTTATTGATATAGTTATTCAAATGTCCCTTTAATTATAGGCTCCTGATTCGATACCATTAGCTGTCCTAAAGCGAACACGCTGTCAATTAAATAATTCTGCTGATCTAGTAGAACAATATCCGCATCTTTCCCTTCAGCAAGCTCCCCTTTTTGAGAAAGCTTTAATATCTTTGCAGGGTTTCTGGTGATGACCCGGATAGCCGTACTAAGATCAATTCCTTCAACGGTTATTGCTTCATGAACCGCTTCAAATAAGGAGGTTACTTTCCCTAACTGTAGCCCGATTAACTCACCATTTTCATCAAAATCAGGTAAGCTTGCCTGGCCATCTGATGTAAATGTAATTAAGGATGGATCTACACCTGCATTAAGCATCTTTCTTAATGCTGTAGCGGACTTTACTTCGCCTTCCTCGAGAAACTTTGGAATCGTACTGGTTGTGAAGTCGACATATCCGCCTTTTTTCGCAAACTCGATACCTGCTTCAAATAAGTGAGGGTTCCGGTTTATATGCGTCGGATAAAACTGTTTAATCGGTATATCTGTGGTTTCAACAACTTCTTCAATCAATGTAAGGTGATCGTAACTGTCACCTACGTGGATGTTAACAATCCCGGCTTTGCCGGATAGCATACCGCCAATTCTTGCAGCAGATGCGATTTTAGCAAGTTCCTGAACAGTCGGCTGTGAGGAACGGTGGTCTGAGATCGCTATCTCCCCAGCTCCGATTACGCGGTCGATTAATATTAAATCGTCTTCTATCTTCCCTGTCAGCGTTTTGACTGGTACCTGATAAGATCCTGTATGTATATAACAGGTGATCCCTTCTTCCTCAAGCGCTCTTGCCTTGGCAATCAGAGACGGCATTGTACGTGTGGTCCCATCCGTACCAATTACGCCTACAAGCGTTGTGACACCGCCAAGTGTAGCATCCGTTAATTGGAGTTCGGGTGTACGTGTTTTATAACTGCCTTCACCTCCCCCTCCCATAATGTGAACGTGGGAGTCAATAAACCCGGGCACAGCGATCTTTCCATCAGCCTCGATCACTGTAAGTCCTGGCGTGTGAGGAGGTAAATCAATATGATCTTCTATTGCTGCTATACGTTTATCAGCTATTAAAATATCTTTAATACCAAGATGATCAGGGCTGTATACATCCGCTTTTTTAATAAGTGTTAACATGCCGCTCCTCCTCTATCGATCTGAATCAAGTATTTAACTAAAAGTTTATCACGGAAGCTACCACCATAGAAGACAATGACAAACGTATAAGGAACTTTTCAGGAATCTATAAAAACACCGTCTGCCTGTAAATCAGGTGACGGTGTTTTATTTTACTTTTTCGCTGGATATACTTTTAGCTTCTTACCCTTAATTGTCGTTTCTTTTAAAGCATTGATCACCTTGTGACCTTTACCGTTATGGATTTCTATAAAAGAACAGGTCGGTTCAATGGTGATAATGCCAATATCATCTGCAGTTACACCATCAATTGATGTGATTGTACCCACAAAGTCTCCCGCTCTCAGCTTCTTCTTTTTACCGCCATTCACGTAGATCTTCAGGATATCTTCACTAACTTTTTCAATTGCAGCCGTTTTCCGTTCCTGCTGCTCGTCCATTTTGGACCAGAAAGCGCCAATGTCAGCAGGCGGCACTGAATAAAGTTCAATCAGATTCGCATTAGTGTATTCAATGATGGCTGCCAGACGGTCATCTTCCCGGCCAGCTTCAACAAACGAAACTACTTTACCGTTCTGTCCTGCTCTGCCCGTTCTGCCGCTTCTATGCGTATATGCAGGCAGTTCCAGTGGCAGATCATAGTTTACGACTAAAGATACGTTGGCTACGTCAATTCCGCGTGCTGCAATATCTGTTGCAATTAAATAACGGAAGTCCCCCCGTTTGAATTCATTCATCACATCAAAACGTTCTTCCTGAACCATTCCGCCGTGAATTTTATCGCATGAATAACCTGCACGATCGAGTCTTTCGGTTAATTCGTCTGTCCGGTCCTGTGTGCGGCAGAAGATCATGCATGTATCCGGGTTCTCACTCATCGTTACCTGCTTCAACAGCTCAAACTTCTGTTTTTCTTCTGTTTTCATGTAAAAATGCTGAATCAGATCTTCTACCTTATGCTGAGAGGCAATCTCGAAGCGCTCAGGCGTTTTTAGCCATTTGGCAGCCAATGACTCTACTTCTTCAGAGAAAGTCGCTGAGAAGAGCCCTGTAAGCCTGTCTTTTGGCATGAATGCCATAATGGCTTCCACCTGCTCAATAAATCCTCTGTTGAATAATTCATCAGCTTCATCGATGATCACATATTTTAATTTGGATGGATCAAAGGTACCTTTCTCGAGGTGGTCAAGCAGTCTGCCAGGTGTCCCTGAGATGATATGTGTTTTCTGTTTCAGCTCAAGCTTCTGCTTGGCAAAAGACTGTCTGCCATATAGAGCTGCAGCTTTCAGTCGCTTAAAACGCCCGATTGCGAGGGCATCAAGACGGACCTGATCAGCCAGTTCACGTGTAGGGGTAATGATAAGTGCCTGTGGTTTGTTTTCCTCCCAGATGACTTCGTCACAGATCGGAATTGCATACGCAGCAGTTTTACCGCTTCCTGTCTGGGCTTTTGCCATCAGGTCGTGCCCGGCTTTTAATGCGGGGATTACCTGCTCCTGTACTTCTGTTGGTGCTGTATAAGAAAGCTTCTCAAGTGCTTCTGAAATTGAAGGGCTGAGATTGAATTGCTGCCAGTTGTTCGTCATGTGTTGCTCCTTTATTGAGTGATGCTGTTTAGTATACCACGGCTGAAACAGAAAAAACTGCCCGTCACCAGATAAGGTGCGGGCAGTTCCTCGAAATATATTAGTTAAACTTCACGGCTCCAGTGACGGTGCGCTTTGATTGCTTCAACAAAAGAATGTGTGAAGCTGTCCGCATCATTGCCATGGATCACGCCAGGGCTGTCTGCAATATCATTTGCTTCAAGCCACTTTGTTCCTTCGTGTGTTGCACCAATCGGCTTAAAGTGCATAAACGCTTCATTCAGGAAGTAGGAAGTCGTCTGAACAAATTTTTTGCTGAGGTCCTTGCCACCTACTGCGTATAGTGCATCATAGAGGACTGAGTCGGCTGTCAGGAATGTCTGATCCACTTTCAGCTCAGAGCCATCTGCACCTTTGAGTACACCCATCATTTCACTCACAACCTCAACTTCTACACCGTCACTCTCAAGCTTTTCAATGATAGAAGGTACATCACCTTCAAAACCGTCACCTGCAATCAACAGTACTTTACGTGTCTTTGCAGATTTCACTGTGTTTTCCTGGCTCAGTGCAGGGGATGATTTTGTCACACCTGAATCATGTCCCTGAGGTGCATCAAGGCCAATATTTTTCGCCACTTCACTTGCCAGTTCCATACTGACATTCGCAAACATATCAACGACCTGACGGCGGACTGATTCACTTTCAACTTTACCAAGCTCGAAGCTGAATGCGTTTTGCATATGCTCTTTTTCAGGCGCACTCATACTGTTATAGAAAAGCGTTGCCTGTGAAAAGTGGTCTTTAAAGCTGTCGCTTCTTGCGCGGACTTTGCGTCCTTCCATCTTCTCCTGATAATGTTCAAAGCCGCCTTCTTCAGGTGTGGCAGGCTCCGGCGTATTGTTCGCAAGTGAGTTCTTGTGATAGCTCACCTGACCCTTATTAATGGTCTGTCTGCCATAACCGTCGCGCTGGTTGTTATGGAACGGGCATACAGGGCGGTTAATCGGGAGCTCATGGAAGTTCGGACCGCCAAGACGGATCAGCTGCGTATCTGTATAAGAGAATAGACGTCCCTGGAGTAGCGGATCATTTGTGAAATCAATACCCGGCACCAGATGCCCCGGGTGGAATGCCACCTGTTCCGTTTCTGCAAAGAAGTTATCCGGATTGCGGTTCAGTGTCATCTTCCCGACGATTCGTACCGGTACATCTTCTTCAGGCCAGAGCTTTGTCGGATCCAGTACATCAAAATCAAATTTGAATTCATCTTCTTCAGACACAAGCTGAACACCAAGCTCATATTCAGGGTAGTCACCGTTTTCAATTGATTCAAACAGATCCGCTTTATGGAAGTCAGGATTTTTCCCGTTCAGCTTCTGCGCTTCATCCCATACGACTGAATGCGTGCCAAGTACAGGCTTCCAGTGGAATTTCACAAAATGGGCCTGTCCTTCTGCGTTAATAAAGCGGAATGTATGCACCCCGAAGCCTTCCATCATACGATAGCTTCGCGGAATCGCACGGTCAGACATCGTCCACATCACCATATGTGCAGACTCCTGGTTATTCGCTACAAAATCCCAGAATGTATCATGAGCTGAGGCTGCCTGCGGAATTTCATTATGCGGCTCAGGCTTTACTGCATGTACAAGGTCCGGGAATTTAATCGCATCCTGAATGAAGAATACCGGAATATTATTTCCGACAAGATCATAGTTACCTTCATCTGTATAAAACTTTACAGCAAATCCACGTGCATCACGTGCCAGATCGGCTGACCCTTTAGAGCCTGCTACTGTTGAAAAACGTACGAATACAGGTGTTTTTCTCGAAGTATCTGTTAAAAAACCAGCCTTCGTTACATCTTCAAGTGAATCATATAATTCAAACTCCCCGTGAGCACCCGATCCTCGTGCGTGCACAATTCGCTCAGGAATACGCTCATGGTCAAAGTGTGTCATTTTTTCTCTGAATTGAAAGTCTTCAAGGAGGGTTGGCCCCCTTACACCAGCTTTCAGTGAAAATTCATCTTCTGATATCTTAAGCCCCTGATTGGTTGTCATCTTTTTACCGGAGTCATCTGTTTTGAACTGTTCGAGCTGCTGCTGCTTTTTGTTCGGGTTTTCGCTACTCAATGTTGTTCCTCCTTATGTAAATTTGTGATGAAACTGCCTTTTTCTGTTTCCCTGTTAGTTGTTTCAACAAACAATTTTCGCGAAATTTTTCGAAAACAAAAAGAACCTGGACAAAATGTCTCAGGTTCTAAAATCGTTTCGCTGCGTTTCAGGTGGACGCTTTCCGGACGGAGGTTGCTGAGCCTCCTCACCTTCGGTTGCGGGGTCTCAGCTTCCCTCTAATCGTCCCGGAGTCGCCACCTTTCACTTCGCTCCACTAAAATTTCTTTATTAAAATGTTCAAAAAGCAAGTGCTCTCTTGTAATAAGAAGTTTAAGGCAATACAGTCGATCCCATCAGGTAGCGGTCACATTCGCGTGCTGCTTCGCGGCCTTCGTTGATTGCCCAGACAATCAGACTCTGTCCGCGTCTCATGTCACCAGCTGAGAATACGCCTTCTACATTTGTACGGTAGTCACCGTATTCAGCCTTAACCGTAGAACGTTCCGTTGTTTCAAGCTCAAGCTGCTTGATCAGCCCCTGCTCCGGTCCGCTGAAGCCGATTGCAAGCAGAACAAGGTCTGCTTTCCAGACTTTTTCTGTACCTGGAATCGTTTCGCGGATGCGGTTGCCGTTTTCATCAATGCGAAGCTTAACGTTAATTGTGTGTACTTCTTTCACATTGCCTTCTTCATCACCGACAAATTTTGTTGTCTGGACAGCAAAGGCACGCGGATCAGAGCCGAATTTCGCAGCCCCTTCTTTTTGACCGTATTCAATACGGTGAACGATTGGATATTGCGGCCATGGGTTACCCATTGCATCACGGATTGAGCCTTTTTTATCGTAGATATCAAACTGAGTCAGGCTGTTACACTCGTGACGGATTGCAGTTGCCAGACAGTCAGTTCCTGTATCTCCCCCACCGATGACGATTACATCTTTTCCTTTAGCAGAAATATAGTTACCGTCTTCCAGATTAGAGTCAAGAAGGCTCTTCGTGTTGGCATGAAGGAAGTCCATTGCATAATGAATGCCTTTCAGGTCACGGCCTTCTACAGGAATATTACGGTGCACCTGAGCGCCGCCGCAAAGAATAATTGAATCGAATTCGTCACGCAGCTTTTGTACCGGTACATTCCCGCCGATATCAGCATTTGTTTCGAATTGAATCCCTTCTTCTTTCAGGATATTTACACGTCTTTCAACGACTGCATAAGGCAGCTTCATTTCAGGGATTCCGTATGTCAGAAGACCGCCTACGCGATCGTTCTTTTCGAATACAGTTACCAGGTGACCCGCTTTATTCAGCTGTGCTGCAGCCGCAAGACCCGCAGGACCTGAGCCGACGACAGCCACTTTTTTCCCTGTGCGCTGTTTTGGTGGTTCCGGCACTACCCATCCTTCATCAAAGCCGCGCTCAATAATTGAACGTTCAACTGTACGGATCGCTACAGGGTCTTCGTTAATACCAAGTACACATGCTCCCTCACATGGTGCTGGACATGCAATGCCTGTGAATTCCGGGAAGTTGTTTTTCTCGTGCTCACGCTCAAGTGCTTCCTTCCACTTACCCTGATAAACAAGGTCATTCCATTCAGGAATCAAATGATTAACCGGGCATCCTGTGGTCTGTCCGTTGATTTCTGTTCCTGTGTGGCAGGTAGGCACGCCGCAGTCCATGCAGCGCGCTCCTTCCAGCTTCACTTCTTCTTCAGGCATCCGCGCAGTATAGTCTTTCCAATCCTTAATTCGTTCTTTAGGATCCCGCTCACGCTGCGAATGACGTTCATATTCCATGAATCCAGTAGCTTTCCCCATCAAATCCCTCCTTAAAGATTATTGCGTAACGACCTCACGCTTACTTTCTTCAAATGCAGTCATTTCTGCGTCTTCTCTTGTTGACCCGCTTTCGATTAATTCATTAATACGTGTATTAATCTTCAGGTAGGCTTTCGGTACAACGCGGATAAACTGCTCTGAATACTTCTCCCAGTATGTGAGAATCCGTTTGCCGTGGCCGCTTTCTGTATATTCGACGTGCTTTTCAATCATGTTATAAACATCCTGCTTTTCCTGCTGATCCGTTAATGGTTCAACAAGCACAAGCTCTTCATTGCAGCGCTCTCTGAATGAGCCGCTCTCATCGAAAATGTATGCAACCCCGCCGGACATACCTGCTGCGAAGTTACGGCCGGTTTCTCCGAGTACAACGACCCGTCCGCCCGTCATATATTCACATGCGTGGTCTCCTACACCTTCAACAACAACTTCTGCGCCACTGTTACGTACGCAGAAACGCTCTCCTGCCACACCGTGAATGTAAGCTTCACCATCAGACGCTCCGTAAAACGCAACGTTACCAATGATGATGTTCTTTTCAGGTGGGAATGTAACAACAGGATCCGGATGAACGATGATCTTACCACCCGACAGCCCTTTACCGACGAAGTCATTGGCATCTCCAACGAGTCGAAGCGTCATGCCTTTAGGAATAAATGCGCCAAAGCTCTGACCTGCTGATCCTTTAAACGTAAAGTTAATCGTATCCTCAGGCAGCCCTTCTGCTCCATATCGGCGTGAGATTTCACTGCCAAGCATTGAGCCGGTTACACGGTTAATGTTACGGATTGCAGTTGTAAAGAAGACTTTCTCTCCTTCTTCAATCGCTTTTCTCGCCTGAGGAATCAGCTCCTGATAATCAAGCGTTTTTTCCAGTCCGTGATCCTGGTTCTGCATATGGTAGCGGCCTACTTTTGCCGGAAGATCCGGTGAGTAAAGCAGTGGAGAAAGGTCAACGTCTCCGGCTTTCCAGTGCTCAATATTTGGATTGCGCTCAAGGAAATCAGTGCGTCCAATCATCTCATTCACTGTTCTGAAGCCGAGCTCAGCCATGATTTCACGTGTTTCCATTGCGATAAATCTCATAAAGTTTGCTACGTGTTCAGCATCACCCGTGAACTTTTTACGAAGCTCAGGGTTCTGTGTTGCAACACCAACAGGACATGTATCCAGGTGACATACGCGCATCATGATACAGCCAAGCACAACAAGTGGTGCAGTTGAGAAGCCGTATTCTTCTGCGCCAAGCAGTGAAGCCATGACAACGTCACGCCCGGTCATCATTTTACCGTCTGTCTCAATGACAATACGGTCACGCAGACCGTTTAATAGCAGTGTCTGGTGCGTTTCTGCAAGACCGATTTCCCAAGGGAGTCCTGTATGCTTCAGGCTCGTTCTCGGTGCAGCACCTGTACCACCGTCGTATCCACTGATCAATACAAGGTCAGCACGACCTTTTGCAACACCGGCCGCAATCGTACCAACACCAACAGCTGATACAAGTTTAACGCTGATACGTGCGCTTGGATTCGCGTTTTTCAGGTTATGGATCAGCTCTGCAAGATCCTCAATTGAGTAAATGTCATGGTGCGGCGGTGGTGAAATCAGTTCAACACCTGTTGTTGAGCCACGCACTTCTGCAATCCATGGATAAACCTTTTTACCTGGCAGATGTCCACCTTCACCAGGCTTCGCGCCCTGTGCGACTTTAATCTGAATCTCATCTGCATTCACAAGATAATGACTCGTTACGCCAAAGCGGCCTGATGCAACCTGCTTAATCGCACTTCTGCGTGAGTCTCCATTTGGTGATGGCTTAAAGCGTTCAGGGGATTCTCCACCTTCACCGGAATTACTGCGGCCACCGATACGGTTCATCGCAATCGCAAGTGCTTCGTGCGCTTCCTGTGAGATAGATCCGTATGACATTGCCCCTGTTTTAAATCTGCGGCAGATTGCTTCTACAGATTCAACCTCTTCAATCGGGATTGACTGTCCCTTTTTGAATCGCATCAGCCCTCTAAGTGACTGGAGATTTGCACCTTCTCCTGCCAGCAGCTGTGAGTACTTTTTGAAAGCAGCATAATCATTCGTACGGCAGGCATGCTGCAGCGTATGAATTGTGCTTGGGTTATACGTATGGTCTTCTCCGTTTGCACGATACTGATAATCATCGCCCGAATCCAAACTCGGCGTACCGGCACGCTTATCTTTATAAGCGCGTTCATGACGAAGAAGCACTTCTTTTTCGATCATATCCATTTTGATGCCGCCGATTCTTGAAGGCGTTCTTGTAAAGTACTTATCCACCACTTCAGGATGAATACCGAATGCTTCAAAAATCTGTGCCCCTCTGTAACTCTGAATCGTTGAGATTCCGATCTTTGAGAGTACTTTAATGACGCCGTCAGTTGCTGCATGAATATAGCTTTCTACTGCTTCGTCATATGTTTTATCTTCAATTTCACCCGTCTTGATCAGGTCACGTACAGTTTCAAATGCAAGGTATGGATTGATGCCTTCAGCACCATACCCTAATAGTGTTGCAAAGTGATGAACCTCTCTTGGTTCACCGGATTCAAGTAAAATGCTGACTTTTGTACGTGTTCCCTGACGGATCAGGTGATGATGCAGACCTGCTACTGCAAGTAATGCAGGAATCGCTGCCTGATCTGCAGTCACACCGCGGTCAGAAAGGACAAATAGTACTTTGCCATCAGCCACAGCCTGATCAGCTTTTTCAAAGATTGCTTCCATGGCAGGCTCAAGACTGCCTTCTTTTGCATCAAAAAGCGTTGAAATCGTCACCGCTCCAAAACCATCAAGGTTCTGTTGGCGAAGGGACTCAAGCTGTTTATTATTTAAAATCGGTGTTTTAAGTCGGATATGCTTACAACTGTCAGGTCCAGGTGCTACAAGGTTTCCTTCAGGTCCGATTGTCGTTTCTACCATTGTTATCAGCTTTTCACGGATCGCATCAATGGCAGGGTTCGTAACCTGGGCAAATAACTGCTTGAAATAGTTATATAAAAGCTGAGGTTTCTTAGACAGTACAGCAATTGGTGAATCATACCCCATTGACCCGACAGGATCTTTCCCTTCAGAGACAAGCGGTTTAATGATTTTGTTCAATTCTTCACGCGTGTAGCCAAAAGCAACCTGCTGCTCAGCAAGTACTTCTCCTGTGATTTCAGGCGCAAGCTCTGCAGGCTCTTCTAAATCTTCAAGATCCTTCAGATTTGTCAGCCACTCTTTATAAGGCTGCTCGGAAGCAATCTGGAGCTTTACTTCCTCATCAGGTATAATTGTTCCTTTTTCAAGGTCAACAAGCAGCATTTTCCCTGGTGTCAGTCGCTCTTTGTATTCAATATCATCAGCAAAGATATCAAGGGCACCTACTTCAGAACCAAGTACAATCATCCCGCTCTTTGTTACATAGTAACGCGCAGGGCGAAGTCCATTACGGTCAAGGAATGCACAGATCTGGTTGCCGTCTGTTGTAACAAGCGCAGCCGGTCCATCCCATGGCTCCATCAATGTACTGTGATACTGATAAAAATCACGCTTTTCTTCACGGATTGTGCTGTCATTTGACCATGGTTCAGGCACCATCATCATGGCAGTATGAGCAAGAGAACGGCCTGACAGGTGCAGGAATTCAAATGCATTATCAAACATTGAAGAGTCACTTCCGTCATCATCAATTACCGGAAGTATTTTTTTCAGTTCATCCTCATTAAAATGTTCAGAAGCACACATTTTCTCACGTGCTCTCATCCAGTTCACATTTCCCCTGAGCGTATTAAATTCTCCATTGTGGATCGTATAACGGTTCGGGTGTGAGCGTTTCCAGCTAGGGAAGGTGTTCGTACTGAAACGTGAGTGGACAAGCGCTAGCGCGGATTTGAAGTCTGGGTGATTCAAGTCAATGTAGAAAGAATCCAGCTGTTCCGGGATCAGCATCCCTTTGTACACGATGGTTCTTGTTGAAAGACTGCTCACATACACATCTTCAAAGCCTTCGATCACTGGCAGTTCACGTTCAATTCTGCGTCTGATCACAAATAACTTGCGCTCAAAATCCATTTGATCCTTCAGGTCGTCAGATGCTTCAACAAATACCTGACGAATCGCAGGCTTCGACTTTGTTGCGACCTTACCTACGAATGAGTCATTAATCGGTACCGGTCTCCAGCCAAGAAATCCCTGTCCTTCTTCCTCGATAATCTGTTCAATCATCTCTTTACTTTTCATTCTGGTGTTATGTTCCTGAGGAAGGAATACCATTCCAACACCATATCGGCCTGAGTCAGGAAGGAATATATTTTCTTTTTCACATTGTTTTTGGAAGAAACGGTGTGGGATCTGTGTCAGGATTCCGGCTCCGTCACCGGTACTTGTATCGGCTGACTGACCTCCACGGTGTTCGAGGTTACATAGAATGTTAATCGCATTCTGAACGATATTATGCGTCTTTTCCCCATTAATATTGGCAATCATACCAATACCGCATGCTTCATGTTCGAGTTCCGGGCTATATAAACCCTGCGGATCCGGATAACCAGTCTTTTTCATCTAAACGTCCCCTCTCTTTTTTAAAAGTGTGAAAGTCGTTCTTCATTTGAGGTGAAGAGAGGCATTTGCCCATAGTACTTTCATTTTCGAACTAGTATATCATGAAAATGACATTCACATAAAATTCTGATAACGATTTTTATTGCATTTTTATGAATAAAAATGAATGAAAACGCTGTCATAAAGCGTTTTTCAGTATTCATAAAACCCTTTTACGCCTTGATATGTATGCGTTTATATTAAATATGAAGAAAAATTCAAAAAAAAGATGATTTTTTATAAAAAAACAGTTTGAGCTTCTCTTTCTCACATGATTATTACCTAATGATGTAAGAAAAATGGTTATATTTGATAACAATATCGTCCCGAGAGAGTAAAAGTGCGTAACATTTTTAAGTTTGCTATGCTAAAGGTAATGAATACTTAAAAGGAGGCTGTACATATGAACAATGTTTACGATTATACGGTACGCAAGACCAATGGGGATGTAATGTCACTGGATGCTTATAAAGGGCAGCCGCTGCTTATTGTTAATACTGCAAGTAAATGCGGCTACACACCTCAGTTCAAAGGTCTGCAGGAGCTGCATGAGCAATATCAGCAGGAGGGACTGGTTGTGCTGGGCTTCCCATGTGATCAGTTTGCAAATCAGGAATTTGAAAACATTGCGGAAACGACAGAATTTTGTCAGGTGAATTACGGCGTTACTTTCCCATTAATGGCAAAAGTCAAAGTAAATGGCGAAGAAGCGGAAAACCTCTTTAAATTTCTTAAAGAAGAAAATGGCGGGGAGATCAAGTGGAATTTCACAAAGTTTCTGGTCGACCGCAATGGTCAGGTAGCAGAGCGCTTTGAACCCGCAGTTGAACCTTCAGACATGAAAAAGGATATTGAGAAAGTCGTCTGACAGGTTGCAAAAACACCTGTTCAGCCCGGTGGTTGTGCCGCGCTGAACAGGTGTTTTCATGTCTATTCATCTAAAGTCTGTATATCCTCGTTTACCGGCCATCTTGAGAAGTCGGTAATGATGCCATCGACGTCATAAGATACGGCTTTTTGAATCAGCCGCTTATCTTTCTTTGACCACACCAGCACTTTTCCGCCGCGGGCATGGATTTCATCTACTGTTCTTTTTGCGACTGAAGAAATATTAAAATTTATATAGGTTGCAAATGAGGTCAAATCGTCTAATTGCCATAATGATACGGGTACAAAAGAGGCTTTCATGAGGACTGCGATTTGGAGGTCCGGGTCCAGTTCATGGATACGCTTCATTGCGTCAATATCAAAGGACTGGACGATGACACTTTCGGTTGCGGGGTATTGCGATAATACTTCTACTACTCTCTCTTCAATCCCCGGATACAGTGCAGGGTGCTTGATCTCTATTAAAAGTCCAACCTGTCCGTAGAATGATTCCATTAATTCATTTAACGTAATAATCGGTTCCCCGTAATAATCAGGGTGAAAATGTGACCCTGCTTCAAGTGCTTTCAGTTCCTCAAGTGTCATATCTTTAATCAGACCGCTGCCATTTGTTGTTCTATCAACTGATTCATCATGCATGATGATCAATTCACCATCCCTGGACAAATGCACATCCGCTTCAATAAAGTCTGCTCCGAGCTCTACCCCTTTTTGAAAAGCTGCATGCGTATTTTCCGGCGCATAACTCGCTGCCCCTCTGTGAGCTACGGATATCATACCTTCAACACTGACGTCTTTCACCGGCTGACTGATATACCCTACCAGTAAAATCAGACAGGCACTAAGAAATGCAATGAAGGTAAACCGCCTTCGCTTCCACTTCCTAATCATATTCATTTCCCCCTCGTTCAATAAGTCTGAATTTTCTATTTATATGATTAGTATATCATATTTCAAAGAAGGTGGTGGGGGTATTTGTCCATAAAGACTCATATTTTAACCCCTGCAGTGTGTTCACTGCAGGGGTATCTTTTTTATATTCGCTTTGTTAAAGTTGGCTGTTGATTTCCGCTTCAGGGGGACGCTTTCCGCGGCCGGGCGGTGAGCCCGCAGGCTTCGCCATGGCCTCACACGTCCCTTTCTGCCGCAGGAGTCGCCCCCTTACGCTTCAATCACCAGCTGTGCAGAAACAACAATGGACTTTAACAAAGCGTTTATATTAAATAACCCTCTCAAACTCATTTTCTTATATAATCCCTTGAAACCGCAGTACGACTTCTGCGATCAAAGCTGAACCTAAAAATGTTCCAAGCAGAACAAACATTGCAACTACAATTGTCCGCCATCCAAGCTTTACAAAATCCGTCCATGAACGGCCGATTGCGATACCTGCATAAGCTAATATCGGCGTTGTAAGTGCCAGCAGCTGGACTTCCGATGTCCACGCAACCACTGTTGAAGAACCCGGCATCCATGGCATTGAAGCCAAAATACCGATGATCGCAATGTATGCAACACTTGGAATTTTATAAGGAAGTGCTCTTTGGATGATCAGACCTGCAAGACAAATGACAACAAGAACAAGCATTCCGGGAAGTGCTGAAAGCGGCATAACATCATAGCCAATCCAGTTAGCTGCCAATGAGACAACCGCAAAAATGCTTAATAGAATGATCCACTCCTGAATATTTTTCAACATTATGACTGCCCCTTCCCCGCTTTATTTCTGGTCATCAGCTGATACATTTTCTCAGTCAGCGGAAGTCCGATCAGCATACTCATATATAGACCGGTAGAAAGTGATAACAGGTTACTGGCACCCGCAAATGCAATAATGTCGTTCTCAAACTCAGGGAAAGAGCCAATCAGGGACCCACTTGCAGCAGCCATCATACTTCCACTTCCGATACCGGATGCCATGGCGAATGAAAGTGGGTGCAGAGGTGTCAGCGTAGCAAGGAACCCTGCAATCAATCCCATGAAAACAGCGCCAAAAACAGTACCAAAAATGTAGATAGCCATTACACCCCTGCCTTCAGGAGAGTTAAAACCATACTTATCCATAATCAGACCAACGTTTGGTTCTCTTGCAACGGAATGAGTCATTCCGATACTTTCCCGTTTAAGTCCAAGCAATACTGCTAAAGGAAGTGCAAGCAGAATTGTCCCTAAGTTACCAAACTCCTGCAGCAACAGCGCAGGTCCCGCTTCAATAATTTGCGGGAGTGACGGTCCGATCACCACACCAATTTTGGCAATCAGAAGTGTAACACCCAGCACAATTAACGGTTCAGCATTTTTTGACTGCTTTTCTTTTACCGCCGGTGTGAAATAAAGTCCCAGCCCGATCAGCAGTGCATAAAGCATCGGTAAAAGCAGAACAACTCCGGGACCGACTGAAAACTCATGGGTACCAATGAACTCAGCAAATACCACGATTAAAAACACAATGACGTGAAGACGCCAATCTTTCCAGATACCTAAATGAACCTGACTCATATTATTCCCCCCTTATTCAAATAACGCTGGCAGACCGAGCGTTAAATATGGAATATACGCAAGAAGCAAAACGACAATGATCCCTGACACAAAGTAAGGGAGGATATCTTTTATTGTCTTTTCAATACCAACTTTTGCGATATAGCATGAGATGAATAATGTGGCACCTACTGGTGGTGTGAACATCCCAAGCGCAAGTGAAACGAGCATAACAATTGAAAATTGAATTGGGTCCATTCCGATCTCAGCCGCAATCGGGAAAAAGATTGGAATGAATAAAAACAGGTTCGGTACCAGCTCCATGATCATGCCTGCAAGAAGCATAATTGCAATCAGAACTAAAATCAGGGCCCATCCCGGAAGTCCAAGGCTGTACAATGCATCTGAAATCATGCGTGGAATTCCTTCCGATATGAGAACCCAGGTAAAAATCATAGACGTACATACTGTAACCATCACGACACTGGTACCGTGAACAGTCTCTTTCAGTGACTGGTAGATGTTTTTCCAGTTTAGACTCCTATACACAAATAAACCGACAAGGAGGGCATATACAACTGAGATTGCAGCAGCTTCTGTGGCTGTCGCAATACCCATTACAATTGATCCTAAGAGAATCACAGGTAAAAGCAGTGCCCATGACGCTTTACGAATATGATAGAAAAACTCTTTAAAAGTGGGCTTCTCTTCGCGTGGATATCCCCGCTTAACAGATAAAATCACAGTTGTAATTAAATAAATGATCCCGACGAGAATACCGGGGATAATACCAGCGATAAACATTTCTGCAATTGATAAATTGGCCAGCCAGGCAATGATGATCATTGTGCTGCTCGGCGGTATGATAATACCTACAACGGAACTCGAAGCGTTGATAGACGCAGCAAATGATGCACTGTAACCTCTTTTTTTCATTTCAGGAATCAGTACACTCCCGGTGGATGCAGCATCAGCTACTGATGAACCTGACACACCGGCCATCCCCATACTTGTCACGACGGATACACACCCAAGCCCTCCTGGCAGCTGTCTGACCATTGAATCGGCTACATTAATTATTCTTTGTGCAATTTTGCCGTGAATCATCAAGTTACCGGCAAGAATAAAAAATGGAATTGCGAGGAAAGCGAAAGACTGTGTATTGGAAAAAAAGCGCTGTGAAAACATTTCAAGTGGAATACCCGCTACAAGAATATACATTAACGCTGAAGCACCCATTGCAAAAGCAATTGGTACTCCTAATACGATTAGCAGAAAAAAACTAATTACCATGATCCAGATCATCGAGCATCTCCTCCTCATCTGGAACTTCTAACTTACCAAGTACAATCATCACAAATTGATAGATTAATATAAGCGAAATAACTGCAAATGATACACTTACTGATGTGATCAGCCATGTTTTTGAAATTCTTAACACCGGCATGACCTGACTTGCTGTATTTTCTCCCATACGATAAGCCGAGAAAGACATGTAGACAGAAAAAAACAGCATGACTAATTTTGAAAAAGCAAAAACCCATCTCTGAACTGCTTTTGGCATCAGATTTCTAAAGAAATTAATTGATAAATGCCCTTCATTTTTTGTCACTGAAATGGCAGCAATAAAAATCACCCATGGAAATAACAAAAGTGTTAATTCATTTGAAAAAACCAGGGGTAAGTCAAATACGTACCGGCTTAACACTTCTCCAAATACAACAGCCGTCAACACGACCATCATCACAGAAGCAATCAGATCCAGTACATCAACAATCCGGTCAATCCATATTTTTTTATGAACAGCTGACATGCGTCTGCCTCCTTTTTCAAAAAAAGCGGGGCTCACTCAGCTGCCCCGCTCCTGGCTTTATTGACGATATTCCTCTAAGAACCCTTGAATATCCTGAATAATTTCCGGTCCCATGATATCTTCGACTTCCTTGTAAACCGGCTGTGCAGCTTCCTGGAATGCTGCCAGATCAGGTTCAGTTACTTCCACGAACTCTTCCTGTGCACGCTCGAAATACTCCTGCTCACTTTCTGCTACAACTTCACGTGAGGCATCACGTGCTTTTTCAGCACCTTCCATCACAATCTGCTGAAGGTCTTCATCAAGACTATTAAATACATCCTGATTCAAAATCATATAGCAGTAGTAGTATGTGAAGTTTGTCATTGCGAGATAATCCTGTACTTCATGCATATTCTGATCAAATATATTTAACAACGGGTTAAATTGTCCATCAATGACTCCCTGTGAAAGACCGCTGTAAAGCTCTGTGTAAGCCATTGTTGATACTGAAGATCCAAATGCTTCAAATGTTTCTATTAAGCTCGCATCGTTTGGTGAACGCATGCTCAGACCTTCAAGATCTGCGGGTTCATTAATTGGGCGGACATCATTTGTAATGTGTGTAAAGCCCAGCTCTGTATCTGTTAATGCGACAAACCCCTGGTCGGTTGCTTTTTCTCTTAATTCAGTTCCAATTTCACTATCAAGCACTGCGTGTGCTTCTTCAGCTGTTTCAACAATAAAAGGTAATGAGAGTGCTGCATATTCAGGTACTACATTCGCAAGTTCATTTGCTCCTGGGATCGCCATTTCCAGTGCTCCCACCTGAACTGCTTCTATCATTTCAGGAGATGAAGCATACGTTTCATTCGGGAAGAATTCTATTTCAATACGGCCATCTGACTCTGCCTCCACGTACTCTTTAAATGCAATCGCCGCTTCACCCTTCGAATCTCCCTCTTCTCCTGAGTTCCAGCCGAGCTTCCACTGATACTCTGCTTCCCCTGATCCACCTGCGCTATCTTTGCTCCCACAGGCAGACAAAGTAAGCGCACCTCCAAGCATCATTGTTACTCCAGCTAACTTAAACTTCTTCATACAAGCTCACTCCTGTCTGTTTGATCAATTTTTTCGAGCATATGTTTTAAAACATGAATCGTTTCTACACAATGTTCTAAAGAAGACCATTCCTTCGGGTTATGACTCACACCGTGCTTACTGTTTGTAAAAAGCATGGCTGTCGGCACGTAACGTCCCATTACCATGGCGTCATGACCTGCTCCGCTTGGTAAATAAAACGCTTTTTCACCTGTTACATGAGCTGTACTTTCAGCTGCAATCTCCTGCATGGTTTCCGACAGTTTTACCGGAGTAACATTCAATGTTTCCTGAACGTCAACTGCAATGCCATGCTTTTCTTCTAACTCGGTTAATAATAATCTCGTTTTTTCTACAATCTGATTTTTTAAATCTTTGTCTATATCACGAATATCAGCAGTCAGCTTCACCTGACCCGGTATGACATTAACACCGTTCGGTAAAACTTCAAGCTTCCCTACTGTGGCAACGCCTGAACTGCTGACCTGACCCGGAATATCTTTGAGCCTGGAGACAAATTCTCCGGCTGCAACAAGAGGGTCTTTCCTTCCGATCATCGGTGTATTTCCTGCATGACCGGCATCACCATTGAACGTAATTGTCAGCCATGATGGACCGGCAATACCGGTTACGACGCCTGTTGAAAGATTTCTTTCCTCAAGTTGTTTGCCCTGCTCAATATGCACTTCTACATAAGCTTTTATTTTATCGAGTGAACGCTTCGACTCACTAAAGTTTTTGAGTGAAAGACCGTGCTGTTTAAGGACTTCTTCAAAAGGGGTACCGTTGTAGTCTGTAAGTTTCATCTGCTTAGTCATATCCACTTCTCCAGCCATTGCCCTGCTGCCTGTCAGTCCACCGTTAAAGCGTGCGCCTTCTTCGTCTGTAAAAATGACAACTTCATAGTTTGTTTCAGGCACGTATCCTGTTTCCTTCCACGCCTGTGCAACTTCCAAAGCAGCAAGTACGCCAAGCGGACCGTCAAAATGACCACCATTCGGTACACTATCGACATGAGACCCTGACATAATTGACTGGCTTTGATCTTTGCCGCGAAGTGTACCGAACACGTTTCCTGCTCCATCTTCATATATGGAAAGTCCGGCTTCTTTCATCCAGATTTTAACCAGCTCTTTTGCTGCACGTTCTTCGTCAGAAAATGACATCCGGTTACTGCCCTGCTCTTTTGTTAATCCGATTCTGGACAGTTCAGCAAGCCTCTGAGCTACTCTTTTTCCGGAAATACCCTCCCGATCCAGTGCTGCAGGATATTGGTGAAGCAATCTTGATAAAAATAATTTTGAAAAACTGGCTTTTGCCTGCATTGCCACTTGATCACCTCTTTATCTTTGTAATAGTTGAAATTATAAAATAAGTCAGACTATTTTATAATGTCTATCACAGACAAAGATTTGTATTTTATTTTGTCTTTTAAAGACAACCATTTCACTATCTTTCCAGGAAACTATCAATATTTACCGCTAATTGCAGCTCGAATGCTTCTTTTCCTTGAATAGCTTGTAATCCGAGTACATCCTTAATCAGCTTCAAACGGTACTTCACCGTATTCACATGAATAAATAATGCTTCAGCAGTCAATTTCATATTCTGATTCAGTTCAAGATAAACACTCAATGTAATCATCAGACTGCCATTATGCGCTTGATCGAACTCTTTTAATTTTCCAATTGTATCTTCTACATACGCTTCAAGCTCACGGGCTTCTGTTTTCAAAAACAATCGCTGAAAACCGAGCTCAAAATAAGCCAAAAGAGAGCTGTCTTTATTTTTCGTCAGCAGGTAATCTACACATTTAGACGCATCATTAGCAGATATCTTAACTTCCTCAAGCTGCTGAACAGCTCTCCCGATTCCTATAAGGACCGAAAGACCGGCCAGCTGTCTTACCTCCTCTACCAATTGAGCAAACAAAATTCTAATCCGTTCGTAAGCTGAAGATTCATCTATATATTCCGGGTATGCGAACATAAAAATCATATCCAGGTTCTGATCAAGAATAAACGCTTTATAAGGAAATTGTGACAATTTCCTTGCGATCACACGCAGCAGCATTTCTTTTTTAACGGAGATTTCTTTGAGAGACAACAGCGCCTCTTCTATCGTTAATTGAACCAGAAAAAAACGCCGGCCTTCTATAGCGCCGGAAGTTGTGCGCGCAATTTCATTAACAGTCAATTCATCAAGCTTTCCATACAGTAGCTGATCGAGCACATAACCTGAATACGTCAGCGCCTCATAGGAACTTTTATCACGACGGTTCATTTCAAGCGCGAAGATCATAGAGGCCTGTTCAATCGCAAATTGGTCCAGTGGATCAAGCACTTCTCTTTCATCCAGATAGATACAAATCAATCCCATTGCGCGCTGATCAGTCCGTACAGGAAAAAAATAAACTCTTTCCTGCATATCACCATCATTGACTTGGCATACAGACCCTTTGTCCTGTGACATCCCACTGGTCAGTTCCTGCGGGTATTGCTGTATCAGCAGTCGTGCTCTGGCAGAAGCATGCTCACTGGAAGCCTCAAGTAAATCAAAGAACTCATTAAAAACAATGACTTCCGCATGTACAAGCGAAGCCATCGTTTTTGTAATTTCCTCAAGCCCCCCCTGTGAAAGCGATACTCTGCTGAGCGCTTCATGAACCCTTTGTGTTCTTTCACTTTTTGAGAAGAGCGTAGCATTTTCAATTGCAATCACCGCCTGTACTGCAAATGTTTCAAGCAGCTTTAAATCTTGTGCATTAAAAACTACATTTTCATCATATATGTCTACAGTCAGGACACCAATACAACCCTTTTTTGTGATTAGCGGCACGCAAATCGCACTTGCCGGATACTCCATATCCCCGCGTGCTTTTGAATAGTATTCTTTTGTTTCCTCGTTGATATCCGTCATACCTTTTAACGTATCGTCATGTGTTGAAAAAATCCTGCCCTGCTGAGATAAAAAGGTTTTTCCACTCATCCCTTCACCCGGTTCAAGCAGCGCGTGCTTCAAATACTTCATGTCAAAACCTGCTGCGGCTTTCGCATAAAGCTTCCCGATTTTTTCATCATATAAAAAAAGGACACTTGCATTTGACCCGTCGATGACATTCAGAACTTCTTTAATCAGCTGGTCCAGCACTTCGTCTATGTGAAGAGTAGAAGTCATTGCCTGCACTGAATTAATTAAGCTCCGAAGTTGTTTTTCAGTATCCATTTCTATCCCTCCATTATTACCGTTAACTTTTGAATCATCATACACGTAAGGCTGTAAACTGAACAGTTGATTTTTACCAGACTTATTCCTTCTGAACGCAAAAAATACCCAGGCAAGTGGTATATTCCATTTAAGGAATGACTCACTCGCTTGGGCAAATATTGTTTAACAATTATTTAAATCAATCACTGATTTTAAACCCGATCTTCCCCAGCTGTTCAGCTTTCTCAATCCGCTCAAATGCAGCTTTGTAATCTGATAAACCATATACCTGATCCACCACAGGATGAATCTGATGCTTTTCAATAAATGCAATCATCTCATCAAGCTCTTCTGCACTACCCATTGTAGAGCCTAACAGGTTTTGCTGACCATAGAAAAAGTCGCGCAGGTTGATCGTCACTTCGTCGCCTGCCGAGGCACCAAAAGTAACGATTGTACCTCCTTTTCTCAGCTGCTTTAAAGACTTATTAAAGGTTGCTGCACCGACACATTCAATGACAAGATCCATCTTTGTGCCATCCAGTGCCTGTTCCCAGTCTCCTTCACTGTCGATGGCATGATCAGCACCAAGCTCAAGTGCTTTCTGACGCTTTTCTTCTGAACGGGAAGTCACATAGACTGTTGCGCCTGCTGCTTTGGCAAATTGAAGAAGGAACGTTGCGACACCGCTTCCGATTCCGGGAATCAGTACCTTCATCCCTTCCTTCACCTGACCGCGCGTGAACAGCGCACGATACGCTGTCAGACCCGCAAGTGCAACAACACCTGCTTCTTCCCAGCTGAGGTAGTCAGGCTTTTTAACAGCGTTATCGGCAGGCAAAACAATACTCTCAGCAAATGTACCGTGACCCGGCAGTCCGACAATATCAAATTCCGGCGGGGGTGCATCCGTATTATGTTTCCAATTGATCCCCGGGTTTACAATGACCTCGTCACCCTTACTGACATTTGTTACACCTTCACCGACTTCTTCAATGATACCTGCTCCATCTGAGCCTACAACAAGCGCAGGATCTTCTTCACTGTGACGGGTTAATACAAATAAGTCACGGTGATTCAGACCGGCTGCTTTCAGCTTAATACGCACTTCCCCCGCCTTTACTTCCTGCTGATCCAGATCCCCGTATGTAAGACCTTCCATTCCTTTTGTCCCTTTATGATAAACAGCCTTCATGATCAAAACCCCTTTCAGAATTGAGTATTTTCTTCAATCGTTAAGCATTCTTTTCCTTTTCGCACGACAGATTTACCGTTTAAAAAAGAATAAGGTCCTCCCTTACCTTCCACTGTCATAATTAACAGCTGACCTGTTCCGTAGTCAAGTTGAACGATGTCAAATTCAGCAGATAACGGCGGAACCGTTTCCTGTAAGATCCGTTCATGGAATGACTCAATATCAAGGTTTTCCGGCACGCCTAAAATCGTTTTGCCATGACCTTTTACGCGATCAGCAATCCCGAAAACAACGCTGCCGCCTCCGCCATTCGCCATACAGATCGCATATTCAACCATTTTCCGGACATTATCTTCTGTCTTTATACTCCATTGTTTAAAATCCAGGTCCTGTCCTTCAAAATCATCTGCAACATGAGCGTCCAGTCGCCCGATCAGCTGCATAATCTGATGAATGGATTTCATCATTATCACCCTCAGCCATTTGAAATAAACGGAATTATAAAGCTTGCGATCAGTATAACTACTGCAGCTGCAATAGACGGAGTAAAGAACAGGACCGCTTTTTCAAAACGCGGACTGTAATGTCCATTACTTTCAGTCACTGCATGCGCTTCTCCCATATTAGAAGAAAGGCCGCCGGATGAACTGAAAAAGAATGCTGCTGCTAAGATCACAATTCCCGTGAACTGCCATTCCATGAACGTAAATCTGACCAGCAGATAAGCTGCAGCTGTCATCAGAACCAGAAATACGACAAGCCAGATCAAGTAATTTTTCATCGCTACCCCTTTCAAATGCTTTATGATGTATTTCTTCCCTTTATAGTTTAACAAAAACATATTCAGATTTTTCAGCAAAATAGGTTATGATTGAAGAAATAATGAAAAGGAGTGAAGGCAGTATGAATAATCATGAAATTGATTTCAAGCTTTATGGAGACGACATGCAGTTTGTAGAAGTGGAGCTCGATCCGCAGGAAACAGTCATTGCTGAAGCCGGAAGTCTGATGATGATGGACGATTCAATCAGAATGGAGACCATTTTCGGAGATGGTGCAGCATCCTCAGGCGGACTGATGGGTAAGCTCCTTGGTGCAGGGAAACGTGTATTAACCGGTGAAAGCTTATTCATGACTGCCTTCACAAACGAAGGAAGCGGGAAAAAGCACGTCAGCTTTGCTTCACCTTACCCAGGCAAAATTATTCCGCTTGATCTCAGCACAATTGACGGCAAATTAATCTGTCAAAAGGATGCTTTTTTAGCAGCTGCAAAGGGTGTATCCATCGGTATTGAGTTTCAGCGGAAAATTGGAGCCGGTTTCTTCGGTGGTGAAGGATTCATTATGCAGAAGCTTGAGGGAGACGGAATGGCTTTCGTTCATGCAGGCGGAACCATTCATAAAAGAGAATTAGCCCCTGGCGAAATGCTTCGTCTTGATACAGGCTGCCTGGTCGCGATGACTGGCGGGATTGACTATAACATTGAAATGGTAGGCGGGATTAAGACTGCGATGTTTGGTGGAGAAGGATTATTCCTTGCTACATTGCGCGGACCTGGTACGGTGTGGGTTCAATCTTTACCATTCAGCCGTCTCGCAAGCCGCGTTTTCTCCGCCATGCCGCGTAACGGCGGGTCGAAAGGTGAAGGAAGCGCAGCAGGCGGCCTTTTCGATATCCTTGGTGGTGACAGATAATCATGCAAAAGCCTTTCAAGGACACTCCTTGAAAGGCTTTTATTATTCTCCATATATTTCTTTATAAGCAAGTACTTTCAATGCTTTTAACTCTTCTTCAGTTAAAGATTGTTCAAGCTTTTGAATGACTTCCTGCTCTGACAGGTTACCTGATTCCGCATCAGCCTGAATCTGCTGAAGCTCACCGATTCCCACTTTCTGAATCATCACACGTGTTGCTTCAGCTCTTGTTGTAAAAGCCAGATCTTCATCATCCTGTGCAGCTTTCGCATCTTCAAGGTAGCTGCTTAATACTGGGTCCTGCTCTATATATGTCTTCACCTGATCCATTTCACCGGTCTCCTTCATATCAGAAGTAACCGAGTCAACCACCTGATCAGCTGCCATTTCTGTGCCAAAATAATAGACGGCATACAGGCCTCCGCCAACCAGTGCAGCAAAAATCAATAAACCAATTAACAGTTTCTTCATTTTTTCACCTCACCAGCCATTATACAGAAACATCCTTTTATCTGCATGTTTTCAGAGATGATATGATGTGAATAACATAGATAGAAACTGATTCAGAAAGGATGAACAATATGCAATCTTTAAAAGGTAAAAAAGCCATTATTACAGGCGGCAGCCGCGGGATAGGTGCTGCAACAGCAATAGAACTGGCGAAAGAAGGTGTAGATCTCGGAATCATCGGGAGGTCTGAGGAGCATCTGAAAAACATAAAAGAGAAGCTGAGTGAATACGGGATAAGTGTAGAAACTGCTGCAGCTGACGTCAGCTATGAAGCGGATATTCAGCATGCCATCACAGAACTGACGGACAAGCTTGGACAGGTTGATATCCTGATTAATAATGCCGGGGTCGGTGTCTATGGGGAATTTCTGAAGCTCTCGACAGATGACTGGAGCAAGGTATTGCAAACGAATGTAATGGGCATCGTGCATACCACAAAAGCGGTGCTGCCGGGTATGATCGAACGTCAAAAAGGTGATATTATTAACATTTCTTCCATGTCAGGATTAAAAGGCACAAAAGGATCAAGTGCATACAGTGCATCAAAATTCGCTGTGAACGGCCTGACTGAATCACTGATGCAGGAGGTTCGTCCGTACAATATACGTGTCTCCACCATTACACCAAGCCTGGTTGAAACTGACTTAACACGCGGGCAGGATGGAGAACGCAACCCTGATAAATTCACACAGGCCGAAGACCTTGCAGAATACATCGTCAGCCTGCTGAAGCTTGAACAGCGATCATTTATCAAAACCTCCGCAATCTGGGCGACAAATCCGTTTTAATTATACCTTTCTTTAAAAGATATAAAACTGGGTTTTTACAGAACAGACCGTTCATAAAGTCCATCTTAGTGAAGCGAAGCGTAAGGCGGGGACTCCGGAGCGATTAGTGGGAAGCTGAGACCCCGCAGCCTAAGGCGAGGAGGCTCAGCAACCACCGCTCGGAAAGCCTCCACCTGAAGCGCAGCGAAACGATTACAACATTAACTCCACCTCACTAAAACCTTTACTCTCCATACTCAAAAACCACAAAACGCTCATTATGATTATTTTCTACCAATCCCGGAACCGGAATCTGCTGTGTCAGATGAAAAGCGGAATGCTCTTCAATATGATGAATGTATTCAACAGTTGGATAATACAAAATAATCGTGGCCTGTCTTGGATGCTTCTCAAGAGATGATGAGATCCGGCTAAGCACAGCTGAAAATAACTGCAGAGAAAATGGATTAAAGAAATAAAACACATCCTGATCCGCTTTCACTTCATACTTCTCCGCATAGGCACGTTCAAACTGAATGCTGCCTTTTTTCAGCTTTCGTTTAGCCAGATAGGATGCCTGGTTTTCAAGCGCTGCCTGATAAAGCCTTGGGTTCATCTCAATACCTGTCACATCAATCCCAAACCGGTGATGAAAATAAAATGAAACCCGCCCTTTCCCACACCCATAATCCACTAAGCTCCTGCCTTTTAGTGAATAAGCTTCACTTAAAGCCTCGAGCCCTTCGTAAGGTGTCGCTTCATAGCGGTTATGATGAATCGAGGAACTGACTGTTTCAAGCAGACTCGACGTCCGGATTGATAGCTGTTGATCGTTTATCATGAGTCCGCCTCTTTTCTTTTTATTCTGGCATTTGATCCGCTTTAAATTGCATTTTATGAAACACTTCATCTTTAATCTCATACAGTGTTTGCAGATTGCTCGCAATATAAGAGCTGACTGTTAAATACTCTCTGTCAGTCAAATGAGACTCTGAGGAAAGTCGGTCCAGCGCAGGAAGCCTGAAATCTTTAATCGGCAAATAAGCCAGATCAAAAGGATGACTGCCTTTTGTGACAATGACTTTTACGCCTTTGAGCCTTGGGAAAAACATAGAATGATAGTCAAGCTTCAGTAAGATATCCTGCTTTTCAGCAAGCTTCAGCTGAGGTAAATGACTTGGAAGTGCTGTAAAGAAGACCATCTGTTCATATGAATAGACCAACTCATTCAGAGAGAGCCCAAGCCGCTTAGCTGTACGATCCGCTTTCACTCTGAGCGAACGCAAGTACATCGGTCTGGTTGTAATCAGAAAGACGATCGTGAATGCAATAATATTCATTAGCAATAATGCATAATCCATCTATATACCTCCTAGGTGACTGCCACGCGGTTTTTACCGCGGTCTTTTGCTTCATACAGCGCCTGATCCGCAAGTTCTACGACATCAAAAGGATCCATTGAACCATCAGATGCAGCGACACCCAGGCTGACCGTCAGCTTTCCTTTCGGCTGTAATTCTCCTTTTGGAAAAACTGTTTCTTCCACCCTTTTACGGATTCTTTCTGCTACCATATACGCTTTATCCTTTGTTGTACCCGGGAGTAAAATAACGAACTCCTCCCCGCCAAAACGATAAGCAAGATCATCCCCTCTGAGACTATTTGAGATGACTCCCGCAAGCTGAACAAGCACCTCATTACCGAGCATATGTCCATTGGTATCATTATAATTTTTAAAGAAATCAATATCTAATAGAATAATTGAAAACGACCTGCTGCAAAACTCATCAGATAAAGACTGCTGAAATGCACGCTGATTATAAAGATTGGTCAATCCGTCCTTAAGAGCCATCCGTTCAACTGATTCATACTGGCTCGCCTGCTGAAGCGCAATAGCTGCCTGTGTAGCAAGCGGGGTAACGATGTCGACATCATGCATATTAAGCGGCTTCTGGTTCACGAGGTTATCGATCATAACAACTCCTGACTTTTCGCCCTGATGAATAAGAGGAATCACAGCAAACTCCTGCAGATTAAGCTTATGTTGAAAATGCTTCATCAGCTCATCGTTTTCATCTATCTTTTTCACAAGCATTGGATGACCCGAGTTCATCACACTAGTCAGAAAGCTGTCTTCTGTCAGCGGAATGGTCATATCCTGCACAATTTCATTTAATAGTTGATCTGCCTTCTCTTCTTCTTTTTTATCAATTAAATCTGCCAGGCCATAGCGGTTAACCGTGATATTCTCCCAGATCTCAAAGCCTTCTTCCGCCCGAACCGGCCCTGTGGCCATGATACCCTTTAACGTATGCTTGTCTTCTCCGAGCAGAAAAATCATTGCGCGGTTATAGCCAAGCCCGTGTCCTGCTGTCATAGATGTCAGGATCGTTTCGAGCAGGCGCTTTGTATTAAACGTTTGCTGCATGGCCTGACTGACATCCTTTGTCACATTCAGCTGTTTTGAATTAATCGTCAGGATCTCAAGCCAGTGATCGCGCTGACGGCGTATTTTTCTGACATAAAATCTGACTGCATAAACGGATGATGCAAATAAAAAATAGGCGGTATAAACACTAAGTTCCACCTGCCCTGTAGTGATCCATAGATATAATGATGCAAGTCCTGCTGCAATCATACCTCCACTGAAATGAAAGCTGATCACAGTTGCCGCAATGACAAATAAAAGCAGCCAATGGGTGTGTGAAGGTGAAACAAGCCACTGCTCAAGAAGAACCAGCAGTACTGTCGAGATGACAAATATTAATCTGTTTATGTATCCGTTTACGAAGAAGCGAAGTGTATTAGCAAGAAATGCTGTAATAATAAAGGCTGCCGTTAAAAATAGTCCCTCCATCACCGTTCCTCCAAATAGGTCATTTGTCACATTTTTATTATAATACATGGAAGAGACGGTTTTCAATAGAAATAAGTATAGCTTCTAAAAATTAGAAAAAGCCTGGAATTTTCCAGGCTTTCAAATTTATACTGCTGATTTTTTAATCTGCTTACTGCGCAGCTGTCCGCATGCCGCATCAATATCAGTACCATGCTCCTGACGTACCACACAGTTAATGCCGCCTTTTTTCAGCGTATCATAAAACTTCATGATGTTTTCCTGCTTGCTTCGCTCATACTGGATATGCTCATCAACCGGATTGTAAGGAATCAGGTTCACATATGCCAGGTGACGCTTGTTGTAAAGCATCTTCGCAAGCTGTTCTGCTTCTTCCACATGATCATTTACATCATGTAAAAGAATGTACTCAAACGTAATTCTGCGATTTGTTTTTTCAAGGTAGTAATCGATCGCTTTCATAAGCGGCTCAATTGGATATGCACGGTTAATCTTCATGATGCGTGTACGCAGCTCATCATTCGGTGCGTGAAGAGACAGTGCAAGGTTTACCTGCAGGTCTTCATCTGCAAAGTCATAAATCCGGTTCGCAAGACCACTTGTTGAAACCGTGATATGACGTGCCCCGATGCCCAGACCTTTCGCTGAATTCACGACGCGCAGGAAGCTCATCAGGTTATCATAGTTATCAAACGGCTCTCCGATTCCCATGACAACGATATGACTGACGCGGTCACCATCGCCTTTTTCATCCATATACTTCTGAACGCGCATGATCTGTTCAACAACTTCACCGCTCGAAAGGTCACGGCTCTTCTTAAGCAGACCACTCGCACAGAATGTACAGCCGATATTACAGCCGACCTGAGTCGTTACACATACTGACTGACCATATTTCTGTCTCATCAGTACGGTTTCAATCAGGTTTCCATCCTGAAGTTTAAATAAAAATTTCACAGTGCCGTCCTGTGAATCCTGACGAATCTGAAGATCCAGTGTCTCGATGACAAAGTTCTCTTCTAGTAACTCACGGCATTCTTTATTGACGTTCTTCATATCTTCAAAAGTTGTGACTCTCTTACGATAAAGCCAGTCCCAAATCTGTTCTGCACGAAACTTCTTTTGACCATGTTCCATAAGCCAGGCAACAAGTTGCTCCAACGTTAATCCATAAATGGAAGTTTTCATTTTTACCCTCATTTCGAAAATGACATTCATCCTTCATTGTACGATGGTTGCACCATTAATTGCAAGGGATTATCGAAAACAAATCACACAACCGTCACTTTTTCAAGTGGAAATTGATCATAATCAGAAATTTCTTTTTTTAAGCGCTTTGTCTCATTCAGCCTGATACAATATAGCCAATCGCACTGAATAGGAGCTGACTGATTATGAAAATTGTCATTGCACCAGATTCATTTAAAGGCAGCCTGAGCGCTTCAGAAGCAGCGCTGGCAATGAAAGAAGGGTTTCAACTCGTTTATCCTGAAGCTGACTATGTACTTCTTCCGATGGCAGATGGTGGTGAAGGCATGCTTGAGCCGTTTTCATTTAAAAAAGGGATCATCCCAATGGAAGTTACAGTTAAAAATACATACGGACATGATAAAAAAGCGAAAATCTGTATAGATGGAGACACCGCTTATATTGAATCAGCACAGGCGGTCGGTCTTCCGGACTTCACAACTGATGAACTGATACCGATCCAATCTACTTCATATGGCGTTGGCGAGCTGATCCGCTATGCATTGGACCATGGGTGTAAAAAGGTGCTGATCGGCCTTGGCGGAAGTGCAGTGAATGACGGTGGAGCAGGCCTGCTTGAAGCGCTTGGCGCAATGTACACTTACACAGAGACATTTGAAGGCAGCGTTAACCTGGGGAGACTTCCTTATATTCAGCGCGTAGACCTGACAACACTTGACCCGAGACTGAAAGAAATTGACCTGATGATCGCTTCAGATGTGAATAACCCTTTAACCGGAGAAGAAGGTGCTACAGCGATTTTCGGTCCTCAAAAAGGTGTCCGATCTGAAGATATTGCTGTTTATGATCAATGGATTTCACAGTTTGCAGCACTCACTGCTGCGGAACTGATTGATGCACCAGGCGCTGGAGCTGCAGGTGGAATGGGGTTTGCCCTGCTTGCTGCAGGCGGTCAGTTCGCACAGGGTGCAAAACTGATTGGGGAAGAAATGGGACTTCCTGAAGCAGTCCGTAGAGCGGACCTGATCCTTACAGGTGAAGGAAAAAGTGATGAACAGACGATGTATGGGAAAGTGGCTCATTATGTAGCTGAACTTGCAGCTTCATGTGATAAGCCGGTTCTTTTAATATCAGGCAGCCTTGATCATGAAGCTGAAGGTCTCCTGGATCTATTTACAGCAAGCTTTTCAATTATGCATAGCCCCTGCACACTTGATTATGCCCTGACGCAAGCAAAAACACTGACTGCTAAAAGAGCCACTGAAATCGCAAAATTGATTCAGTTGAGGCTTGCGTGAGCAAACCTGATGCAGGTTAAACCGGGATCATGTCATAATTGAGTCATTGAATGATGAGGAGGACTCAGTCATGAAACTTGGAATTCTGGATCAGGTCCCAATGCCTCAGGGATCAGACCCCTCTGATGTCCTGAATGACACCATTGAACTTGCAAAATCCGCTGAAAAGCTTGGCTATCAGCGCTATTGGCTGGCCGAGCATCATAATACTAACGGGCTGCTCAGCGCAGCACCCGAAATTCTGATGACACGAATCGCTTCAGCTACAGAATTCATTAAAGTGGGTTCCGGTGGCATTTTACTGCCGCAGTACAGTCCCCTGAAGGTTGCAGAAACCTTTAAAACGATTGAGGCTTTGTTTCCCGGCCGCGTGGATCTCGGCGTTGGCAGATCTCCCGGCGGAACTGAACGGACAAGAGCCGCATTAACTGACAGCCGTGAAAGTATGATGAGTGCTTTCCCAAGACATCTCGATGAATTGTACGGGTTTTTGCATAATGAACTTCCCAAGCAGCATGAATATAGAATGGTCAAAGTCACACCAAGAACCGGCAGTGCCCCGCCCATATGGGTGCTCGGTCTCTCACCCCGAAGCGCTAAGCTTGCTGCGGAGCGCGGTCTGGGACTGACATTTGGTCACTTTATTAATCCGGATAAATGGGAAGAAACACTCCGGGTATACCGTGAACATTTCAAACCAGGGCAATTTGATGAACCAACTGTAAATGTATGTGTATTTACCGTCTGTGCTGAAACACAGGAAGAAGCTGAGCGCCTCGCACTTACGCAGGATATGTGGCTGCTTAGCATTGAAAAAGGCGATTCACAGGTTCATGCTCCTGAACGCCTGAAAGAGCAAGGACTTACATCAGCTGACCTGGAGAAAATCCGGCATAACCGCAGAAGAATGATTGTCGGGACGCCTGAGAAAGTGAAGACTTCTCTGGAAGAGTTAAGTGAGCGATATCAAACCGATGACTTTTTATTGATTACGAATATATATTCTCCTGAGGATAAGAAGAAGTCTTATGAGCTTATTGCCCGGGAAATGATTTGAACCGCTGTTAAGGCGGTTTTTTTTTAGGAATTTAAATGGAGTGGATGCAATGGTACTGTGGTCTGTTAATTGGGTCAGCTTCATAATGGAGAAACCCCCTGAATCGCAGATTGCGATTTCAGGGGGTTCCTCATTATGATGCTTTCTTACTTTTGCCCTTACCAGGCTTTTCATTTTCAAGCTCAATTTCATTTCCTTCAGTGTCATAAAGCGTCACGCCAGCTTTTTTCGCTGATCCGCGAAGCTCAAGCTTCTGGATATTTTCTGCTCCATAGATGGCTTCAACGTTTTTATGCTGTACAACCACTGATTTTACTTCATTTCCTTCAAAATCATACGCTGCACCAGCTTCTTTTGCATGAAGTGTGATTTCAAGATCTTCAAGACCCTCACCCTCAAAGCTTACGTTCGTGCCGCGAACCATAATTTCATCTGCCTTTAATCCTTTTTCAGCTACAATGTGTACATCATTTTCAAAGATATTTACTTTCTTTTGCTCATAGTCAGCAAGGTTAACAACTTTCTTTTCAGGCTGTGGTTCTTCAATATCCTCTTTAAAGCTGATCTGTGCCAGCAGTGGATCATGGTCAGATGCACGTCCGTGAACTTCCATGAAGTCAGAGTTGATATGAACAATATCAAACGCTGTACGGTCAGCCAGGTTATTACTCACAAGAATGTGGTCAAGCACCTGTGCATTCCCTTCATAGTTGTAAGTGTAGCGCTCTTCTTTTTCCACTCCGTCAATCAGATTCGTCAGTTCTTCACCTTTTAGTGCCTCAATCGGTGCAGCGAATTCAAAATCATTCATATCACCTGCAACGACAATGTTTGCATCGGGTGTCTGTGCCTGCACATCCTGTACAAAGCTGTTAATGATCGCTGCAAGCTCAACACGCTCAGCTTCACTGCCAAGGAATGGCGGCTGATTCTGACCGAATAACGGCTGATCTCCACCTTTAGAGTTCAGGTGAGTTCCAACTACAATCACTTTTTCGCCGTTAAAATCGAATTCCGCAACAACAGGCTTACGTGTGTTCGGGAATTCTGATGGCGCAATACGTCCAGGGTTCAGCGTGAGTTCGCCGTCCACCACATCGATTGCATCATTGGCTCCGCCCTGCTCTCCTTCAGTCAGCTGAACGCGTTCAGGGTTGTAAAGGAAACCGTTACGGATGTTACCTCCCGGCTGTCCGCCGTCCTGCTTATCTTCAGGAATGACCTCAGTATAAGCATACTCAGGACCGCCAAGCGCGATGATGTCATTGATCAGGCGCTGATAGCTTCCCTCTCCTGAAACTGTACCATCGTCTGTTGGACCATTCGTATCCTGTACTTCTGTCAGCGCAATAATATCCGGTGATCCAAGGTCATTAATGAATGAATCAGCAATACGCTGCGCTTTCTCATCACTTGTATTAGAAGTATTTGCTGAGAAGTTCTCAATATTATAAGAAGCAATCGTCAGCTCATCTTCTTTGTATTCAATCGTTGTTGAATCAGGCTCAAGTCCGCCATCAGTGAATGCTGGCATCTGGCCTTTTCCTGCAAGCACTTTATACTTCCCAAAACCGTAGCTCATTACACCAATTGCTGATGTTGATAACTCGTCCCCTGTTTTCACAACAAAATTCTCGTCATCTACATCAATAAACACACGCTCAGGATTAAAGTCATCAGGCTTCACAATCGAACCGCCTGCCTGTGTATAAACTTCATCTCCCTTATTCGGAAGCACTGCAATTTCACCGTACTTCTGAGGACCGCTCGCTGTTCCGCCAGCTACCTCGACACGCATACCTTCAATACTTTCATAAAAGTCAATGCCATCCTCTGCAGGATCAAATTGTGCAAAGTTGTCATTATCAATCACTTCAGTCGGTACTTCAATACCGTTTTCGCCGCCAATAACGACTGGCTCAGGAAGCTCAAGACCTGATGCGATTTCATTAATGTTTGTTGATTCGATCTGTGTTACAGGAAGATCATTGTCAAAACGGTCTCCGTAACCTTCCACATAATACTCTAAAACCGTTCCACTTACTTCTACGTGATCTCCTTCAGCAAGACCATGACTTCTCTGGTATACAAGAATTCCTTCTGAAGTACGAGAGTCTTCATCCGGTGTTAGTGACTGCATATAAAAACTGCTGCTGTTCACTACATACGTGACAATCCCTTCAACATCAGGTACAGACAGTCCCTCATAAGGTGAGAAGTGCGCTGCAGCCTGAATATCGTGAATCTCAATATCATCAGACTGAATCACATAAGTGAATTCAGCAACATCACTTGTTGTCATACCCTCTTTTACAGCAACTGCTTTGAGATCAGTGTTTTCAGTGATTGTTACGCCACCATCATAAAGCGTGCTGTCTTCAGTCGGCTCAGAACCGTCTGTTGTGTAATAAATCGATGCACCTTCAGTTTCTGTTGAAAGTGTAACTGTCCCGCCTTCTGCTACAAATCCGCCGGCAGGGTCAGCTTTCACAGGACGAACCTGATTTGTATCGAAAATCACGTCATCAGCTGATCTTGGAACAATTTGATATGTTCCATTAAACTCTCCAACCACACCATTAACGACTTCATACGTACGGCCTGTCTGAATATCAAGACTTGTTGCCGGACGAATCACAATGTCATTTCCAAATTCATCTGTTCCATAGTAATTACCGCTGCCGGAAGAAGCGATATTGACATTTGAAACAGATACAAGTGTTCCTTCAAGCGCTTCGCTAAGACCAGTTTCAGGAACCGGCTGTGGTGCAGGTGCTTCTTCCTGACCAGTCACAACAACATCCTCAGCCTCAGCTGCGATTTGCGCCAGTCCATTATAATCCTGAAGCTCACCGTATACCGAAATAATATCACCAGGAGTTACGTCAGCAGTTGATCTGACAACAATGCCAGCGCCTGCATTCTGCATATAAATATTGTTCGCACCACCCTGGTTAAATACAGCACTTACTGTACCAGTTGTTGAAACAATTGAACCCACTTCCTGGTTCCTAACGTCTGCAATACTTTCTTCAGCAATGATTGAATACTCATACGTTCTGACGTCACTATCATCCAGTCCGTCTGCAGCAGCATATACGTCAAACGTTGTATCTTCAGTTAACGTGAATGGAGCTGTGTATGCTTCATACTCACCGCCATTTTGAGCAACAAAGATCTCTGCATCAGCAGTTGAAGTAGAAAATGCTACTTCTGTTCCTTCAGCTACCTGACCAGCTGGTACGCTGGACTGTACAGCGGAAACTTTTGTCGGATCTTCGTATGAAGTCCATGCGATGTTGTCGACAGTCAGCTGACTGTTAGAACCCACCTTTTTAAATTGAATGACAAACGGTCCTTCAACATCCAAATCTTCTAAGCTGTAGTTAATTTTTTCACTACCCGCCGCAACGTTAGGAGTTGTCCCAACGAGCACGTCGTTAATATATACTTCTAGTTGACGAGGGTTAGTTGTAGTGAAATCCGCCTTAATATCTAAAGATAGTGATGAAATTCCGCCATCAATCTCAGAAGATATTAAGACACTTCCAGCATCGCGGAACATCATTCCCTTTCCATCAATCGAAGTCGATGCCCGTCCACCTGTATAGTCCCAGTTCACTCCGTTATTTCCCTCAAATGAACCATCCAGATATGATGATCCAGTTTGAGTCCAATTATCAAACGTCTCTGTAAAGCTTGCCGCTTTTGACACAGATGAAAAAGGTGTCAGCAGGCTGAATACCATGACTAAAGCTACAAAAACAGCAAAGTGCTTTTTGTAAGGCTGCATTAATGTATTACCTCCTGGTTATGTATTCGTGCATTTTTAATACTAAAAGAAAAGTTTGGATTTCTCTACAATATTTAGAATCTTTACAAACAATTAATAAGAAAGTCCTTGTAAGCGAATTCAAAATACATTCTATTTACTTATGTAACATCTCCTTTTCAATCCGAATTCTATTTGTGGTTAGCCTTTATATATTTCGCTGTTGAAAACCATTTTCTGGGGGTGACTCTATCGTATGTCTCCATTAATATATAGTTAAGGAGGCTGATAGAATGGCAGATTTAACAGCAATTATGAGCTGGACATTTATTGAGGAAGTAGCAGTTCCAGCTGATCTCGAGGCACTGCTTGTTGAAGGTGAAGAAGCGAAAGTAGCTTATAAAACGGTGCGTGATACAGCGGTAATCACGAATAAACGTCTGCTTATCGCTGACAAACAGGGGATTACCGGTAAGAAAGTGGAAATCTATACGATTCCTTTTAAATCGATCGATATGTATTCATCTGAAAACGGCGGGACATTTGATCTGAACGCAGAGCTTGAACTGTGGACACGCTCCGGGCGCTTTAAGCTGAATGTGAATAAGAAAGTGGATATCAGAAAGCTTGACCGCATTTTAGCAGAAGCAATCTTATAAGAATAAGCCCCGGCATCTCTGATATGCCAGGGCTTATTTTATGATTTCTTTCCGATTACGCCGTAAAAGAATATATTTGTAATGTCTTCAGTTAACGGGAGAATACGCTCGTACACATCTTCACGCTGAAGATAATCCTTTAACATCTGGATATAAAAAAGAATTGCCTCATTGGATAGATGCTGATCCACATAGCCCTCTTTTTTCCCCTCATCAAATAGCCGGATAAAATAAGGTAACGCTTTTTCAGTATAAACTCTTTCTATATAATTACCTTCCTCCGTATATTCTTTCATCAGATACTGATAAAACTCAGGGTGAATATTTGTAGACACCTGCTTTTTATTAAAAATGATCCCCTTCACCTTTTCAGGAAACGATAGATCACTATGCACAATTTCTTCAAACTGATTGGACGCCTGATCCACATAATAAATAAAGACCTCATGTATCAGATTATGCTTACTTTCAAAATAATTATAGATGGTTACCTGAGAAACCTGAGCCTTTTTAGCAATATCAGCAATTGAAACCTTCTGAATCCCAAGTTCACTGAAAAGCTCCATCGCAGCCTGTAAAATATGCTGCTTTTTTAATTCACGTCTGCGTTCAAATCCATTCATGCTGTCACCTCTTTATTCATGACTCTTATTATAGTGTAAACAAAGTTATGAAATATAACAAATAATTTAGTTCATAAAGTATTGTATTTTTATATAAACGGGTATATTATGAAATATATAAAGTAAAATAGTTTAAAACTTTTATGAAATAGGTGTTAGTTAAAAAGCGGGCAACTCTCCCCGTGACGCTTGAATTTCAACAATTTTAAAAATCATATTAAGGAGGGTCTCATATGACCATACTTCACATTGAACATTTATCAAAAAGGTTTGGAAAATTCCAGGCATTGAAAGACGTCAGTTTCACGATTCGCAAAGGAGAAATTTTTGGGTTTATCGGACCGAATGGCGCCGGGAAATCAACAACGATCCGGACACTGCTTGGCATTATTAAGCCGACTTCAGGTGGCGCTTCAATTTTTGGATTAGACGTGTGGAAGGATTCAGTAGACATTCACAAGCGGATTGCATATGTCCCGGGTGACGCCAATTTATGGCCAAACCTGACTGGCGGAGAAGTTATTGATTTATTCTTAAAGTTACGGGACAGCTATAACCCAGAGAAAAAGCAGGAGCTGATTAAAAGATTTCAACTGGATCCATCAAAAAAATGCCGTACTTACTCAAAAGGGAACAGACAAAAAGTGACACTCGTTGCTGCCTTTGCATCAGATGCTGAACTGTTCATTCTGGATGAACCAACTTCAGGGCTGGATCCGCTGATGGAACGTGTATTCCAGGAGTGCGTACTGGAAGCAAAATCTGAAGGCAAAAGTGTATTGCTTTCAAGCCATATTCTGTCTGAGGTTGAACGGTTATGCGACCGGGTTGCGATTATCAGACAGGGTGAAATCATTGAATCAGGTTCATTGGATGAGATGCGCCATCTGACAAGAACAAATTTGGTGGTAGAAACAAGAGCTCCACTGAATGGAATCAGTGATCTTCCGGGCGTACATGATGTAAAGCATACTGAAAAAGGAACGTCACTTCAGGTGGATGCGGAAGCACTGGATATCGTGATTAAAAAACTGAGTACACTTGGTATCACCAGGCTGGAGAGCACACCGCCAACACTTGAAGATTTGTTTATGCGCCACTATGAAGGGACAGGAAGTGATCAGCGATGAGCCGAAAGAATTTTTATCAGACAGGATCACTGATAAAGTTTTATTTACGCGCAGACTTATTAAAAATGATCATTTGGATTTTATCGATCACTGCACTCACCCTACTGACTGCCTGGGCGTTTGAGGACCTTTATCAATCGGAGGCTGAGCGATTTGCAGTGGCGGAAACAATGAGAAATCCTGCGATGACCGCAATGGTGGGGCCTGGATATGGACTTGAAAATTACACAACCGGTCCGATGATGGCCCATCAGATGCTGCTTTTCACTGCCATTTTGGCAGCAGTGATGACGATTCTGCTGACAGCAAAGCATACGCGGGGCGATGAGGAAGATGGCCGTTCTGAAATGATCGGTTCACTTCCTGCAGGCAGACTGGCACCGTTAACTGCTGTATTAATTACAATGGGCATTTCACAGTTGCTGCTGGCACTTTCTCTAGGCAGTTCCTTAAGTATACTTGGAATTGAAACTGTGCCTGTGGGGGATTCATTTTTATATGGTGCAGCAATTGGCGCTACGGGGCTTTTTTTTGCAGGAGTTACAGCGTTTTTTGCCCAGCTTTCTGAAAGCAGCCGCGGTGCCACCGGCTTTGCTTTTTTAGTACTTGGTTTATCATATATCATAAGAGCATTTGGTGATGTGAGTAATGAGACAGTATCATGGTTTTCACCACTTGGATGGACGTTAAAAACTGAGGTGTATGTAAATAACCTGATCAGTCCACTATTTTTACTCGTTGCAGGCAGCCTTTTTTTCGCGGGAACAGCATTCAGTCTTTTATTTAAAAGGGATTTGGGGAGCGGAATGCTTCCTGCAAAACCGGGACGGAAACATGCATCTCCATTCCTTCTCAGTCCATTCGGTCTTGCACTGAGACTGCTCAGAACAAGTATCATTGTCTGGGGAGTTGCCCTCATGGCAATTGGTGCTTCTTATGGTTCGGTCCTTGGGGATCTCGAGTCATTTTTCGGAAGCAATGAAATGTTAAGTAATATGGTTGACCCTGAAAGCGGCCTGACACTGACAGAGCAGTTCGTTTCTATGCTGATGGCAATTATGTCTATGATGGCTGCGGTGCCGGCCCTCATGTTTTTCTTCAAGTTAAAATCAGAGGAAAACAAAAACCGGATGGAGAACATTTATGCCCGTGCAGTTTCCAGACAAAAAGTGTTCCTAAGCTACCTTGCTGTTGCTTTGATATTCGGCTCTCTTATGATGGTCATTGCTACAGTCAGCCTATGGGGCGCCTCTGTCCCTGTAATGGACGAACCCATGCCATTTAGTACAGTGATAACAGCAGGGCTCGTCTATCTGCCTGCAATCTGGGTAATGGTCGGCATCGGAACTTTATTCACCGGCTATAAGCCTTCCATCACTTCTATTGCCTGGGGATATTTAATTTATTCATTTCTCGTTGTGTACCTTGGCGGGTTACTCCAGCTGCCTGAATGGCCGGGTAAGTTATCACCGTTTGGACATGTACCGCAGATTCCGGGTGAAGATCTGAGCCTAATCCCTCTTTTACTTTTGACGCTGTTTGCTGCGATTTTATATACAGCAGGTGTTTACAGTTATAAACAGCGGGATTTGAAAGGATAATAGCTATACTTCACAAACCGTACCCACTTTTTATAAAAGTGGGTATTTTTTATTGTTCAAACAAGACTTTCAGACTATTATTAATAATAAATAAGATTTTATGACATGAAAAGCGAGGTTCAAATCATTGAAAAAGCTACTGGTTTTCAGCATAGGACTGATTGTGATTATTATACTCCCTGTTATGATTTGGTTTTCAAAAAGCCATACCGAACTGAACATTAGTATTATTGATTATACAGTGCCCGACGAAAAATACCGCGAGCACCACAGCCTAACCTGGCTATTGAATCACTACCATTATCAAAAATCTGATGGTACTGAATTTAATGAAGAAAATGATTATATCGGATTGAAGACAGATGAGCAGGCTGAATCTGTCGACAATTATCTTTTCCCGTCGTCATTGACGGGAAAAGATTTAATTTATATTGCTGATACTTATGGTGTATATGAGTCTGATCTCCCCTGGTCTCCAGACGGCGAAGCTACACCAGGGAGCAGCGACCTGATTGAGGGCGGACTGAAGCAGGAGGATTGGAGCCTCATTAAAAATCAGGTGTTAAGCGAGGATACTGACCTTGTAATGGAGTTTAATTCTTTTGCTTCTCCCACATCTGACAATGTAAAGCAGGATGTAATGGAATTCATCAAGGCTGATTGGACGGGATGGATTGGCCGTTACTTCCCTTCTTTGGAAGGCGATGAAGTTCCCTCGTGGATGATTGATCATTATGAGACATCACAGGGTGACTGGCAGTATGAAGGCGAAGGGTTTATCTTGCTGAACGAATCTTCAGACAGCATTCTCGTTCTTGACCAGAATGATTTTGATGAAACAGCAATCAGGCTGAATTTCACTGAGAAAGGAAAGGAACTTTTTGACCTTGAAGAAAGCCCCGGCTACCGCTATTGGTTTGATATTCTGATCCCTCAGGACGAAGGTGATGTTGCAGCCTGGTATGACTGGTCACCAAGCTCAAGCGGAAGTGCAAAACTGAAAGAAGCTGGACTTCCTGAGCAATTTCCAGCTGTGTTGCATCATACAAAACAGCAGGCGAATATCACCTATTTCGCAGGAGATTATGCTGATATTGAAAGCCTGCCGTCATACTTTCAGGTTTCAGGTATGGCTACTGTGCAGAAATGGTTATCACCTGAAACATTTTCTCCTGATAAAAGTTTTTTCTGGCGGACAGCAGCTCCTATGATTAATAAGACGTTTGACCTTGCGTCAGAAACATCAGATTCTGCTAGCGTTCAGGATTCTGCTAAAGAAACGCAGGCTTCAATCAATGACATTTCATACCCTGCAAGAATAAATGAACAGCAATATGAAGTTTACCGCGGCAGTGAGTGGCAACCAATTACAATCAAAGGCGTTAACATGGGGATGGGCAAGCCTGGCTACTTCCCGGGAGAGGCTGCAATTACAAGAGAAGAGTATGACAGATGGTTCGACATGATCGGAGAAATGAATGCCAATACAGTTCGGGTCTATACACTTCACCCCCCTGCATTTTATGACTCTCTTGCTGCATATAACGAGCAGGCGGAAGAGCCGATTTATTTGATGCACGGTGTATGGGCTGATGAGGAACCGCTTGAAGAAACACTGGATGCTTTTAACGAAGAAAGTACACAAGCTTTCAGAGAAGAGATTCAGCACATTACGGATGCCATTCATGGAAATGCGAATATTGACCACGTACCCGGTCACGCTTCCGGCGTATACCGCTCGGATGTTTCTCAATATGTGATTGGCTGGATGATTGGAATAGAGTGGTATCCGCTGATGGTAGATCAGATGAAATCCCAGTATCCTGATATGGAAGACTTTACTGGGAAATACATTTCTACTGAGAACGCCGAGCCGATGGAGATCTGGCTTGCAGAGCAATTCGAATACCTTATCGAATACGAGCTAGAAGAATATAAAAGCATGCGGCCATTAAGCTTTACCAACTGGGTTACAACAGATAACCTGGAGCATCCTGCTGAGCCGTCTGAACAGGAGGATCTGGCAACAGTGGATCCAAATCATATTTCTGTATCCGGTGATCTGACAGAAGTGGGCATGTTCGCCTCTTATCATGTGTATCCATATTATCCGGACTTTTTAAACCTGGAGGAAAAATACACAGAATATATCGACCACAGAGGCGAGCCTAATAACTATGCAGGTTATTTAGCAGACCTGAAAGCAAGTCATGACCTGCCCATTCTGATTGCAGAATTCGGTATCCCTGCTTCAAGAGGCAAAACACATGAAAATCCTTTTGGATGGAATCAGGGATTTATTGAAGAAACAGAGCAGGGAGAAATCCTTACAAGTCTATATGAAGATATCCTTCACCTCGATATGCTCGGGGGGCTTGTATTTACATGGCAGGATGAATGGTTTAAGCGGACGTGGAATACGATGGATTATGATAATCCCGACAGACGGCCATACTGGTCAAATGCACAGACAAACGAGCAGCAATTTGGTCTGCTGAGCTTTGACAGACATCTTGGAAGAATTAACGGAGAGGCTGATGAAGAAGCAAAGAGTCTCGGTCAATATTCAGACCTGATTAAGGAACTGAAGGTATTGCATGACGAGCGATATCTGTATCTCCAATTAGCTGTACCAGAGCTTTCAGATACTTTCTTTAAGGACCAATGGCTCGATCTTTACTTCAGTATAAGACCTGATAAAGGGATTGAGACTGGCAAAGGGCCCGCTGACTTTAGAGCGAGATTCAAAGGGAAAGAGGCTGATCTGGAAGTAGCAGGAGATTATGATACTTTTTACTTTGACTATGCTACAACGCTTGATATGATTCCGGATAATGAAGAACCCGATGAATTCCACCCGATCAGACTGGCGCTGAATAAAGCGTTTATCAGACCTGATACAAACGAGTTAATGCCTTTTGACAGCTACGAAACCGGCGCATTAAAGTTTGGTATTGGAGACCCTGATCACGAGGAATATGATTCACTTTCAGACTATTACTACACTGATGACGGACTGCTCGAAATCCGCATTCCATGGATGCTGCTCAACGCTAAAGATCCGAGCCAGCGGGAATTCACCGGTGATATTCAGCAGGATGGTCTGACGTCATCTATTGAGATTGATGCGATTGATATTTCAGCAGCGATCATCAGCAGCAATGACCAGGAAATGATTGAACAGACACCTTTTGAGCCTTATACGTGGGAAAAGTGGGACATTCCGCAATCTGAAGAAAGATTAAAAGATTCATATTATATACTTCAGGAATTATTTAAATCCAGTGAATAAGTAAAAGTCCGGGACATATTTTTCGTCCCGGACTTTTTTACGCAGCTTCCTCTTCAGAAATTCCTTTTCGCTGCATGTTCCCCCATGAACCTTTCTGACGAATGGCAGCAACCAGCCCTTCACATCTCCATAAAACAGTCAGCGGACGATACCAGAACGCTTCGGTTAAGGACCACCCAAACAATTTCAGCAGACTTTTAACATCCGGATATTTATGATAGGTCCATTCCTCAAGCAATACGGCAAGACTTGAAATGAGCGAACCATATACGACCGTTGCAAGAAACATAACCACAGTGATTTCCCAGGAAATAAAGGCAAACAGAAGCCCGGCAATGATGATGACATAACCGATTAATTCGAATACCGCACTCAGCAGCTCCACAAACAGATAATACGGAAGCGCAAAGAGCCCTATGCCTTTATACTTTGGATTCAACAGCATAGATTTATGTGTCCAGAGCGTCTCTGCCAGCCCTCTTTGCCATCTTCTTCGCTGGGACCTGAGAGAACTGACAGTCGAAGGCGCCTCAGTCCAGCAGACCGGATCCTGAATATACTCAATCCGCTGATCAGACTGCTCATCTTTAATTGATTTATGCATCCTGACAATGAGCTCCATATCCTCACCAACTGTGTTCACCTTATAACCGCCTGCCTTAATCACGCGGTTCTTTTCAAAAACACCAAAAGCTCCTGACACAATCAGCAGCATATTCATCCTGCTTAAGCCCAGCCGGCCGATAAGAAACGCTCTGAAGTATTCAATAATCTGCATCAGTACAATTGGTGTTTTCGGCAGGGCGATCTCTTCCACTTCACTTCTGACAATCCTTGACCCATTGGCAATCCGGACGGTTCCCCCTGTGGCTGTTACCTTTCCATTTGAATCAATGATCGGCTTCATCGTTTTCAGCAGCGCGTCACGGTCTAAAAGGGAGTCGCCATCAATCGCAGCAAAATAAGGATATTTTGAAAAGTTAATACCTGCATTCAGCGCATCTGCCTTTCCCCCGTTTTGCTTTTGAATTAAAAAGAGGTGTGGAAATAAAGTAGATTGAAAAGCCCGTTCAACCTCTGCTGTATCAAAATAGCGGCGGATAGCCAGATCAATCTCCTTCATCCTGAACTCAGCAATTACACGTTCACTCGTCCGGTCAGAAGATCCGTCATCAATCACGATCACTTCAAATTGAGGGTAATTCAGAGCAAGCATGGACCTTGCAGTACTGACAACCCCTACTTCTTCATTGTAGGCAGGAACCAGTACAGAGATCGGAAAAGTATCCTTATTCATTGAAATCTCTTCTATATGGGCTTCACGATTCAGCTGCCGCTCTTTCCTTATTCTTGGTCCTGCCACCAGAAACATACCAATGTACAATAGTGAGACAGAAGCCATATAAATAATGATGACGATTGCTGCAGTATACACAAGCCAACTCAGCCATTCCATTATCTGCCCACCCCCGTTCTCAACGTTTGAAGCTGTTTGGCCATATCTCTTGCATACAGATCTTCATGCCCTTCCGCTGCAAAAGTCAGCAGGATTTCACCGTCCGGCATTTGCTTCAGCGCTTCACAAGCAGCAAAGCGCACCCACCAGTTCGGATCGCCGGCGAGCTGCATTAAGGAGGTGGAATATCTCGTCAGTTGAAGGAGCCCCGAAAGACGGGCAGCGTACATTCTCTCCTCCCACAAATCAGAAGTCAGAAATGGAGAGATTTTATCCGCTGATGAAATATATCTGTACTGGCATAAAGCAGCGAGAGATTTCAGCCGGACTTCCTTTTCTTTATGCTGAATATGAGCTTCGACATATGGCAAGTGCTCATAAAATCCCGTCTCACCAAAATAAGAGATCATGCCAAGCTTTACCGGAACAGGCAGCTCCTGATCTGCTTTCAATTGTTCTAAAGAACTTCCCGGCAGTCTCCTCAAGCATTCCTTCATGAACCCGATTGAAATAGCTTCCCCGCTTTTCAGCACCTGCAGAACGCTCTCATCACCAAATGAAGCCAGAACACGAAGTGACTGCCTATACTCTTCATCCTCATCCTTCAGTGAGAGATAATGTTTCTTCACTTCTGACTGGAGCGTTTTCAGATGAAAATCTTCAATGAAGAAGAGAGTATTCACACGCTCTGCCCAGCTTCCTTTCAGCAGAATACCCCTGTAATGATCAGCCAGAAAGCGCTCAGCTGTATGGCTCATACGTTTTTCATTCTCCGCTCCTTTGATATTTGAAGCATATCCTGAAAGGAGCTTTTCGAGTACTTTTACACGAACCTGCTCATCTGACGGCAGATCCGGTTCATGATCGTTCTCCCCTGCTAAATATGCAAGGTAAGGACTCAGCACTTGCTGATAAACCCCGGAGACCTCCTGATCGGTTCGGATTCCTTTTTGCTTCATGAGTGATAAATAGATCAACAAAGCGACCTGCAGCAGCAAAAACACACCTGAAATCCATAGCACTACTGTGACCATTAACTGAACATCCTTTCCATCATACGGTCAATTCTTGAAGCCACTTCCCTTACGTTAAAAGGCTTCACCATATAATCATCAGCACCGAGTCCCAATGCCCGTTCAACCTCCTGATCACCCTGTCTCGCCGTCAGCATTGAAACAAGTATATTTCTCGTGCCATATGCTTCTCTCAGCTTTGCGAGCACTTCTATTCCGTCCATCTTTGGCATCATGCCATCCAGCAGAATCATATATTTCTTCCCCGCTGTATACCAGTCACCCTGAAGAAAATCCACGCCATTTGCATACGTTTTAACATCCACTGAGCGACCGCCAACTTTTCCGCGCCTTTCAAAATGATCCTTCAGCATTTCTCTCACCAGTTCATCATCATCCACCACAATCAGCACCATCTGCTCGGTTGCAAGTTGTAATTTGATGACTTCTGAGTACCGGACAGTACAATTACGTCCATTTTCTTTTGCGTAATAAAGAGATTTATCCGCACACTCGAGAATTTCCTTGATATGAACGGCACCATGCCATTCATTCAGACCAGCGGAAAATTGAACGTTAAATTCCTGTTCACCTGATGAAAATACATGCTGATTGAAAGCCTCACGCCAGTTCTGAATCTTTTTCTCAGCTTCCTCGTAAGTTGACTCAGGGAATACAACAGAAAATTCTTCTCCCCCAAAGCGGATCAGCCGGTCTGCCGGATCCTTTGTTTCCAAAATGATTTTTGCAAAGGTTCTCAACACTTCATCCCCTGCCGGATGTCCATAAGTATCATTCACCTGCTTAAAATGATCCAGGTCAACCATCGCAAAAACAGCAGATCCCGTTTCCCCTTCAAGCATTTTTTTCGTCACCTGCAGCACTTCATGCTCAAGACAATCTCTTTTTAACGCACCAGTCAAAAAGTCATTCCTGATTTGTCCAAGCAGCATGTTGCGCTGGAATATCCTGTTCCTTAAAAAAGGAATAATGATATTTTCATTAATCGGCTTACCAATTACATCAAGCACACCCATCTCATAAGCCGCTATTCTTTTCTCGTCTGTAAGCTCACCACTGACTAAAATAATCGGCGTTAAATCTTTTCTCGCTTTTTTCATCATTTCACTGATCAGTAATTCTTCCCCTTCAGATAATAAATCCAGATCAACAATCAGCAGATCCGGTGAAAGGTCATAGTAATGTTCAAGGCCTTTTGAAAGTGTCATCGTTGTAATGACTTGAAAGGCATTCTCTTCAAGGAAGCCTTTCATTCTTTTAATGAACTCAACATCTTTTTCAATCATCAGGATAAAGGGCACTGATTCAGGCTGATCATCCAGTTCCCCCTGAATCTCTTCCAGCTGCTCAATGGTTGCCGCTTCCTGCGTGAATGCTTTTATTTGATCATGCGCAAAGAATTTCCGCCATTCTTCCCCCGTGAGGATCCGCGTGCCGTCTTCCTCCAGCTCTGCCAGGGCTTTTTCAGCCTGATCAGACAACGCTGTCAATCCAATCGTCCCGGCTGTTCCTTTTAATCCATGGAAAAAGCGATAGCATTCATCTTCAGTGACAGCATGTTTTGCACTCCACTCCATTACTGTCTGTTCAATACGTTTATTTAACATCTCCTGATATTTTGTACTCATATGCCCACATCCTATGTAAATGTTCGTATTTCCATTGCTCTTTTTCGTTCTTTTTTCCCTATTATACAACTCTTTTAACAATGAAAAAGAACTTTCCCTCAAATTTTGGGAAAGTTCTTTATTATTTAAGGCTTTAGGGCTTTCCAGCTCTCAGTATGATGAATGGCAAAACCATTAAAGCTCTGAAAACTCTTTACCTGCTGAACTACTTTTTCAAGCTCGCTATTCATTACAGCTTCGCCTTCCTGAATAAACGTAAGATACTCACCTTCACTTGTCTGACCTGTCTCTACACCGATCACAACAGGTTTTCCAAGCTGATCACCAACCGCCAGTTCATGCAGCACTATAGGCGTAATCGCTGCAGCTGAATCACGGTAAGCCATAATTGTAATTCCGTCAGTATGCTGCTGAACCCAGTCAGACAGCAGCCCGCTTCCGTAGGTGTTTTTGAATTTGATCTCGTCAAACCAGAAAGGAACGTCCGCTTCCATACGAATATTCAGCTGAACTGCTTTAACTGAGGCTTCTTTAATGAGAGATTGATAGGCTTTAACGACAGTTACCCGCTTCGAATTCCATCCGCTATACAGGTATGGCTCTACATCCAGGTGAATACCTTTAAAATCCGATTCGTTTGCTGAAGCCTGCTGATATTGCTCAACCCAGCCGAGTAACTGCCTGAGCTGGAGATACCCTTTTGGTGCGGCCCAGTCAGGTGCACCATCGAGCGCATATACATCAATTCCTCTTGCAGTTGCGCCTTTAATAAACGAACGGTAGACGTCAGCAGAAACATCCCGATCGATCTGTACGTACACTTTTGTTACCTGCTTTTCAGACAAAAAGTCCAGTGTCTCAGTCGTTCCATCAATTAGAGACCACGGATTCCATAACCATGTAGCTTTTTCAATCGTTGAAGCTTTTACCGGCATCGCCATACTGCACACCATTCCCACAATCAGACATAACAGCGCAGAACAAATAACCTTTTTCACCTGGTCCTCCATTCTATAAGGTGGGTCCCACAGAATGAGAACCCGGCAGCCAGACAACCATATGAATACCACACAGGCTCACAGCTTTGCGTCCTTCCCTTTCGGAGAAGTTTGCCCTTATCAGATTCATTTTTAAAAATTATACGACCATTCCAGGTGTGCGTCTACGCAAAAATTATTTGCTTTATTTTTTCTGAGGCTTCAGCAGCTGCATCCGCTCATTAAACAGCGTCGGGTAAGACAGGAATCCAAGCATCGCACTTGTCACGACAGCTGTCGTCAGTAAAAGAAAGATGATCAACAGCTGGAACATGACAGCCTGCAGCGGATCTGCCCCTGCAATAATCTGACCGCTCATCATACCGGGAAGCTGCACCAGACCTATCGTCTTCTGACTTTCGATCGTCGGGATGGTGCTTGCCTGAATTGATGAGATCAGCGGGCGGTGAATCGCCTGCTTCGGTGTTCCGCCTAATGACAGAATCAGTTCAGTTTCACTTTCCCTGGATTCAATTTCAGAAGTAAAGCGGTTTAAAAACAGAATTGATAAGACCATTGAATTTCCGATCACCATGCCGCTGATTGGAATAATGTACTGTGCAGTCGCAGGTGTAATATTCAGGCCGAGTAAAATGCCCTGCGTCAAGACTTCAATAAAGACAAACGTGACAATCAGCTTCCATGTAATCCCTTTGATTGAAACACCTTTTTTACGTGCATTCTGAACCGCTGCACCAATAATTAAGACAACCATTAAAAAGATATAGAAAAAGTTCTCAGCATCAAACACAAACTGCAGAATATAACCGACTGCAAGGAGCTGAATGATCGCTCTGATTGTCGCCACGACAGCATCCTTTTCAAGTCCAAGGTTCAGTGTCTTTGATAAAAGAAGGGGAATTAATACGAAAATGAGGGATAAACCAAGTAATAGAAAACTCATTCTGCTTCCCCCTTTACAAAGGTCTGAACTCTCTTGTTCTGCGGATCTTTCAGCAGACTGCTTTCACCTGTTTCCACAAGCTCTCCATCCATCATGACCCACGTGTATTCACCGATGGATAGTGCCTGTTTCAGATTATGTGTTATCCACATAATTGTCGTTTGATAGGTGTGATTGATTCTGACGATTAATTCTTCGATTTCCTGCTGTGATACGCGGTCAAGTGATGACGTAATTTCATCCAGCAGCAGGATTTCAGGCTTCATTACAAGTGTCCGGGCAATCGAAACCTTCTGACGCTGTCCACCCGATAGATCCTTTGCATCACGGTCAAGATAGCTTTTATCAAGTCCGACCAGTTTGATCATCTCTTCCGCTGTTTCCTCAGGCAGTTCTTTTCCCTGAAGCTCAAAAGGCAGCGCCATATTTTTACGCACGGTGCCCGGCACCATGACAGCAGTTTGCAGCGCAATTCCTACCTTTCTTCTGAGTTCCACCGGATTGTACGACGAAATTTTCTGATCATCTATATAGATCTCACCTGAGTCCGGGGAAATAAGCCCGTTACATAGTCTGAAAAGCGTCGTTTTACCCGCTCCGGATGGTCCTACAAGTGTTGTGATTCTGTTCTTAGGGAACCAGCCGGTGATATCATGTAATATTTTTGTATCGCCTGATTGATAATTGACATGGCTGAACTGTATCGCAGCCTTCGTATCCTTTGTCATGACCATTACTTCCTTTTCTCTTATTTATAATAATTATAATGTAGTAATGATAATAAACAGATCGCAAAAAGGCAAGCATATCAGCCTGCCTTTTTACCGTTCGAGAAGAACAGTCATTTTATCTAATGATTCCCTGAACTCATCAATCCGGATAAAACGGGCATCTCTTAATAGCTCTTTTCCTTCAGAAAAGATCAGCACAACCGGCACAGTGAAAATCGACAGTTTCCCTGCAACCTCTTCATAATCATCTGCAGTAATGTGACCGAATTCAACCCCGGGATACGTTTCCATTACCTGCTGGATTTTTGGAAGGAGCGCATGACAGACACTGCAGCCATTTCTTGAGATATAGACAACACTTAACGGTTGATTCATCATATGATCCAGCTCTTCATCTGAACGGATATCAGTATATGCTCTCATATTCAACCACCTCTATCCTTCACTTACCCCTGTTCCGTTAAATCTACACAGGCTTTCTCAGTAAAATCAACGCTGTTTCTTTAACCTGGTGCTTTCAGCTGTTACCCATAGCATGACCTGAAGCACGCCCATCATACAGATGATCGCGGTCATTCCATAAAGCGCGTTAATATAGCTCCCTGTGACATCGTATACTGCACCAACTCCGAGCGGACCGAGTGCAGAAATGACATAACCGCCACCCTGTGACATGGCCGCCCATGCGCTCGCTTTCTGATAAGAATTCGTTTCGATAATTGGGAGCATCAGCGCCAGCGGAAACAGACCTCCTGCTCCAAGTCCGATTAATAGCATGGCAATCAGCGGGTGTCCGTCTGAAATCAGCAGGATCACGCCTGAAAGCTCAATGACTGTGCAGCCAAGCAGTGTTGGAAATACATAACCAAACCTGGCAACAAGACTTGGAATGATAAAAGAAGAAGGAATCTGAATTAAGACGAATGCAGTTAACATTGAACCTGCAACAACTGAGTTATACCCCATACTCTGAATAATCGGAGCGCCCCATGCTGTGACAGAATAGAAAATACTCGACATTAATCCGAAAAACAATAAAATCAGCCATGCTCTGCCACTTGTCCATGGCAATGGTGTTTTTTCAGGCAGGCCGGACTGTTTTTTCCCGGGGAATCTGATCCACACAATCATTGCAGCCAGACCAAGCACTGCCCAGATCGCGAGGGCCGGCTCCCAGTTGCCGATTGATTCGTAAATAGGTGCTGATATACCTGTGGCACTTCCTGCACCAATCGCCATAGAAACTGTATAAACACCGACTACTCCCGGCTTCGTTGGAAAATACTGTTTGATAAAGCCCGACACCAGTGGACCTGCCACACCAATACCGACACCGGCTAAAAATGCTGTGACAATTAATAAAGGAACCGTACCAAAAAAACCTCTTAATGCAGTGGCAATCGTAATCAATACGAGAGAATAAAAAATTCCGCGTTCAAGCCCCACCCGCTCGCTAATTTTAGTGGCGAGTGGAGCGAAAATCCCCATACACAGAACAGGCAGCGTGGTCAGGAGTCCCGCTGTTGTTCCACTCATACCCAGGTCCTGCTGAATCGTATCCAAAAGCGGCGCCACTGAAGTAATCGCCGGTCTGAGGTTAATAGATATAAGAAATAATGCAATAATTAAATACCAGATTTTCATGCTGTCCACCTGCTTGTTTCAAGAATAAGAGCTTTGCCTTGGGTGGCAAAGCTCTGTGCTTTTTCAATCTTACTGCTTTTTACAGTGAATCTCTACCGCATTGTCTTATTTAGCCTTTACTGCTAATCATAGCAGGGCCGAAAAAGGACATTTGTCCTTATGAGGGAGCGCACTTTTATTCATGGCGATGTCAGGGTTTGATACGATATGTTCAGTTTAATTGGTTCATCAGGGAAATGATTTGAACACTGACGGCCCCTTCGCCCACAAAAATTGTTCCGCAATTTCTGAAGCTGATATGATGAATAGAAATACATGCCAGAGGAGAGTCTCTATGATCATCATTGGAATAGACTTATCAGGTCCAGCTAACTACCAGGATACAGTGGCCACAGCTTTTTATATGAAGAACGATGGTCTGACCCTAAAAAAATCAATCACGCATGCCTCAGATCAGGATATTCTGAATCTGGTGCAGGCTTGTTCAGCTGAAACAGAAGTTATCATCGGAATTGATGCACCTCTTTCTTATCAGGATGGCGGCGGTGACCGTCCTCATGATAAAGCACTCAGAAGCGTCTTAAAAGCAGGCGGTTTAAACGGCAGCTCCATTATGACGCCTACCATGACCAGAATGGTATATATTACACTGAGAGGCATTCAGCTGACGAGAATGTTGCAAAGCTTAAATCAGAAGATTAAAATTGTAGAGGTTCACCCCGGGGCCGCGATCGGGTTGCGGATGGGTGATCCGGATCCTGCACTTCACTATAAAAAGGACCCGGTCATGAGAGCAAAAGTCTTTACCTGGCTAAAAGAGCAGGGGATGACTGGTCTTACAGACGAAGTAGCAGAAACGACACACTCCATTGACGCATGCGGTGCTGCGCTTGCAGTGTGGCATTATGCAGCTTCTGATAAACAACCAGTATGGACTTATGAAAAGACTTCAGCAGCACACCCCTTTGTGATGTGCTGCTGATCAGGTGATCGTATCCATTTTGTCGTTATGCATCTTACCAATCACTTTGTAGACCAGGAGTAGTAAAATAAAAAGAATGGCTGTTCCATACCACGGCAGCTCATGAATCGCACCCCCAAATGCAGTGTAAATCACTGCAGGCGCAATCACACCAATCATTGAATAGATCATATATTCCTTCCGTGTATCCGTCATTTCCATTAAGTAAAATGACAGCAGATGAAAGTGAACAAATGGCATAATACGAAGCACCATAATTTGTCCCATCGACAAATGACGGTCCGGCAGCACTTTATCTTTCAGCCTTGAAAGCTTTTGTTTGAAGGTCGGAAACCGATAGATCAATACATATGAAACAAAGCTCATTAATGTGAGCCCAATAAACGAAAGGATCGCGCCTTCTATAAAGCCAAACAGCAGGCCACCCGCTACACATACCAGAATCACTGGTAAAAACAGCAGTGGTCTGACAAGATGAAGCAATATAAACAGTGCAGGACCAAGCCAGCCTGACTCTTCTATTAAATGTTGAACTTCCGCCAGTTCTTCCAACTGGATCCCTCCCTGCAATCAGATCATATTGATTAAATATATGGTTAGAAATATCATATAGTCTTTTTTCATGAAATGCACGAGGAAAAGAGGTTTGTACAAAACAATCCTGTTATTAAGTTCAACGATAAATCCAAGTACAGCGAAACGAATAAGAGGATGAAACAATTTGTCCCATCCTCCAGTTCCCCATTATGATGTTTCCACCCCGGCTTTTTCAAGCGACATTTCCCTTAAGACATATTTCTGAATTTTACCTGAAGCTGTCATTGGATACGCATCAGTAAATTCAATATATCTGGGAATTTTATGATGCGATATTTTACCGCGGCAATATTGTCTGAGCTCTTCTTCCGTAAGTGCTGCGCCTTCTTTTAAAATAATCCAGGCCATTAACTCCTCCCCGTACCTTGCATCAGGGACACCGACCACCTGTACATCCTGAATCGCGGGATGCTGGTAAAGAAATTCTTCAATCTCTCTTGGATAAATGTTTTCGCCGCCTCTGATAATCATATCCTTAATGCGGCCTGTAATCGCAATATAACCGTCTTCATCCATCACAGCAATATCACCTGTATGCAGCCAGCCCTCATGATCAATTGCAGCATCAGTGGCTTCTTCATTTTTATAGTAGCCTTTCATTATCAGGTAGCCCCGTGTACATAACTCACCGGGTTCACCTGTCTGAACCTCCTGACCGGACACCGGATCGATAATTTTCACTTCCACATCGGGATGTGGCTTGCCGACAGTGGCTACACGTTTTTCAATTGCATCATCGGGTCTGGTCTGGGTGATCACAGGCGAAGACTCTGTCTGGCCGTAACAGATGGTAATTTCATCTGCTCCCATGTCTCCAATTACCTTTTTCATGACTTCAATTGGGCATGGCGACCCTGCCATAATTCCGGTGCGCAGTGATGAAGTATCAAATGTATGGTAGTCAGGGTGATTCAGTTCAGCAATAAACATGGTTGGCACACCATGCAGAGCAGTACATTTTTCTTCCTGCACTGCTTTGAGCACCTTAAGTGGATCAAATTGTTCCAGTAAGACCATCGTTGATCCATGGGTAACGGCAGCAAGCGTTCCAAGCACACACCCGAAGCAGTGGAAAAATGGCACTGGAATACAGACTCTGTCTTTTGAGGTCAGCTTCATATAGTCACCAATCAGCTGTGCGTTATTCACAATATTGTAGTGGGTAAGCATCACACCTTTAGGAAAACCGGTTGTGCCGGACGTATATTGAATATTAATCACGTCCTGCGGATCAAGTGTATCAAGTCTACCAGCCAGCTCCTGATCTGAAACGGCAACTGCAAACTGCTGGAATTCTGACCACGTAAAAATCCCGGGATACTCGTTATCACTCATCACGATCACCCTTTTTAAATACGGCAGCTTACTTTGCTGAAGGTGTCCTTTTTTCGAAGAAGCGAGGCCTGGACACACTGCGTTTATAATATCTATGTAAGAAGTGCCTTTAAACTCTTCTCCCAGAATTAGCGTCGTTGCATCTGACTGCTCGAGCAGATAAGTCAGTTCAGCCTGTTGATAATTGGTATTCACTGTGACAAGCACAGCACCCATTTTCCCGGTGGCATACTGACTTAACAGCCATTCACGTTTGTTGTCAGACCAAATGGCAACGTGCTCCCCTTTTTCAATGCCAAGTCCCATAAAAGCTTTTGCGAGCTCATCTGTTTCATGATCAAATTCACTGTAAGTCCTGCGAATGTGATGTTCAGGATAGACATACGCTTCCACATCCCCATATGAATGCGCCATCTCCTTCACAATTTTACCGACCGTCTTCTCAAGCATGGACATACCCCTTTCTCCCAATTGTTCCCTTCCATATTATCACAATGTTCAGAAAAATATAGATTTGATGTGATAATTAGGAAAATGGACAGAGGCGGCTTGTGGGTGAAGAAGGGGTAGCGGGACGGCGATAGGGCGGGGATTGATAGGAGGCGGCGGCGGGGAACAGGGGCAGCGGGACGGCGCCTGGATTTCCTTCATTTCTTGATTATTAGCATCAATGTTTGAAAAGATTCCCTCATTCTGAAATCTATTCTCTCAATCTTCATAATAATTCCTTCATGTTAGATTTCAGGGTGCCTATTTCCATCAACACCATATTTAATCCCTTCATAACATCAGTGATTTCCATCAAAAGATCACTTAATTCCTTCACTGTCACAACAGTACTTAAGTCAGTGACATTAAAAAAGAGCTGGCACATTGGCTCCAGCTCCATCAGTATTAAACCTTCTCTACAATATAAGCCCGTTTCGTCTGGTAGGATGGACCCTGGCTATGGAATCCCTCATACCATGAAACCACTCTGTATTCACGCGACGCATCTGTAAACAGCTGATCTTCATTGGAGGAAAGCAGCAGAATATCTTCGTTTTGGATCATTTCCTGCAGCTCTTCTCCGGTATAATTTCTGCCGGGTTCAAGTGACTGGGTCATCTTACCACTCCTTTTTACGCATTGGTAAGTCTTTTCCCACTATCCGGATGCTTAAACCAGTTACAGCCCACGCTCAGTTTGCAGTTTGCGGATATAGCTTTGTGCTTCCGGCTGATTCAGACCCGTCTCATCTCTGACAAACCGTACAATGATTTCCTGGTCCTGACCGCTTCTGATCAGGTTAACCACCTGCTGTTCAAGTTTCTTATCATTACTCAGTCTGCCTGCGACATCCTGATGGATTTTCTTATTATTGTTCATGACAACAGTAATAATTAATACAAGCATCATTGCTGTCATAATTAATGCGACATATACCATAAAAAAACGCCCTCCCTGAGTGTTATTTTACATCAGGGAAAGCGTTTTGATAAAGTTATTTTACCTCAACTGTCCAATTGAAATCGTCAGGTCGTCTGCCTGTCTGAATACCTGTAATGGTGTCATATAGTTTCTGTGACACCTCGCCAATTTCGTGGTTGTTGAAAACCATCTTTTTATCTCCCCAGTTCAATTCGCCAACTGGTGAGATGACTGCGGCTGTACCGGTACCAAACGCTTCTTCAACAAGTCCTTTTTCATACAGGTCATAAAGTTCGTCGATCGCAATGCGGCGTTCTGTAACAGGCACATCCCAGCTTTTTAATACTTCAATAATAGACATACGTGTGACACCCTTTAAGATACTGCCACTGAGCGCAGGCGTTACGATTTCCCCGTTGACTTTAAAGAAAATATTCATACTGCCCACTTCTTCAATATAGCGCTTTTCAATCCCATCAAGCCAGAGTACGTCAGCATTTCCGGCTTTTTTGGCACCGGCCTGCGCCTGATAGCCTGAAGAATAATTCCCTGCTGTCTTGGCCATGCCTGTACCGCCTTTTACCGCACGTGTGAATTCCTGTTCAACATGAATGGTGACAGGCTTCAAACCACCAGGGAAATAAGGTCCTACCGGAGAAAGCAGAATCATCATTCTGTATGTTTTTGATGGACTAACAGCAAGGTTCGGCTCAGTCGCAATGATAAATGGACGGATATAAAGAGAATGTCCCGGCGCAGTCGGCACCCAGTCTTTTTCAAGCTCTATCAACGTTTTTAAGTACTCAAGCACCTGTTCCTCGTCTACCGGCGGAATGCTCAGACGCTCTCCGGAAAGGTTCAGGCGTTCGAAATTCTTTTCAGGACGGAATAATAAAATCCGGTCATCTTCCGTACGGTATGCCTTTAACCCTTCGAAGATTGTTTGTCCGTAGTGGAAAATCATTGCTGCAGGATCGAGTGTGAGCGGTGAGTAAGGGGTAATACGCGCATCGTGCCACCCGTTTTCTTCTTCATAATCCATGATAAACATATGATCTGTGAACGTAGTACCAAAAGGAACCCCCGCAGATGGCTTCGCTTTCAGCTGTTGGCTTTTTACAATTTCTAATGCTTTTGTCTTCATCTGTCATAACTCCTTTATTGGTTCTTTATTTGAACAATTGTACACAGAAGTTTTAATGATTAAAAGTGCTAAAGTGAAAAAATTCAGAAAGAATTGATTTTTCATAGAAATGAATGTGGCAGGTTCGAGCTTGAATCCCGATTGTTCGGCATGTGTTTTTGGGGGTTCGACGCAAAACACCTCCACTTCGACACTTAAAGCTGCATGTTCAACACTCATCGCCAGACGTTCGACACTTCAGGCCAAATTACCCAAATAAAAAAAGCTCCATCAGGCAGACATTGAACTGCCGGATGGAACTCTTTATTCTCCCTTTAGAACCTTATCTACAAACTCCTTCAGAACGCGCGCAGTCAATCCCCAGATGACCCTGCCTTCATAATGGTAGAAGTACTCAGAATACTGTCTTGTCTGCCACTTATATTCACGGCCATTTGCAATCAGGTCATAAGGAAAGCCCTCATCCGGCTTTACTTCAACCCGTATAATATGTTCATCGGGCTTTTCGTTTAAAAAATAGCTCAGTGGAACAGTGAACACCTCTTCGACCTCGGCCGGATTAGGTTCAATTTCAGATTCGTTATCCAAAAACCCAACGTATGTGCTGATCGTCATGCCAAATGGTGAGACGAGTTTCCCGAATGAATAGACCCGTCCGATTGATGTATCACACAAGCCCAGCTCTTCCTGCGCTTCCCGGATTGCAGCACCTTTCGCGCTGTCATCGTCACTGTCAACTCTTCCACCGGGGAAGCACACCTCTCCAGGCTGTCTGCGCATTGTAAGTGAACGTACTTCGAACAGCAGATGAAGACCATCTTCCTTCTTGATAAAAGGAATCATAATGGAATAATGACGGACTGCTTCTTCTCCGAGAATGATCGGCTCATGTGCCTGAAGACGTTCAATGATCTTATGTTCTTCCATGTCATCAGCCCCGTTACTCTTTTTCTTAACTATATCAGAAATCCTGAAGTATCAGGCAATACAATATGTTAATGAAAGCTGCCGGTCTGGAAAAAGCGGTGGATGAGCTTCGCAGTTTCGGGCTGATGATGGATCTGTTTGTGATGGTATGGCAGGATCAGAAAGTCTTTCATCTCCGGCATCCAGACAGAAGCTGTTTCAACCCGGCCGTCATTGCGCTGCCTGAGCATCTTTCCAAGTAAAAGCCCGGCGTGATCTCCGGCAATCGCTCCAATCTCAACATTTGAAACAGCAAATGTATATTTTTTCATATAGGCAGGTGTAATTGAAAATAGAGTTTTATAAATCAGCGTGAAAGGACGGATCAGGTGGGCCGCACCCGCCAGTCCGCTTCCCTGATTCGGTGTGGCAATCAGTACGGCACGCGAAACCTTCCCGGCACACTCAGGATCTGAAAGCACCTTACGAATCACAATGCCTCCAGTACTGTGACCGATCAAATATACCTTTTCCCCATCCCTTATTTTTTCTTTTAACAGCGACTGAAGGACTGATGCTGCTTCGTCAAAGTGGTGAAATCGTAATTGAAATGAGAGGGTAATACAGTCATATACCATCTGACTGAGGAAATGCTCGAGTGGATACATATCTGCTGCACCTTTATTAAAGCCGTGAATAAGAAATACTTTTTCACCCATCTGCCTTCACTCCCTTCAACGAAATAAGCTTTTTATTTTATATTTGCATAACTCTAATGGTGCTGCAAATGCTGTCCATTGTGGTTAGCACGCATAATAAAACTGCCAGCTGATTTGCAGCTGGCAGTTCGTCAGTTATTCGTCTGCAGTGCAGCGCCGGTGGAATGTCTGACAATCAGGTCAGGTTCTACAGCCACTGTACTGGACTCAATATGGTTTTTAATCAGATCAAGTAAAATGTGGGCAGCCATTTTACCCATTTTCGCTTTATCCTGTCTGATTGTAGTAAGCGGTGGCTCTACGTATCTCGCAGGCAGAATATCATCACAGCCGATAATCGAGATGTCATCAGGCACATGAAGTCCGCGTTCCTTCGCCGCCTTCATCGCACCGATTGCCATCAGGTCTGCGCTGGCAAACACAGCTGTTGGCACATCCTCCTGATCGAGCAGGTGATTCATTCCGTTATAACCGCTCTGCTCAAAGAAGTCCCCTTCGTAAAACCATTCATCCTTCATTGGCAGACCGTAATATTTAAGCGTCTGTTTGAAGGCATTCAGCCTGGAATCTGCCACCAGAGAGCCGTTCGTTCCGCCGATATAGGCAATCTTCCGGTGGCCGTTCAGGTAAAAGTGTTCAACAACTTTGGCAGCGATGCTGTTGCTGTCACTCATAACATAGCTTGAAAATGGTCCAGTCAGTTCGATATCCACACCCACGCATGGAATTGGACTCTGATCAAGCTCATATACAGAGGACTCAACCTGATCACCTGCAATAATCAGACAGCCATCCACGTCAAAGTGCTGGCATCTGGCGAGGTAGTTTTCACGCACCTCGAAAAATTGTTCGTTAGAAAATAAAATAAGATCATAGCCTAACTGGCCAATTGTTTTTTTAAATTCGTTCAGCACTTCAACAAAAACCGGATGGGTTAAATCTGCGTTAACCCGTCCGGCAAATACTACACCAACTACGTTGGTTTTTTTATCGTTGATCATACGTGACTGGGAAGGACGATATCCTTCGCGCTCCATAATTTCTATGACGCGCTTTCGCGTTTCCTGCCCGACATCATGATAGTTATTAATAATTTTAGAAACAGTAGCCTGAGAAACGCCGGCTAATTTGGCGATATCTTTAATGGTTACCTTCATTTTCCTAGACTCCCCGGTCCTCAGCACACTCAACTCTTTACAGCCCCTTGTGTAAGACTGCTGATAAAGGCTTTGTTGAATAGCAGGAAGACAATGATTAATGGTACTGTTGCCCAGAATGTACCTGATAATATCATACCATAATCACGGTTATAAGAATCACTTAACGCACGAAGCGCTACCTGCAATGTGTGGCTCGACTGGTCCTGAAGTACCACTAACGGCCATAGGAAATCGTTCCATACATTCATGAATACGATGATTCCAAGTGTTGCGAATGCTGGCAGGATTGCCGGTGTTACAATGTTCCAGTAAACTCTGAAAATCGAGCATCCATCAATACGTGCTGCTTCAATCAGCTCATCAGGTACAGCTTCTTTGATATACTGGCGCATCCAGAAGATTCCGAACGCATTGATCAGACCCGGTACGATGATTGCCTTAAGGTCACTCAACCAGCCAAGCTGACTGATGATGTAGTAGGTTGGAATTAATCCAAGCTGAGGCGGAATCATCATTGTGATCAGAATCAGCACAAACAGTACGTCACGTCCTTTAAACTTAAGCTTCGCAAAAGCAAAGCCGGCTAATGAGCATAAGAAAAGACTTCCGGCTGTAACTGCCACTGAGACAATCAGTGAATTCATCATCGCACCGAAGAAATCAATTGTCCCAAGCACATTCGTAAAGTTCGTGACAAGCTCTGCACCAGGTAATAACGCAGGCGGTGTCTGGTTAATCACGTGGTTTGGCTGAGTCGCCATGACAAACATCCAGTAGAACGGGAAAAGTGACACGAGTCCGGCGAAAATCAGTAAGCCATAAAGGATAAACCTTCCCGGCTGCTTTTTAGGTTGATTAATTGCTACTTGTTTCATTTAAGCCTTCCTCGCTTTCCCGCGGCCAAGCCGGTTTGTAACTAACAGGTTGATAACTGAGAACACCATGATAATCGCAAACAGTACAATTGCTACTGCTGATGCTGTGCCAAAGAAGTTATTTTCAAAAGCGTCACGATACAGATACGCTACTACTGTAATTCCTTCTTCACGCAGGTTTCCACCAAAGAAGATTAATGGCTCTGTAAAGATCTGAAGTGATCCGATTGTTCCCATAAATACAGTAAACAATACGAAAGGCTTCAGCATTGGCAGCGTAATATAACGCAGCTGCTGTGTAAGTGTTGCCCCATCAATTTTTGCAGCTTCATATAAATCATTTGAAATACTCTGCATCCCTGCAAGGTAAATGATCGTATTATAACCAACCCAGCGCCAGAAGATCATCGCTGCAATCGCAATTTTCGCACCCCACTCAGACTGCGTAAAGACAATTGGCTCTACACCAAAAATGCCCAGGAAGCTGTTAACTAATCCGAAAGATTGATTGTTAAAGATAATACTGAATAGAATCGCCACAGCTACAATTGATGTAACGTATGGCATGAAGATCGCTACTCTGAATGTATTTTTGAAGCGGAGAACCTGTGAATTCAGTGCATATGCCAGTAAAAATGCTACGATCAACTGCGGCACCGTTCCCAAAAGTCCAATGATAACTGTGTTATAAATTGACTTCCAAAAAATCGGATCGTTAAAAATAATTGTGAAGTTGTTAATACCGTTATACGTCATTTCTCCAAGGCCGTTCCACTTAAAGAAAGCCAGATAGAAGCTGAACAGCATCGGGAATAAGCCGAAAATCGCAAAGAGAATGAAAAACGGAGAGACAAACAGGTAGCCTGCAATACTATGACGTTTTTCTTCACTTAAAGATCGCCTTGCTTTTTTCTCAGTGTATTTCTCAGATTTCGATACCATTTTACAAGGTCATCTCCTTTTAATAAAAAGGGCAAGGAACCGGCTAAAGCGGACCTCACCCTTCATGAATCCTATCTACTCACGCTCAAGACGCTGTTTGATTCTTTCCATTGCATCTTCCCACTCCTGGTCAGGATCTCCACCGCTGCTTAATACGTTATTAAGCGCCGTCATGATTTCACCTTGTACAAGCAGGTAGTTACGTCCTTTATATACATCATTTACTTGCTCAGCAGCTTCTGCGAATACTGCTGCTGTGTTGATTCCTCCAAAGTACTCATCAGAGTAATTTGTGAATTCTTCTGCAGCATAAGTTTCAGGAGTTGATGGGAACAGACCCATATCCTTGAATGATTCAAGCTGGTTTTCAGGAGATACTAACCACTCGATGAATGCGTAAGCTTCTTCCTGCTTATCTGACTCTTCAGAGATTGTCAGGTAAGAACCACCCCAGTTACCTGCACCTTCAGGCATTGTTGTGATCATCCACTCTGAAGCATCAGGTGCATTTCCTTTTACTACACCCTGCATCCAGGCTGGTCCAAGAAGTGTTGCGTAAGAACCTTCAGCCATTCCCTGGCCCCATTCAGGTGTCCAAAGCGGCATGTTTCCAACAGCATCTGCATTAATCAGGTCTACTGTGTAATCATATGCTTCGCGGATTTCAGCATTTTCTTCAACAATCAGTTCATTGTCACGGTTAAAGTAATGTTCAGATGCCTGGTCACGCTTAGCGTTAAAGATCAGCTCTGCATTATCTACAACCGGCTTGCCTGTTGCTTCAGCAATGTCTTTTGCAAATGTTGCGTATTTATCCCAAGTATCAACTTCAGCAGCAAGTTCTGCCGGATCAGTTGGATAACCTGCTTCTGATACTACATCTGTACGGTAGTACATTGCAGTTGGGCCGATATCAGTTGGAAGTCCAAATTGGAATTCGCCGTCAGCACTTCCACCCACGTTCCATACCCAGTCAAGATAGTTATCCTGAACGTCTCCTGCACCAAGGTCATACAGGTTTACAAAACGGTCCTGTGCTTCACGATAACGCTCAATTTCCCCAACCTCGATCATCGCGATATCAGGTGCACCCTGACCTGCAGATAATGCAGTGAATAAGTTATTGTGGTGGTCACCCATTTCAGTCGTCTGGACGTTGATCTTTACATCCGGATTTTCTTCCATATAAGCATCCGCAAGTTTTTCATAACCTGTTGTACCGAATACCCACATATCAATTGTTTCTGAACCGCCGCCGCTGCCTGAAGTGCCGCTGTCTGCTTCATCACTTGAACATCCTGCAAGTATTGCCATAACTCCCCCAGCTACTAGTCCTGCCTTTAGTACCTTTTTCATTCCTTCATCCCCTTAAGTATATTGTTGTTGAATCTTTAACCCATTGTTCACAATTACCTGCTGAAACCATTTTGCACTTTCTTTCGGAATTCTTTGCTGTGTTTCAAAATCAACATATACCAGGCCAAAGCGTTTGCAATAGCCGAATGCCCATTCAAAGTTATCAAGGAAGCTCCAGGCGAAGTACCCCTTTAAATCAACGCCCGCATCAATCGCATCCAGGCACGCATCCAAATGCTCCTGCAGGTACTGAACACGATCCGGATCCTGAACTTCTCCGTTTGTTACTACATCATCGTACGCCGCTCCATTTTCAGTGACATAGATGACAGGATTGTCATAATCATTTTTCAATCTGATAAGCAGATCAGATAATCCTTTTGCGTATACTTCCCAGCCCATTGACGTACGTCTGTGGCCGCCGCTCTCATGTCCTGCTTCAAGCCATGCCCCCGGCTGATGTGTCAGGTAGGAAATTGAATAATAATTAATACCAAGGAAATCTACAGCAGCTGACATTGTTTCCAGGTCTCCGTCTTTTACGAAAGAGAAATCTGTATAAACACTGTAGTGTTCAAGCATGTCAGCAGGATAATGTCCTTTGAATACCGGATCAAGGAACCAGCGATTCAGGAAGCCGTCCCATCTGACTGTTGCTTCAGCTGATGAAGCGTTTTCATCAAATGGATAAGAAGAATTCAGATTTAATGTAATTCCGATCTCACCCGGAAGCTGTCTTTCTCTGAAGCGTTTAACAACCACTCCGTGTGACAATAGCACGTGGTGTGCAGCCTTCAAAAATGCAGGTATATCGCGGTAACCCGGTGCATGTTCACCTGAACCGTAACCAAGCCAGCTCACTACCCATGGTTCGTTATGTGTAATCCAGTTAGACACTCTGTCACCGAAACGATCGAAAATGACGTCACAGTAATGAGCAAACTCTTCAACGATGTCTCTGTTCATCCAGCCGCCTTTATCCTGAAGCGCCTGTGGCAGGTCCCAGTGATAAAGCGTAACAGCCGGCTTAATACCCTGCTTCTCAAGTTCAGTTAACAGGTTATCGTAGAACTGAAGACCTTCTTCATTTACGACTCTGTCACCATTCGGGAATACTCTCGACCATGAAATCGAAAAGCGGTACCATGGAACATTCAAGTCTTTCATTAATTGAACGTCCTCTTTATAACGGTTGATATGGTCACATGCAACTTCACCATGATCACCATTCAACACCTTACCCGGGTTCTTACAAAACTGATCCCAGATTGACTCTCCTCTTGACTCTCTTCCACCTTCTATTTGAAAGGAAGAGGTTGCAGTACCCCAGACAAAATTCTCAGGAAACTTTCTCATAGCCACCATCCTCAAAAACTTACGAAATTTTTTCGTTTTGTTTTTTATTTAAATAAAATGTTTCGTTAATTTGGATTCTATACTCAAAATAAAGCGCTGTCAATACATTATTTTCAGATTTATTCGTGTTTTTCGAAGAAATTTACGAAAAGTTTTCGTAAATAGACAAAAATACTGCTGCATCAATATTCGATGCAGCAGTAAATGTTTGTTAAAGATTATATTTCTTTTTAAATCTTTCAGCACGCCCGTCTTTGTCAGCGAATTTTTGGCGACCAGTATAGAAAGGATGGGTATCTGAACTTACTTCTACCTTCAATAGAGGATAAGTGTTACCGTCTTCCCATTCTATTGTTTCATTCGAACCTTTCGTTGATCCAGTCAAAAACTTAAATCCACTATTTGTATCCATGAATACTACCTTTCGATAGTCAGGGTGTGTGTTTTGTTTCATATATAAGTACCTCCCGTTTATTTAAATCGTAACCATTACGCTTTATATTAAAACATGTATCGCTTACCGTTGCAAGTTAATTGCTTTATCGGAATCTTTATATCGAATGAAGCTTTTCAATTTGTGCTAAACTTAAAGGAATGAATTGATATGAAAGGTTGATATATATGACAAACACAATCAAGCTTACTTCACTTTCTTCTAAAGGCGGCTGCGGCTGTAAAATCGGTCCTGCTGATCTGTCACAGGTACTGAAAAATCTTCCACAGGCAGAAGCCAACCCAAATTTACTCGTTGGTCTTGATACGAGTGATGATGCCGGCGTTTATAAAATTAATGAAGATACGGCGCTTGTGCAGACACTGGATTTCTTTACACCAATCGTCGATGATCCTTATGACTTTGGACAGATTGCTGCTGCAAATGCAATTAGCGATGTCTACGCAATGGGCGGCACACCGCTGACTGCATTAAATATTGTTGCATTTCCTATCTCAACGCTTGATAAAAGTATTCTGACTGATATCCTTCGCGGAGCTGGTGACAAACTGAAAGAAGCCGGTGTAACACTTGTAGGCGGACATTCCATTGATGATCAGGAGCCGAAATTCGGACTGGCTGTAACCGGAACCGTACATCCTGATAAAGTAAGAGCGAATGCCGGTGCAAAACCCGGTGATAAACTGATTCTGACAAAACCGATCGGTGTCGGAATTTCAACAACTGCCCTGAAGAATGGATTATTGAGTGAGGAAGAAACGCATAATGTAACAAGGGTAATGGCAACGCTCAATAAGACAGCTGCTGAAACGATGGCTGGTTTTGATGTACATGCAGCAACGGATGTTACAGGTTTCGGGCTGCTTGGACATGCTTCAGAGATGGCAGCGGGCAGCGAAGCTGGAATCCGCATTTATAGCAGTCAGGTTCCTGTTCTGCCACGCGTCCGTGAACTCGCTGAAGGCGGTACAATTCCTGGTGGTACGAAAAACAATTACGCACATTTAGATGGTAAAGTGAGGTTCCCGGAAGAAATGGACCAGATTGACCGCTATATTTTATGTGATGCGGTGACATCGGGCGGACTGTTAATTTCCGTGTCTGAACATGAAGCGGATGACCTCCTCGCAAAGCTGCGTGACCAGAAGGTTGATGCGCATATCATCGGAGAAGTGATCGACGAACATAGCGGGAAAATCAGTATACAATCATAAGTCGGAAGGTGAAACAGTCGTGACAAGAGAAATCAGCTTAAATGATTTAATGAAAGCACATGAAAATAACGACAGAATTCTGGTTGATGTCCGCTCTCCGGGTGAATTTGAAGAAGGCTCTATTCCGGGTAGTGTCAACATACCCGTTTTTGATAATGAAGAACGTGCAGAAATCGGAACGATCTATAAGCAGGTTGGACAGGAAGCAGCAAAGGAACGCGGCCTTGAGATTTTCTCTGCAAAATTGCCTCAATTTGTGAAGCAGTTCAAAGCGTTAGGCGGTCCGGTTTCTGTGTTTTGCTGGCGTGGAGGGATGAGAAGTAAAACGGCAGCTACCACAACTGAGCTGATGGGTATTGATGTGAACCGTTTGACTGGAGGTATTCGGACATATAGACAGTGGGTCGTCCAGTCTCTGGAAGCATATGAATTCAATCCTGAATTGCTCGTACTGAACGGTTACACCGGTTCTGGAAAAACAGTGTTATTAAATCGGCTGAAAGATGAAGGCTATCCTGTGATTGATCTTGAAAAAATGGCTGGTCATCGCGGATCAATTTTTGGACAAATCGGTTTAGAACCAAGCAACCAGAAGAAATTCGATTCCTTGTTGATTACAGAATTGAGAAAACTGCAAAATTCTCCTTATATATTGATTGAAGGCGAGAGCAGAAGAATCGGCCGCGTTCATATGCCTGATTTCCTTCATGAAAAAAAAGAAAAAGCACCTCAGCTGTTTCTTGACCTACCGGCTGAAGTACGCGTTAAAAATATCTTACAGGATTATCAGCCTGATCAGACACCGGCACAATTTATGGAGGCATTCGAAAAGATCGAACGCAGAATTCACACGCCAATTTCCCGGGAAATACGTGCTCTTTTGACAAAACAGCATTATGAAGAAGCCGTAAAACTATTACTATTACATTATTACGATCCAAGATATGAGCATTCAATCAGCTCGCAGGATGGCAAGCATACATTCATTACGGCTGAATCAATGGATGAAGCTTATGAGAAAGTGAAGCAGGCAGCGAATTCATTCAGCTATTCAGCAAGCCGTCAGCATTAATGACGGCTTTATTTTTGTTTTAGTTTATTAAAATCTCCTTTTGGTTGATTAAAAAACAGATAATGAGCAGGTGATGTACATGAACCTATTGTGGGTTGGTCTTGGCGGGGCTGCCGGTGTATTGCTGAGGGCGTTAGCTAATACACTGATCCAAAGCAGTTTCCCTTTTTCGACATTAATCGTAAATCTTCTCGGTTCATTTTTACTTGGACTGCTGTCAACCGCTCCACTCAAGATCAACCGTGGCGTCAGACTTGGAATGACGACCGGGATGATTGGATCTTTTACAACGCTGTCAGCTGTCAGTGCAGAATTATTCAGTTTTTTACAGGGTGAACAATATTGGTTTGCCATTATTTATTTCCTGATCAGCTTGGCTGGCGGTTTTTTATTTGCCTATAGCGGCATGAAGGTTGGTCAGAAGGCAGGTGGAGATTTATGAACCTATTACTACTTGGGGCTGGCGGATTTTTCGGGGCAATTGCGAGATATTTACTTTCGACATATGGGAACAGAACGTCTCCATTTATGCCGTTTGGTACAATGCTGGTGAATTTACTCGGTTCTTTTCTGCTTGGTATGACGATTGGCTTTGAGCTTTCATCAGCATTCAATGCACTTTTTGCAACAGGTTTCCTCGGCGCATTTACGACTTTTTCAACGATGCAGACTGAAGCAGTTAAGCTTTTTGATGAAAAGAAGCGGCTGCGCGCAGCCTTGTATTTACTGATGACATTTTCAGGTGGTACCCTTTTTGCGGCTCTTGGATTTTTGATCATTGCGGCTTAAAACGCGAAAAAATCTCTGGCTGTCACCAGAGATGTTCGCAATTTCATTTATATGGGGAAGAATGTATGCCCTCTTAATCGCCAATTCGGGTGGTTGGATCCTTTTTCTTTAAGAAAGCCGCTGTCTTCCCGGCAGTCACTACAATGCAGCAAAATAGCGGTTCATTTCTCCGCCACTCCACCGTTGTTTTACGTGGTCACAAAGGATATTTACCCACGGCTCCGGATATTGAAACCACCCGGGACACATTGATGCTATTCCCCCAGATTGAATTGCCACGAGATGCCAAAGCGGTCAATGACCTGTCCATACAGCTTACTACAGAATGTTTCCTGAAGTTCCATCTGAACCACTCCACCTTCTTTTAAACGGTTAAATTGCGTGCGTAATGTCTCTTCATCCTCCAGTACAACAGCAAGCGTAATGTTATCGCCTTTATTCAGGATTGAACCGGGAAATGTATCCGAAAACATCACATCGCTTCCGTTGATCTCAAGCCGGCCATGCATGACCCTTTGTTTTGCCTCTTCCGGCAGCGGATATTCAGGATGTGGCGGTGCTTCACCAAACGTCATAATTTCTGCTTTACCAGCATCAAATACTTTCTCATAATAGCGGATCGCTTCATAGGCATCACCATCAAAAACCATATACACATTAATTGCCATTTTCATCCCTCCTCCTAACATGATTCTATAGAATTAATGAGAATTCCTTCTCCTGCTTCCCGTTTTACTCCTTCTCCATTACACTATTAAGAAAGAGCAAAGGAGGCTGCTTTATGAATCAAAAAGAAAAAGAAGCTTATATTATCAAGCAGTATCAGGAAGATGAAGAGGTAATGGTACGTATTTTCATCCAGTGGTGCCACGAGCATAACCTGGACCCTGAAAAAATCTATCACGAAGCCTATCCCGCGCAGCCGCCTAACAGCCTGCTGCAAAAGCTGAAGGAAGAGAGTGAAGTGTTTGATATGATGGTTGATTCCGGCACATTGATTAATGTATTACAGGTGTTCGGGAATGATGACCTTGCCTTTATTGTTTCAAAATATGCGAAGAGATAAGGCTGCCTATGGAAGCAGCCTGAAAAAATTATTCCACTCAAGCGGGAGCTGGTTCACACCAACCTCCTGCAGCGTTTCATCGTCACCCGTGGCAATTACCTGCCAGTACAGCTCCGAGTTCTCTTTTACTCTCCCCTGTATATGCTTTAGCGATTCAATCGATAGGTGTGAAAGCTTTTCTCTCAACCTATCCTTTTCAATGTCATTCAGCATAGCAGGCTTCAGGTCAACTTTTTCATTATTGACGATCCCGGACCTGAGTATATAGCTTTTCTCAAAATCAATAATCGTGCGATAAGATGTCCCCGAAGTCCCTGAAATGTTAATCTCCAGATGGTTCAGTTTTTTTACATTCAAGCCCCTCACTCCAAATTGCTTTTTATCTTTATTTTAACAAATCGTGCAAGCCCCCATGAAACACTAAAATTCATCCTTTAGACTTGTATTAGAATGTATCTTTCTACACCTTACACGCAATATAATCGTGACATACGTCACTATTCGAATTATGATAGAAATAATTAATTGTTTCTTATATAAACTGGTTGTGTGTTAAGAGGAGGAAAATGCATGGAACACTTGAAAGCAGATCCCCAGTACCTGTTTAACTTCTTTGCCGGTCTCTACAAAATGGTTTTCCTGATGGAAGTGGACACGCAGGGCTATAAATATAAAGATGTTACACCTGAAGCGGTGCGACTCGCTTCACTTCCGGAAGATTGGAAGAACCGTTATATTCATGACATCTATGATGAAAAAGTTGCAGCTCCTCTCATCAGTCAGTACGATGAAGTGGCTTCTACAGGTGAGCCTGTATTTTATTCCGACCAGATGAACAAGCTCTCTAACATTTCTGAGTATGCTGCCTCAGCTCTTATGCCAATCACCGACCGTTATGGACATGTCAGATACATTATCGGTCTGACAGACGACCTTTCAGATTCAACATCTGCCAAGCTGCTCGCCTCGATCGAAAATATTGATTATTTAACCGGGCTTCCAAGCATGCTCAAGGTAAAAGCTGAGCTATCCAGAATGGAGAATACAAAGCTTTCAATTTTATATTTAAATATTGACCGCTTTAAATTAATCAATGAGTGGCTTGGGATTGAAGAGACGAACGAATTACTGAAGAAAATCGCTAAACAGACAGGGGTACTTTTACCGCCCGGGTCAATTTTAGGAAGAATAGATGGTGATGAGTTTATCATCGCTGTACGTGAGCTCATTGAAGATGAGGTCTATGATCTTGCTGAAACGATCCTTTCATCTTTATCAGCATTTACTTATGAAGTGAAAAGTGTCTCGATCCCGGTTACAGGTTGCATAGGAATCTGTATGAGCCCGGGTCACTCGAATTCATTGATAACAAATGCCTGCGCGGCAATGGTTGAAGCAAAACGCGAGGGTAGGAACTCTATCCGCCTGTTTAAAACAGAAAATCACCTGCAGGCTAATAAAGATGAAGCCATTATGGAAGCCGAGTTATATAAAGCACTTGAGCAGGATGAGCTGACTGTATATTATCAGCCGAAATTAGATGCCCACACAAACCAGGTACACTATGAAGCGCTCGTCAGATGGTTCAGCCCGGTACTCGGAACAGTGCCGCCCCTTAAATTTATTCCGGTTGCTGAAAAAACCACGCTTATTCAGGATGTAACCAGGACAGTCGTATATAAAGTGTGCGCTGATATTAAGCAGACACCTGAACTTTTTAAAAATGCAAGAACGTCAATTAACCTGTCTGCTGCTTTATTTGAACCTGAATTAATTGAAAATCATTTCATTACGATAATAAATGAATGCGGAGTGGATCCTGCCAGTCTTGAGATCGAGATTACAGAAAATATGCTGATGGCAGACCCGATTAAAGGCATGGAAATTATTGAGCATTTAAAAAAGATCGGTTTTCGGGTCGTCATTGATGATTTTGGTGTAAGCTATTCATCTTTAAATTATCTTAGAAGCTTTTCACTCGATGGAATTAAAATTGACCGTTCATTCATCTCACAGATTGACCAGCACCATAGCGAAAAGGACATCAGCATTGTACATTTTATTATCCAGCTCGCTAAAAAACTCAACCTCTATGTGACCGCTGAGGGAGTGGAAACAAAAGAACAATTTGACATTCTGACAAGCCTCGGCTGTGATGAAATTCAGGGCTATTATTTCAGCAGACCGCTGCCACTTGAAAAGATCAAAAGTACAATTGAGCATTTCTTTGACTATATCCTGCAGAAAAATCATGGATATCTTGAAGCCGCTGTGACGAAGGATACTGTGGATGAAGCAAGCAGGCTGAAGGAAATTGAACGGCTTCAGATTCTGGACACACCTGCTGAGGAACGGTTTGACCGCATCACCAGAATCATTCAGAATGCCTTTCATGTCCCGATCTGTTTTATCTCAATCATAGACGACAAGCGCCAATGGTTTAAGTCATGTATCGGGCTTCCTGAACCTGTGCAGACGATCAGAGAAGTTCCACGTGACCAGACACTGTGCGATTATGTGATCAGACAGCAGGAAGCACTGATCATCGAAAACATGGCTGAGCATCCTGATGAAGAAATCCGTGAATTCTTTAAAATGAGCGGACTTCAGTTTTATGCCGGCATCCCGCTTATCTCAATGGGTGAAATGATCGGAACGCTTTGCATAACTGATTATCTGCCGCGCACATTTAATAAGCAGCAATTTGAAACGCTAATTGATTATTCGAAATGGGTAGAGTCTGAGCTTGAGCTCTACAGCCTGCGGGTTTAATGTAAGTGAACAAAAAGACAGCGCACCTGCGCTGTCTTTTTGTTAATCTGCTGATACAAACTCATATACACGGGCTTCATATGGTTTTAAGTCGAGCGTCTCAGGCATTACAGACCTTGCTGCAGCGTCGACTTTATAGTTACCGATCACAAGACGAGTTGCTTCACCTGCATAGGCTTTAGGGCTTTCCAATGAAAGTGACTGATCCGAGTGATTCAATGCAATTAGCCATGACGTATTTTTATATACTCTTTTATACATGTACAGCGGTTCTTTCCCTTTTGAGAGATCCTCATAATCACCATAAACCATTACGGGATGCTCTTTGCGCAGTTCGATCAGGTTCTGGTACGTATAGAATACAGAGCTTTGATCAGCAAGCGCCTGTTCCACATTGATTTCCTGATAGTTGGGGTTCACCCTGATCCACGGCTTCCCTTTTGTAAAGCCGGCATTTTCTTTGTCATTCCACTGCATTGGTGTACGGGAATTGTCCCGGCTGAGCAGCAGAAGGTCCTCAAATACTTCTTCCGGATCTCTTCCCTTTTCCACTTCTTCTTTATATTTATTTTTCATCGCAATGTCATTGTAGTCCTCTATTGAATCAAAGCGGACACCAGTCATGCCGATCTCTTCACCCTGATAAATGTATGGCATACCAGGCAGTGTATGAAGCATAATACCAAGCAGCTTGGCTGATTCTGTGCGGTATTTCCCATCATTTCCGTAGCGGGTCACCTGTCGCGTATGATCATGATTATTTAAAAACTGAGAGTTCCAGCCTTTTTCAAAAATACCTTTATACCAATTCTCCTGGATTTCCTTATACTTCGGCAGATCCATCACCGGCATTTCATCCGCCACCTGAAAATGAAACAGGGTATTCAATTCGTTCCGGTCTTCATGAACATATAAAAGGCCGGTATCTGGATTGACAAATGGAATCTCTCCGACTGTCATCACGTCATAATGAGATAGCACCTCTCTGTTCATTTCCTGCAGATAATCGTGAATACCCGGGTTATCAGCGAGATAACTGATATGATCAGGGTTGTCTGCATCCGGGAAGCCTTCCTGTTTTGCAAGCAGGTTAATCACATCCATTCTGAATCCGTCAATGCCAAGATCGAGCCATGAACGCATCATACGGTAGATCTCCCGCCTTACTTCAGTGTTCTCCCAGTTCAGATCAGGCTGCTCTTTTGCAAAAGAATGAAAGTAATACTCACCGGTTTCTTCACTCTTCGTCCACGTTGATGGTTCAAAGTATGAGCGCCAGTTATTCGGTGGTCCATCTTCTTTTCCTTCGCGCCAGATATACCAGTCACGTTTCGGATGGTCTTTTGAGGATTTGGAATCCAGAAACCATGGATGCTGATCGGATGTGTGATTAACCACTAGATCCATGATCACCTTCATCCCTTTAGCATGAATTGCTTCCAGCAGTTCTTTGAAAGTATCCAGATCACCCGCTTTTTCCATCACAGCTTCATAGTCTGAAATGTCATAGCCGTTATCACGGTCGGGTGATTCATAAAACGGATTCAGCCAGATCACATCCACACCAAGCATCTTTATGTAATCCAGCTTTTCAAGCACACCCCGGAGGTCTCCAAACCCATCACCATTGCTGTCATAAAAGCTGCGCCAGTATACCTGATAGACAACCGCTTCCTTCCACCATGTTTTCTTCATCAGAACCCCTCCTGTATCGTTAATGTACGTTCATTATAACCGCTTACAAATGAGATTACTGTTCAGAACCATTATAATTCAGAGGAGGAGTGATCAAATGAATGCATGGGATAGAAGGTTTCAAAACAAAACGTATATTTACGGAAAAGAACCTAACGAATTTATCGTTTTCGCGCAGAAAAAGCTGAATTTAAGAAGAGGTTCTGTGTTAGCGGTAGCTGAAGGAGAAGGCAGAAATGCTGTGTTTATGGCTGAAAAAGGACTCAGCGTTACGGCATGGGATTATTCAGCAGAAGGTCTCAAAAAAACGCAGTCACTGGCCGCTGAAAGACATGTAGAGATAAAAACCGCTCTGGCTGATCTTACCGATGCAGACTGGACACCTGAATCGTATGACGCGGTAATTAACGTATTTGGTCATATTGATCCTGCAGGCAGAGAGTCAATGCTTGAGGGAATCAAAAACACAATCAAACCCCGCGGCTATTATATCAGCGAAGTGTATTCGAAGCACCAGCTTCCTTACAAAACAGGAGGTCCTCCAAAGGAAGAATTTCTATATGATGCAGGAGAAATACTTGAGACATTTAAAGACTGGAGAATTATTCACTTCTTTACCGGCGAGGTCACTAGACAGGAAGGAAAGCTGCATAACGGGCTTTCACACGTGATACAAATCATTGCGCAAAAAATCTGAAAATGTTTCACGTGGAACACTGAAAAGCGGAGGCAGGCGTTTAGGTCCGACAAGCATAAGATGTGATGAGAGAAATGGGTGACCTTTCCCATTTTCTCATCGCAGCTTATGACTCGAGGACCTGCCTGCTGGAGCTGGATCTCATGAAAGGTGGAAGGCGCTTGGTCAGCTCCGACAAGCATAAGACGCGGAGCGGATAACGGGTGACCTTTACCGTTTACCGCTGCGTGGCTTATGCCCCCGGGAACCTAGCGCTTGGAAATGAAATCAATATCACTTTTACATTTATACAGTCATCACCTCAACCAGCCTGCTGTAGCGTTCGTAAATCTTCCTATATTCTTCATGCTGATCTTCATCAGGTTCGAACCGTTCTCCTAAAGGAATATTTTCTTTAATCTGATCCAGTGATTCTTTTTCTCCCAGAGCAGTTAACACTAACCATGCAGCTCCCCAGGCAGCACTATGGTGACTTTCTGTACACTGAACCGGTTTATTAAAGATATTCGAAAGAATTTGGACCCAAAGTGCTGACCGGGATAAACCCCCGTTAACGTAAATCACTTCTGCCTCTTCTCCGGCGGCACCAAGAGAAAGATAGATCTGATACAGATTCAATGTAATACCTTCGAGCACAGCCCTCGCATAGTGTGGAACCCCGTGTGAAATCGAAAGACCGATTAAGCTTCCTCTTGCATCTTGATCCCAAAGTGGTGCACGCTCTCCGTTAATATACGGTAAAAAAATTAATCCATCTGCTCCTGTGGGTGCCGCTGCTGCTTCATTGATCAGCTCTTCATATGTGCCAGGATAATTAAAGGTCTTTTTGAGCCAGTCGATTGCAACCCCTCCATTGTTGGTAGGACCGCCTGTAATATAATGATCCGGCGTAAATGCATAACAGAACACTTCCTGACCTTCACTGACAGTAAAGCTGTTTGTCCATTTACGTACTGCCCCGCTCGTACCGGCTGAAATGGTGAGACAATTTTCTTCAAGTCCGCTGCTGCCAAGGTTGGCAAGCTGCCCGTCAGCCGATCCAATCACAAATGGTATGTGCGCTGGAAGCTTTAAATAGCCCGCGATAACAGGGTTCAGTTCACCCAGCTGGTAATCAGGCGATACCGGTGTACCCAGCTGCTCTTCTCTGATGCCTGCGGTTTCAAGTATTTCTCTATCCCATCGCAAGGTCCGACCATCCAGCATGCCAGTCGCTGAAGCCATTGCATAATCAATCGCCCGCTCTTGAAACCACTGAAAGATGATATATTCTTTAATTGACATCATATATTCAGCCTGTAAATAAGGGCCATAGCCTGTCTCCTTCATCCACATCAGCTTTGTTAAAGGAGACATTGGATGGATGGGCGTACCTGTACGTTTATAAAAAGCAGCCCCTTCTGATTCCATCAAATCTTTTGCCTGCTGTCGGCCTCTTCCATCTGCCCATATCATTGCTTTTGAAAGCGCCCGGCCATTCCCATCAGTGCAGATCAAAGAGTGCATGGCACTTGAAAAACCAATGCCCAGAATATCTTCTGCGCTGACATTCGCTTTATCCAGCACACTTTTTAACGCAAACACTGCAGATGATACGATCACCTCCGGATCCTGCTCTGCATACCCATCTGTTGAATAAACTGTTTTAATTAACTGTTCCGCTTCAGCTTTTACTTTTCCATCCCGGTAAAACATCACTGCTTTCACACTGGTTGTACCAAGATCAAGACCAATTACAAACCTTTGCATACCTGCACTCCCTTTAATGAACAAATTATTTAGTTTCTTATCTTTACCCTAATACTACCATTAAAAATACGCTGTACAAACCGATTGTGAAATACTGAACAAAATACTTGCATTCCATTCCAACCCGTCGTATACTTAAATCAATCAGTTATTGTGAAGTTTTTCACAATATAAAATATAGGAGGAATTTTTCCATGAAAATCGCAGTAATCGGAAGTACTCACGCTGGGACAGCAGCTGTAACGAATATGGCCAATATGTATCCTGATGCAGATATTACAGTCTATGAGAAAAACGATAATGTGTCCTTTCTATCATGTGGTTTAGCATTATATGTCGGCGGTGTCGTTGAAGATCCGCAGGGGCTTTTCTACAGCTCACCTGAACAGCTGAGAAGTCTTGGTGTTACGATGAAAATGCAGCATGCCGTGCAGGAAATCGATACTGCGCGCAAGCAGATCAAAGCGTTAAATCTTGTCACTGGTGAAGAGGTGAATGACAGCTACGATAAGCTTGTGATGTCTACCGGCTCCTGGCCAATCATTCCGCCAATTGATGGCATAAAGCTCGATAATATTCTGTTAGCGAAGAACTTCAACCAGGCAAATACAATTATTGAGAAGTCACGTGACGTAAAACATGTAACTGTTGTAGGAGCAGGCTATATCGGAGTTGAGCTTGTTGAAGCATTTCAGCAGGCAGGTAAGAAAGTAACGCTCATTGACGGTGTAGACCGTATTTTGAATAAATATCTTGATGAGGAATTTACAGATCAGGTGGAACAGGCATTCATTGACCGCGGCGTTGAGCTTAGACTTGGTGAGACCGTAACACGTTTTGAAGGTGAAACATCTGTTGAGGCCGTTGTTACGAATGCAGGACGCGTTGAGACCGACCTGGTCATTATGTGTGTCGGTTTCCGCCCGAATACTGAGCTTTTAAAAGGAAAAGTGGATATGCTGCCAAATGGGGCAATTAAAGTGGATGACTATATGCGTACAAGTGATCCTGATATTCTTGCAGCCGGCGACTGCTGTGCAGTGAAATATAACCCGACTGGCCAGGCTGCCTATATTCCGCTTGCAACAAACGCAGTCAGAATGGGTACGCTCGTTGCACGCAACCTGATTGAGCCGGTCATGAAAAATGTTGGTACGCAAGGTACGTCAGGGCTTCACATTTATGACTTGAATATGGCATCAACAGGCTTAACTGAAACCAGTGCAAAAGCTGCGGACATTCATGTGAAAAGTGTCACAATCTTAGAAAAGCACCGTCCTGAATTTATGCCGACAGCAGAGGATGTGCTGCTGAAGGTCAGCTATCTTCCTGAAAGCCGCAAGATCATTGGCGCACAGGTCTTATCAAAAGCGGATGTGACACAGTCAATTAACACACTCAGCGTCTGCATTCAGACTGGCATGACAATCGATGAACTCGGCTTTGTCGACTTCTTCTTCCAGCCGCACTTTAACCAGCCATGGAACTTCCTGAATAAAGCAGGACTTGCAGCGGCGGAGACACGTAAACCGGAACTGGTTTAACCGGCATTGCACAGATCAATACGTTGAAAAGCGCACTTTCAGATAAGTGCGCTTTTTTGTGCAGTCTGGCGGTTGAGCACCGGGGATAATTGGTTTGCGCAGAGCGGCGGAAGATCAGCCTTTTTGGCGGACACGACAACAGAAATGTGAGATTGCTACAAGCGGCGGAGGGAAAGCGACAGGTTCCCGGGTGTATCGCTACAAGCTGGGCGGGAACAGCGACAACCTCTCCGGCGTATCGCTACAAGCTGGGCAGGAACAGCGACAACCGCTTGGGCGGCCACTGTCCCGCAAAACGCTCTCTAGTCACTCTCCAGCCAGCCTCAAAACATCACGAACCAGTTCTTCCATGTTCAGCCGGTCCCGTGCAGTAGCCATCTGATAAGTGCCGCGAATCTGATGTTCAGCATCCACTAAATAAAGCGTTGTACTGTGAACAATCTGACCGTCAAGCTTCACGCGCTGCATGCGAAACTGTTCAGTTACTTCTGCGGTCTCCTTTTCCGTCCCTCTTAACCAGTGCCAGTGATCTGTGAGGGCATCAAAGGACTTTGCATAGTTCATAATCCGCTCCTCTGTATCCGCTTCAGGATCCAGGGTAATGGCCACAAATTCCACCTGCTCTTCAAATACGCCTTCCCCTCGCAGCTCGCTATCTACTTCTTTCAAGTCACTCATTGTAAACGGGCAAACATCCGGACAGGCAGTATAAAAAAATGCGACAACTTTGATACGGTCATTTTCAGAGGTATAACTTTCCTCATCTATAACTGATGCCATCTGAAATGGCTCAATTGATTTAAGGACAGGAAGTGATGTCTGCAAGTACCATACACCCCATGCTGCACCTGCCAGCAATAAAAAGAACACTCCTGTGCTGAACACCTTCATGTTACGTCATCTTTTTTCTGATTAAGCGGCGGTAAATGATGCTGCATCCGCTTATAAACCCTTAACATCCCCCACATACCAAGCTCGATATCCCAGCGGATATTACCTGAACGGTACATATAATCACCTGATAATCCGGACCATCCGCCTGCTCCATAATGAAGCTTCAAATCTGCTGTGTGACCTGTAATGACCGGACCGTCGAATGATTTTACCTGGGAAGTCAAATCCATTGCATCCGTGTTCCAGTAGTGGCCATGGAGCCTGAAAGTGTGTGCACGCCTGCGTTCTGAAGGGTTGACAAGCCGGATTGTAACCGGATCTCCAGGGTAGGCTTCAAATACAGGCGTTGATGGGTCACCATGTGCTTTTGAGCTGAATAGCCACCCAGGGTTATCGTGTTTTTCGAGCCTTCTGATCAACCTTTCTGTCCGGTAATTGAACCCTCTTGAACCCTGATCATACGTATCAAACAAATCTTCTTCCTCAGTCTCACCAAGAATGCCGTCAGCCGGGTCAATGATCAGGTTTCCATTTTTATCTTTAAGTCTCACACCGTCATGCATGATGAGTACAAACTCTCTTGTCTCTGGTAAAAACGGATGTTTGAGGACCACGGCAGAAGCTTTTCTATCCTCTGTCAGTTCTGTCGGATCAAGCACCTCTGACCCTCTTGGCTCTGCAATTAACATGCCAAATGAGCCAAGTGACCGGTGATTCCTGATATCAGTCATATCCCACAGCCCGCTTGCGCCAAATGCATGGTCTATATACCAGCGATAGGTGATGGATTCACCAGGTCCTGCCGACTGATCAAAGTTAAAGCCTGCTGTCTCACCGGATGATGTTTTCACATCCGCCAGAACAAGTTGCGGGTGCAGCGAAATGCGTAATGACGGCGGGTAAAATGCCTGCTCCTTTACTTCAGGGTAAGCCCATATGCCATCCGGATACGGGAAACGGCCAGGCGTTAAAGCGTTTGTTAACCGGATCTCTACCTCTTCCCCCGCATTAACACGCAGAATAAGCGGCTCCGGTGATTTCTGACCTGCTAAAATGGCTTCTTTATCTTCAGTGTGTGCGAAAATAATGCCATAAGGATCGTGCTCACCGTGTTTACTGTAGGATAACGGGAGATGGAAAGCGGTAATATCAAATCGTCTCAGCGGTGCTTCTGCAGGTGCCGGGCTTTCGATCTCTGATGGTTTTCCAGGAGGAATTCCATCTGTGGCAGTTGTCAAAAACGGGTCAGACTTAAACGGCCTCTGATCAGGCAACGGAATTAATCCCTCCACTGGCTCTTCAAATGCACGAATGAGTCCCCATAATCCATTCCACAGATCTTCTTCTGTTGCAAAGGTCCACAAGTAATCTCCTGAATGCGGAGCGAAAGTTTCCAGCGTGAAGGACTCTGAGATGCCAATATGCTTTTGCGACTCAAATCTTGTCTCGACATCAGGCCGCTCTGCTTTCCAGCGCATCCCGTGAATATGAAAACTGTGCGATTCCTCCTGCGCACCCTGAATCAGCCTGACTCTGAGTGGATCTCCTTTATAACAATTAAATACCGGCGTGATGGGATCTCCATTAACATGGGAGCTGAAAGAGTAAGCCGGGTCACCCGGTCCTTGCAGACGGAACTGGAGCGGTTCACATTTATAATTGACACCAAATACACCGGGGTCATCCTGTGAGCCCGGATAATCAGGAGGCTGAATTGGCGTGCCGTCACGCTCATATAAAAGGGCAAAGTCCTGTACAAATAACGAAAGGTCCCGGTAGTCAGGTATCAGCGGATGCACCGCTGTTATTTCCGTTGCATTAATCACCGGATCGCCTGTTTTTGAATCCAGGAATTTTGTAAAGCGCGGATGGATGACACCCGAACCAAAAACACCGTGCTGCTGGTGGTGCGTAGCAAACAGGTGATCATGATAAAACCAGGCTTTCAGTTCGACGTCAGCATAATATTCATAGGTGATCGTCTGGCCCTGCAGCACACTTGAATCATAGTTCCACCCTACGTTTGCCCCGTCATTAACAAGGACATCGAACTTCATAAAATGAATATGAAACCCTGTTTCATAGGTGCGCGTAAAGAGCTGAAACACATCTCCGCCTGCAATCTCCGGCAGACGATTTGTAAAATGAATTCTGACGCAGGTGCCTGCCGGTGTATGAATGACAAGCGGTTCCGGCTCTTTTTCACCATTCAGTACAGCCTCAAGGTCATCATCCAGCACAAAGATCCGGCCCTTTGGATCATGCCAGCCCTGACGGTTATAAATAATCGGCAGTTCAATGGCTGAAACACGGTATTCAATCACTGGTGCATCAGGATTAAATCCGCATGGATCTGCAAAAACAGCACCAGGTCTCGGATCAGGTATTGCTGCCTGTCTTTCCAGGTCTGTCAGCCCTCTTCCACCTTCAATACCAAGCGGTGGACGCGGTGCTTTAAAGCCCGGTTTCCCTGGAATGAAATTCGGAAATCCCGGTTTATCCTTTGTCGGTCTCGGGGGCTTTGGCCGGTCAGGGAGCGGCTGGAGCGCGTTAATCTGTGTTCCGTCCGGATAACGCTGTGTTCCATCCTGAAGTGTATCGAATATCCGGTTCATCCCCCACATCCCCGCTTCAAAATGAGGATACAGATGACAGTGAATGATCGCGTCTCCGATCGCCCCCTGCAGGCTGCCAAGTCCATAAAGCGGTTCGATGTCATACCAGGATTGAGGGCTGATACTCTGCGCATCAATAATCTCGGAATCTGCATTAGACGGGTCTTTCAGCCACTGGTGAACGTGGTAGTGAAATACGTGTGTCTCCTTAATGCCGCTATGCACCAGGCGAATGACTGCAGGATCCCCTTTATAACCTCTTAAAATCGGTGTCGCTGGATCCCCGAATACCCAGGAATCATGATGCACCTCTTCCCCGTCACATTCCGGACATACAACACCTTCATCCACCAGTTTCTTGCGATTCCCAAGCGGTTCATAGCGGTAATTCACCGCATGCGTGGACTCACTCTGCTCATTCGTCATCGGGTTAATCGGCTGATTGCCTGTTAAATCATCAGTCTCCATCTCATCATGAAAGAGCCATGCATATTCACGGAATGAAGGTAAAAAAGGGTGATGAATATCTGCAAATGGTCCGCTCGTAACCGGGCCGCCTGTCTCAGGATGTGTCCACCAGGATCCCCTTTTCTGAACAAAAAGAGCACCAAATAAACCGTTCCCATTTGACCCTTTCTCTGTACTTGAAGGGTTGCCGAGGTCTGAAAATGGATAAGTGCCAGGGCGGTTCACCCGGAAATGATACGTCTTTTTCTTCCCCTTTTTCACGAGCGATGAATGATTGAATCCCACTTCCGCTCCATCAGAATCCATCACATCATAATCTGCTTCCTCCATATGGATACCGGCTGGAAAAGGAAGCTTATTTTCAAACAGAATCTCGATATCATCACCGGCATTTGCCCTGATCACTAAAGGTTGAACCAGCTCCACCGGGGTGAAAGGATTCTTTTTGACAAGACGCTTTACTCTCTTTTCATTTTCTTTTAATACATACATCATGCCATTGGGATTATGATCACCGAATTGATTGAGTACAATCCGGATCGGAATGGCGACAATGTGAAAGAAACGTCTCACCCGTCACCACCTGTTTCTTTCAGCTGGGGGATCAGCGGCCAGCCGTCCCGCTCAACATAAAACACCTCAATATCATGAATATGAATGTGCCACTCGCGGTTTTCAAGCTCCGCAACATTCGTTGTTTCCACTGCTAAAACCACATAGTCATCCACTACCTGAATGATTCTGCCGATAAAAAAGTACGGAAAAGATGATGTGAGCGCAAGCATTTTCGCACCTGCATGCGCTGCAATAAATTGAATTAACCCTTCTTCATGCCTGTCGTTTGAAGTCATTCCCTTTTGTTGATTTTCCACTTTTATCCTCCTCTTTTACGTTAGTGGAAATACTTTATCTGCAGCAAAGCCCCGCGTAAAATGTGCAATATTTTCAAGTGGAATACTCAGCGGTACCGGAAATTGAAAAAATGGCGCCGTTACCATCTTGACCGTAACCGGATCAAGCGTAAGATGCCCTTCTCCTACCTCGCGCAGCGTCCCGACAAAGATCGGTCTGAACGTCTGACCGAATAAATTAAGCTGATCAGACCTTGTCACAACAAAAACCGATGCACCAATCAGCATGCCAAGCTCTCCTGCCCGCTGCTCATCTGTTAAAGCCATATCCTTCTTCCTTTCTGTCCATCCCGGCAAATCATCACCGGAAACGGGATTTTTTAATGGTTTTTATTTTTTCATAAGGAATGTCCTGCTCTTTTCGTTTAATTAATAACCTCAGCTTCTCTTCATCTGAGTTGATCAGTTTGCCGTAATAAAACTGTCCATCCATCAAGTCTACTTTCAGCCAGCTGTTCCTCCAGCGGCGCAGACTGGTTTTCAAGGTTTCGCGGTAAAACATTTCTTTTAGTTTCGCACGCCTTGAAACCGTTGCACCGAAGTTTCTTAACAGCTTTTTCCTCAGATGATTATCGAAAAAAACATATTGGTGCGTATTCGTAAATTCAGGTGCACCATAAGGCAGCCTCACCTCTGAAACCGCACTGTAGGGAACCCAGTATTTTGTGAAATAGCTTGTCAGAACCAGATAGTCCCTCCCGATATCCTGTACTCTGCCTTTTACAACTGACTGATCCCGGCAAATGACTTCAACGGTCTGATTTCTTTTTTCAACGAGAAACGATTGAAGCAATAAGACTTTGCCTTTCTCAGGGTTGTATTTTAACTGAAGAAAGATATTTGCCAGTTCAATGTAGCGTTTTTTGAGCAGGATCTCTTCTGATGTTCCTTTACCTGCTGGAGATGGATAGGTTTCCGGGTTGTGTGAAGGGGCTGAATGGAGCCAGGCTTCCACATTAAAATCTGAATACACAATGACCCTCCTTTCTTTACAATTTATGATCAGTCTATGCAGTACAGAGGGTTTTGGAGTGGGTTTTGCACGGACAGACACCGGGCGTCATACAATAAAAGATTATGTAAAAGGAGCGGATATGTATGGCCCTGATCCTATTCCTGCACATTGCCATCACTGCTTACTGCTTAAAACAGTTTTTCAAACTGCGTGATCAGACGGGGTTTCATCTGGGTATGAATATCGCAATGCTGACAGGCGGCTTTTCAGGCCTGATAACAGGCATGGTCATCATTGATTATTTCCCATTCTATTTTGTCTTTTTGACGCTGGTTGCAGCTGTTGCGGGAGGACTGACGGGTGCAGTAACCGGACTGTTCTATGACGGCCAGACAGCACTGACCGGACTCTCTAACGGATTTATGATGGGGTTGATGGGGCCGATGATCGGGGCTGCTGCAGGAGGATTAACCATACTTCCGGTGATGCTTGAAATCATATATGTCTGCCTGATCGCACTCGCTTTAACATCTGTGGTGAAATCTTAAAGGAAGTGAAAGCTATGCCGGAAGCGATTTTCCTGTCAGCCATTACACTTTTGATCTTTCATACAGCTTTATTATTAAAAAAGAGATTTACGTTAACAGAACGTTTCACTAATACTGTGGTAACATTCATCACAGGCGGAGCAGGATTGACCATCACGCTGCCACTCGTTCTGATGTTTGAAGGGGATTGGTTATGGGGCGTACTTCTAATAGCAGGCTACCTCTGTGGCGCGGTTTCAGGCTATGCTTCAGCCGGGGTCGCCGGAGCGATTCATATTAGTATGGGAAGTATAATGGGTCTGATGCTTGGAGAAGTACTGCAGAGTCCGGCACTGTGCGGGCTCCCTGTTCAAGAATGGCAAATGCTGCTGCCTGCCTGTTCCATGATTTATTACGCCATTGTCAGTCTGATTATTTTCATTTCCTACAGGTATTAAAAAACAGCTGTTGGTGTCCGCTTCAGACGGATATCAACAGCTGTGCAGAAACAACATGAGTATCATTTTTAGTAAGCGAACCCTTCCTTATCGACAAATACAGACTCTATCACTGTACGCTGGAACTTCTGTCCGGATGGCGTAGTGCCTTCCACTTCCACCGTCATATTGTAGGTACCCTCTTCTGAAGGAATCGTCACAGATTTTCCGCTTTGCTTAAATGTACGCATCTGCTGACCAGAGCGCTGATTTCCTTTACCGTTACCCGGAATAAACCCTATTTCACTAAACATCTCGATCTCTGCATGACGCTGCGCTTTATTTCTTAAGCCAAGGTTCGCTTCTAAAGCCCAGCTCCGCTTATTTCCAGCAGGCTCAAGCGCGAGCTGATCGTTTAATGTTGATTGGAAAGTGACCATTAAAGCATAAGCAGATTCCTCTTCCGTTACAGTTTCTGCGATCCACTTCCCGGCTTCAGGGTCAGATACTTCAATCGTATGATGATAAGCTCCGTCAAAAAACATCGTATCATCCTCATCAGCCGTCACCTCATAATCCCGTGCCGGCCCTTTAGGAGATTTCAGCGTCACCGTGTTATGCGGTGTGGCACTCATCCAGTTAATCACAAGGCTTTCTGCTTCATCCTCTACATAGAAACTCTCTGACGCTTTACCATCCTGTGCCCCGCCTCTTATAAGAGTATCCAGCGGTCCGGTTTCGTCTTCCCTTGCTTCCATTGCGCTAAAATCAGAGAATGCAGCAGCCCGCTGTGTCGTTAGATATGGCTGGAAGATCGACAGGGTATTATATCCCTTATTGACCTCACCGTGATTCCAGTTCCCGACAGCCAGACTCCTACCGTAGGGCAGTTGAGCACTTGCAACTGATACAACCCCATCATTTGGTCCTGAAATGAAACCGCTCCCAAACCAGTAAGCACTGAACAAAGGTCCGGTGCGTGTACCTGCAAGAGAAAAATAACTGTTTTGTGATGCTTCAAAGCGGTTATCAGTGATCGAACGGAAGTAGTTCATTGTACCAGTCTGCAGACTCTGAGTACCTTCACTATTCTGTCCAATCAGACTCGCAAGCCAGCCAAGAGATGTACTATTCGCCAGGTTGGCAAGCTCACTTCCATAGTGAGGTGAGCTGAGCGTAATGACATTCGAGACAAGCGGATACTTCCCTTCATGAATCAGGGCAACCTGAGTATCAACGCCCCCTTTACTAAACGCAACGATCACCAGCTTTTTTCCGCCAAAATGAGCAGAGATCTCTTCAAGCTGACCTGCAAGCATCTCACCATTATCCCAATAACTTTTAGGCGTGCCTCCGGAATCATTCAGCTCAACAAAAGCTGTTTCATAACCCGCCGCAAGCGCACGGCTGTACATATCATTTTCGTTATACCAAACGGTCGAATCATTCGTCAGACCCTGAACAAATACAACAACAGGCTTTGCAGGGTCTATGTAAGCAGGGGCTTCACCAATACTGATTGTACCTGGAACAAGTGAGTTACCAGGCGTCTTAAATCCTCCGGCAAAAGCGGCAGACGGCAGTGACAGAAGCAGGAACACAGCAATTAACAGGGAAAGCGTTTTTTTCATCTAATCCTCTCCTTTAAAGCTGTACCGGGAAACCCCGACCACCTAAGTATTTCGACACCCGGAAGGTAAATCCTGTATGTTTTGAATAATTAAATTATTATTTATTTATGTGTGGGATGGGACGGCTGATTGTCGCTATTTCTGTTTACAGTGTAGCTTTCCCTGCTGAACTTGTAGCGATACACCCGGAATCTTGTTGCAATCACCCCCGCAGCTTGTACCAATCCCGCTTCTCTATGGTCGTATCCACACAAAAAAATTGCTTCACCACACCCGCTTCATGCCTTTAAGAAACAAAAGATTGTTTCCCAAGGGCATTTCAACGGGATGGCGGTATGCGCCGGCTGAATGTTGTGATTTCAGCTCAGGTTGTAGCTTTTTCCGCCAGAGTTTGTAGCTTTCCCCGCTGAGCTTGTAGCGATACACCCGGGGTTCTGTAGCAATCACTCCTGCCACTGGTTGTAATCCCGCTGCTCCGTGGTCGTTTCCACCGACCGCCGCACGCCCGCTTCACCCTGCATAAAAAAGCCGGATATCCCCTCAGATATCCGGCTCACACTCACTATTCTTTTTCAAACTTTTTCGTACTTCTCACCGTATCAATCGGCCTTACTTTGCTTTCGATCTCGTCACGTTTCGGCTCTAAAAACGGTGGCAGTGAAAGCTTCTCGCCAAGCGTTTCATATGGCTCGTCTCCCATGAAACCCGGGCCATCTGTTGCGAATTCGAACAGAATCTGCGGCGCAACCCTTGCGTACAGCGACTTAAAGAAGAAACGGTCAACAAACCCGGATGTCGGGAAACCGAAGCTCTTCATCCGCTCATCCCAGTCATCGAGCATGGCTCTATCTTCAAGCCTGAATGCGGCATGGTGAACTGTGCCAAACCCCTGCTGTGCCTGCGGTAAAAAGGTGTTATGTTCAACAATCACACTCGCACCGTTTCCACCTTCACCCACTTCAAATAAGTGAAATGATTGTTCAGCAGCTGTTTCTCTAAACAGCAACACCTTTTCAAGCATTTCTTTAAAATAATCAAAGCGGTCAACGCGGACAAACAGCGGTCCTAATCCAGTGATCGCATACTCAAGCGGCACCGGCCCATTTTGCCACGGCGTCCCTGCTTCAACACCTTGATCATTTTCATCTGAAATCAGCTGATACTGCTGATCATCAAAATCAACAAAGGAGATGGTCTTTTTACCAAACTGCTCCTGCACACCTTTATGCTTCACATTCAGGCGATCAAACCGCTTTTCCCAGTAATCAATCGCGGCATCACTTGGTACACGGAATGACGTTTTTGAAATTTCATTTGTCCCGTGATTTCCTTTTGGAATGCCTGGAAAATCAAAGAATGTCATATCTGTCCCGGGACTTCCTGTATCATCAGCAAAAAACAGGTGATACGTCTGGATATCATCCTGGTTCACTGTTTTTTTGACCAGCCTCATCCCGAGTACATTGGTGAAAAACTCGTAATTTTTCTCAGCACTGCTTGTAATCGCAGTAACGTGATGTATTCCTTTCAGTTCTTTAATGGACATTATCATGAACCTCCTCTAGTGCAATTTTCATACCCATAGCATCTAATGATTCCAGATTGAATGCAAGAATTATGACTGCTCAAGTGTTAAAAATGTAAATCCACCCGAAAGTGCTTCATAATAAGGAGTAACTACCCTTACCTGAAAGGAGGAGCAATGATATGAGTATTCCCAAAGTCGATTTTTACTTTGGTGCGCTGCTGTCTCATCTCGTCAATCGCGGATTCTCACCTGTCATGAAAGAAGGCGGTCACGACCGGAGAATTTATGCGCTTGAAAATGAAATCGACAGTTATTTCATTTATGCTAAATACTCGTTTACCCCCCGTTTTAAAAAAGAATCCCGTATCTGGACCTTCTCCTTTTACGATACAGAAATGGAAAAAACGCTTCGCAGCCAGCATGACAACCAATACCTGTTTGCTTTTATCTGCGGTGAAGAAGATCTTCAGAACACGGAAATCATTTTACTGACAGCAAGCGAGGTTTCAGAGTGTATTAAAACGTCAGATGCCGGCCGTAAGTGGCTGACGATTGAAATGGCTGACCGCAAAAGAACACTGACCGTACGCGGGAGTGCACATTCAAAACCCGGCTATTCACTGAAAATCACACGCAGCACAGACCAGCGGCTTGAAGAACTGCCAACCATGCTTTTTTAAAAAGGAGATGAGCAGACGTGACAGGCGATTTACCTTCCGGCTTAAGTAAACCCTCACAGCGTGCATTCGCTCAGGCAGGTATTAAAACAATGACTGACATACAAAAGTATACGGAAAAAGAGCTTCTTTCCCTTCACGGCGTTGGTCCAAAAACCATTCGTCAGCTGAAAGAAGCTGGCGGGACTGACATATTTAAAAACAGTTAAGAGGAGACGATTAACATGATGACAATCATTCTGATCCTTTTCGTGTTTTTTGTGACCTTTTGTATCAGTGCCCTGATGAACATCCTTAATCACACAACTCAGGGACGTCACTGGTTTTACTCCGTATTGTTCAGTCTGGTGATTGCGATAATTGGCGTGCTGATTTTTGAACCGAGGGAATAATGTCCCCATTATTAAAATCCATCTTACTTTTTTGCACAGCTGATTGTTGTAGCGTAAGGCGGTGGCTGACAGGAAGGGACGCGTGAGGCCATGGCGAAGCCTGCGGGCTCACCGCCCGGCCGCGGAAAGCGTCCCCCTGAAGCGGAAATCAACAGCCAACTTTAACAGAGCCAATTTAATAAAGTTTTTAACAAAAAGGTATAATATGGTTCTAATTAGATTTTTCGAGTGTTGCACATTCCATTCTCTGGTGATATAGTGGTCGTGCACAGAAAATTAAATACCGTTATCTGCACTAGGGGTGCGAATTAGCTGAGATGTGAGCATTAGCTCCGATCCCTTATGACTCGATCAGGATAATACCTGCGTGAGGAAGTGTAGTGACTTCTCTTTTTTATATCAGGAGCAGTGGCTACATCTTACGCGGATGTGGTCTTTTTTTGTGCAAAAACTGCTCTGGGAGGAATACAAAATGGAATGTGGAACAAGCAAAATTGTGGGGTGCCGTTTTTCACTGCACCCAATGACTGGAGATTTTATTCCGGTAATAAAAGGCGCACTGGAGGCAACTGATCTGACAGGCGTCTGGAAGCATACAGATGATGTATCAACGGTGATACGCGGACAGGAGCAGCATGTGTTCAATGTGATCAAAGCAATTACGCTTCATGCCGCTAAAACCGGGGAACATGTAGCGGTCAATGCAACTTTTTCAGCAGGCTGTCCGGGTGATACGGCAGGCGATTCCTATATGGAAGCTGACCCTGAAGTACATAATCATGACGATACAAAGCAGTATGTCTCTTCACAGTTTGCCCTGTACCCGATGAATAACCCTGATTATATGAGTGTGATTTACAGGGAAGTGGACCGGGCGAAAGAGCGCGGTGTATTCAATGATTCGATGCATTATGCAAGCGGCATTCACGGGGATATCCATGAGGTATTTGATTTTTACGAGGAGACATTCGGCCACGCAAGGTCTGATGAACACCGTCATTTAGTGATGACTGTATCCATGAGTATCAACAGTCCATCTCATAAGGGTAATCACCATGCTTAAGAGCTGGAAGCTGAAGGAAGTCGTGCTGATGGCGTTGTTTGCTGTTGTTTTCGGCATCATTTACTTATTGTTTTTACATGTCGGAAACATCTGGGCCTCACTGATCGGACCGATTGCATATGAGTGGATCTTCGGGATCTGGTTTATCGTGTCTATTATTGTCATGGCAATCATCAGAAAGCCTGGTGCTGCAGTAATTCCCGAGACAATGGCCGCTGCGATTGAAGTCATGCTTGGCAATGCAGTCGGACCGCGCCTGATTTTAGCAGGGGTCATTCAGGGACTCGGTGCTGAAGCTGTGTTTGCAGCGACAAGGTACCGCTATTTTAACCTAGGGATCTATATGATGGCTGGCGCCGGGGCTGCTGTATTCAGCTTTGTGTATGGTTACTTACTCGGCGGATTTGCAGCGTTAAGTACAGAGTATGTATTGCTGATGTTTGTGATTCGTGTGATGAGTGGCTCGATCATTGCAGGGATTGGCGGGAAATATCTCGTAGACGCACTGCTTGCGACAGGATCACTGAGAGGTTATTCGATTACAAAGCGTGATGCACATGCATAACGTCATCTCTTTGCAGGATGTGTCATTCCGTTTTCCGGATGACGAACTGCCTGTTTTTAAAAATGTGGATTTCAATATTCGCGCGGGGGAGCGTGTGGTGATTACAGGTCCGAGCGGGTGCGGAAAGTCTTCACTTCTGTACCTGCTCAACCGCCTTTACCCTGAAAATTGCGATGGCATTGTCACCGGTCAAATCGAGCTGTTTGGGAAAGCAGCGGCTGACTATGAGCCGGGGGAAATTAATCACCGGATTGCAACTGTTTTTCAGGATCCTGACAGCCAGTTTTGCATGCAGACAGTTGAAGAAGAACTCGCTTTTACACTTGAGAATGTAAAGGTGCCTGCATCTGAGATCAGCGGACGGATCCAAGAGGTCTTACGGGAAACCGGGCTTGAGGACTTCAGAGATTCAGTTATCCAGACACTTTCAGGCGGGCAGAAGCAGCGTGTCGCAACCGCATGTGCATGGGTGCTGGAGCCTGAGGTCCTTCTGCTTGATGAACCTCTGACTCATTTAGATCCGGTGACCGCCCGGGAATTTGTTAAGTGGCTGCGCGACCTCCATGACACAGGAAACCTGACAGTAATAGCGATTGATCACCAAGTCGCTTTATGGGGTGACTTCTTTGACCGGGAGTGGCAAATGACTGCGTCGAAACAGGTTGAAGCGTCAGTCGCAAGGAAGCCGGTACAGTCAGATCAAATTCTTCTGTCTGCTGAAAAACTGGCTGTCGAGCCAATTGTTTCACCGGTCACTTTTTCACTGAAAAAAGGGGAAATCGCAGTGCTTGCAGGTCCTAATGGCAGCGGGAAATCGACGCTGTTAAAAGCATTGTGCGGGTTAAAATCGACCGGTGGGACTGTCCAGCCGAAAAGAATCGGCTATGTGCCCCAGTCACCAGAATTTCTGTTTTTAACAAAGTCAGTCCGGGAAGAGCTTTCATTTGGCGGAGGGCAGTCTGTTGAAGACATGCTTGAGCGGTTATATCTTACTGTGGTCAGTGAGTCCAACCCTTTTGCGATCAGTCATGGTCAGAAAAGACGGACAGCAATCGGGGCTATGCTGTGTGACGGTCGTCCTGTGATTGTGATGGATGAACCGACTGCCGGGCAGGATAAAGCAGCCTTACGTGAGCTTGAAAACCTGATCGTGTCACGTGCAAATGAAGGCATCACATTTTTAATTGTGACGCATGATATGAATTTTGCGGACCGCGTGGCAGATTCACTGCTGTTGCTGCATGAAGGAAGCCTGAGCGGTCCATTTAATCCCCGTGCAGTCTGGCAGGATCAGCAGCTGCTTGAGCAGCATCGCTTATGTCCGCCATATGGAGGTGATGTGCATGATCAACCGCATGAATCCTTCGGTTAAGTTTATTGCGATCACTGTTTCAATGATTGCAATGGCTTTCTTTTTTAATCCGTGGACACCACTTGTATTTTTCAGCGGAGTCGTGCTGATTCAATTGCTTTTTGCGAAAGTGTCCTGGAAAGCGTGGAGTCTGATGATGCTCCCTTTCCTGCTTGGCGCAGTCGGCTATTTTTGGACGACACTTGTTTTTGGCAATGAAGACAGTACGCTTGGCACAGCATTGTCATTAAGCTTTCGTGTACTTGCCTTTTCAAGCCTGTCACTGCTTTTTGTCTTTACCACAAAGCCTGTGGATTTTATTCTGAGCCTGATGCAGCAGCTGAAGCTGTCTCCTAAGATCGCCTACAGCATCCTGGTCGGCTATCAATTTCTCCCTGTTTTAAAGGACGAGTTTTTTCAGATTCGACAGGCACAGAAGCTTCGTGGCGTTGAAGTACCGAAGTCTCCTGTTAAAAGGGTGCTGGCGATGCGGCACGTGCTGATTCCCATGCTTGCAGGCGCTGTTCGGAAGGCTGAGCGGACCGCTTTTGCAATGGAAGCGCGCGGCTTTACCGGTGAGGGCAAACGCGATTTTTACCGGAAGATTACTGTCAGCCGGGCGGATGCAGCAGGAATTGGTTTGTTTTTAGTCCTGCTTTGCGGAAGTATGGCAGCAGGGTTTTTATGAGAAACAGCTGGCGCGGGCCGGCTGTTTTTTGATGAAGTTGGCTTGGTTCTAATGTCACTTTTCTACGAAGGGAGATGTTTTTTCTAAGAACGGCCCTGTTTTTTCTCCGAACCGCACCCGCTTTTCTAAGAACACCTTCTTCTATTCTGTGAACATCACCGTCTAATCTAAGAACCTACCTCTTTCACACCCCCACAAATCCTTTACACCTCCTCTAAATAAGCATAAAATTTATATATTGTTCAAAATCAGACAGAAAAGAGGAATTATCAATGAAAAAAATGATGTTATCAGCGGCTGCACTATCAACTGCTCTAGCGCTTGCTGCATGTGGCAATGCTGAAGAAACCGAGGACACAGACCAACAAAGCTCAAGTGATGAAGCATTTACAATCGGCGTCATCCCTGCCCAGACTGAGGGCGAAATGGAAGGCGCAATGAATAAATTGCAGGAAGTACTTACTGACGCACTTGGAAGAGAAACTGAAATTGACGTGTACCCTGATTACAACGGTGTCGTGGAAGCGATGAACTTTGATCAGATTGACATGGCTTACCTTGGACCGCTGACATATGTGATCGCCCAGGAAAGAAGCGACGCAAAAGCTATCATTACACAGCTTGTAAATGGTGAACCATTTTACAATTCCTATATCATTACGCACCAGGATCAGCCTTTTGAGTCTATTGAAGACCTTTTGAGCGATCCTTCAGCGATAGATTTTGCTTTCGGTGACCCGAACTCAACATCAGGCTCACTGATCCCGTCAATTGAATTACAGGACCGTGGTGTCTATGAATCAGAAGACAGCTACGAATTCAGTACAGTCAGATTTACCGGCTCTCACGATGCAACGGCACTCGCTGTTCAAAACGGTCAGGTTGACGCCGGCGCAATTGACAGTGCCATCTACAACCAGCTGATTGAATCCGGGAAAATTGATGACAGTCAGCTAAAAGTGATCTGGACGTCAGAACCCCTCTTCCAGTATCCATGGGCTGTTACTGCAGGTACAGATGAAGAGACGATCAATACACTGCAGGAAGCATTTTTAGCGATTGAGGACCCTGAAATTCTGGATGCGTTCGGTGCATCAGGCTTTACAGAGGCAGCACCTGAGGATTATGACAGCATTTTGGATGCTGCAGAAAAACAGGGCATTTTAGATGCTGAATAGAGCTGGTTACTTTGTGGTTTAAGAAAAAACACATTGCTCTTGCCGCTATTTTGACCGCTTTTGTATTACTCAGCATGCGTGTGACTGAGTTTGATCTTTCCAAGTTCCGTGACTTTGGAAATATGATTGAGTTTTTGGGCCAATGGTTCCCAATGGATACCTCAAAGCTGCCGCTTATGCTTGAGGACGCAGGAGAAACGCTTGCGATGGCGTTTCTCGGCAGCTTCCTGGCACTACTGATTGCACTGCCGGTCAGCTTTCTGGCCGCTAAAAACACCGCACCAAAAGGATTTTTTTACTTTTTAAGAACAAGCCTGAGCTTTATCCGTTCGGTGCCTGAGATCGTCATTGGTCTCATCTTACTGACCATGCTTGGACTCGGACCATTTCCTGCTGTCATTGCGATTATGATTCATAACGTCGGCGTGCTTGGGAAACTGATTTCAGAACTGATTGAAGCAGCTGACCCTGGTCCTCAGGAAGCAATGCGGGCAGTAGGTGCGAAGCGCTGGACGGCTCACCTGTTCAGCATTCTGCCTCAGATCTGGCCGAATGTGCTGTCACACTTTTTCTACCGGTTTGAAGTGGCAATCCGGACCTCTCTTGTCCTCGGATTCATCGGAGGCGGCGGAATTGGTCAGCGCCTGTTCAATGATTTCAAAACTTTTCAATATAGCGCCGTCGCACTCGATGTCCTGATTATCATGATCATGGTCATCGTCATTGATTTTCTTACCAGCTATATTAGAAACCGGGTAATTTAAGGAGTGTGTATGATGATTGAATGTAAAAATGTCTCCGTGACTTATCCAAATGCTCATACAAAAGCACTCCAGGCGATTGATCTGACATTTAAAAAAGGTGAATTTATCTGTGTACTTGGTAAAAGCGGCGCTGGCAAATCAACCTTTATCCGCTGTCTGAATGGTCTGCAGACACCGACTGAAGGTGATGTGATTTACAATGGGCAGTCTCTGAGAAAACGGAGTGAAGCTGAGCTCAGAAAGATCCGTCAGCATACCGGGATGATCTTTCAGCATTTTAACCTGATTCCACGTTTGTCAGTGATGCAGAACGTGTTAACCGGCATGTTCGGAAGCCGCTCTTCATTTAAAAATCTGATCGGTCTTTTTACAAAAGAGGAAAAGTCCGCTGCTCATGATGCCATTAGAAGTGTTGGGCTCGATGGGTTTGAAAACCGCCGCGTGGAGCAGCTGTCTGGCGGACAGAAGCAGCGTGTCGGGATCGCCCGGGCACTTGTCCAGCAGCCAGCCGTCCTGCTTGGTGATGAACCCGTTGCTTCACTGGACCCGGGAACTGCCAATCAGATTTTTACGCTTTTACGGAACATGCATGACGACCTGGGGCTGCTGACAATGATCAATGTACATGATCTGGAGCTCGCCAAAAAGTACGCAGACCGGGTCATTGCATTGAAGGATGGGCAGGTTATTTTTGATGGACCACCTGCGATGTTTGGGGACCTGGAATATAAAGAGACTTATGGTGAAACCAGCCTTCAATCAAAATTGTGATTGAAGGCTGGTTTTTTTAAATGGCTGATATACAAAGTTAATCTGCCAATAACATGCTAACCTGTTGAAAATGCATATTTCCTCTGACGATTCCTATACCATCCATAGCAGATGAGAATGATGATTGCCAGGTCAATCAGATCCCCTCCATAATACATCAGCATCGCTCCCTGTTCTCCAGCCGCTTTTTCAATCCCTTCCGGCGGAGAAGCGTATATCACCTTCGAAAGGATCTTATGGGCTGCTAATGTTAAAACTAGCACAGTGGCACGATGAAAAAATGAATAACGCCTCGGTACAAAGTCCACTGCCAGAATCAGATGCGTAAATAAATATCCTGCTAAAAATACGTGAAGGTGAACGAGTAGATAAACCGGTAAGGATTCATGCATCAGACTGAATAACCCTGTCCGGTACAGTAGAAATAACCCGCCTATATTAAGGATAGCACCCACTGCGGGCATATGTATCAACTGAAGATAACGGCTGCTTTTCATCCATCCGGTAAGTTTTCGGGCAGCTTTTACAGGCAGCGTCTTGATGATCAGTTCTGCAGGCTTTGCTAACACAAGAAATAACGGGGATAGCATCCCGAGTAGTAAATGAACGGTCATGTGCATACTGAAGTCAGCGTGCGCCTGTTCTGCTATTGGTCCTGCAAGGCTGATCACCGCAAAGCTCACACCCGTTGCCCATAAAAGAATTCTGTAAGACAGCCAGTCTATCCGGTTTCGCTCAAGAAAATAATAGATGCAGATCAGTAAAGCACCCAATACAACGACAAGAAGCTCAAACCATTCACCCGGAACCGCTGCATGATGTTTCATCTTAACTCACCTGACTTTTCCGCCGGGCGTTACTCACAATCACGGCACCTGTCAGGAGCATAAGAAATGCACTGATGTTCCAGACCATATCATACGGCAGAATATCTACCTGATAACGGATCTGATGAAGCTGCAGCAGCTTGTGATGGATAATACCATCGTATAATTGAAAGCCCCCTGCCCCGAGAAATGCACCGCCGATCCACCTTTTCCAGTGAAGCACCTGTCTTTTCCCTAGATCTGCAAGCATAAATAACCCAAACACAGCAGAAAAGAAGCCAAATGAATTTAACAGCCCGTCTGAAGCAATACCGGCAAATGTAGTCGACTTATCATAAAAATGGTGCCATTGTAAAAGCTGATGAAATACGACTTCATCCATAAATACAATCAGACCCAGACCGAACAGAACGCCCGATAGAAGGTTCCGATTTACTGACTTCATGCTAACACTCCTCTATTATTTCAACCTTATTGTAAAATTACCCCAGTAGATATTCTGCAAACAGATTTTCTCAACCGTATTTTCATTATTGGTGAACGGATAATGGGATATTCGGCCAGCCCGAAAAAACTTCAGCCTATTGAATGATTGGTTTTACAGGGGGAAATATGGTTCAGTAGTACATGAAGGAGTGATTCAAATGACTGAAGAAAATCGCTTTAAAAGAGATATAAAAGATCATTGGAGAGTTTCTTATAATCAGAATGGATATCCTCACGTACAGCAGGGCTGGATTCTGCCGCCTGAACGCATGAAGGAATTTGATCCGTTTATTCTGATGGCAGATGACTGGTTTAAGCGCGGGACCTTTTCAGATCACCCGCATAGAGGGTTTCAGACCATTACCTATGTAGTCGATGGCCGCCTTGAGCATATAGATAATCACGGAGGACATTCTGTGCTTGATGCAGGGGATGTTCAATATATGAATGCCGGCTGGGCAGCACGCCACGGCGAGGAAGCAGTGGATGAAGACCTCATTCATACGTTTCAGCTCTGGCTGAACCTGCCGCAAGAACTTCGGACAACCACTACGTCTTATCAAAACGTATACCTAGAGGATGCACCGGTTGCTGAAGTGAATGGTGGCAGTGTGCGCGTCTATTCCGGAGAGGTTGCCGGTGTGAAGGGACCGATGGAAAGCCTCGTGCCAATCACAATGACTGAAATACGCCTGAAGGAAGGCGCTGAATATAAGCATGTGATCCCTGAGAATCATAATGGATTTTTCTACGTGACTGCAGGAGAAATCGAGGCTGGCGAATCATCTGTGCCGCTTGCAAAAACAGATGTCGGCTTACTCACCTATAAAGAGGACGGAACGGATGCAGATAGCGAGCTGACAATCCGAGCGAAAACACGGGCGCGCCTGCTGCTGTATTCAGGTGTTCCACTTAAAGAGGACTATGTAGCGCACGGCCCATTCGTGATGAGTAACATGGATGAGATCCGCGATGCCATGCGTGATTTTCAGGCCGGGAAGTTTGGAAAGCCGGCGGTGAAATAATGTTTGAAACCGGGCACCCTTCGTGATGTGAAGGGTGCTTTTTAAGTAGCGCCTCCAGCACTTGAGTTCCTGTTCCGTTTTTCAATCGCATTTACCCCCATAATGACTGCAATCAGTTCATCCGCTTCAAACAGCTCTGAGTGATTCGTGAGCTCATAAGCAGCCGTCTGAAAAAAGCCGCTGACTTTGCGGAAGGAAGCTACCGCCACCCTTGAGCTGTCAAAAATGGTATACTCTTTAGACATTGCAGGAGACTCAACCTCATACTCCTGACCATTCTTAAAATAGCGATACTTCTTCGTGAAAAAAGATAGCGCATTTTTCACAAAACCGAGCTCTTCCTCTCCTCTTTTAATTGTCCATTTATTAGAAAAGAAACCAAACCCCGCTTCGATTACTGTTTCACCAAGAATATCTTCAATATTAATACCTGAACTAAAAGCGCTTTTATGATCAAGTGTGCCGATTTTTTCTTTCTCTCCGTTAAAAATGTCTGTCCTTCCTGCTGAAAAGAACTGATCTGAAAAGTAAATTCTGTTTTCCAATTCCTTCACTCCCTTTGTCTTTTATACGGAGAAAGATGGAAAATGTTTCATTTAAATGAGTAGTGTGGGCGTGGTGGCGGACGTTGAATTAAGCAAAAAGGTGATGGAATAATTCTGATTGCTGATAGAATAATATGAAAAGCTGATGGATATCCCCTGTACAAAACGAAAAAAGTTGAATTCCTCTGATTGATGATTTAATTAATTCAAAAGATGATAGATAAAATCAAAAAGGTGATCGATATAAATCACTTCATCGCCTCGCACAGCTACCACCCTGCACATTCAACAGCCGCGCCATCACACAAAAAAGCCTCCAGCATTAACTGAAGGCTCAATCATCATTAAAAAGCACATAAATGAGTGGGCCGGCAAACATAAAAGCAAGCATCACGTAAATACCCAGCACACCGAAAATATCCTCAAGATTGCCATTGCCAATTCCAATCGCAAAATACATCACAAACGCAATCAGCGTCCAGGTCCATGCTTTTCTCCATCCAGCCTTCTGATCAGGCTTTTGCCATCTCGCAAATAAATAAGTGACCAGTCCTGCCGGGATCGCCGTTAATAGAAATTCAAGGTTCAAATACTGACGATACTCTTCTTCGGGAAGCGCCCAGACATCCTGTGTGCCAAACGGCAGTGTCACCAGAAACTCCATGACCATGACCACAATGAAGACCACGATACCAAAGAGAATGTCTTTTATGAAGGCTTTCATCGTCAGCCTCTCCTTTCAAAAAGGTTCTACTTATCTATACCCCTTTTCAAAAGGAATGGTACGCCAAATCATTGAGATTCTTTGTACAATTTCATAGGATTTTCAAGACCTGCTTCAAGCTCCACCTTTTTCATTTGAAGGGAACGCGCTTCACGCGGCTTCTGAAGATCTGCATAGATGTCCGCTGATTTCTCCAGTCCTGCCTCAGCCGCTTCCTCTACTGAAGCACAGTAGTAAATATCAGTCATGCCAGCAAAAGCCATTGTTGTATAGCACATCGGACACGGTTCTCCGCTCGCATACATCGTATAACCGGATAAATCATGAGACTGAATTTTTTCCTGAAGCCGCCTGATCGCAAGCATCTCTGCATGTCCGCTCACATCAAAATGAAGATGCAGTTCATTCACGCCCTCAGCGACGATTTCATCATCCTTCATAATCACTGCACCAAAAGGATGTCCGCCTTCCCGTACGTTATCAGCTGCTAATTCAATTGCCCGTTTCATAAATGCATTCATGATCTCTGCCTCCTCCTATCCATTTCACATTCAGTATAGAGGAAAGCAGCCGGATTTCAGAATAAAACGCTTCCAAAAATGTGCACTGTCATAATTGTGTCACTTGCTCTATGGAAGGAACGCTTGGTACACTTAACAGAACGTTTTGGAAGGAAGGTGTCAAGTTTGCTACAAGCTTTGATTATTTTTGTTGCCCAGCTGATTTTTGTTCCCGTACTGACCCTTCGTACAATTATGATGGTAAAAGGAATGAAAGGAAAAGCCTCTGCCCTTGGCATTTTAGAAGGTTTTATATATGTGATTGCCCTTGGCATCGTATTCAGTGATCTATCAAACTATCTGAATATGGTTGCCTACGCACTCGGATTCGGGATCGGGGTTTATCTCGGTCAAATTCTTGAACAGCGTCTTGCGATCGGATTTGTCTCGATAGAAGTCAATATCATGAAGAAAAATGAGGAATTGATTCAGAGCCTGCGGAATGAAGGCTTCAGCGTATCCACCTCTGAAGTGGAAGGAATGAATGAAGCACGTCGTTACAGACTTGACTGTACAGCCCGGCGTGACCGCGAGCGTGAGTTTATTAATATTGTCAGCGGCTATGAACCGAATGCATTTATCGTCTCTTATGAACCGCGAAACTTTAAAGGCGGCTATATCACTAAGGCGATGAAGCGCAACAGAAAACGTGGCCTGCAGAAAAAAGAAGCGCTGAAAGATTCGTAAAACCGGCTGCGGGATGATTCCCGGCCGGTTTTTCCTTTTAAAGTTCCCTTTCAAACATAACCAGATCAAGCGCCCGGATCCCGTGCTCATAAACCGGCGGATCATAATCTGCAAAGTAGTCTTTTATAATCGTATACATACGAAAGCCCGCTTTTTGATAAAATGCGAGATTTTCAATACTGGAATTCGCTGTACCGACATTCATAGTGCAAAAACCATTATCTTTATATAATTTTACTGCCGCTTCAATCGCCTCTTTTCCAATCCCTTTACCTCTCTGATTTCCTGACAGCGCAATGTTTTTCAGCTCTACTGTATCTTCAGACAGCGGGATCAAAAGCATCACTCCGACAATCTGGTTTTCAATATGTATAACGTATAGATCTCCATAATCAATGTATGAACGGACAGCATCTTCACTATCATCAGCTAACAGAAGCAAATCAATATAGTCCGTGCGCTGATCATAAGGTACAGCTTTCAGCAGCATCATCACGGCCTCCCTGATATAAAATAAACCCCCTGATCCTAAGAACAGGGGGTTCCTCAAAATTTGCGGCGCCGGACCACGCTCCACAACGTGATAACATCCGAACGTCTTATGCAAACGAGCTCATCGCAACGTTTACTTTACGTGATCTAAAGAAAAGTGTCAATCAATTTTTCCTTCTTCACGCAGTACTTCTTCAAATAACTCAACCACTGTTTCATCATATAAATCGCCCTTATGCGCCTTGATCTCCTCTAAAGCACTAGCAGCAGTCCAGGCTTTACGGTAAACCCTGTCTTCGGTCAGCGCATCAAAGGTATCACTGACTGCTATAATTCTTGCCTCAATCAGGATCTCATCACCTTTCAGCCCGTCCGGATAACCGGAACCGTCCAGCCGTTCGTGGTGCTGATGAATAATTGGAGCAAGATCTTTATAATACGTCTGCGCAACCATGTGAGCGCCGTCTGCAGGATGTTTTTTCATAATTTCATATTCTTCATTTGTCAGTTTTCCCGGTTTATTGAGGATCTCTTCAGGAACGTTGACTTTGCCGATGTCATGCAGAAAAGCTGCACGGGTTAGCCTTTTCAAATGACCTGTATCCATTTTCATTTTCCTGGCAATCCCAACTGAGTATTCAGCTACCCTTTGACTGTGGTTAGCTGTATAACGATCTTTTGCTTCTACCATTTTCGAAGCTTCTTCAAGAGCCCCTAGTTTTTCGCTAATGTGGTAAAAAGATTCTTCGTTCGTGAAAATCAATAATTTTACTTCTTCAAGTGTCTTAAAATGCACAGGTTCTTTGAGTCCCTGAGAACAGATATAATCACCTGGTGTGAGTATAACCTTTTCACCATCATAATCCTCGCACTTAACAGAACCGGATAATACATAATAAAATTCCATTACCTCTTCATGAGCACCTGGGTAAATATAAAACATTTTATCTTTCTTTATTAACTGGTGCATGATTTCCATTTTAGGATGATTAACAAGTAAATTAATTTCTGTAGTATTAAAATCAACCTTTTCAAGTGATTGACCAGACTTATTAATTCTAAACCCCCTCATGTTAATGCCTCCTTACACCTAAAATAGAACGAGCTGTAGGCTCGTTCTATTTTCCATAAACATTATTTATCTTCTTCCACCAACGATTTCAATCGGATCAATCCACTCTCTTGTATCACCAAAGCGTACATGCACCCAGCTGCATTTCGCCAGTAATCCAAGCTCAGCTGCTTCCTGAATCCCCTGATCTGTTAAGGCAAGCGTTACATCATAGACATACTGGATGATTGCATCACGCTCAGCTTCATATGCCGCTGTGATTTCAAAGTATGTTTGTACCTGTTCAGAAGCAGTATCTAATCCTGCATGTGCCTGAGCAAGCTGTGCTTCTTTTTCTGAAAGCACTGCATTTAATGCCCCATCTTCCTGACCTGACGCTTCCAATGCAACCAGAATCGCTGTTTTCTCCTGTTTTAAAGCTAAAACATGTGCAACTTCTTCAAGCTGACTGATTTCACTAAAATAGTTATCTTTTAAAGCCTCTGTGGCTGCTACGCCATGGTCAATTTCAGAATAAATTTCATCGTTCTTCTGATCTACTACTTCTAATGCTTCTGAATTCGAAGTGTCCCCTGTCGCGAAAGCCGGTGTTGCCAAACTTAATAGTAAAACGAGTGAAAATAGTGTTGTCATCAGTTTTTTCATTTCTACATCTCCTATCCTATTAGTTGCAATGCACCTTCTGAAATCTTTTACCGGAATAATATCTTACCTGATTGTACTTCTACTTTATCCCCTCTCTATTATACCGTCGGACAAATCATAAGGCTATTTCTTTTTAAATATTTTGAACATTTTTGTATGTTTATTCATACAGCATGTATATATAAATGTAAAAACCTCCTTTGTTCCGGAGGATTCTGCTAAGAATATATAGTCATTTCATCATAACTTTGCAGCATAAGTTTTCAGCTTCGCGCTCATCTTTTCTATTTCATCAATGAAGGAAGAGATTTCTTCAGTAGCTGAAGCCTGCTCACGCCCCACAGTCACCAAATTTTCAACCATTGACTGAATCTCGTGTATGGAACTTTGCACTTGCTTTAATGTGGAGCTGATTTTTTCAGTAGACTCAAGTGTGTCATTTGATAACTTTCTGATCTCTTTGGCGACAATGTTAAACCCACGCCCGTGTTCACCCGCTCTCGCTGCTTCAATCGATGCATTCAGCCCGAGAATATTTGTCTGGCTGGCGATTTTTTTGATGATGTTGATGACTTCATCTGTATTTTTCATTGCCTCAGATGCTTCAGTTGATTGCTGTAGAAGAGAGGAGGAATGGACAGCAAGGCCTTCTGAACCGCTATGTAGTGAAGTAATCCTTTCATTTGCCTGATTAATTGAGTCAAAAATCTGATCCGAAATTTCCCTAAGTGCTTTCTCATTCTGTTCCTGTATCTGAATGGCAATTGCGCCGATGACCTGCTGATTTTCAATAATAGGCGCTGCAAGACCTGTAAATGAAATCCCGAAAAACTCCTCAGGTACTTCCTGCTTAATTTCCCTCTGATCACGAATGCACTCAGCCAGTGGTTCATTCGGATCTATCTTCCGGCCTGCCCGCGCCCCGATATTAATCTTCCGCCCCGGATAATATGCAAGCCACTTTTCAGTATCCACTACGCCAATACCCACGTCCGGCAGCATCGTATGAATCACAGGAATCACCTGTAAAAACGCTTCCAATTTATTTGTTGCTGTTTCATTTGAATCCTTGATCAACTGCATGAATCAAACCCCTTTTATTTATGTACTTTTTGTCCATACCCAATACTTTAGAACGATAAACCAAAGACCCATTTATTATATATTATTTATACAAAGGAGCAAAGCATTGAGGTGCTCTCTTATGTTTAGGTAAATGATGACAGGGAAAAATTAAAGAAAAATTGTGAAGGAGAATACGATGACAAACATACCGGAACGGACAATGCATGACGGCTACAAGATTCCATCAACAGGACTTGGCACATATACATTAAAAGGTGAACAGGGAGTCGAATCGATTACAGCAGCGATTAAAAACGGATACCGCCTTTTTGATTCAGCGATCCGCTACGATAATGAGGGCACACTCGGAGAAGCTGTGAAAAGATCGGGCATCAACCGGGATAATTTATTTTTAACCTCCAAGCTGCGTGCACAGTACTATGATTACGACCGTGCTCTGGAAATGATTCAGGAATCGCTTTACCGGGCTAATCTGAGCTACTGGGATCTCTATCTGCTCCACTGGCCCAACCCGAAACAGGATCAGTATGTTGAAGCATGGAAAGCGTTGATCACTGCGCAGGAAAAAGGATTGATCCGTTCAATCGGCGTATGTAACTTTATGCCTGAGCATCTCGAGCGGCTTGAAAAGGAAACCGGTGTAAAGCCAGTTGTTAATCAAATTGAATTACACCCGTACTTTTCACAGCAGGAACAGCGTGATTATAACAATCAGCACGATATCATTACACAGGCCTGGAGCCCGCTTGAAAGAGCTGGCAGCGTCCTGAACGATGAAACGCTTCAAAACATCGCGAACAATCATAACAAATCAGTAGGACAAGTCATTCTCAGATGGATCTATCAGCTTGATACAATCTCACTGCCAAGATCAGCAAATACCCACAGGCAGCGTGAAAACCTTGAACTGTTTGATTTTGAATTATCCAGTGAAGAAGTGGAGAAAATCAACGGCCTGACACGCGAAGATGGAAGAATTGCCGACCAGAACCCGCGTGAATATGAGGAATATTGAGTTCTTGAATCAGCAGTCTACACTGCTGATTTTTTATTTATAAGTAAATTTTTCTCAAAATTGATGTTAGATCGTCCAATTTAGAGGGAAGAGTATAGGTGGCAGAAAAAATTACATATCAAAGGAGTGGAGAAAATGAATCAGGAGCAATTTGATAAGGTCAAGAACGGAAAAGGTTTTATCGCAGCACTCGATCAAAGTGGCGGCAGTACCCCGAAGGCACTGAAAGCTTATGGTGTGGAGGAAAGTGCATACTCCAACGAAGATGAAATGTTCGATATGGTCCATGAAATGCGCACAAGAATCATCACTTCTCCTGCTTTTACATCTGACAAAATACTTGGAGCGATCCTGTTTGAACAGACAATGGACCGTGATATTGAAGGCAAGCATACTGGTGATTATCTCTGGGAGGAAAAAGGGATTGTCCCATTTTTAAAAGTGGATAAAGGACTTGCAGACGAAAAAGACGGCGTTCAGCTCATGAAACCAATTAATGATCTGGATGAAACCCTCCGCCGTGCAAATGACAGACATATTTTTGGTACGAAAATGCGCTCTGTCATTAATGAACCGAATGAGAACGGGATTAAAGAAGTGATTGATCAGCAGTTTGAAGTCGGCAAACAGATTATTGATGCCGGACTCGTGCCGATCATTGAACCTGAAGTGAATATCCATAGTAAAGATAAAGAACAATGTGAGGCGATCATGAAAGATGAGATTTTAAAGCATCTGGATCATCTCTCTGACGATCAGAATGTCATGCTGAAGCTTTCAATTCCAACGAAAGCGAATTTCTTCAAAGAACTCGTTGACCATCCGCGTGTTGTACGCGTTGTTGCGCTATCAGGCGGCTACTCACGTGATGAAGCAAACGAAAAACTGAAGGAAAATGACGGCTTGATCGCAAGCTTCTCACGTGCCCTGGCATCTGACCTGCGTCATGGTCAGACTCAGGAGCAGTTTGATGCCGGCTTACTGGATGCAATTGATACGATTTATGATGCGTCAGTGAATAAAAAATAAATGATGTTTCTGCCTGAAGCTGTGACGTGCTTCAGGCAGTTTTTTGCGACAGATGTAGGTCAAATGTCACCTTTCTACGAATGTGCGGTGAGTTTCTAAGAACACGACCATTTTTTCTGAGAACAGTCATGGTTTTTCTAAGAACATCCACGCCTTATCTAAGAACCACAGCAATTTTTCTACGAACACCCTCAAACCACCCCGCCAAAATAAAAAGCCGCAGACTCCAAAGCCCGCGGCATTCCATCAAATTATACAGTTGTCTCCGCCTTAACCGGATCTTCAGCAATCGCAGCACCGGTATTCACCAGACCAAGCGCCTCTGAAGTCGTTTCATTAATTTCCTTAATTAAATCAGGATGATCAAGCAGATTTTTTCCATAAGAAGGAATCATCTCTTTGATCTTCGGCTCCCATCCCTTCATCTCTTCCGGGAAGCAGCCATTCAGCACATCAAGCATGACTGATACTGATGTTGAAGCACCAGGTGAAGCGCCAAGCAGTGCAGCAATTGAACCATTCGCGCCACTGATGACCTCAGTTCCAAACTGAAGCGTACCTTTACCGCCCTGCTTTGTATCTTTAATGACCTGTACACGCTGTCCGGCTACGACAAGCTCCCAGTCCTCACTCTTTGCATTCGGTACAAACTCACGCAGTGCTTCCATACGCTGCTCCTTCGATTGCAGCACCTGTTCAATCAGATACTTTGTCAGAGGCATATTCTTCATCCCCGCAGCAACCATTGTCGTGAGGTTGTCCTTTTTCACGGAAGTAATCAGATCCATATTTGAACCTGTTTTCAGGAACTTCGGTGAAAATCCTGCGAACGGACCGAAAAATAATGACTCTTTTCCATCAATCAAACGTGTATCAAGGTGCGGCACAGACATTGGCGGTGCGCCAACCGGTGCTTTTCCATACACTTTTGCATAATGCTTCTCAACTACCTCAGGCTTTGTACATACCATAAACAACCCGCTTACCGGGAATCCGCCAACATTTTTGCTTTCAGGAATACCCGATTTCTGAAGCAGGTGAAGACTCCCCCCACCGGCACCGATAAAGACAAACTTCGCTTTATGATACTCAAGACGATCGTTTTCCAGATCACGGATTTTCAGTTCCCATTCACCGTCTTCAGTGCGTTTCATATCATCAACCTGATGCTTGTAGTTCACCGAAACGCCTTCTTCTGCTAAATGAGTAAACAGCTTACGTGTCAGTGCACCAAAATTCACATCAGTTCCGGCATCAATTTTCGTTGCTGCAATTGGCTGGTCCACCTGACGATTCTCCATTATCAGCGGAATCCATTCCTTCAGCTTCTCGGGATCATCTGAATACTCCATCCCTGAGAATAGCGGATTATCTGAAAGCGCTTTAAATCTATTTTTCAGGAAATTAACGTCTTTTTCACCATGGACAAGACTCATGTGAGGAAGCGCCATAATAAATTCTTTTGGATTTTCAATCAGTCCACTGTTCACTAAATGTGCCCAGAACTGCTTGGAAACCTGGAATTCTTCATTTACTTTATTCGCTTTCGTTACATCAATTGTTCCGTCAGGCAATTCATTCGTATAATTCAGCTCACATAAAGATGAGTGCCCCGTTCCGGCATTATTCCATTCATTCGAGCTCTCTTCCCCTGCACTGTCAAGTCGTTCAAAAGCTTTTATATTCCAATCCGGAGCCAGTTCCTTCAGCAAAGATCCAAGCGTTGCACTCATAATACCGGCGCCAATTAAGATAACGTCTGATTTAATATGTTTGTTACTCATTTTTACCGTCCTTTTGTAAGCTAAGATTTTATTGAAAAGCTTAAATGTTATTTTTCGAACTATTTCTACATATTAATATTGTATCATTCTGCGTAATTGTTTCAAATCTTTATTTGTTCATCGTACTTTAGGGACGGAGGTTAACGTACATGATCGCAGCACCTTAACCTCCATCTCCAAAGTACATACTTGTCTCCATTCAATCAGCTTCTTTCAACTTACTAAGAATTTCAGAAACCCCGATTGCAATTGCTGCATTCAGCATTACCATAATGGATACAATGAATACCGTAGATTCATATTCTGAAATAAAGTTCATAAGGAAAAAAATAAAGCCTCCTGCAAACATGAGGAGACCAAAAATCAGCAGAAATCTATCCATATCGTACACCTCTGTTATTCCAATTTCTCTGCCCCAGCGCTCCGTTGTCTTTCCATTTCTTTCTTTAACCGCTCACGCTGACCTCTCAGCTCACGTGTAATCACCAGTTCATCCTTCACATCAGAAGTTTTCAGCTTCACGTACTGATCCATCGCTTTTTCAAACCCTCTGCTGACTTCATCAATCGCTTCAATCAGCGTATGGTGGGTGATTGGAACCTTATCCTGCTGGGATGCTTTGTTTACCTTTTGCATTAAAATCGTTTCTGCATATAAAAGGTTCGCATATGTTTCAATAGATTCCCGATTGACCGCCATTCCTCTGATTTCAGCCGCCATCTCAATTGTGCGGACAATCATACCAGTCATTGCGTCCGGGCTGATCTTCTTTCTGATAATTTTTCTTACCTTCGTTTCCCCGACACCAGTTCTTAAGGACTTCTCAAACGTCTGCAGTGTCTGTAAAAATGTTGACCGGAAGCGCTGGTCTTCCATGCTTTTCTTCATATTTTCAAACATGACACCTCTCCCTTACTCAGTCACAGGATTTTAGACAATTATAACAAAAAATGGGGACGGAGGTTAAAGTGTGCCTTCATGACACTTAACCTCCGTCCCTATAATGCACATCATCTCAACGGACAATTCCCGCAATATGGCTGTTCCTCACCTTCTTTAATCTGATAAAGTCGGCAGCATGTTTCCCTGACAGGAATCACATCCCAGCTTTCGGGCCGCTGAAGATATGTTGTAAAAGGGTTTGTTTCAACACCGGTCCATTCTGCTTCCGGATCCGTCATTTCATTAAATAACGCTTCCAGCAGCTGACCAGGATACTCATCAGCCTTTTTCCGGAACACAGCCTGCATGCGCACAGCGATATTTTCCCATAAAATCTTTTGCGGTATTTTACAGGTTTTAGAGAATTGCTGCACCATAGGCGCCAGGTGTTCTGCGAAAACAATAGTTTTCCAGTCCCCGTCCATGTCATGATGCTGGTCACCCTCAAGCAACACGAAATGATCAAAATGAAATGCTGCTTCTTTGAGCCAATTTTCTTTTCCTTTATAAAGGCCATAATATTCAAGTGCCGCCGCTGCAGTCATGACGGCATATCTCTTCATCACTAACGAAGCTGCTGTTGATTCAAGCTTGATATCACTGACACGGGCATAGCGTCCAACGACTTCTGCGATCACATCCGGATCCTCCAGCTGCTTGATCGGCACGCCTTCCCTGCCGTGTTTCTTTTCAACCCGATATTGTTCTAAGTCCATGATCTGCCTCCTTTTAAAAACGTGTAGTGATCAAATCACTGATTCCTGTATCGGAACAGCAAATATAAGAAAAACGGCGCGCCAATTGCAGCGGTGAATACACCTGCGGGAATATCAAGCGGCAGGAACATGGTCCGTGCCACAAGGTCTGCAATGAGTACAAGAAATGCACCGATTAAAGCAGTCAAAACAGCTAGTCCCGGGAATGAGCGGTGTACGAGGCGTCTCGCAATATGAGGCGCCATCAGTCCGACAAATCCGATACCTCCAGCATAAGCAGCTGCTGTTCCTGCAAGCATTACACTGCACATCAGAAAGATAAACTGCTGGAGCTGCACCCGGATGCCCACGCTGACTGAAAAATCCTCACCAAGCTCTGTCACATTCAACCCCCTGCCAAATACGATTAAAAACGGAATCGGGATCAGCAGCCACCAGATCATTGAGCTGACCTCACTCCAGGATGCCGCATAAATACTGCCAGTCAGCCATATGTAAGACTGTGTGGTGGTGGCCGTATCACCCATCACAAGCATAAAGGTCACACATGCCTTCATGATCGCTGACAATCCAACACCGATTAACACAAGTCTGATCGGAGTTACACCCTTATTCCACGAAATCAGATAAATCAGCAGTGCAGCAAATAAGCCTCCGCCAATTGCTGCGAGCGGCAGATACTGCATACTGATGATGCCTGCACCAAAAGAAATAAATGTAACAGCACCAAGAGATGCCCCGCTTGTAATCCCGATAATATCAGGTGAAGCAAGCGGATTTCTGACCAGACTTTGCAGGATCAGACCCGCCACACCAAGCGCTGCCCCAACTAAAATGGCCATCAGCGCACGCGGCAAACGGAGTGTTTCCACAACAAACGAATGCTGATCAATTTGTCCAGTCACCTGTAAAAATACCTCAGTGAGCGGAATCCAGTTACTCCCTGATGAGAGACTTAATAAAAAGACTGACGCTACTGCAAACAACCAGATACCCGTTACCATCAGCCAGCGTGCCGAAAACTGAATGGATACCCGGTCGTTAAATAAACGGAATGTCCACTGTTTCATTTTTTCGACACTCCTTTTTTAGCAAGATAAATAAAGAAAGGTCCGCCTATAAAAGCGGTCATAACACCAATCGGAACTTCCTGAGGTGCGATAATGACCCGGGCAATAATGTCAGCAGCAAGCAGCACAACGGCTCCTAAAAGCCCGCTGTAAGGCAGGATCCAGCGGTAGTCATTCCCCACAAGACTTTTCGCCATATGAGGAACGATCAGACCAATAAAACCGACAGAACCGACAACAGCCACTGAGCCGCCTGCCAGCACAATGACCAGCATGCCCATTACAAGCTTCGTCAGCCATACCTTTTGACCGAGTCCCTTCGCCACGTCATCACCAGATGAGAAAACACCCATTGGACGTGCCATAAACAGACTGATGACAAGGGCAGTAAGCAGAAATGGCAGCACTGACAGCAGCATCTCAAGGTCACGGCCTGCAACAGAGCCTGAAATCCAGAAAAGAACTGTCTGAATTGACTGTTCATCGAGTACGAGCATCCCCTGGGTAAAGGAGACAAATAATGCGGATAGCGCGACTCCTGCAAGAATTACCTTAATAGGTGTAAGACCATCACGCCCAAGGCTTCCGAGGAAGAACACAGTTCCCCCTGCGATGGCAGCGCCTAAAAACGCAAACCACATATAGCCCGATAGCGACGAAATCTCCAGCCAGGTGATCGCAAACACAATAAAGAAAATGGCCCCTGCATTGATCCCCAACAGATCAGGTGCAGCAAGCGGGTTTCTCGTCAGCGCCTGTACAAAAACTCCTGCAAGCGCAAGGTTCATACCAATCACTAAAGAAATCAGTCCTCTTGAAAGACGGGAGGTACCAATAATAAGATGGTTCGTATTATTCGGGTCATAACTGATAATCGCTTCCCACGTTTCAGACAGGGGAATTGCCGTCTGACCAACAGCCAGACTTGTCAGAAACAGAAAGATAACAGTTACGATTAAGCTGATTAGACCGATGAATTTAAGTATAGGGGAACGTAACATCATAACGCCTCTTCTTTCATGAGAAAAAGGGGACGCAATATGCCTCCCCTCCACTCAAATCTTATTGCTCAAGCTCAAAATATTCATACATATCATCAAGCATCAGGTTCGCAGCCTGCAAACCGCCAGCCATATTCCATGCAACCTCATCTACTGTAAATACGTTATCGTTCTGAACAGCTTCAAGGTTCTGATAAAGCGGGTGAGCAGTCCAGTCTTCAAACGTATTCTGAACATCCGGTGTATCCTCCATGAACTGGAAGAACACATCTGCATTCATCTGCGGAATGGCTTCTTTATCATTTAACATCACAATTTCTTCATTTTGACCCTGCAGTTCAATCGGCTCTTCAAATCCTGCTTCCTGAAGGATTGAACCTGCAAAACCAGTTACATAAATACGTGCGTGATCTGCACGGTAGTTCAGTACAGCAGCACTCATCGGCCAATTTTCATCAGAAGCGATCTTTTCCTGGAAATCAGCGATACGGCTGTCCCAGTCAGCTAAAAGTGTTTCAGCTTTTTCTTCTTCACCAAGCGCCTGCCCAATCAGGTTAGTTGTTTCTTTAAAATCATAGATTGTTTCGTTTACAATCGTCGGTGCGATTTCATTTAACTGCTCATAAATCTCTTCATGACGGATCTGAGAAGCAAAAATCACATCCGGATCTAAAGCTGCAATCTCTTCAAGATTAGGCTGTGTTTCCTGACCTACATAAGTTACATCCTGAAGATCTTCCTTTATGTAATCATACATTGGCATCTGTACCCATGATTCAACAACGCCAACAGGAGTTACGTCAAACTCAAGTACAGTATCAGTTGCGCCCTGATAAAGCGATACAACACGCTCAGGCTTTTCTTCTAAAGTAGTGGTCCCCATCGCATGCTCTACTTCAATCACGCCGCCCTCAGACTCAGTTTCTTCTAAATCAGTGCCGCTATCTGATTCAGTCGCATCTGTTGATTCTTCCTCACTGCCGCCACAAGCTGCCAGCACGAAAGCAGAGACCAGACATGCAACAATAAACAACAATAACTTTTTATTCATTTTCTTAACTCCTTTTATTGATAATGATTTTCATTTGCAATATGATTGTATTACAATTGAAAACGATTATCAATAGTTAATTGAGAATTATTTTCATTTATTTTGCACACCTCTCTTTGTCTCCATGAAAAAAAGCAGCCCGAAGACTGCTTTTTACTCAACGATTTAATTTAATCAACGTTCTTAAAACTAAAGGAACCACGCTAAAAACCGCAAGAAACAGAAATCCTGACGCCAGGGTAAACCTCGTAGCGATATAGCCAAACCCAGTGCCTGCACCAATCAGCACCGCATTAAAAACGAATGATTGAAAGGATTCAATGGTGGCTCTGATCCTGCTGTCTGCTTTTTCGTGAAGAGCGCCCATGATCAGCGGCTCTGTCATGCCTGCGGCAAGCAAAAAGAAAATGATGGCTGCAGCCCCGAGCCAATTTACCTGGACTGCTGAAAGAATCAATGCGGCTGCACCAGTCAGGATCACACCTTTAAGCAGCATGCCACGTTCAAACCTTTTTCGCAGAGAATGGGCGGCCAGGGCACCCGGTATCTGCACAATCAGAATGACACCGTAAAACAGCCCAAAGAATGAGATGCTGATCCCTGCATCTACAAGATAAAGTTGCCAGAACTCTTCAACAAACCCCGCTGCGAGTCCAACCGTAATCCCTAAAATCAATACATATACCAAAGCAGGCTGCTTTTTAAAAAACCTGACCGCTTCAATGACCTGACCTGCCATGGTAAATTCACTTTCATCGCCTTTACGTTCCACATCCTTTAATAAAAACGTCAGTAAAAAAGCGATGAGTGTACTGCTCAGTGATAGCCAGTAATTGACCTCTAGTGAAACACGTACGGCCAAAAAACTTCCTGACATGGCAGCAATAAATAAGGACACCATTCTGACTGCCTGCAGTCTGCCAATATGCCAGTCAAAGCGTTCTTCCCGATTGACCGCTGCCAGCGAATCGTATAACAGAGCATTTTCAGCTCCGCTTAACAGAGCAGCTCCTGCCGCGGCAAAAGCAATCGCCAGTCCGAACTGCCAGAAGGAATCTGCTGTTAACAAAATGGCAAACATCAGACCCTCGAATAAGACGCCCGTTACAATCAGCGGTTTTCTTCCGATCCGGTCAGCCAGCACACCTGACGGGACCTCCATCAGCAGCATCACCGCACCAAAAATGACCTCTGTCAGCACTACATCCAGCACTGACATCCCACGCATTTCCCAGAACAATCGTTCAATTACATAAGCAGGAATCAGTGAAAAGAAAAAACTGATGACGTATAGCGTCTTAATATTCCGTTTTGCGCGCATCGCTCAATCGCCCCCTCTCTTTTAAATGTTGAGAAAGGACAATCAGGCGGTTCACGCGCTATTGCTTAACTGGGTGGACGGGGTAAAGTGTTCATACAAAATTCCTCCTTTTAAAAGTGATGGCTATTTTCTATTATATCACCTTTAACTAAATGTTCAGACTTTTAATCATTGCAGCTGTTCTATAATCAATTGTATGAGCAGGACCACAGTGACAATTCTCAGCAGCGGCTTCACCTGGGATGGCTTCATCTTTTGAGCGAGCCTTACACCCATTTGCGCTCCCAGAAAAGACCCCACCAGTAAAGCCAGCGTCAGCAACCAGATGATATGGCCCGAAGCAATATAAGTGACCGCTGCACCAAAGCAGCTTGAAAAAGTAGCAAGACGAACAAGCCCGACTGCTTTTATATATGATACCTTCAGCCAGCTGAATAAATAAAGCATCAGCGTGCCCTGTCCCGGTCCAAACAAACCGTCATAGACACCGATTCCGTAGAGTCCAGCTGCACCAAAACCGCTTTTCTTCAGGGATTGATTATGCTCGAAGCTGCTTTTATTCAAAAAGGAAGTAGCGAGGGCGAATATTAACAGGATTACAGCCACAATTGTCAGGTTTTCAGCTGGCAGTGCCGACGCAATAAGACCACCCGTTACCCCGCCAGCTAAACTGAATGGAATGATCCAGAGCGATTCCTTCAGGTTAATATTTTTATGGCGTAATAAATAAAAGAACGATGAAAAAGAACTGACCGTATTGGACACTTTGTTTGCACCGATCGCACTGTGTACCGGCAAACCCAAAAGCAGCATTACAGGCAGACTGATCAGCCCGCCGCCCCCTGCCAGCGTGCCAAGTGTAGTCGCTGCAATCCCTGTTAAAAAGATTAATAACATTTCCATTTGGATCACTCCTCATATGTACATTGTATGAGAAATGGATATATAAGTAAAATTGATAATATTTATGATTTTTGATTCATTCTGCTTATCTATAAATATACCAGGTGAGGATATGTAAAAAGACCATGCAAACTACACATGGTCTCATCTATATTAAACGGGCCTTTGCCCGGTATACGTAACGACTTCACTTCTCGTCAGCGTCTTCCGCTGATCAAGCCTCGTAACAATATCCGGGTCATGTGATGGCAGATAAATGGTTGGATGATAAAGCGCATAAGAACGGATGGCGCCCATTGTTGCGTAAGCATGCTCAAACGATGCAGAAATACCCGGAATCCGTTTATCAGCTAACTGTGACTGATTGAAGGTCACGTCTCCGGCAAAAAATAATGACAGATCGCCATCACGAAGAATGACTGATAAATGTCCGTCAGTATGTCCAGGCGTTGATACAAGAGAGATCTGAGGATGCAGCGAATGATCCGCCCCTTTGAATAAAGCATCTGAATCCGGAAAATCAGTGAGCTTAAATTCAATACCGGACGGCCATCTTTCTGAAACAGCGCCAAGCAGAAAACGCTGTGACTGGTCAAATTCCTTTCTGGACATGATGACCGGCGTCCCAGGCAGATCACTGAGTCCTCCTGCATGATCCGTATGAGAGTGTGTCAAAATCGTATAGTCAATCGACATTGGGTCAATCCCTGCCCGCTGAAGCTGAGCGCCAATGCCTTGGGAAGGCTCTATATTGAAACGGATCAGCCTTTTTAACAGCCACTCATTTTTCGTATGATCCTTGAACCAGCCTTCCTCATTCACACGCGGCGTCTCACCCGTATCAATCAGCACCTTCAGATCAGGCAGCTCCACAAGATAACTCCAGACCGGCAGCCACTCTGTCCACGAAGGAGAAGCAACAAGCGCAGGAATCCTCAGCGCCTCCACCCCTCTCCACTGACGATACGGCTTCTTCACAGCAACCTGACCAGTCGAAAACGCATGCACCCGGACACCAGACAACCTGTTATCATACACCAGCATGTTCATCGCCCTCCCGAATTGAAGTTTTGACTTTATTATAAGAGGGGGCGGGGGAATGTGGGATGGCTGGAGGTGTTGTGGATGTGCGGAGTGATACAGGGGGACGGAGGTGCATGTATCATTTATGCGGAATATTCCATAATGATACAACCACCTCCGTCCCCGTGTATCTAGCTGAAAGTCATCAACAAAACAAAAATCCAGCTTCCACATCAAGTAGACAGCTGGACTTAATGAAATCCCCCGGATTCATCTTCTCTTATGCATTTACCTTAGCCTTAGCGGTAGTGGTACGCTTCTTCGCTGCCGGTTTTTTCTTCTTTGTTTTCTCTACTGATGCCTGCAGTGCTGCCATAAGCTCTGTTACGTTGGCGGCTGTGGTTGGCTGCTTCCGGTCGGCAGCTGTAACAGTTTTCTTTCCTGTTTTCTTCTGCTCAATCAACTCCATTAATGCAGTACGGTATTCGTCTGTGTATTTTTCAGGATCGAAAGCCGTGGTAAGCTGATCAATCAGCAGAAGTGCTGTATCAAGCTCTTTTTGAACCACGTTTGCGTTTTCAGGTATATTTGGTACATCCTTTGAGCTCCTGACTTCGTCCGGGAAATGAATCGTTTCCATCACCAGCGTTTCCTGATACACACGAATGACAGCAAGCTGTTCTTTTGACCGGATGATAATCTTTGCCACGCCGATTTTCCCTGAAGCTTCAAGCGCTTTTTTTAAAAGAGAGTATGCTTTCCCTCCCCCGGTGTCAGGTGCCATAAAATAGCTTTTTTCAAAGTAAATAGGGTCAATTTCCTCAAGCTTTACAAAATCAATGATTTCCACTGCTTTATCTTCATTTTCTTTCTTCAGGTTTGTAAGGTCTTCTTCATCAAGCACGACAAATTTATTTTTGGTGTACTCATAGGCTTTTACAATGTCTTCATCCTGCACTTCCTTTTCGCACGCTGAGCAGACTTTTTTATAATTGATCGGCGTATGGCATTCCTTGTGCAGCTGACGCAGTTTAATATCTTTATTTTCAGTGGCTGTATGGAGCTTTACCGGGATATTGACCAACCCAAATGAAATGCTTCCTTTCCAAACGGTATGCATGTTTTCACCTGCTTCATTTTTTCCTTACTAAGGTGTTTTTCGTCCGGAATTATGTATGAGCAGGGAAACTTCATCAAAAGCTATTGCAAAACAAGGAAGGTGGTTGTCGTCTTGAAACCGATGCTGTTGACTGCAACAAACGCTGTTCCGTCAGGCCCTGACTGGCTGTATGAAGTAAAATACGATGGCTTTCGCTGTATGATTCTTTGGGAAGAGCAGACACCGAGGCTGGTGAGCCGGAATGAAAAGACGCTTAATCATCTGTTTCCTGAGATTGTCGCCTTTTGCGAGGAGCGCTATGAAGCTGTGAAGCCCTATCTTCCGCTTTTGCTGGACGGAGAGCTCGTCTATTTACTGAATTCCTTCCGCAGTCATTTCACAACGGTTCAAACACGCGGGAGGATGGGCATCCCTTCTGTTATTCAAAAGCACCGGGAGACCTTTCCATGCCACTACATCGCTTTTGATCTCTTAACGTATAAAGGAAGAACGCTTCAGACCCAGACTTTATCTAAACGGAAGAAACAGCTTACTGCGCTTTTCACAGCTCTCTCACTTCCATTATCGGTGGATGCAGGAGCAGATGAGAGAATTCAGGGGATTGACCTTTTCGAATCACGGACAGAAGCAATTGACTGGGTTGAGCTTCACCATGGAGAAGGCGTGATCGCCAAGAAGAAAACGGGACAATGGCAGGCTGGTAAACGAAGCGAGCAGTGGTTAAAAGAAAAAAACTGGCGCTTTATTACTGTATTTCTGACCTTCTGGGACAAAAACAATGGTTACTTTCATGGCGCCATTTATCATGAAGACGGGCCCTTTGAAGTGGTTCATTTTCGTCATGGACTGAACGGGGAGCAGGAAAACGCATTAAAGGAACTGTTTCAGACAAGTGGCGAAAAGATGTCTGCTTCAATGTGGTCATTACCTCCCTCCGTATGCGTAGATATTGCATGTATTGATTTTGATGGAAAACACTTACGGGAGCCCCGGTTTCATGCATTTAATTTTGAGGCTGAGCCTGAGGAGTGTACCTGGAAGACGCTTCATCGCCAGCTGTTCCCGTTGCCTGAACGCGTAGCAGTCACGCATCCTGAAAAGCCTGTATGGCCTGACTCAGGTCTGGTAAAGGATGATTATTTACTCTATCTGCAGCTTGCTGCTCCTTATCTGATGCCCTTTCTGCAAGATCGCCTGCTGACGGTCATACGCTATCCGCATGGAGCAGCAGGTGAACGCTTTTATCAGAAAAACTGCCCGGATTATGCTCCTGACTTTGTCCTGACTAAAAAAGAAGATGGTATCAGCTATATTCTGTGTAACAGTATAGACACTTTGCTTTGGCTTGGAAATCAGCTCTCTCTTGAATTTCATATTCCATTTCAAACGATTCACACCAAAAAGCCGACAGAGATTGTCTTTGATCTGGACCCTCCTTCTGCAGAAGCGTTCAGCCTGGCCATTGAAGCCGCTTTGCGCATGAAAGCAATCTTTGATGAATTCGGCTTACACTCTTATATCAAGGTATCCGGCGGAAAAGGGCTTCAAGTCTATATTCCGCTGTCCGGTGAAATGTTCACTTATGAGGAAACCAGAATATTTACATCGTTTATCTGTGACTTTTTATGTGAGCAGAAGCCCCGCTGGTTTACGACTGAACGATTGAAAAAAAACCGTCACAATAAGCTCTATCTTGATTACATTCAGCATGACGCAGGCAAAACCATTATTGCTCCATATTCAGCAAGAGGCAGTGAGCAGGGCCTGGTCGCAGCGCCGCTTTTCTGGAATGAAGTGAATGAGAAGTTGCACCCTTCCCAATTCCCTCTCCCGGCAGTGATCGATCGCCTCACAAAGCAGGGTGATCCATTTAAATCCTTCAGGCAGCAATTAAATGACCAGCCTTTTTCCCATCTGCTTGAACAGTTGAAGGAACTGATAGGAAATAGAAAAAGCCCGGTTCAAAAGTGGTAACCGGGCAGGGTAAGCAAGAAAATATTTCTTCAGCCTTTTCCAGGAAATAAAGCAGCTGATTCATTTATATGACCTGATCATTGATTAATCGTTTACGTATGACTTCAGCCACTTTCCGCTGTGCTGCGCCATCAAGATACAGCGGATGCCACTCCCCTATGGCCCGGTCCACCTGATCCAGCGCTTCTATTGCCTGAGCTGTCTCCCCGTGAACAATGGAAAGGTAGGCGTCGCGCATATAACGTGATACTTCATCTTTATCACTGATCAGCCGGAGCTTCTCTTCTATATCAGGCGTTCCATGCAGCTGGCCTGCAAAATAAAGTCCGGTGGCTGCTGCTGTATCAATCAGATCCTGAAGAACAGCCGCTTTGCCAGTCCTTTCTTTAAATGCTCTTTCTTCTGATAGCTGCAGGAAACGTTCCAGGCTGGACTGATAATAGTAAGGACCAGCAGTCGCCAATAAAGAAGAAGCAAGCGGCCATTCCGGATAGCGCTTCATCACCTCTTCAACCTTTAAGATCGTCTGCTGCTTCCAATTACCCGTCCCGGTCGGATCTTCCTGCAGTAATTGATAACTGACAAAAATCACTTCTGCGCCAGGCTCTTTCCCCTTCAACAGTGAGATCATTCTGCCGTCTGTCTGCACGCCAGTTGGTGTTTCCACATTCGCCAGGTTCGTCAGTCCCAAAAATAAGCTGACCAACGCAAAGGTTAAAAGCGCACCTGACGGCCACACGAAAAAAGCAATAACAAGCGCGATGCCTCCAGTTACAATATTGGAAACCGGACCGGCATAAATAAGCCGGAGAAGCTTTTTCCTCATTTCATCCTCAGAAATCGCATCAGTAAAACGCATCATTGCGCGCCCAATATAGCCCAATGCAGGCAGCTTAAAGAAAAAGCGGCTTTTCCCTTTCACCTTTGCATAAACGAATGGACCATAAGATAAATTCATCACTTCCATCCCGCCAAGCTTTCCACCGACCGCATGACCCGTCTCATGAATCATGAGGCTGACCACAAAGCTGATTACAGCGATAAGCAAAATAAACAATACGCTGAGAATTGTAATACTCACTTCTTCACGCAGCATAAAAGATGAAATCAATACACCCATTGAAAGACCGAAAAGTGCCTGCACACCCTGAGTCCTGAATTTCGATTTCGGCTGCACTGTTTCTTTTTCTGTAAACTGAGTCATCTTGGTGCTCCTTTTCTGAGAAAGCTTTCGTTAGTTTATATACGGCTAAGCTTTTGAAAAGGATTCATAAAATAAGGGGTGATACAGGGGGACGGAGATTGCATATCACTTTTAAAATACCTCTAAAAATGACTCATAGAACTCCGTCCCACTGCGCCGCTTCATTTATCCCATCAATCCAAAAACCCAAACCCGCTCTCCTCACTTAAATCCAAAACAAACGCCTTCAGCAGCTCCTTCGTCGCAATCAGATCCTGCATATCAATCACTTCAACCGGAGAGTGCGCATAACGCGACGGAATAGACAGGACGCCTGTTGGGATCCCGTGATTTGCGAGGCTCATTGCGCCCCCGTCTGTGCCGATGCCCGGGAATATCTCAAGCTGATAAGGAATATTTTTGTCGTTTGCTAAATGGATCAGCTTTTCTTTTACAGCCGGATGGGAAATCAGGCTGAAATCAAGCACTTTAATCCCTGTGCCTGCACCGAGCGCGAGTGAAGCATCCATCGTTTCTTCAGGCGTATCGCTGACCGCGGTTGTATCAAGCGCGATTGCAACATCTGCCTCCACCTGCCTTGCAGCCACCTGGGCTCCGCGAAGACCAACCTCCTCCTGTACAGTAAAAACAGCTGTAACTGTTCCTGCAAACGGCGCATCCTGCAGCTCCTGAAGTGTTTGGATCAGTACTGCACAGCCCGCTCTGTCATCAAAGCCTTTTCCAACAAAACGCCCTGTCGTTTCGTTACCCAAAAACTCCATATCCGGCTTCCAGGTAACTGGCGTCCCGACTTGCACGCCGAGTTCAATTGCATGTGCTTTATTTTTTGCACCAATGTCTATGTATAGCTGACGATGATTGCGTACCTTCGCTGCGTCATCAAATTTTGCATAATGAGCAGAAATACTGCCGATTACACCAGTCAGAAGCCCTGTGCGTGTTCGCAGCTGAACCTTCTGCGTTAACAGCAGCCGGTCATCATTTCCACCAAGCTTCTCAAAGCGCAGCAGACCACTCTCCTCAATCTTCTTAACGATAAAACCAACCTCATCCATATGCGCCGTCATTACCATCACAGGACCGGGCTTCGTTCCCTTCTTCACTGCAATCACATTGCCAAGTGAATCCACCTTTACCTCATCTACCAAAGGCTTTACTGTATCTCTCACCCATTTACTGACCGGCTGCTCATGGCCGCATGGTCCGTGCAGGGCGGTTAATCGTTCTAAAAGCTGCTGCATGCTGATTCCTCCTTAGGTTTGTTTATGTGATTATACCTTTTTATTTAGATAAGCGAAAGATACAGCGGGGACGGAGGTGCCTGTATCAAAAAGGAATATTCTGCATAAATGATACATGTACCTCCGTCCCCCCTGTATCACTAGCCACCCCACCCCAAAAATGAGAAACTTAAAAAAACCCATCCAGAAAAGGTGACCCATATGAAAACTGAAAAACAAAAAATGCTTGCAGGTGAAATGTATGATCCGGCTGATCCGGTGTTAATGAAAGAGCGTGAAGTGGCGAGAAGAAAGGTCCGCATGTTTAACCAGACGACTGAATCAGAAGGTGATCAGCGTGTTGAAATGCTGAAGGATCTGCTTGGTTCAACTGGTAACCATGTATATATGGAACCGAATATCCGCTTCGATTACGGCTATAACACGCATGTAGGAGAAAATTTCTTCGCTAATTTTGACTGTACGATTTTAGATGTGTGTGAGGTTCGCTTTGGCGATAACTGTATGCTGGCGCCGGGCGTTCAGATCTATACAGCAACCCATCCGCTTGATCCGGCTGAACGGAATTCAGGCAGGGAGTATGCAAAGCCGATTACATTTGGAGATAACGTGTGGATTGGTGGGAATGCAGTAATTAATCCCGGAATCACTGTTGGCGACAATGCGGTGATTGCGTCAGGTGCTGTTGTGACAAAGGATGTCCCTGCAAATGTGGTGGTTGGAGGAAACCCCGCGAGAGTCATTAAAGAGATTGATGTGAAATAACCTTATAAAAAACCGGCAGTCAGGATTCACAATGAATCCCGGCTGCCGGTTTTTTTGATTAATTATGCTGTTTTCTCTTTCTTTTTGAACGGAATCGCCATCAGCAACAGAATCACGATCAGACTGATCACAATTGCAACTGGTCCGGCAAAGTTGGCAAGGGATCCGAAGAAGATACCGCTTACGCCAAAGTCCGCGTCAGAGAATGTTGTATTGGCAAATCCAAGGTCTCCGAGTACCGGCAGCAGGAAGACTGGCAGGAATGAAATGATGATCCCGTTGACAAAGGAACCGGCGACAGCTCCCTTGATGCCTCCTGTTGCATTTCCGAATACGCCGGCAGCTGCACCTGTGAAGAAGTGTGGTACAACACCAGGCAGAATGATGGTACTGCCTGCAAGTGCCATGAAAATCATACTGAATAATCCGCCGGCAAAACTTGAGAAGAAGCCGATTAATACTGCGTTTGGCGCATATGTGAAGACAATCGGTACATCAAGTGCGGGCTTGGCATTCGGCACAAGCTTCGTTGAAATCCCTTTGAAGGCAGGTACAATTTCTGCAAGCACCAGACGTACACCCGCTAAGATCACGAATACACCTGCTGCGAAGTTACCAGCCTGAATCAGAGAGAATACAAGGAAGTTTGTTCCGTCACTCAGTTCTGCTTCGATAAAAGTCGGACCTGCTGCGATCGCAACGACGAAGTACATCACAACCATTGTCAGGGCAATACTGACTGTACTGTCGCGCAGGAAACCAAGTCCTTTTGGAAAATTAATTTTTTCAGTAGATGTCGGCTCTTTTCCACCGACTGCTTTACCGACAAGACCGCTAAGTGCGTAACCAACTGCGCTGAAATGACCCAGGGCTACGTTATCATTACCTGTCAGCTTTCTTATAAACGGCTGAACGATTGCCGGTGACAGTGTCATAATGATCCCTAATGCAACCGCACCTGCTGCAATCTGAGGAATCGTTGTGAAGCCTGCCACAGCCATGATTACCGCGAGCATACATGCCATATAAAGCGCATGGTGACCAGTTAAGAAGATATACTTAAATCGTGTGAAGCGCGCAATGATTACATTCACAACCATCCCGAAAAACATGATCAGTGCTGTACTTGAGCCATATTCATTTAGCGCAAGCGCCACAATCGCCTCGTTATTTGGTACAACACCTGCTACGTTAAACGCCTCCTGGAACATCGTACCAAATGGAAGCAATGCTACCTCAAGAATGCCGGCCCCCGCTGCAATGACCAGGAATCCGACAAACGTTTTTGTCGTCCCTTTCATTGTGTCAGACAGATTTTTTCTCTGTGCAATCAGTCCGATCAGTGCAATCATCGCTACAAGAATTGAAGGTTGACTTAAAATATCCACCAAAGTCGTCAAAACACCCGTCATCGTCTCTCACCCTCTCATTTTTTTACTATCTCTATTTAAATTAAGTTTCTCTCTTCTGCCATCTTGCGTACTTTTTCTCTCAGCTCGTCCATATCAATGATGTTATCAAGAACAATGACTTCACCTAAGTGCTCTCCGCCTTCAGCGATATCCTTCGCAAGGAAAAACACATCTGCATCTGCCGGTGTTGCTGAACTTAAATCTGAATGAGATACTTCTACACCTGTAATACCGAGTTCACCTAATACCTGATTGATATTCATTTCCACCATAAAGCTCGTTCCAAGTCCTGATCCACACACTGCTAAAATTTTCATTTTATTCTTCCCCCTCTTTAATAATATTGATAATTTCCTCTGCAGAAGTCGCATTCTTCATCATCTGAAGCGCTTCATCATTACCAAGAATCTTTGTTAAATGTGCCAATGCTTTTAAATGGGCTTCATTATCCACTGCTGCAAGGCAGACAAATACATCAATACTGTGCTCTTCCTGATCAAGTAGCTTCACAGGTTCTCTTGTTCTGAGGAATGACATCCCCACCTGATTGACGCCGGCATCCGGTCTTGCATGAGGAATGGCAATGCCTTTTCCGATATGGATATAAGCACCCACCTCTTCAACATTGCTGATCATTGCTTCCACATAGCGCGGTTCAACCGTCTCTGTTTCCACTAAAGGCTCAGCCGCTTTTCTGATGGCTGTTTTCCAATCCAGTTCTTCGTTAGTAAAATGAATATTCTCTTCTGTTAATAATTCTGATAGCATTGGTTTTTCCCACCTTTTCTCTGTGTTCTTTGCATATAAAAGCTCAACTAATTCTGAAATCAGCTTTTTTTCGTTTTTGACGTCTGCATTTCTTCTGACAATCTGCATAATCTGCTCAACCGATAAATTCCTGTCATCCAGCTGTGGAAAAGCGGATGCTACGGCCTGAATGAGATGTGACTTTTCTACAATCGACAGCAGCGGCTTTACCTGATAGACCGGCTTCTCAGATTCAACAGGGACAGTCGAAAAAATCAAATCGTAATTTTCCGGGGACATCTGATCAATATGTTCTGCTGTATACACGCTTGAAAAATCAATCCCTGGAAATAGTTCACTCAGCTGAGATCTCAGCATCACTGATGAGCTGACACCGTTTGAGCAGACAATTAAAGCTTTGACCCGCTCAGCTTCCCCATCGTTGTGATTTTCAAGATAGCCGCCAAAATGAAGTGTAAAGTAACCAATCTCTGCTTCACTGATCTTTTTCCCCGTCCAGATCTCAAGTGGATACAGGGATTTTTCCACAAACTGAAACAGTTCATGATAATCCTCTTTAATCTTCTCCGTCATCGGATTGATCAGCGGAATGCTGAACGTGATGCGAAAAAAGGTCGGGACAAGATGGTTAAAAAGGCTTTTTACCAGATACGCTTTGTGCCGGATCGGCAGCAGCGTGTTTTTCTCAAACTCATCTATGATTTTTTCAGCCAGCCTTCTAAGCGGTGCATGATATTGCGGGTTTAATTCCTCCTGACAAGTGAGTAATTGAATCCCAACAAAATACTTTTCTGTTTCAGCAGTCTGAGGAAATAACAGATTCGCGAGATCAGCTGCATAAGAGAAGATCTCCTGGTCCTCTAAAAGTGTTTTCTCATCCTCCTCAAAATGAAGGCTTTCATTTTCAAGGCGGGCTTTGATGAAAATGAAATGATACATCATTTCGACTTTTCTGCTTCTGACAAGCTGAATCGGATGCCCCTTCAAAAAACGGTCTATTCCTTTTTGAACCTCTACTACCTGATGGTCCTGATTCCACGCTCTGAGTGTCGTGATCAGTATTTCTTTACCAAGCGGCTTTGAGAGCAGGGTGTTAATACAATAAATTGCAAACCTTCTTTGATTCATCTCAGTGCCACTGATGATATAACCATTCATCCGCTGATACTCAAGCTGCACATGCCACTCACGGCACAGCTCCTTTGTTTTCTTCACGTCAGTCAGCGCTGTATTTTTACTGACGTTTAACAAGAGCTGGTAATGATAGCCTGAAACCATCTCCTGCTTAATGAATGTATACAGGTAGATCATCAATGGACGATCTTCTTCAGAAACGATCAGGTCATTGCCTTTCGCTGTCAGAGATGCTTCCTTTTTCATAAATGCTCTCACCTTGTCATCTGTCACCAACACCTGGTTGTGCATTCCGACTGTCGGCAGTTTCATCATGGTCAGCGTACTGTTTGCTTTTTCTAATAAATAGTCAAATTGACGCTCCGTTAAATTCAGCTCCATCATCATCTCTGGCTTCGTAATGCTCTGATATTGCGTAAGTCTCTCAAGAAACTCATAAGATTTCTGATCCAGCAAGGGTAGTCCCTCCGTTTCTTAATACAAATTGTAAAGCGCTTTCATCACTGCTGCAATAACATTCAGACCCAAATGATGTGTGCGCTTTCAACACAGATTGGGCTCATCATTTCTTTGTCCAATTTCTTAACAGGATTATACTTGAATAAGAAAGACTGCGTTTATTCAAAAGGAGGAACCTATAATGAAAGCAAAAGCAATTGCACTTGATATGGATGGTACATTGTTAAATGAAGAAAATAAGGTCGCGGACAATGTAGTCTCCCTCCTGCAGCATCTCCAGCAAAAAGAAAATATACGCGTATTTATTGCCTCGGGCAGAACCAGACAGGAAATTGAAGATGTGCTGCCGGATGAATTAAAACCCGATGGCATTGTTTCAGCAAACGGTATGGGCAGCTATATAGGAGATGAAACATTAGAAGAGTATACGATTAATCCCGCACTCGTGCAAAATACAATTGAGGAAGCACGTGAAAAAGGCATCTATTATGAAGCACACCCTCTTCACGGCGAGCGCTTTGCCCTAAAAGAAGACCGGACATTTTTCAGAGAATTATTAGCGCAGCCGAGACCTGATAGTCTGATGGAAAATGAGCTTCACTCAAGAAGGGAAGCCGTTGACCACCTGATCCAGTGGACTTCAGAACCCCGTTACCAGGGCAACGTAAAGATCTATTTCTTCAGCATGAGTGTGGAGGAAATTGAAGCCTGGAAAGAAACATTGCAGCAAAAAGCATCAGACGATCAGTTTTCAACCTCTTCATCCTCCATGCATAACGTCGAAATCATGGCACACGGGATTTCAAAAGCAACGGGTGTGAGCAGGCTATTGAAAAAGTATGATCTGGCACCTTCCCAGCTCATGGCGGTTGGCGATGGAGAGAATGATTTGCCAATGCTTGACCTTGCAGGACATGCAGTGGCAATGCAAAATGCTGAGCACCTGGTAAAGAGCGCAGTGGATGAAGTAACAGCTTACAGTTATAAAGAAAACGGGCTGTTTCTGTTTTTGAAGGACTATTTTGAAATGGAATAAAGCTGATGTAAGGCGTATGGAGACATGCGCCTTTTTCATTTCTATTAATTTCAGCAGCCATTATCTGTATGATAGTATAAAAAGAAAACAAAAGGACTGACACTATTGAATCAAATTGATGAAATCATCCAATCTATTAATGAATTTCGTGAAGAAAGAAACTGGGGGAAGGCACATAATCCGAAAGATTTAGCGATTTCACTGTCAATCGAGGCTTCAGAGCTGTTAGAGGACTTTCAGTGGAAAAGCAGCGAACAGGCCATTGAACAAAACATTGAGAACATTAAGGACGAAATTGCAGATGTACTGATCTATGCTCTTACCCTCAGCAGCGTACTTGAGCTGGACGTTGAAGAGATTATCAGAGAAAAGATTAAAAAGAATGGAATCAAATATCCGGTTAAAAAGTAGTTTCATATTTCAAACCAGACAGGAGCGATTCATATGCCTTTATTTGAAATCAATCTTTCATCAGCAGCCCTCGGCATTCAGACAGCTGTCAATGTCGTGCTGCCAATCAGTGTCGACCAGAAGGCTTTATCAGAAAATCATACATACTCATATGACAGCCGGAAGTTTCCTGTGCTTTACCTTTTACACGGGGCTTCAGATGACTATTCGTGCTGGATGCGCTGGTCTTCCATTGAACGCTATGCAAATGAAAAAGGAATCGCTGTGGTGATGCCGAGTGCGGACCTCAGCGCTTATACAGATATGAAGCATGGACATGACTACTGGACGTATATCAGCGAAGAATTACCTGCTTTTATCGAAGCGACATTTCCCGTTTCCACTAAAAGAGAAGACACTTTTGCTGCAGGTCTTTCAATGGGCGGATATGGTGCATTCAAGCTGGCCCTGCGTAAGCCTGAAAAGTTTGCTGCAGCGGCTTCCCTGTCAGGTGCGCTTGATATGGCGGACCGGGTGCGCAAAGATCGGAAGTATGACCATGCGTTTGGCGATCACGCAACGCTAGATGGGACTGAAAATGACTTATTGCATTTAGTGAAAACAGCTGAAGGTGACCTGCCAAGGCTGTTTCAGGCGTGTGGGACTGAAGATTTCCTTTATGAGGATAATATCCGTTTTAAGGAGCTGGCTGAGGAACACAGCCTGGATCTGACGTATGAAGAGGAACACGGTGATCATAACTGGGCTTATTGGGATATGAAGATTCAGCGGGTGCTTGAGTGGCTGTGAGTCTGTGAGCGACGTTCAATTATGCTCGGGGTGACTCAATTATACGATCAAAGAAGCCGCTGACCATCCCGGACAGCGGCTTCTTTGATCATGAATACTTATAATAACGATAAAACTCCACCACCTCTTCCGCCGCTTTCTCACTATATACAGCCATCTCCAATTCAACCCGCTTCATGCGCGGTGAATCTGTCTTCATCAGTGGCTTGCGCTCGTTCCTTGATTCTATATATTGCAGGCGGTATGCAGTTGGCGGGTGTGTGTCATCTGCTCTTGACTTTTCAAGCTCAGAAATCTTTTGAATCCGCAGCTTCTCTTTAGCAGGCAATTGCGCAAATTGCTCCTTCAACTCTGTTAAAAAATGAACTTTGCCGTTTCCAATCACTGTTTTCCTAAGACTGTAAAGGAACGTCTCTACATACTCAAGCTTTTTGAGCATACTGATTGCCGCTTCTTTTCCGGCAACTGATGCTGCCAGCTGATCCGCATAGTACTCAGCGCGCTGCATATTTTGATACAGCAGATACAACAGCGTTAGGAAAATCATTTTCGGGAAAAATGCAATGACACGCTGTACCTGCTGGCTGATCCAGTTCAGCGGACCCAGGCCTACAGGGTTTACTTCATCCATATAATCCAACAGACCAGTATCATACACGGTCGTCCGTTCAGGAATTAATACAGATACCCACGTATAAATCGTGAAAAGCGCTGTTCCAATATACCCACTTCTATTCAGGTCTCCATTGACCAGGTGTCCGATCTCATGACCAAAGAGGGCTGTTCGCTCCTCGTGATCGAGTACAATCAATAGCGGAGCTCCAATTTTTAAGATCACCCGTTTTTTCCAGCCGTAATAAGCAATTGACGCATTGTAATCACCGTTAATGACTACCCCGTCAATTTTTGGACTGCCGAGTGCACTGCTGACTTCATCAAGCAGACTAAAAAGCTCAGGCAGCTCGTCTGCTGTAAGCACAGTTTCATCCCTCTCCAGCTTCTGTACTCTCGGGCGTGCCAGCCAGGAGATCGCAAGCAGGATGACACCTGCAAAAATCGCAGCTACAGTCTCATTTAAAGCAATCAGGCAGTATAAACCCGTGGCAAACAACAATATGCTTGTCATATGTATCAGCGTTGCAACGATATATGCCATGCCTGATTTAAGTGTAAGCCCAGGCTTTTCCGTCTGCTTGGAAAGCACACCTTTCAATAGCTGATCTCCCTGCTTTCTCCCGAGCCAGTCAAATATCTTTGCCATCCAATGCTTTGGCGGTTCCTCCCGTTTCCTCTCCTGAACCTGATCCAGACAGTGTTCACACCATTTCACATAGCCAGGCACCACTTCTATCTGCTCCCCGCATGCTGAGCAGGTTTCGATTTTAACAGCAACCTCCATCCGTTCCCCTCCAATATCCTTTCCTTTATAATAATGGATTTTTAAGGAAACTTGAAGGATTTTCAGAAAAATAAAATTATTTTCTTGCTACAATTTCTACTTTTATCCGGTCCGGATCCTCCATAAATACCGCATAATAATCTTCCCCGCCTGCAAAAGGATGCTTGTCCTCATACAAAATCGTAACGCCTTTATCCTTTAATTTCTCTGTCAGCTCATCCACCTGCTCACGGGAATCCGCATGAAACGCCAGGTGATTCAACCCGGTTCGCTTGCGGTGATAAGGAATGTCCAGATACGCGTCTTCTGTCTGCACAAACACCAGATACGTCTCCCCGTACTTCCAGCTTCTCCCGCTCTCCCACTCCTGATACAATTCATAGCCAAGCTCCTCAAGCAGCCAGCCCCAGAATTCAGTGGATTTTTTCAGGTCCGATACGTATAGCTCTACATGATGCAACATCAAACTGCTCCCCTTTTTATTTATGATCTAATCTTTTATGCGCCGTCATCCGCTCCCGCTGCGCCCTGAGTTCACGGCTGATCATCATTTCCTCTCTCATGCCCTCAGTCCGCAGCTCATAAAAATGATCGACTGTCTTTTCAAACCCAATGGCGATTTCCTCAATTGACTCCTGAATCGTCTCATTCCGGATCGACAGACCATCCTTTTTCGCCTGTAGCACCTGCCTCATCAGAATCGTTTCAGAATACAGCAGGTTCGCAAGCAGCTCTGCACCATTTCCCGTGCCGGAAATTTTCTGCACCTTTGATACAATGCGCGCGGCTCTGATCATCGTCAGAAAATGCGGCTCAATCGGCTGATTCTGCTTTTGCGCCTTTTTAATCTTTTTTTCATTTATATTGGCGAGTAGTAATTCATGAAATTCATAGATTGTATTAATAAATCTGTTACGGAATTGCCTTTGCTTGAAATAGGAGATTAAGGTTTTCATTTCGGTGGCTCCTTTGCTGGAGAAATCATTGTGTTTATTATAGCAGGAATAGATTTGGAGTTAATAAAGTGTTGAGACAGGCGAAAGTATAAAATCAAAAAGCGGTTAATTCTTTCATTCAAACTATACCATTCATTGACATATATACGAGTGGGATGTAATATATAAATTACATATGTTAACTATATCTTACATTCTGCAGGTGAAATCGTGAAAAACAATGTAAAAATCACAAGAATACAAGCTTCAATTACACAGGAACAGCTGGCTAAACGGACCGGTGTGACCAGGCAGACAATTGGACTGATTGAAAAAGGGGAGTATAACCCGAGTCTGCAGTTGTGTGTCGCCATTGCAAAAGAATTAAATAAAACGCTGGATGATTTATTTTGGGAGGTGGATAGCAAATGAAAACATGGATTAGTATTTTGCTGCCTGATGATGAGTATAAAGAGAAGAAGATCATGGCTTTTCTCGCTGAAGGTTCAATCATTCTTTTAATCACTTTAATAGGAATGACCTTTTTAAATCAGTTTTTGAATATAGATGCAGAGACGGTGCTGTTGATCTCTATTGGTGTATTTGTGCTATACGTTTCCGGCAGGTATATTACGTCCGGGATCGAATATACAGATGTCGCTTCAGACAAGGCTTATAAAAAAGAACGCAAGCTCATCCTGATCAGAACATTCTCTTTTACTACTATATTTATCGTACTTTATATACCTCTTGTCCATTTTCCAAGCAGTAGAGGAGAATGGATGGAGATTCTTGGATTACTGACAACTGCAGCATTATTTATGTTCTTATCAAGCTACATATCATTAAAGCGATCCTACAGAAAAAATAAAGAGCTACTATAAAAAAGAGCCGAGCCCGTTAAACCGGGACCGGCTCTTCTTAATTTAATGGGTAGTGTTCAACAACCCTTCCATCTCTTCCTTTTGTCGTTATGGCCTGAGAAAGCGAGTTCAGGATTGCTTCTTCTGTCGCCTCAGCTGCTGCCTGAAACAGGTGATTCATCACAGGATGATCCTCTCTCAGCTGCTTTCGTGATTCCATGACTGATTCTGATTCGTGCGGAATTTTATACGCAGTTGAAAAGGCGATCACGATATCGCCGCTGCCGTGACTGAAGTGGCTGCCTGTTCTGCCAAGTCCGATTCCGCAGCGCTTCGCCACCCGCTGAAGTTGTCTGTCGCTGAGCGGGGCATCTGTTGCAAGGACAATCATAATTGATCCGTCAGGGGTTTCAGCAATGCCCTCTCCTTTTGCTGTAATCCCATATTTTTCGCGTAAGAATTCTTCTTTTTGACCAAAATTACTCAACACGAGCACGCCGATTGTGTATGGGGCATCCGCTGCCTCAATCACTCTCGAAGACGTTCCAATTCCACCCTTGTAGCCAAAACAGACCATACCTTTACCCGCACCAACTGCGCCTTCTTCAGCAGGTGCCTCAGAAAGCTGCAATGCTTCACGTGCGTGCGCAGGTTTGACTGGAAACTTGCGTATTGAATTTAAATAACTGTCGTTACATTCACCGACCACAACATTGATCGTGCCGGTTGTATCACCGATTTCCGGATTCTGATTAAGCATATATTCAAGCGTACCCTGCGTCACTGCAGGTACGCCAAATGTGTTGGTCAACATGATAGGCGATTCTAAGACGCCGAGTTCATTAAGCTGAACAAGTCCGGTTGTTTTGCCAAAGCCGTTCAGCACATAGCTTGCAGCCGTTACTTTTTCACGGAACAAGTTGCCTTTGTGTGGAAGGATCGCGGTTACTCCTGTACAAGCACGATCACCCCCCTCTCCTATTTCATGATCAAGTGTAACGTGACCAACCTTTACACCACAGACGTCTGTAATACAGTTCAGTTCTCCAGTCGGCAGCAGGCCAACCTTCATTCCCATTTCCCTTACTTTCACATGAATCACCCCTAAAATACGTACTTTTATATAGCACTGTAATGCGATCTCGGTTATATTTAAATTATGTAGGTATTATGTCTTATAAACGGAGGACAAAATGATGATTAAGGAACTGTTTTCTAATTTTACAATTTTAATTACATCATTGTTTCTATATACACAAGTTACCCAGTCATCACCATTAGTGCGTGAGTCCTCTGTCAGAAGAAAAGTGGTCGCCGGGCTGTTAGCCGGCGTGTTAAGTAATATACTGATGCAATATAGCATGAATTTTGGTTCAACGATTATTGATCTCAGGCATATTCCCATTCTGCTTGTTGCTTTTTATGGGGGCAGCATACCAGCAGTTACCGCGATGCTACTTGTGATTGCAGGGCGCTTTATGATTGGATTCAACCTTTCATCTGTCGCTGCTTCACTATTAATTGTAGCAATTACAGCGTCGGCACTGCTGATATTTAACAGCCGCTTCAGTAAACGCATGAAAATCTTTCTGTCACTAACTGTCTCTAATGTTATTTTTACAATCGTTGTCGTTTATCTGCTCAATGATCTGAGTATCCTGCCGATGCTGATTTCTATCTACTGGTCTATCTCGTATACCGCAGGATTCGTTTCATTTTCAACTGTAGAGTATATCAGAGATAGCCAAAAGCTGATGAATCGTTTTAAACTTGAGGCAAAAACGGACGGATTGACCGGCTTAAATAATGTTCGTCAATTCGATCAGGTATTTAACAGCCTCTGTATGCAGGCTGAGAAAAAACAGGAACAGCTCTCTTTACTTTTTATTGATATTGACCATTTTAAGCAGGTAAATGATACATATGGTCACAATGAAGGAGACCTTGTGCTAATTGAGCTGAGCAATGTGCTGAAGCAGACTGTGCGCTCGTTTGACATTGTCAGCCGCAATGGCGGGGAAGAATTCACTGTGATCTTACTCGATTGCTCATTTAAAAAAGCCCGGGAGATTAGCGAGCGGGTGCGCAGACAGGTGGAACAGCATCCATTCAAACTATCAACCGGTGAAGTAATTATGGTGACTGTTTCCATTGGACTTGCTTCCTATCACGAAACGACCAGACTGCCCAAGCTATTATTAAAAGATGCTGATCATGCACTATATAAGGCAAAGCAGACAGGCAGAAACAGAGTATGCCATTCGCCCGCTGAGAATATGCATACAGCACGTCCATAACAGTAAAAATTGAAAAACTTCCGGCATCATGCCGGAAGTTTTTCTCCCCATACCCACCCTCACGATATGAAAATCAGTACCTGGTAGTGAAATGTATAGTGTCATTGTCCTCATGTGAAATGTACTGGGCTTGAATTGTCAGACAGGACTCGAACCATTAGGGCTGCCCCTGAACCCGTACCATTAAAATAAGCTTCCAATTTGCCCATTGGTGGGTTGGTACTCGCCTTTTCAACCGCTACCTGCTTACAGTTACTTAATACATTCAGTCAGCCAGTTCAGCTCCTGAATTTTCGTATCAAGCTTACGGTATTCCTGAGAAAGATCATCAACGCGCTTCTGCGTTTCCTTCACATTGATGGTAGAAACCGATTTGATTTCTGAACGTGAATAACGGTCATGACGCACGGAAGCCTGCTCAGCAAGCTCACTGAAAATGCGCCGTTCCTGTCCAATCAGCTCACGTTCCGTTAACGCATCAGCCAGTGAACGTTTATCGTCAAATGGTGTTTGCAAATTAGTCCGGTTGATATCCTGAATGAGCGTTTTCAGCTGTTTCAGAATCTGCTCAAGCTCATTTTGCAACTCTTTCGGATCTTCATTTGGTTCTTCACCCTCCTGCACTCTTGCATTCTGGATCAGCCGATGTCTTAATTGCTCAATTCTCTTCTGATAATCTGCACGGGTAATGAGTGCTTCTGCCAGTTTCATTGGAATCTCTCCTTCAGCATCGATTATGTATTCCCTTATTTTAGCATTAAGCCCTCTGCATGTACAAAAACACACCCGCTGTTTTTCAAAATATTATAAAATATCCCCATACAATATTTTTTTAGAAAAGAAGGGATCACATGTCAGAATCACTCGAAAAAATCACAGCACTTAAAACAATATGCGAGCAATTCGACCGTATCCAGCTGAAGCTGAATGAAAATACCCTTGAAAGCGGTCAGGGTGTAAAGATCTTTCAGCATACCGAAAATGGAAAGCTTACCGGATTCCTTGGCGTATATGATTTTGGTGTGACTGCTGAAGTTTGCGGGATGGTTCATCCTGATTTCAGAAGACAGGGGATTTTCACAGCACTTTTTAAAGAAGCGCTCCACTTTATAAGTGAAGGAGGATATAAAACTGTTTTACTGAATACACCAGCTTCATCAGCTTCCGGGCAGGCATTTATCAAAAAAACTGATGCCACTTACAAAATGACTGAATACCAAATGAAGTGGGATCAAAAAGAGTTGCCTGCAACATCTGAAAAGCTCAATTTGCGTAAAGCACAGTCAGCTGACCGGGCATTTCAGATTGACCTGGACGCAGACGGCTTTTCAATCCCGCGGGAAGAAGTCGAACAGTTCTTTGATGGAGAGGTTGCAGATGATTTAACCATTTCCTATATCATTGAATGGGAAGGTCAGCCTGCCGGTAAGCTCAGAATTCATTTCATGAATGAGCATTACTGGATTTACGGTTTTGTGGTGTCTCAAGAACTAAGAGGAAAGGGCATTGGCAGGAATGCGTTATTAAGCGTGCTTCATCAGCTTCAAGGGGAAGGACGCGAGATTCATCTTGAAGTGGAGGCTGAAAATAAAGGTCCTTTGAAGCTTTATGAATCCTGCGGGTTTGAGGTCTATCATGCACAGGATTATTATACTTACATCTGGTAGACTTTTTCTCATCAAATTCTCATTTTCTTCTTACTTTACTCTTATATAAAAGGAGTAATATACACAGTGAGAAGAATTAAAGGAGAGAGACAATGAGAAAAATATTGTTAGCAGCATTCAGTATCATGATCATTGCAGGCTGTAGCAGAACGGCTGATCATATTGATCTGACTACTTTCCCGGAATACGAAAATCTGGCTGAGTATGTAGATACAGATAACTATTCAACTGAAATTGCGGAAGACGGTCCTGGTGAACGTGTGATTATTTTTAAAGAGGATAACGGCGAGGTTCAGTACAAAAGCATTTTTGTGAAAGACACGAACCGTCATAAGATTGTGCAGACAGACGGTCCGAATCTGTTTAATGATGTGATTGATGTAAAAGAGTAAGAAGTTAAAAAAACAGAGCGCTTGCCGGCTCTGTTTTTTATCCTATTTCCCACTTCGTCACTTCCACCTCAAACCCCTGATCGAGCTCATTGGGGCTGCAGGCATAAGGACCAATTTTAATCTCTTCCACACCATTCGGGTTATGAAGACGACCGATCCTGATCTGTTCACGGTTTCCTTCCTGATCAATAAAATAAATCTCAACATCATTCGATTGATAAATGATTTCAAACGTCATTTCTTCACCAATCCGTTCGTTTGAAAAATTCTGTGTAGACCAGTCTGAGTAGGCATGTGAGGTCACAACGGCCCCAAGGTGAGAAGGTCCTTCTGGAATATATTCAACTGAACATTTCATCCAGTTATCCTCATCCACATAAATCAGAATCCCGGCCTGATCAAAAGTATGTTCAGGTTTCACCTTGAATGAGCCGGTGCAGCGGAACTCTTCTGACGGAATTCGTTTAAGTAAAGCATGTCCAGTCATCCGGTTGAACTGATAGTGTGTATTTCTCCAGAAGTCAGTGTCTCCCTGCGTGTGAAAAATAAGTCTGTCATTCTGCTCTTCGATTTTCTGCGGCTTGTTCATCCACTGATAATTGTTCCACATATGGATCCTCCTATAGCTCAAACTTTTACACTGATTATTATAATCAGTCTGCCGCTGTTTCGCATATTTGAATCCTTTTACATCTCTTCAGGTGCCTCCAGCCCAAGTAAATACATACCTTCTTTTAAGACAATCTGTACAGCATGAACCAGCGACAGCTTCTCCTGTCTTCCCTCAACCGCATCCAGAATCCGCACGTTTCCGTAGTACTGATTAAACGACTTTGCCAGTTCAAGTACATATTTCGCAATCTGTGAAGGGTCATTCCCTTCAAATGCACGCGTCACAGCTTCCGGGAAGCCCATCAGACATTTGACCACAGCCCATGCAGTGTCATCTGAGAACATCAGCTGGGCAGCATTTACGCGATATGAAGCTTTTCTGAGAATGGAAGACGCACGCGCATGCGTGTACTGAACATAAGGACCTGTCTCTCCTTCAAACTTCAGCATGGCATCCAGCGAAAATTCCACATCGTTTAAACGGTGATTCTTCAAGTCATGAAAGATAACAGCACCCGTCCCGACCTGATGTGCAACCCGCTCCTGATCAGGAAGGGAAGGATTTTTATCTGCAATATTCTGCTGCGCCAGACTTACCGCTTCCTTCAGCACTTCCTCAAGCAGCACGACTTTTCCTTTCCGCGTCGACATCTTCTTGCCATCCTTCAGCATCATGCCAAACGGAACATGCTTCAACCCCTGACTCCACTCATAGCCCATCTTTTCAAGAACGAGAAACAGCTGTTTAAAATGCAGCGTCTGCTCATTGCCAACCACATATAATGACCGCTCCGATCCATAAATCTCGTGACGATAAATCGCCGCTGCCAGATCGCGCGTCGCGTAAAGCGTTGTACCGTCCTTCTTTTTAATGAGACACGGCGGCATTCCCTCAGCTGTCTGCACCACAAGCGCACCGTCAGACTCCTCTAAAAGCTTTTTCTCCTCAAGCAGCTGCACAACCCGGTCCATCTTATCGTTATAAAAAGCCTCCCCCTGCGTTGAATCAAACGTGACACCAAGCAGCTCGTAAATACTGTTAAACTCCTTCAGCGATTCATCTCTGAACCATTCCCACAGAGCGTGCGCCTCCTGGTCACCATCCTCAAGCCGCTTGAACCACAGCCGCCCCTCATCAATGAGAGATGGATCACGTTCCGCCTCATCATGAAACTGAACATACAGCTTCAGCAGCTCCTTAATCGGCTTTTCACGAATCTTCTCTTCATTTCCCCAAAGCTTGTAGGCAGCAATCAGCTTGCCAAACTGCGTACCCCAGTCACCCAAATGGTTAATTCGTACAACTTCAAATCCATTTTTCTCCGCAATCCGGGCAAGCGAGTGACCAATGACAGTTGAACGCAGGTGTCCCATGGAAAAGGGTTTTGCAATATTCGGCGAGGAGAAATCGATCGTAATGACTTCCCCATTTCCATGATTCATCGTGCCATAATGATCTTTCGCTTGAATCACTTCAGCAACCACTGAACCCGAAACTTCCGTCTGATCTAAAAAGACATTTACATATCCGCCAACCGCTTCCACCTTTTCAAAAAGAGGCGGCAGCTCAAGCTTTTCAGCAAGGTCACTGGCGATCTGGTTTGGTGCCTTCCGAAAAATCTTCGCAAGCTCAAAGCATGGAAAAGCAAAATCACCCATCTCCGTAAATTTCGGCTTTTCAATCAGCTGATACACCTTTTCCTGATCCAGCTGATCTCTCAGCTGCTGATATAAAGCTTCTGCAAATAACGATTGATAGTCCATCAACATTCCTCCTCCAAATAAAAAACGCCCATCTCTTCTCCATACAGGAAAAGAGACGGGCGTCTGATTCGTCCGCGGTACCACTCTCATTGTTTTCACAACCACTCAAATTGATAACGGGGTTCTCCCCGGCAGCTCCTACTCCTGTTTCAGACCTGCATCTCAAAAGTGCGCTTCACTCCCTGCTTCACAACCGGGCTCCCACCATCCCCGGCTCGCTTCACATCCACAGCAAGCTACTCTCTTTGTCATTGACGTTTGTTTTTACCTATTATAGCCATTTGACGGGGGAATACAATAGTTAATTTAATTGATGCTTTATTCGATTGGATAAAATCCCCATAATGATACACTAACCTCCGTCCCCCTGTATCAAAAACCCCTCACATCTAAAAGAATGTGAGGGGCTTAAATCATTTACTGCGTCACAAGCTCAAGCTCAACCGGCACAAACTCTTCTACCGTCTCGCCATCAAGTACTGCCTGTGCTGTATCAATCGCACTTATACCGATTTCATCCGGCTTCTGTGCGACTGTTGCTGCCATTGTACCAGCTTCTACAGCTGCCACAGCGTCATCTGTCGCATCAAAGCCGACTACCATGACATCTGACATGCCTGCCGCTTCAAGTGCTTCTACAGCACCAAGTGCCATCTCATCATTGTGGGCAAATACTGCATCAAATTCCGCACCGCTCTGAATGATGTTTTCCATAACAGAAAGTCCTTCTGCACGATCAAAGTTTGCTGTCTGGTTCGCAACTACTTCAATGTCGCTTTCTGCAATCACTTCGTTGAACCCTTCTCCACGCTCACGTGCTGCTGAAGATCCTGAAATCCCTTCAAGCTCTACAACATTACCTGATCCGCCAAGCTCTTCGATAATAAAGTTCCCTGCAAGACGTCCGCCTTCAACGTTATCAGAGGCAATATGTGTAACCACTTCTCCACCTTCAGCGCTTCTGTCTACTGTAATCACCGGAATATCAGCATTGTTCGCTGATTCAATCGCTGATGCAACTGCTGCAGAATCGGTTGGGTTCACAAGAATGATGTCTACTCCCTGCTGAATCAGGTCTTCAATATCACTGGCCTGTTTTGCCGGGTCATCCTGAGCATCGACAACTGTAATATCCATACCAGCTTCTTCTGCCTGTGCTTCTGCACCTTCCGCAAGTGTCACAAAGAACGGGTTGTTTAAAGTTGAAATAGAAAATCCAATTGTGCCTGCTCCTTCACTGCCACCTTCATCGCTTCCTGTATCTTCACTTTCAGAGCCTGGTGAATCCAGAGAACATGCAGCCAAAACCAGTGACATCATCAGCATCAACGTTAAAAATAATCTTTTCTTCAATTTCAAACACTCCTTTTGATATAGTTTTATAAATTAAGCAGCTTTCTTCCGATCCAGCAGGACTGCCAGCAGAATCACGCCGCCTTTTACCACCTGTTGATAAAAAGAAGATACATTCATTAAATTAAGTCCGTTGTTGAGGACACCGATGATCAGTGCACCGATTAAAGTGCCGACAATCCATCCGCGACCGCCAGTCAGACTTGTCCCGCCTAATACAACAGCAGCAATCGCATCTAGTTCATATGCAGTACCGGCTGTCGGTTGAGCTGAGTTCAAACGGGATGTGAGGATAATTCCCGCAAGCACGCTCAGCACACCTGTTAACGTATAGACGCCGATTTTAATCCGGTCTACATTTAACCCGGCAAGTCTTGATGCCTCTTCATTACCGCCGACTGAATAAACACCGCGTCCAAATGTCGTTTTCTTTAAAATGAACCATAGAACACCAAAAGCTAAAAACATCGTAACGACGGGGAACGGAATCCCGAAAATATACCCTTTACCAATCATCTGAAATGAAAATGCATCAGACAATCCTGTTACCGGACGACCTTCTGTATACACAAGCGTCAGCCCGCGGTAAATGGTCATGGTTGCCAGTGTTGCAATAAACGGTGCAACCTTACCTTTTGTGATAATAATCCCGTTAAAGGCACCCATTGCTGCTCCGATCAATAAGCCGATTAAAATGGCCAGAATCGGATCAAAACCTGATGTCATCGCACCTGCAGTAAGTGCTGCACCAAGTGCCAGCATCGAACCTACTGACAGGTCAATCCCGCCAGTCAAAATAACAAATGTCATCCCAAATGCAATTAATGCATTAATTGATACCTGTCTTAAAATATTCAGGATATTGTTAAGGTCAAGGAAGTTCGGACTTAAAATGGATAGCACGACTACGATCAGTAACAATCCAAGGAAAGGACCGATTTTTTGGATAATACCTGAGTTTTTCAATTTACTCTCCTCCTGTTGCTGCTGTCATAATTTTTTCCTGATCCGCATCAGCCCGGTTCATGATTGCAGTCACTTTCCCCTCATGCATCACAAGGATACGGTCTGACATCCCGAGGATTTCAGGAAGCTCTGATGACACCATAATGATAGACACACCTCTTGCCGTCAGATCATTCATAATCTGATAAATCTCTTTCTTCGCACCGACATCAACCCCTCTGGTCGGTTCATCAAGAATCAGTACGGAAGGATTCGTTGCAAGCCATTTGCCAATGACAATCTTCTGCTGATTACCTCCACTGAGCGATTTCGCTTCCTGTTCGGGCCCGGATGTCTTAATTCTCAGCCGTTCGATCAGTTCAGCTGCTGAAGCCTGTTCTTTCTTTGTATTCATCAGGCTCCATTTGGAAATATTGTTGAACTGAGCAGTTGAAAGGTTCTCTCTGACTGTCTGATTAAGAATTAAACCTTCGCCTTTACGGTCTTCTGTGACAAATGCCATTCCGGCACGGATCGATTTTTTGGGCGTCGGCTTATTCAGCGTTTTTCCTTCAATCTGAATCACACCTGAGCTTTTATCAGCTCCAAACAACGCTCTCATCAGCTCTGTTCTTCCGGCACCCATCAAGCCGGCAACGCCCAGGATCTCTCCTTCTTTCAAATCAAATGATGCCGATTTGACTCCGGTAGATGATGTCAGGTTTTCCACCGTCAGCCGCACTTTCCCCGGTGTCACCTTTCTTTCAGGAAACTGTTCACCAAGCTCGCGTCCAACCATCATCTTTACAACTTCCTGAAAATTGGTTTCTTTAATGACTCTGGTGCCAACAGAAGCACCATCTCTCAGTACAGTAATCCTGTCGCACATGCTGAAAATCTCTTCCATCCGGTGAGAAATATACACAATTGCGACGTTTTTCTTTCTGAGACCATTCATCACGTTGAAAAGAACATCAATTTCTTTTTTCGTCAGCGCAGCTGTCGGTTCATCCATAATTAGGACTTCACTGTCAGCAGATACAGCTCTTGCAATCTCGATCATCTGCTGCTGACCAACAGAACATTCAGCAGCAGACTTTTTCGGATCGAGCTTGATCCCAAGCTCCATCAGCCACGCTTTTGCTTCTTCATTCATTTCTTTGTTTCTCAAAATGCCTGTCTTACCGGCCGTTTTTTCTTTTCCTAAAAAGAAGTTTTCTGCAACTGTCAGCTCAGGAATAATATTCAGCTCCTGATGAATTACGCTGATTCCGGCTTTTTCAGCTTCTTTTGGACTTTTAAAAGCTGTTTTCTTACCTTTGTAGATGATCTCTCCCTGGTCTTTTGAATGAATACCAGTGAGAATTTTCATCAGCGTTGACTTACCTGCCCCGTTTTCACCCATCAGCGCGTGAATTTCACCAGGCTTCAGGTCAAACGAGACGCCCGTAAGCACTTCAACCTGTCCAAAAGATTTGTGAATATCCGACATTTCAATGATTGGCTTACTCAAAAGATCACCCCCGCGTGCAGGATAATGTTTGCATATGGCGTATGTTCTCCTGTCCTGATAACTGCTCTGGCTGAAGAGGTTTGCTGTTTGAATTTTTCATGTGACACTTTTTCAATTGAATCAAATTGTTCGTTTACTAAATGGCTGAATGCCTGGTTTTGAGCATCCGCCTCTTTTGCAACCGTGACTGACTCGACCTCCATCTCCTTCAATACTGCTTTTAAAACCGTTTCAATGTCCGGAATGCCAAGCGTTAGAGACAGGTCAATTTTTTTCACATGCTCAGGTATTGGGAGACCGCAATCCGCAATCACAACAGTGTCTGTATGACCAAGATCAGCCAGCACTTTCGTAATTTCACTGTTTAAAAAGTTACTTTTCCGCATGATCTCCGCCTCCTTCAAGCTGCTGCAGTGTCGGCATCGCACTTTGTGCACCAAGCGCCGTAATCGACATACTGGCTGCCTTGACTGCTTTTTCAACAGCCTGTCTCAGTGCAAGCCCCTGATCCAGAAATGCTGCAAGCGCTCCGTTAAACGTATCGCCTGCCCCAGTCGTATCAACCGGTGTTACTTTCGGTGCCGGTACCAGCACTTCCTCACCTTTTTCAAAAAAGCTTGCGCCTTCGCTGCCTCGTGTGACGATTAACTTTTCTCTGTACGCTTCATGAAAGTTGCTTTCTTTCTTAAGAGAAGCCGCCTCATGCTCGTTTGGTGTGATATAGTCTGCAAGCTCCCACCATTCAGCCGGTAGCGGTTTGAAAGGTGCAGGGTTTAAAATCACGGTGCTGCCGTTTGCTTTTGCTGCTTTCATCGCTTCTTCTACCGCTTCATCCGGGATCTCAAGCTGAACCAGCAGGACTCCTTTTTGCGAACCGGTCATTTCTTCTTTTATGAAGTCCCCGTCTACGTCTCCATTTGCCCCAGCCACTACAATAATCTGATTATCCTGCTCTGCCACCACAATAGATGCAGTGCCTGTAGGTAAATGTGTAACCGGTTTCACATTTGATACATCAACTGTTTCGTTCGTTAAATACTCAAGGTAACTTTCTCCGTAAAGGTCATTTCCAACCTTACCGACCATTTTCACCTGTCCACCAAGCCTTGCTGCTGCAACGGCCTGATTTGCACCTTTTCCACCAAACACAGTGGAGAAACCGGTACCCAGAATGGTCTCTCCCGGAAGTGGAAAACGCTCTGCTTCTGTGACAAGATCTATATTCAAGCTGCCTGCTACTGTAATCATGTGATCACTCCTTATTTCGTTGACTGTCTGACTGTCAGCTCTGCATTCAGCCTGACATGTTCCGGCGATAACCCCGGGGTTTCAAGGCGCTTCAAGAGCATCTCAGCTGCTTTTTGTCCAATCTGATAAATCGGCTGCTGCATCGTAGTCAATTCAGGCGTAACTGCTGTTCCCCACTCAACGCCGTCAAAGCCCATCACTGAAAGTTCTTTAGGTACACTAATTCCCAGCTTTGCAGCGGCTTTCAGTGCACCGATTGCCATGACATCGTTACCTGCAAAAATCGCATCTACCTGCTGATATTTCGTTAACAGCTGCATCGTGTTCAGCATGCCGCTCTGAAGCTCATAAGACCCTTCCTGAATCATTTCTTCAAGACCATGTTTTTGAGTGAAATCTTTATAAGCTCTCAGCCTTTCACTTGAAGTAAAGACATGAGCAGGACCGGCCAGATGAGCTATTTTGCGGCAGCCCCTTTCAACCAGAAACTCAAGTGCTTTAAAGCTGCTTTCATAGTTATCAATGGTGACAGAAGCAATTCTGTCATCTATATGACGATCAAGTGCAATGACTGGCACAGTTAGCGGCTCGAGGTGTTCCCACTTGAGTGTATTGGAAACAACGATGACACCATCAATGTACTTTGAAGTCATTCCTTTTAGATAATCAAGTTCATGCTGGATATTTTCATCACTGTTGAAAAGAATCGTTGTATACCCTTTTGGATACATCACATCTTCAACCGCTCTGACCAGCTGAGGGAAAAAGGGGTTTGTGATGTCAGGAATTAATAGTCCAATCGTATTTGAAGATTTCTTAAAAAGACTCCTCGCCACACTGTTTGGATTATATTGAAGTTCTTCAATCGCTTTCAGCACTGCCTTGCGCGTATCTTCATGCACATATCCTTTATCATTCAGCACTCTTGAAACTGTCGCGACTGAAACACCTGCATGCTGAGCTACCTGTTTAATCGTTGCCATTTCACCACACCCCGAATTTATGTAATCGGTTACATATTTTAGTTTTAAAAAACCGGCTACTTGAAAACAAATTTTATGTAACCGGTTACATGTATTGTATAAGGGCGTTTCAAATGTGTCAAGAAGGGAATATATTTACAATTATCCTATTAGCGGTGTTCCATCGGTTCAGCTGCTTAACCAATAACAACCGCCACTTTATAACTCACCACACTGCTTAGCACTGTTAAAAACTCATTGAGTACTTCATTCGAAGGAAACCTGGCTTCAACCAAATAACAGCTCTCTCCGCTCACTTTATAGTTTTGTATAATATAAGCTGCGTTCTCTTCAATCACTCTGTGATAACTTCTATGATCAGGGCTTTCCGTAAAAATCTGAATCATTACATGAACCGGCAGCCCCAGCTTAGCCTGATTGACTTTCAGCGTATACCCCTCAATAATCCCCATATCCTCAAGCTTCGCAACCCTGGATGACGTCGCCTGTCCTGTCAGGTGTACCCTTTCACCCAGCTGTTTCATCGTCATACGGCTATTTGCAGAGAGCTCTTTTATAATAAGCTGATCCGTGCGATCCAGCATGCTGATTCAATCCTTTCATTATTCAAGTAATAACGCCTAAAGACTTGATTTAAGCTATGTATTTCAACTATATCTCTATTATAAACTGTAAGTAACCTTTCATAACAGGAGCTGACAATCAATGAACATTCAATTAATCAGAAACGCTACACTCGTTGTTCACTATGCCGGTAAAAAGTTTCTTGTAGACCCATTTTTAGCTGACAAAGGTGCTTATCCTCCATTTCAAAACGCAGCAAGACAGGATCAGAATAACCCGCTTGTCGAACTGCCGATTCCAATAGATGAAGTAATCCAGGGCGTGAATGCGGTGATTTTAACACACCTGCATCTTGATCATTATGATGAGGCTGCTAAGAATGCAATACCAAAAAATATGAAAGTATTCGTTCAAAATGATGAAGATTTAGAGAAAGTGAAAGAGGATGGATTTGAAAATCTGGAAGTACTGAGCGAGCAAACTGAATTTGAAGGCGTCCAGCTGATCAAAACAGTCGGAGAGCATGGCAGAGGTGAAATTCTTAAGATGCTTGGGCATGTTTCAGGCGTTGTTTTCAAGCATTCAAGTGAAAAAACGCTTTATGTCGCCGGGGATACAGTCTGGTATGAAGGAACAGAAAAAGAAATTCTCAAGCATCAGCCTGAGGTCATCGTCGCTAACGCAGGGGACAACCAGTTCCTTGAAGGCGGTTCACTCGTGATGGGCAAAGAAGATATATACGAAACGGCTAAAGCTGCACCAAATGCTAAAATCGTGGCGGTTCACATGGAAGCTGTCAATCACTGGGCGCTGTCACGTGATGAGCTGAAGACTTTTGCAGTAGAAAAGGGATTTGCAGACCGGTTGCATGTACCTGAGGATGGAGAGTCTTATTCGTTTTGAAGAAAAAAATCTCTGTTTTCTAAATCCCATTAAAGCTGACCATGCCCTGCATGATCAGCTCTTTTTTTAATATGTGATTTGGAAATGAAGAATGCATCTTAAACAACTTTTCTTACTTTACTGCTGGACATTTAATCAAAATTCTATTATTATCATTATTGATAATGATAATAATGAGGTGAATCTGATGAAATCAAAAGCTGACTTAATTATGCATCCTGTTCGCATGAAAATTATACAGCATTTATCTAAAGGACCTGCTACGGTGGCAGAGCTGCTGGATGTGCTTGAAGAAATCCCACAGGCTACTTTATACAGACATCTGAACACATTAAAAAAAGGTAACATCCTGACTGTTACCAACGAAAAACAAATCCGGGGTACGACTGAAAAGACATACGCTTTACAGGTCAACGGGTCAAGAATAACACCGGAGGAAGGCTCGAAGCTCACGAAGGATGAGCATATGAACATGTTTACAACTTTTTTTGCGAACCTGATGAGACAGACAGAAGAATTTTTTGACGGTGACGTTGATCTCACCAAAGACATCTATGGCTTCAGTCAGGTTGATCTTCATCTGAATGAACAGGAGTGGGAAACCTTTAAAGAAGAACTTTATCAGGTCATTAAGCCCTACACCCAAAACTCAAGAAGATCAGACACGAAAAAAATTACGATGGCACAATTCTTTGTTTCTGAGCCGAATCATAAAAAGGGGAACTAGTATGAAGAAAAACCTTCTAATCTCACTCATACTCAGCTTATTTGGTGCTGTCGGAGGATACTTTAAACGAATGGAGGCAGTATGATGATTTTTAATGAAAAGCGTTTGATGGTGACTAATCAGGGATTTAAGCTTCAGGGAACACTCGCAACTCCTGAAGGCTCGTCTGATCATGCAGTAATCATTATGCCAGGATCAGGTCAGGTTAACCAAGATGGAAACCATAAAAAATTCCAATCAAATTTATACAGAGATTTAGCGTATTTTCTGTATGAGATTGGCGTGCCCTCACTCAGGTTTGATAAGCGAGGTACCGGAATGAGTGAAGGAACTTTTAATGAAACAGGGCTTTCAGATTTCATCTCAGATGCAGCAGTATGGATGCGTGAATTAAAAAAACACTACAACCGTATTACGCTGATTGGTCACAGTGAAGGTGCGATCACAGGTCCTGCTGTCATGAAGCTGGAACCTGCCGATGGCTTTATATTTCTTTGCGGTTTCATGGGCACGGGAGAAGAACTGATTGCTTATCAAAGAGAATTACTGCAAAAAGAAGTTCAGCAAACAACAGGATTTAAAAAGTACCTTTTTAAGATACTGCGTGTGGAGAAGAATATAGAAAAATCCTCAAAATCCGTTGACCAAAAGATTGCTCAAACGACTGCTCCCGCTATCAAATATCGCGGTACCACCATAAATGCTAAATGGATAAGAGAAATGAAAGCTTATCATATAACTGATTTCATGAATTCAGTACCCTGCAGATCACTTGCGATTGAAGGCGCACGGGACATACAGATCAAGCCTGGTTCAGCTGCTGAATTCGCCTCTTTTTCAGGCGCTGAGCACATTGTGATTTCAGATATGAACCACATACTGAGACGCAGAGACAGACCTCATTCATTGCTTGGTTTGCAAAAAGAATATCAAAAAGATCTGCGTGACAAAGATCTGCACCCGGAATTACTGAAACAGCTTAAAATATGGTTTTCAAACAGCAATTAATACTGATAAGGGGTCCTCTCAACTGCAGGACCCCTCTATTCAAGACCATTAGTTAACTGCTTACTCCCTTTTTAAAATCAGAACTCAGCTCACTCCACACATCAAACAGGTTACCGTCTGGATCTGAAAACACAAAATTTCTGCCCGCATGTCCCCTGTCTTCAATCTCACCTGTCTCTACGCCCGATGCCTGCAATGTCTGCTGAAGCGACTTCAGCGACGTCAGTCCATCCACTTCAAATGTCAGCGAAAAACGTTCTTTGCCCTGGGTATCAATGAAATTGGCTGTCTGATCCATTTCAGCTTTTACAAGGAACAGACTCTGATTCGCAAGATCCAAAATCGCTTTTTGATCATCCTTATAGTTCATGACTGCCCCCAGCTTTTCCTGATACCACACGGCAGACTGGCCCGGGTCTGAAACAGGAAGATAGGTGGTCCCGACTCTGATTAACTGATTTTTCATGATACCGTCACTTCGCTCATTAATGCGAGTGTATTCCCCTCAGTATCCCTGAAAAAAGTCATCCAGGTCTCCGTCTGTTCCATCTTCGCAACCACGTGCGGCTGATCCAGAAATGACACACCTTTATCCTCAAATTGCTGATACGCTTCCTCAATATCCGGCACATTAAAATAAAGAACTGAACCCGGGTGATCAAACGCATCATTTTCAGGCAGCGTCAGCATCAGCCGTACCCCTTCACACTCAAAAAACGACATGTTTTCAGTTTCAAATAACTGCTGAAGCCCTAGCGTTTCCCGGTAAAATGCAGTCGCACGCTTCACATCTTTTACCCGTACACCAATCTGTCCAATTTGCTTAATCATTTTCATTTCTCCCTTCCTGCTCCCCATTAAATTGTAAATCGATTAAATTTCAGCTACACTTATTTTACCTTACAAAAAACGGAAATAACAGGAGGATTCATAAATGTTATTTGACCCACCGAAGTGTATGAATTGCGGTAAGCTAATCGAGGAGGATGAGCAGGTTTATGCAAAGCTGCGCTACCCCAAAAAGAAAGGATTTACTGAAATAAAGGCTTATTTAAGAAATGAGGCTTCATTTTTGTGTGAGGACTGTTTTGAGAAGAGGGCTTGAGCACACGCCCTCTTATTTCAGCAAAGGATACACAACCTCTCCACCCTCCTCAATCACAGGCACCGCACCCCATTTACCAAGCTCATGACGAACAAGCTTCGGCTCACTTTTTGACCCGGGAATAATATGATGCACATTCCAACCATTTGCCTGAAGCCAATTGCTGATAATCAGCCGGTGACACCTGGCCGGATGGTGCTCTGAGCACATATAAGCGACATTTCCGTCTTCAGCAAGCTTCATCAGCTCTCCAACACCAAGCTTAAACTCATCAGTCAGCGTATAATCCGCATAATTGTGAAAAGAACGGTTCTCCCACCCGGCATTCAGATCCTCCCCGACTACACCGGATATCCTTCTTCTTCCACCGAGCTCAGGGAAATGCTGATAGCCAATGCCCGATTTCTTCAGCCAATCCTGCAGGTTTTCTTTTTTGAATTGAGGACTTCTGCGGCTTCCCGGAAACGCGCGCACGTCTGCTATAAATGTGATATCTGCAGCTTTTAGCAGATTGAGAAATTCTTCTTCAGCATGATTGTAGTGACCGATTGTGTAGATGTTCATAACTGATCTCCTTTCAATCCCTCTTACCACTCTCTACCCTGTTTTCCACATTGATGACAGAAAACTTTGACAGGACATTCAATTTCATGTAAATTATCATATGTACGAACAATTTTATATTCAAAACAAAAAATCATTCGCTTTTAGGAGTGTTTCATATGGATAATGTATTTGATTACGAGGATATTCAATTAATTCCCGCAAAATGTGTCGTAAACAGTCGATCAGAGTGTGATACATCCGTTAAGTTCGGAAAGCATACATTCAAACTGCCAGTCGTACCAGCCAACATGCAGACGATCATTGATGAAAAAATCGCAGTGCATTTAGCTGAAAACGGTTACTTTTATATCATGCACCGTTTTGAACCTGAAACGCGTATTGCATTTATCAAAGAGATGCAGTCAAAAGGCTTGATCGCGTCAATCAGTGTAGGGGTAAAAGAAGAAGAATACGGATTTATCGAGGAACTCGCTTCTTCTCAGCTGGTGCCGGATTACATCACAATTGATATTGCACACGGTCACTCAAACGCAGTGATTCGCATGATTCAGCATATTAAAACACATCTGCCTGACAGCTTCGTGATCGCCGGAAACGTCGGTACACCTGAAGCAGTCAGAGAGCTTGAGAATGCCGGCGCTGACGCAACAAAAGTAGGAATCGGCCCCGGTAAAGTGTGCATCACGAAAATCAAAACTGGCTTTGGCACAGGCGGATGGCAGCTCGCAGCACTTCGCTGGTGTGCAAAAGCTGCAAGCAAGCCAATCATCGCTGACGGCGGAATCCGTACACACGGCGATATCGCCAAATCAGTCCGCTTCGGCGCATCGATGGTCATGATCGGTTCCCTATTTGCCGGACATGAAGAGTCACCTGGCGAAACAACTGAAGTAGACGGCAAACGCGTCAAAGAATACTTCGGCTCAGCCTCAGAATTCCAAAAAGGCGAAAAGAAAAACGTCGAAGGCAAAAAAATGTTCGTCGAGCATAAAGGCTCACTTCAGGATACGCTGACTGAAATGGAGCAGGATCTTCAGTCATCTATTTCATATGCAGGCGGCACAACGCTTGAGTCGATTAAGCATGTGGATTATGTTGTGGTGAAGAATTCGATTTTTAATGGGGATAAGGTTTATTGAGCTGAGTAGTTCATGACATTTTGGGTGGTGTTCAGGAGATTATTGATGAAGTTCCTGAGATTATCCGTCATGTTCATGAGATTACATCGGTGGTTCAGAACTAATCGGATGACCTTCCGGAAATCGTGTAATTTGACCTAGACCACACGAATGCAAAAAAGCGGCTGGCGCACATCGCCAGCCGCTTTTTCTATAGAACCGAACGATTAATAAGCGCCCGCCGAATAAGTCATCTCATAGCTATGCGTATAAATCTCAAAAATATTCCCAAATGGATCTTCTACATACACCATTTTAAATGGCTTATCGTCCGGATAATATTCGCGGATCGGCATGCGCTGCTTTCCGCCATGCGCAATAATTTTCTCTACAAGACCCTCAATGTCCGGATCCTGCACACAAAAGTGAAAAATCCCTGTTTTCCAATACTCAAAGTTATTGTCAGGCTCTTCATTTTGCGGGAATTCAAACAGCTCGATCCCGATTTTATCTCCGGTTGAAAGGTGAGCAATCCGGAACTCCTCCCAGTCATTCCCGAATACGTCACGACACATCTGCCCGATCGCCGTATCATCATTATAAACAGGTGACGGCTCCATCATCGTATACCAGCCAAACACCTCTGTATAAAATGTCACTGCTGCATCTAAATCCGGAACGGAAAGCCCGATATGAGAAAAGTTTCTTGGATAAGTTGTCATTAAAAAATACCTCCTCTAATGGTTTGACACCCTTATTATAAAGGGGTATTCTTCTACACAACAGAATGCACTTTTTGGGAAGATACTACCCAAAAAGGTAGTATTGGAGGGATTTTTATGACCGAAGAGATTCAGGTTGATGATCACGGAAAACTGAAATGCTCAATTGACTATACATTAAATAAAGTCGGTGGAAAGTGGAAGCTCGTGATCCTCTGGCACGTTACTTTCGATGGCACTCAGCGCTATAACGAGCTGCGCAGACTGCTCCCGGGGATTACCCATAAAATGCTCAGCCAGCAGCTGAAGGAGCTTGAACAGGACGGACTCGTGGTTCGCACGCAGTACAACGAAATGCCGCCCAGAGTAGAATATTCTGTTTCTGAAAAAGGCCTGACACTGAAACCAGTTCTGGAAGCCATGCATCTTTGGGGAACTGAGCAGGGTGGATTAGCAGGAGAATAAGTTGGGGTTGATCGAACATATTGGTGGTTCGTGGAATGCTGGGCGGTGTTCGGAGAATAACAGCTATTGTTCAAAGGATAACGCGTCATTTTCGCAGAAAAACCCGGGTGGTTCGCAACTAAAACAGCAGCCTTCGCAGAAAAGTGACATTTGATCTATACCACACAAACGCAAAAAAGCGACTGGTGCGCATACCAGCCGCTTTTTCTGATTCTGCCCGGCAGCAGGGGTTCCGCCGGGCAGCGGGTGACACGATGTGGCGAGGTTAATGAGAAATCATGGAATATTCTGCATAAATGATACACTAACCTCCGTCCCCGCTGTATCACCCAGCGCCTTCCTCAACCTTGCCGGTGAATCAGTAAACACCGCATCCACAAACCCTGGCGCAATCCCCTGCAGATCTTCCGGCTCATTGACTGTATAAAGTCTGATCGGCAATCCGGCTGCTTCTGCGCGCAGGGATTCTGCTGTATGCATGAAGCCAGGTCGTGCGTGGATGGCTTCTGCGCCGAGGTGACGTGCGCATTTGACGATGCCGTCGACATTATCCCACACGAGTACGGCAATGGAAGCTGAACTGCTGATTTCACGTACGCGTCTTAATGTTTCAAGGTTAAAGGAAGAGAGAACAACTCTCTCACCCAGATCATGGCGTTTGACTGCATCAATAACAACCTGCTCAATTCCCGGATATGGCTCGCGATCGGTTTTCAGCTCAATGTTCAGCATCAGGTCTGTCCGCGCGATCCATTTCAGCACTTCTTCCAATAGCGGAATAGTCTCGTCCTTACACGCCTGGTTATACCAGCTGCCTGCATCAAGCTGCTTGAGTTCAAGCACGGTCAGATCCTTTACAGCACCTGTTCCATTCGTCGTGCGGTCTACGGTTTCATCATGAATGACAACGGCTTCTCCGTCCTTTGAAAGCTGTACATCAATTTCGATTCCGTCTGCTTTTTCACGCAGTGCCTGTCTGAAAGCAGCCATTGTATTTTCGGGACACATTGTGCTTGCCCCGCGGTGAGCATAATAGGTTGTCATATGCGTGCCTCCCTTAGTTCAGTTTCCGTTCTTTGCTGCTTCTACTTCAAGTGCACGGTTTGTTTCTTCTGCTGCCTGGTCAAGTGCTTCCTGTGGATCTGCTCCCTGATATAAGCTTTCCATTGCATTGACTACGCGCTGTCTTGCTTCAGGGAAGACTGAGATCAGTGCGCCGCCTGTTGCTGCATTTGCCTGTGTTTCTTTCAGCTGATCAACAGTTACTTTCAACTGCGGGTACTGCTCCCACTGATCAACAACAACCTGCTCATCGTATGCTGCCGGGTTGATCGCAAAGTATCCTGTATCAACGTGCCACTGTGCCTGTGCTTCTGCTGATGACGCATACTTCATGAATTCCCATGCACCCTGCTTCTGCTCAGCATCAATTGCTTCAGCCATCCAGAGTGACGCACCGCCGATGATGACGCCGTTACGCTCTGCATCGTCCGGTACTGGCAGGTAACCAACGCCAACTTCAAACGGTGCGTTATCAATCATTCCTTTTACACCGGCAGATGAGTCAAGAATCATCGCAGTTGCGCCTGACTGGAATGCAGCACGCATATCATCCCAGTTCTGACCTGAGTTATAGAATGTTCCTTCATCATGCATATCCTTGATCAGGTTGAATACATTCAGCCCTTCTTCTCCGTTAAATACAGCTTCAGTTGCCTGGCCTTCACGTCCATTTTCAGCATCGACGAAAAGTCCGCCCTGCGCTGCCACTAATTCTTCAAAGAACCAGCCGTAGTTTAAAATCGAGAAGCCTTTCTGGTCGCCTTCAGTCAGTGCTGTTGCAGCTTCCTGCAGCTCACTGTAAGTCATTGGCGCCTGCTCCGGATCAAGTCCTGCCGCTTCAAATGCATCTTTATTATAAATGAGAACCGGCGTTGACGAGTTAAATGGCATTGAGTACTGAACACCGTCTACGCTGTAATAGTTTGTGATATTCTCTTCCCAGATTGATGTATCAAAGCCTTCTTCATCAATGAAATCCTGTACCGGCTGGATATGCCCTGAGTCGATCATGAATTTTGTACCGACTTCAAATACTTGCATCATGGCAGGTGATTCATCTGTTCCTGCCACAGTGTTCAGCTTTGTCAGTGCTTCTTCATACGTTCCCTGGAATACCGGCTCAACCTCATATTCCTCCTGGGATGCGTTGAAATCATCCACCAGTGTGTTCAGCGCAGTCTCAAGCTCTCCGCTCATCGCATGCCAGAATACAACCTCTGTTTTGCCTTCATCTTCAGCAGGAGCAGCTGTTGCGTCTGTTGTCTGAACTGCCTCATCCGTTTCACTTGAACATGCTGCTAAAAGTAGTGCCATTGCCGTTGAACCGATCCAAAGCTTTTTCATTGATTGTTTCCTCCTTATTTTAGCGCCCCTTGTGTAAGGCCTTCCTGAAGTCGTTTTTGTCCCGCGAATAAAAGAATCAATGTCGGTAAAATCACCATCACCACACCAGCCATTACAACGCCCCAGTCACTCGCAATCTCCTGGGTCTGCATCTGCTTCAGACCGATCTGAACAGTGCGGTTTGCTTCATTGTTCGTGACAAGAAGCGGCCATAAATACATATTCCATGCGGTTAAAAAGCTGTAAATCGCAAGTGTCGTCATCGTCGTTTTCGCAACCGGCAGTACGACACCCGTGAAAAACCTGAGCTTGCTGATCCCGGCAATCTGGGACGCTTCATACAACTCTTTTGGAATCGTCTTGAACTGCTGCCTGAGTAAAAACGTACCGAATGCCATCGCGAAAAACGGAATCGTCAGCCCTGCGTAGCTGTTCAGCCAGCCAAGCGACTGCACGGTCTGAAAGTTCGGCACCATCGTCGCTTCCCAGGGGATCATCATGGTTGAAATAAACAGATAGAAAATCCATTCCCGTCCCTTGAACTCAATAAATACAAACGCAAACGCCGCCAGACTGCAAAGTACCAGCTGCCCTGCCATAATCAGTACAGACACGACCAGACTGTTCCACAAATACGTCAAAAGCGGCACCCGCTCGAATGCGGAAAAATAGTTTGCAAGAGAGAAAGTTTCCGGCCACAGCGAACCCTGCAGCACCTCTCCACCCTGCATAAAGCTTATGAGAAAGGCGTAAAGAATCGGGAACACCATCACAAGTCCTGAGACGGTGAGCGTCATATAAAGTAAACCCTTTTTCCCCATGCTCACTGATAGTGCACCTTCCTTTCACCGATTTTGAACTGAAGCACTGTCACCACAAGCACTGCTACAAACAGGAGTACAGCCTGGGCACTTGCTGATCCAACGTTATAGTTGATAAACGCATCCTTATAAATGGAGTACACAATCACATTCGTCGACTCCATCGGCCCGCCTTTTGTTAAAAGATCCACCTGTCCAAACGTCTGAAACGCATTGATCAAAGAGACCGTTGTCACGAAAAAGAGCGTCGGTGACAGCATCGGCAGTGTGATTTTACGAAGCTTATACGACTCACTCACACCTGCAACTCTCGCACTTTCATACAGTGACTGATCAATATTCTGCAGTCCGCCTAGCAGAATCAAAAAGGCAAAGCCCGTATTCATCCAGATCGTCGCAACTGACACGGATAACAGCGCATATTGCGGATCAAGCAGCCACTGCACACCAGGAATATTCAGCGCTCCCAATATGCGATTGAACAGCCCGATCGACGGGTTGAACAGAAACATCCAAATCACAGACGACGCTGCCACACTCATCCCCATCGTTGCAGAGAACATCGTGCGGAAAAGCCCGATGCCTCTCAGTTTCTGATTCGCCAAAATCGCAAGCGCAGTCGCAAGTACAATTCCTGCAGGCACTGTATAAAGAACAAACAGCGCTGTAGCTTTTGCACTCAGCTGAAAGCTCGTCGACTGAAACAGATTCAAAAAGTTCTCCCAGCCGACAAACACGACCGGCACACCCTGCGAATCCGTTAAAAACAGACTCAAGTACACCGTCCGGACCATCGGGTAAAAGAGAAACACGCCAAACAGTATCAGTGAAGGCAGTAAAAACAGCATCCCCGTCATCCAGTTTGACCAGGCGCGCTTCCGCTCCACCCGACGATCAGGAGTGAATTCATGCTGAATCGTTGTCATAACGACACCTTCTTAACTGGCGCCGGTTCACATACAATCCGCTCACCCGTTTCAGCTGAAAATAACGCCAGGTGACGGTCATCAACACAGATCCGGATCTGCTCACCGGGCTGCACGCTGCTCTGTCCCGGCCATTTAGCGATCCACTGTGTATCCTCACCAAAGTCAAATGTCACAAGCGTTTCCGTGCCGAGCACCTCCACATTTGCCACCTGAACCAAAAAGCCCGGCTCACTGTCCTTAGCAAGTGAAATGTGCTCCGGTCTCACACCGAGTGTGACACGGCCTGCGCCAATTTTCTGCTTCATATCTGCAGTCACCGGCGTCATCCAGTGCCCGTCTGCAACAAGGACGGAATCCTTCATTTCAGCATCAATCAGATTCATCGGCGGCGAGCCAATAAAGGACGCCACAAACGTATTTGCCGGGTTGTTGTAGACATCAAGCGGACGCCCGATCTGCTGTACGTCCCCGCCTGATAAAATCATCATCCGGTCCGCCATTGTCATGGCCTCTGTCTGATCATGCGTCACATAAATCATTGTCAGACCAAGCTTTCTCTGAAGCTGTCTGATCTCAGAGCGCATTTTCGCACGCAGCTTCGCATCAAGGTTTGAAAGCGGCTCATCCATTAAGCAAAGCGGCGCCTGCGTCACAACCGCACGGGCAAGTGCCACCCGCTGACGCTGACCGCCAGAGAGTTCGCGCGGCTTCCGCTTCATATAATCACTCAGCCCAAGCATCTCGCACACTTCCTTGCAGCGCTCCTTCTGCTCTCTTTTGGAAACCTTCTTTACGTGCAAGCCGAATGTGATATTCTGCTCTACGGTTAAATGGGGATACAGCGCATAATTCTGAAACACCATCGACAGATCACGCTCGCTCGGACTTAAGGCGTTCGCCCGCTTTCCATCCAATGCAAGCTCACCTGAAGTAATTGATTCAAGCCCTGCAATCATGCGAAGCATCGTGCTTTTCCCGCACCCTGATGGACCAACCAGCACAAAAAACTCACCCGGCTCGATCATCACATCAATCGCTTTTAATACATCCTGCTTACCATCATAAGATTTCGTAATCCCTTTTAACTCCACTTTCCTCATCGAACCACCTCCACAATCGGCTTCCAAAGGTGCGTTCTTCCTGTAGAAACAGCTGTCGCACCGCGTTCAATCGCCTTCTCCATCTGTCTGCGGTTCTGAATCAGGCCGCCCGTTATAATTGGAATATCCGTTTTCTTCTTTACATGCTCAATCAAATGCGGTACCACACCAGGCATCAGCTCCAGAAAATCAGGCTGAGCCTGCTCCGCACTTTCAAGCCCATTTTTTAAAGCATCTGAATCGATTAAAAACAGACGCTGAATCGTAATCAGTCCCTCTTTTTTTGCAGCGGCAACAAGCGATGGCTTCGTCGTCACAATCCCCGTCGGCTGCACATGACGCGCAATAAACTTCAACCCTTCACGGTCATAGCTGATGCCCGGAATCTTCTCAATATGTAAAAACACATCCCGGTCATGCTCCTTTAAAAAGTCCACATACCGCTTAATCACCGTGAGATTTCCCAGCAGTAAAAAGGCCGCCTTAATGTCTGTCTCAACAAATGCCTCAAGCTGCTTCGGCTCCTTAATCGATGCAATCACCTGAGACTCTTTCAATCTATCCAAAAACAAAACGCTCACTCCTTTTCCCCGGCAGTCATAAAAAAATCCATGAAAATACAAAGAGGCCTTCTCCCGTTTTCATGGTTCTCATCAAGTCATACCGGACTGCTATTCACTTGTCTTTCACAGCTATGATGTTACAGCTGGAATGTTAAGGAAGTTTGAAGGGGATGTGAGGAAATTGAAAAGGTTTTGTTAAGGGGGTGATTCATGAAATTTCAGGTAATGTTCCGGAGATTACCACTGGTGTTCATGAAATAACATACGATCTTCAGAACAAAATGTCGAAGGTTCATGACTAATCAGGTAACGTTCCGGAAAAAGTGTCATTTGACCTATGCCATCAGCTGGCTTGCCATCGTGATACAGGGGGACGGAGGTTGCTGTATCAAATAGGGAATATATTCCTTTATGATACAATCACCTCCGTCCCCCTGTATCACATCATAAACCCCGGCCAATCACCCGGCCGGGGTCCAACGCTTATCCTGCAGCCTAACCGATCGAAATCATCCGCTCAATCGAAAGCTTTGCCTGATCTGCTATATCTTTTTCCACTGTAATCACATGCTTATTTTCTTTTAATGCGTCCAGTACTTTTTCAAGCGTGATCATTTTCATAAATGGACAGATCGCCTGGTCGTTTGCGGCGATAAAGCGTTTATCAGGGTTCTGCTTTTGCATCTGGTGAATGATGCCGACTTCTGTGGCGATCACAAATTCTGATGCATCGGCATTTTTGGAGTGCTTCAGCATATTGCCTGTTGAGAGAATATGCGTTTTTTCTTTTGGCAGGACGCCTTCTGACATCAGGTACATGCTTGAGGTTGAACAACCGCATTCGGGATGTACCAACAGGTCAGCCTCCGGGTGCTTTGCCATTACTTCATCAACCTGGTCAGGCTGGATACCCGCATGAACGTGGCATTCGCCCATCCAGATCTGCATATTGTCACGGCCTGTTTCTTTTTGAACAAATGAACCTAGAAACATATCCGGTAAAAAGAGAATTTCCTGATCTGCCGGGATTGAATTGACGATATCTACTGCATTTGATGACGTGCAGCAATAGTCACTTAGCGCTTTGACTTCTGCTGTTGTGTTTACATACGCAACTACAACCGCTTCCGGGTGCTCAGCCTTCCACTCGCGCAGCTGATCTGCTGTGATGGAATCAGCGAGTGAACAGCCTGCTTTAAGGTCAGGCAGCAGCACTGTTTTTTCAGGATTCAGGACTGCAGCCGTTTCAGCCATAAAGTGAACACCGCAAAAGACGATGACATCAGCAGTCGTTTCAGCTGCAGCACGTGCAAGCATCAGCGAATCGCCAAGTACGTCCGCGATATCCTGGACCTCAGGAATCTCGTAGTTGTGGGCAAGGATGATCGCATTGCGCTTTTCTTTCCACATTTGAATCTCTTCAATCAGACGGCTTTTCGTTTCAGTTGTTGTCATATCAATGTTCCTCTCTTTGATAAATGATGAACCTCAGTAGCTGATACCTTTACACTGATATCAAGCGCTTTATAGGAATGAGTCAGAAAGCCGAGTGAAATATAATCGACGCCGCAGTCTCTGTAATCTGCGAGGTTAGCAAGTGTAATGCCGCCGGACGCTTCCGTAATGATGTGGTCAGGCACGAGTTTTTTCAGCTGGATCATTTCTTCAGGCGTACGATTATCAAACATAATCACATCTGCGCCTGCTTCAACTGCTTCTGCCACCTGCTCCGCTGTTTCAGTCTCCACTTCAATTTTCACCATATGGCCGGCCCGTGCAAGAACCATCTCCACTGCCTGCGTGATTGAGCCGGCAAATGAGATATGGTTATCCTTGATCATGACACCGTCATACAGCCCGTATCTGTGGTTATAGCCGCCCCCGCATCGTACCGCGTATTTCTCAAGCATCCGCAGTCCGGGCGTTGTTTTTCTCGTGTCACAGATCTTTGTATCTGCATTCCCAAGCGTCTCCACTGCTTTTCGCGTCAATGTCGCAATGCCGCTCATTCGCTGCACAAGATTCAGCACAACTCTTTCCCCTTTCAGCAACGCGGAAATCTGTCCTGAAACCACACCAAGCTGCTGACCTGCTTCAATTGATTCCCCGTCTTTTACAAAAAGACTGACCTCAACATCTGAATCTAAAAGCGGGAAACCCGTCCGAATGATGTCCTGCCCGCAGAAAACGCCCCGTTCTTTTGCTAAAAAAACAATTTCACCTTTTGTGTCATCTGTAAAAATCAAATCTGTCGTGAGATCCTGCTCACCAATATCCTCAATCAAAAACTGCTCAATGCACGAGCGAAGCTTTAATGTATTCATTTATGTACCCCTTTTCCCCTTTGTACTTTTGAATCAGAGTTGTCCCGGTCCACTGCGGATTCTCCAATGGAAAGTCACTTCTGAAATGACCGCCCCTGCTCTCAGTATGGCTCAATGCCGCTTCTGTAATCAGCTCTGCTGTTACACCCATCAAAATGGTTGTCAGTTCCCTGATTGAATAGTCATCGAGCCCGCTGATTTCCTTTAACCTGAACTGATTAAGCCAGTCTTTTTGCTCTTCCAGCAGCCTTTTTGAACGGACGATCCCAACGCGCTTCATCATGCGCTCTTTTAACAGCCGGGTCTCCGGAAGCGGTGCTTTTCTCACGGTCTGATCGATTTCTAACCTTTCCTGCTGCGGAACTGGCCCCGGATTTGCACTGATCCACTGCGCAAGACGTTTCCCCTGATACAATCCTTCAAGCAGTGAATTACTCGCCAGGCGATTGGCACCGTGGAAGCCGGTGCATGCAACTTCCCCGATTGCATACAAACCATCAATTGAGGTGCGTCCGGTTAAGTCCGTTTTGATCCCACCCATTAAAAAATGACTGCCTGGTGCGACCGGGATTCTGCCTGCTGAAATTTGAACTCCATTTAGCTCACACATTGCTGAAATAGATGGAAAACGCTCACTGAAGTGACTGATACCGCTGATATCCAGATATACCTGCTGACCCTTTTCAATCCATTGAAAAATGGTCTGCGAGACTATATGACGCGGCGCCAGATCCCCTAACGGATGAACACCTTTCATTACTGGCAAACCATCTTCATTTACAAGAACAGCCCCTTCTCCCCGCACCGCTTCTGAGATCAGTCCTTTTGTTACGCCATTTATATGTAAAAGTGTCGGGTGAAACTGAATAAATTCCATATCTGCCACTTCAGCGCCGGCCAGGTAAGCCATCGCGATCCCGTCACCAGTAGCCGTCTCCGCGTTGGAGGTAAAAGAATACAGCTGCCCGCACCCGCCTGTCGCAAGCACAATATGCCGTCCGTAAAACTCACGCACACTGTCATGCGAATCCTTTGCTTTAACCCCGATACACCGGCTTTTGTCCTGATTCATCAGCAGCTCATAGCTGAACATGTTTTCTTCCACTGTGACATTCGGGTTCATTTGACTCAGCAGGTGCGCTACTAAATTCTTTCCGGTCGCATCACCGCCGCTATGGACAATCCGGTGCCTGCTGTGCGCACCCTCCAGCCCAAGCTGCAAACGTCCATCCTGATCCCGATCAAAAATACCTGAGAAAGGGTGTATTAACCCCGGTCCTTCCTGCACAATCGCACGTACGGTGCACTCATCATTATGGAATCTGCCAGCTTCAAGTGTGTCAGTCACGTGATATGCTGACTTGTCACCAGTTCCAATGGCTGCAGCAATCCCGCCCTGCGCCAAAGAAGAATTACTGTGTTTGACCCCGAATTTTGTGAGTATTTTCACATTGTGCTCCGTGCTTAATTCTGCCGCCAGCTGAAGCGCTGCAACACCGCTCCCGACAATCAGTACATCTGCTATATCCATGATGCAGACCTCCATTTTTAACAAGTGTCTTTACACATGTCATGTAAATATATTTACATATCTAAAAGTTAAATACAAGAGGTTTTTGACAGGTGGGGTGGTGGATGGTTTGGAGAGCATACTGGGAGGGTTCAGAGGTTAATAGGCGGTGTTCGGAGAATAACCTGAGAGGTTCAGAGAATAGTACGCGATGTTCGGAGAAAAACCCGGGTGGTTCGCAGCTTAACAGCTAATCTTCGTGGAATCGTGTAATTAGACCTATACATTAAACAGATAAAAAACCCCCTGGCCGGTTAATCGGATAGGGGGTTTCAAGCGGCACAACGGGGACGGTGTTAAATGGTTCAAATTTAGAATGATTCTAAAAGTGATACAGTAACCTCCGTCCCCCTGTATCACTTTTTATGCTACTCGCACATTAAAACTCACATCAATATTTCCGCGCGTTGCATTCGAATAAGGGCATACCTGGTGTCCTTCTTCTACCAGTTGACGTGCTGTTTCTTCATCCACACCTTTGATCAGTACGTCCATTTCTACTGACAGCGCGTAGCCTGCGTCACCTTTGTTCAGTGATACGTCTGCTTTGATTTCAGAACCGTCATGCTTAATGCCTTTTTGCATCGCAACGATGTTCATGGCTGAGTCGAAGCATGCTGCATAGCCTGCTGCGAATAGCTCTTCAGGGTTACTTTTGCCTGCAGTGTCTGCGCCTGGCATTGGCATTGCAAGTCCAAGATCGAATGAGCCGCTTTCTGCTGTGACGCGTCCTTCACGTCCGCCTACTGCTGTTGCTGTTGATGTAAATAGCTTTTTCATGAATGATTCCTCCTGTTAAATGTGGTATATTTAAGTTGTGTACAATTTAATTTTATACAACTTAAATATTTTTGCAAACAATATGATTCTCAGGAGGAGATTTTTATGAATCCTTTAACATTATCTAATCAGCTATGCTTCCCCTTTTATGCGATTTCCAAAGAAATTATTAAGCGCTACCGGCCGTTTTTAGCGCCGCTGAACCTGACTTATCCGCAATACCTCGTCATGCTGGTTCTCTGGGAAAAGGATGTCGTCACGCTAAAATCCATCGGTGAACGGCTGCAGCTGGATTCAGGTACGCTTACCCCTTTAGTTAATAAACTGATTCATACAGGATATATCGAGAAAACCCGGAACCCTGATGATGAACGGCAGCTTGTGATCAGATTAACTGAAAGCGGACGCCAGCTTGAACTTAAAGCAAAAGACATTCCGGCGAAAATCAATGAAGTGCTGGGGTTGAGCGCGGAGGAATATAACGTTTATAAAAAAATGCTGGATGAGCTGGCTTTTAAGCTTAATTTACAGGATGATGAGCATTGTTAGAGCGGCCCAGTTGACTGTTCTTTTTTAAAATCATGCCAAAAACGCCTCACTGCACTCGTCTCCGCTGCTCCTGTGCTATGATAGACACATAGTACTATTTTAACCGATCGATTAATCCTGACAGGGGTGTATATATGGTAACGAACGAGCGGGGTGTAACGTTAGTCGAGGTGCTTGCATCTGTTGTGATTGTGGTGCTTTTGGCGATGGTGTTTATGAATTTGTTTCTGACTTCTGCCAGGTCCAATGAGGTGTCTGAGGAAGTGGTGGATCATACCTTTGTTGCACAGCGTCAGATGGAGGATTTGTATGAGGCCGGTCAGCAGTATCGCTTTGATGAGATCGAAACAGCGCTAACCACTGACCCTTATGACCTGTTGCTTGAACAGTCTTTGCCTGATGAGAAGATTTTTTCTAAAACTGAAGGGGGATCACGTGTGGAAGTCACCCTTTCCCCTTACATATCAGACGATGAGACCTTTACGGATCTGACCGAAGTGCTGACAAAGGCTGTGGTGGAAGTGAGTTCACCTTCCGAACAGGGAGATCCTTTTACGAAAATAGAAGGTCTGATTGAATGGAGGAAATCTGCTGATGGGGAATGAACGCGGGTTTACGCTGACTGAATTGCTTGCAGTGCTGGCGCTGATTTCTCTCATTTCTGTATTTGCGATCGGAATTGTCACACAGGCTGACAGCAGTGCTGATCAACAGCAGGAAGAAAGTCTCAGCACACGTAAAGTGACATTTGCGCTCCAGTCGATTACAACCGATATCCGTCAGCATCCAAAAGATATCGAGGTGCAGACTGCCTCATTAATTATTCAAACGGATGGGGAACCGATTATTTATTCATTTGATGATGGCACACAGGAGCTGCTGAGAAATGGCCGTTCCATTTTAAATAAAGTTGCTGATTTCACCCCAGACCTTGATGGAGACACATTAAACGTTTTAATCACAGACACTTCTGCAAAGAAATGGGAGACGCAAATCGTCCTTAGGAAAGGAACTGACTTATGATCAAACGGTATGTAAATAATCAAAGCGGTTACTCTTTACTATTGACGATATTCGCTGTGCTATTTATTTCAATTATCGGTGTCAGCATCCTGTCTTTTACGCTGAATACGACCCGCGTGACGGTCAATGAGCAGGTCAACCAGTCTTCATATTACATTGCTGAAGCGGGTCTTGTTGAAAAGCGGGCAGAGCTGAATGTGCTTGCCGGCGCTGCTTATAAAGAGGTGCTTAGTTCGTATAATGCACTTCCTCCTGAAGAACAAATCGACTACGACCTGGAAACTGTTTTTTACAGCCGTGTGCAAAGCATGATTAATGAGAGGCTGACGTTTGAATCGGCAAGCACCTATGAGGAGCAGCAGTCCGTTACCCCTTTTTCAAATGCAAAAGTAACTCAGATCAGCACCTCACCACTCGTCTATGAAATTGCATCCGCAGGGACTATACCGGCAGAAAAAACACCTGAACTGACAAAGGAATTGAAGCAGCGGGTGGAGATCCAGATGAATGTGGATAAAACACCCAAATCTGTAACGATTCCTAATGATAGCGGGACGACGAAATTTCAGGCTTGTTTTTCGGTGTATGCCAAGGGTGATGTAAACGTTGGAAATGGAACACTTATCGGTCCGATTTATTCAGACGGAACTACCAACCTGAATGGAGGACAAGCCAAAATTATCGGAAACGTCTATTCAAAAGGAAACATCAATATTAATGGTGGTACCAACACAATGATAGATGGTGATGTTTTTACTGAACAACAGGTTGACCCCCATTCGAAAGTAACTGGAAATGTATTTGAAAACTTTAACCTTGATGCAGTTCAAATGGATTGTGTTCAGAGAGCACCTGACCTGCCCTCTGTCCAGAATTCTTTCCCTGCACCCCAGAGCGGATATGACGATCAAAATAGCGCAAACGGTGTTCTTAAACTGATAAAAGATGATTATTATTTTGAAGAGATTAGCACTAAAAACAATCGTCCCCTAACAATAGATCTACAGGGTCAAAACAAAAGAATCTTTGTAGATACTCTTGATTTAAAAGGAAGTATTGAATTAATTAATCCCGGGAAACTTGAATTGATTATCTTAAATGAATTTCAATCAGGCGGTCAGGGCTCAATAAACAATAATAATGATACAGACGTTCTCACTATACGCTATGCCGGGAGTGAAATATTCAAATATAGCGGAAATGATCCTTTAAATGGTCACCTGTATATAAAAGAAGCTGACCTCCAGTTGACCAACGGAAAGCAGGTCACCGGTGATATTTTTGCATATGGTGTCTCAAGTCTTGATATTAAGGGAGGCCAAGCAACAAACGACAGGCTGATCATAGCCCCAAATAGCACTTTTATACTCGGGAGTAACACTACGATTAATGGAAATGTTGTCGTCAAAAACTTTATTACAAACGGAAATAATATGACTGTCAACCCGCCCGACAGTGACTACGGCGAATGGGATGGTCCGGGCGGCGAAGAACAGGTTGAAGTGATCGAGTATTCGGAAGACGGTAGCTTCTTGAAGACGGAGGTGCTGGTTGAGGAGTAGGATTTTGTTATCGAGCGGAAGGGATTCGTGGAAAATTGAGCGATGTTCGGAGAATGACATGCTTTGTTCGGAGAATAGACGTGTATGTTCAAAGAAAAACCCGGGTGGTTCGTAACTAAATGCACGACCTTCGTAGAATCATGTAAAAAGACCTATTCGCAAAAAACCCCCGGCTGACCGCTCAGCCGGGGGTTAACTGTACACTCATTTAAACCGCAAAAATCCCTTCACGCACCATCACACCATCCATCTCAAGAACCTCTTTCACATTCGGGCCAAACCACTCAAGCGATGCCTCCGCATCATGCGAGAGCAGACGCAGAAACCTCTCATAGTCGATTGCACCTTTAGCTAATGGCGTCATACCCTCTCTTGAACCCGCTGCTGCATAGACATTATGTGGTGCGAAAACACCAAGATGTTTTTTCGCCGTAATGTTTTTCAAATGAAAATGGGCAGTGTACGGCTGAAGTTTTCGAAGTGCTTCTGCCGGATCGGCGCCTGATTCCCAGATGTGGAGTACATCAAAGTTCACCTTTAGTGCCGGATGATCGACTTCTTCCATCAGCTGAATGGTCGACTCAAGGCTGTCTGTCAGCGTGCCGGGATGAGTCTCAACGATTGCCTGCTGACCTTCTGCATCAAGGTAGCAGCAGACTGTGCGGAGTGCGTGTACCAAGTCGGCACGCTCCTCAGACGTTGTCTCTGCACTTCCTTTCTTTCCGGCAAACGTCCGAATCTTGTGTGTGCCCCAGCGTTTGGCAAGCTTTGAAAGCTTCATTGTTTCTTCAAGCATCCGGTCTGTATCAAGCTCTAATGGCAGGTAGTCACTGATCATACTGATATAAAGCCCTTTATCTTTTATCCACGCTTCTCCGTATGCCGGATTGTCAGCCAGGTTTTTGGCATGGACGCCCCAGAGTTCAATCCCGTCAAAATGATGTTCTTTTGCCCAGTCTGCAATATGATCAATCGAGAGCAGATGGTGGCGAAATGAAATCGTACAGATTGATAGCTTCATCCTGCTGTCACCTCTTCCCTGACCTGTTTTTTCATCCAGGCTTCAAAGCTTTCCTGAAGCCCCTGCTTAATGCGGAATTCAATCGACTGCAGTTCATCTATTTTTAGAAAAATCGTCTCAGCCACTTCAGGGTCTTCTGTTTTTGCATATTTCATCGCGCGATACTGAATTGTTGTGAAGCCGCGTTCGAGCTTCTCAATTTCATCACACCATGCTTCAAATTCATCTTCATCCAGCTGAAGCTCATTCCAGAAGTACGCAAAGGCATGTTCATAGGCATATTTTCTGATGGCAAGGACCGGAAGCTGCTTCAGTACTTTTGACAGCTTTGAAACGGGCCCCCGCTCTCCTTCTGTATAAGAAGTAACGATATGTTTCACTGCATCAAGAATCGGATTTTCATTCAGCTTCATACACGTATTAAAATACGCTTCCACTGTTTCAGGACCTGGTGTAACGACTTCAGACGCGTCAAACAGATAACCGCCTCCTACAGCCGGCTCTTCTATCGCCTGTAAAATACGGTCTTTCGGCAGCACACCTTCCCATCTGAAGTCAGGGTCGAGCATCATCCATTGATCTTCGTCATCCGTTTTTTCGAGCATGACATAATGCGGAAATGGTGACTGGTGAAATTTGTTTTCACGCTCAGGCAGTTTAGATAAATCCAGCATCACCATCAAATACTCATCATCTGATTTTCCGTCCAGTAGCCATAGCATTTCCTGAATGTTTTCACGTTTATTTTTTGAGGGATCATACCACTCACGAAGCCTGATGCCATAAAGCATTTCATACCATGTTTTGAAAAAAGTATGATCAATCCGTGATGAATGATAGGTAATCGTACCGTCTTCAAGCACGTCAAAATCTGCATCCCACACACCAAAATAATAGGGTCTGTGATCTGCATTTGTTGATTTTTTGATCGCTTCGCAGACGCAGCTGACAAAGCAGTGAACTTTAATCATGCGTGGCTCCCTCCCGCTCTGACTGCCGCATTAAAAAGTCTGCCAGGCTGTCGACTGTATAGAAATCCTTTGGTGAAATGGCTTCATCCGGGATAGAAACACCCGCTTCTAATTCAAGACAGAGGATCAGTTCAAGCATCATCACAGAATCGATATAGAGATCTTCATTCAATCGGGCATGCGGGTGAAATGAATCTGCTGCCGCGAGTTCGAGTTCTTCTTTGATTAAGCGTTCGATCAGGTTGATATACGCTTCTTTTGTCATACAAACAGCTCCGATACTTGTTTTCTGCTTACTTTTCCGTTTGCAAGCTTTGGGATTTCGTTTACTTTCATGAATGTTGCTGGAATCTGATAAGGCGCGAGATATCTGAGACACCATTCGCGCAGTTCTGATTCAGCCAATTCTTCAGTTGAATTATAGTACGCACAGACATTTTCTCCTGACAGTCTGCTGGGCTTTTTCAGGACAACTGCATCATTTACGCCCGATGCCCGCAGCAGCACATCCTCCACTTCCTGCGGATACACATTCAGTCCCGCCACGTTAATCGTGTCATCAAGTCTTGAGATAAATGTGAGCATCCCATGATCAAGTTCTCCGAGATCTTTCGTGTGAATCACTTCTTCCTTTTTAGTCACCACGATTTCCTGAGGATGTCCCGGCAGACCGGCTGTTACTTCCAGATGTGGAAGCACATAGCCCATTTCACCAGTGGATGTGACGTCAGGGTTGATACTGATACATCCCGCTTCAGAACAGCCATACTGCTGAAGTACAGTTCCTGACACCTCTTTGATTTTTTCAAACCAGACAGAAGGAAGCATTGTCCCTGAGGTCATGACCTGATCAAACACCTTTTCACCCCTCGCAAGGCGTGCCATTGTATGTAAAAGAACGGGAGAGGCATAAAATAGATGTTTCTGATGAGCCTTCACTTTTTTCAATAGATAAGCCGGGTTCATACCTGACAGAATGACTGGCTGTGCCCCACGCGCCAAAGAGGCCAGAACGCCGCAGATCAGACCATATGAATGCGAGACAGGGCACGCAACAAGTGATGGCACGTCTGATCCCGCAGGCAGCACCTTCACATAGCTTTCGAGCTCCTCATCAATTGAGCCCCACGAACGTTTGATACATTTCGGAGCTCCCGTTGTGCCGGAACTCATCTGAAGCAGCCCGCCTTCTTCATCCGCTGATTCATTTTCCAGGTAAAGCGGTGAATCCAGGACTCCATAAAACAAAACAGTGCAGGATGCCCGATTTGCCATTTGCACCGCGCCATCCTTTGGTGTTGACGCATGAATGGGCATTACAGTGCCGCCGGATTGTTTCATAAATAGACAAAGGGCAATCCATTCAAACGGATCATCCAGACAGACAGCGATCCGCTTTCCTTCATTTTCTCTCAGCTCAGGCATCCCCCTGAAGATTTCAAATCTTTTATCAAGATCTGCCTGACTGTAAAATTGGTCATCTATATAGAGCATGCTGACGCTTCCTTTCTCTCAAATTCATTTGGCACCAGATGTCTGTGTTCACCGGAGATCAACTTCTTTTTAAGCAGTGATTCTGTGTAAATGACCGGCTGCTCCATTCCCAGTGCTGCGTGGCGCTTTTGTAAATGCGGAAATGAACTGATATGCTCAGCAATTCGTACATTTACCTGACGCCAGAAGCGCTCTTCCTCAAATCCGGTCTGCTGCTCAAGCACATACGAAAGATCTGCAAGGTTAAAAATAAACAGCGTATCCATCACAAGCTCCCGCAATGCTTCTACATTCGCCATTCGGTAAAACTGATCATCCGGTGCACCTTTAAATCCAGGGTGAATCTTTTCAAAATCCGGAACAGCGTGTAAGTCGTTGACAAATGCTTCTGTATACTCCACACTCTCATGAAAATCACGCAGGACAATCCGCTGCGGCCAGCCGTTCTGATGGACCAGCACCATATTCTGTGCATGCGCTTCTAATCCGATCCCATGCGCAACAAGTAAGTGCCATACAGGAATCACAGCCACTTCAATCAGCCGCTGTATCCAGGCTTCTATGCCATATTGATCCAGCCACGGCTGAATAAATAACTCACCATCACGCTCTGTTACACACATCGCTGTAAACGGGACCGCCTCATCACCCTCTGATAAATACGCTGACAGACTTTCACGCCAAATCGCACCAAGCTGTCCGGTTAATGCAGCAGAACCTGCCTCTGCCATCACACCTGCATATTCCTTTAACACAATCATCCGGTCCTTTAAAAAGGCATCAGCACGCACCGCTCTATCAATCCATGCTGAAATCGCAGGCGCCGCGCAGACGGATTCCGGGTTCAGGGTACGCAGTGAAGAGGTATTCACCATATTCATTGGCAGCTTCAGGTGCGCTTTTTTGTAATCCCTCTGATTAATGAGTGTTCTGACAGACTGCGTAGCCGTATAATACTCACTTTCCACATCCAGCCGGATCATCAATTTTTCAGCTAAAAGAGAACCCAGCTCATCCTGCAGCGCCTCCCACTGCCACGGATGCACAGGGAGAAGGGTATAATGCGTCAAATCGAGATTCTGGCGTTTCATTTCTTGTAAAATAGCCTGCCAGCCTTCAGTACCAAGCTCCCGCTGCCAAAATTCCGATTCATCAACAGTAATACAAACTGACGTGATCTCACGGCAGACTGCTGTCCAGATGACTTGAAACGTCTGCCCTGCTTCCGGACCGTATTTTTCATGATCCTCTATTGTGAAACCGGTTCTCGCTTTATAGGACGGATGATAGGGATGCCCTTCAATCAGCTGTGATTCAAGCGCTTCAAACGTCAATTCCCTCCTTGATAAAGACGGAACTGCATATTGATCATTCCATCTGCTGAGTGCGATCGTCTGCATCCATTCAGTCCGCAGCGCACCTGCTTTTTCTTCAGGAATAAAATCCTGCAGCAGATCCTCAAGCGTTGCCTGGATCGTTCTGTTATTCTCCTTATATACAACCGGCCCTGTCAGCCTGACACGGTTAAAAGCCGATCTCTTTCCGCGACATTCATAGTTCCTGTGCCGTCCATGCATAACAAAGCACGATTCAGCCGGTTCATCCGACCGCACCTCCTGAAAAGGAATCAGACTTTCAAATAGCAACGCCTCCACAAGCTGCCTGGTCACACGATGAGTATGCGGATCAGACACTGATTGATACATCTGCATATGCATGCCCCTTTCCTTCTTTTGCGAATGGATTTTTTACATAGGTATAAACCGCCTGCTCAAGCGCTTCCTCCAGTTCATCAACATCATGTAATCTTGTCAGCAGGTTAGCTTTACAAGGCAATTTTTCAGCTTTTAAAAGTCTTGATACAAAGCGCTTTCCGCGATTAGACAAACCCTTTTCGAGCGTCTCAAACCGCTCCGTTACCCAGTCAATCAACTCACTTTCACTGATCAGACCATCTGCCCCAAAACGATAGATCACAGAAGCCAGCTGATTCATGAACGCATAATAAGTAAAGCGGTCTTCAATCAGCGATTCTGTATAAAACAGCTCCGGCGCTCTTGCCAGATCACGCTCAATTTCAAGCAGCTGCTGCTTTTCAGATTCAGCTAAATAATAGCCCTGGTTATCCCGGTAGTAATAGGCTGATGGATAACCCGTGGAGAGGTCGATCAGGCTGTTCTGCTGGTGTGCTTCAAGTGCAATTCCATACTCATCATATAGATGGATCAGCGGTTCAATTGCCTGATACCAGTAGCGCTCAAACCATTTGAGACTGACTGATTCAGCAGAAGCTTGTGCAGTATCTGCAAGCTGCGTGATCACTCTGGACAGCTTGGAATGCTCACCCGGAACCGGATCCTGTGTTAAAGATGCAATAGAACATATACCCCTGCCGCTTCCTTCAGCTGCTGAAAAAGGGTTGAATCTGATAATCATTTCAAAGCCTGACTCCTTTGTTGACGGAAGGTTTAACGTTAGGTACGCCGGGTCTTCTATCATGTGGAAATCCGGATATGCTGTAAGAAATGGCAGCCTGCGCATCAACTTTGCCATCGTCATCCCTGCTTTTAATTCATGACGCTTGTTAACCCTCAGAGAATTCGTCAGCTTAACAGGAATGGAAAACTTCAGCATCCAGTCCTCCTCAGGGGCGTATAGCGTTCTAAATGATGAAGTAGCTGTGTATGCAGTACCAAATGTGCCAAGACTTTTCAGCGTGCCCTGCTGAATGAAGGCCTTCACGTCATCCTGCTGCAGCAGCCACTCTGCCTGCAGTGGATGCATCGGAATCAGACTGCAACCTTCAGCAGCCTTCATCTCCGGAAGCGCGTGTCTGACTGATTCCATCAGCAGCTCACTCGTTTTTTTATGTAAAAGACTATCTTCTTCAATCAAACTGTTATGTACTTCAAAATAATGCAGCTGAAAAGAACCTTTCAGCTCCGGCGCGAACCGGTCATGCTGCCAGGATGCCATCCCCTGCCTGCTTTTAGGTGTCGGGTGCAGCCAGTGACCAAACAGCAGTGACTGTTCAGATTCAATAAATGTCTGCCGGGGATCATACAGCCGATCTGCATCCCCCAGCCGCTTCTCAATATAGCCGGTCATTGTATGGCAGCTGTCGAGCAGACGGACAAGCAGTTCATCATAATGCGTACCTTTTTCTTTAAAATGAAGCTCCTGAATGGCGTGAATCATAACAGTGAAATAATCTGTCTGCTCCCACTTTTTTGTATGAGGACGATAAGCAAATACACGGCCGAACTGATGCCTGCCGACTGCTGTAGATGCATACGTCACCTCAAGTCCGTACCGGAGCGCCTGATGAGGCAGGTGAAGCTCAATCATCTGAGCACCCTCCTGCAGCTGATGATGACGCCTCCACTGATCCACACAGCACCAGACGCCCATATCAGTCTCCCGCAAATAACTGTTCATAAACGCCTGGAATGAAGCTTTTTCTGCAATCCTCTTTGCATGATCTGTCATAACCTCACCATTCCTTTCATTCCCACATTTGTTGATAATCATTCTCAATAGAAGGTGAAAAAATAACCTTTTCTAAGTAAAAGGCTGTCCGTTTTGATATCAATCAGCATCCTGCCATTTCCTCGTTAGGGAAAATTGCTCTTTTCATTTATTCGCGTTCTCATTATAATTGAAAATGATTATCATTTTCAATAGGTCTAATTTCATGAAGAAGGGCTGATACAGTTGATAAAAAATAAAAATATATGGATTTTACTCGTTGGAGAATTTATTGCAGGGTTTGGATTATGGCTTGGGATTATTGGAGATCTTGCGTTTATGCAGGATAAAATCCCGTCTGATTTTCATAAATCACTGATACTGGCAACCGGTATTCTGGCTGGCATTGCGCTTGGCCCGCTTGCAGGAAAAGCTGTTGATCAGATGAAAAAGAAAACGATTATGCTCTATGCAGGGGTCGGAAGGCTGATCAGTACAGGCTTTATGCTGATCGCCATTGAGACAGGCTCTATTGTATGGATGATTGCCTTTTTGATCTCAATCAATATCGCAGCAGCCTTCTATTTCCCCGCACTTCAGGCTGCCATTCCACTCGTTACTGAGGAAAGCGAGCTTGTAAAAGTCAACGGATTACATATGAATATATCCACGCTGTCGCGTATTGCAGGTACAGCAGCGGCCGGTATTTTTCTCAGCCTGATGTCCCTGACGATGCTGTATATCATCGCAGGAATTGCTTATACAGTGCTGCTTTTATTAACGATGCAGTTAAAAATTGATGAGAAACAAGAAGAAGCAGGCCGGGTAGTGCACGAAGAAAAACAAAGCCGTGGTTTTATGAAGGTATTTCCAGTTATACGTGAGCATCCGGCTGTAATTCCGACGATGCTGCTTACGCTCGCACCCCTTTTATTTATAGGCGGGTTTAACCTGATTATTATTAATGTGAGCGAAATCCTTGAAGACCCTGCTGTGAAGGGCTGGCTATATACAATTGAAGGAGTTGCTTTTATTCTGGGCACGCTGTTTGTCAGGCGCTTTGATCACAGCATGCCCGCGAAAAGTCTGTTTGCTTTTGCTATGTTGATCGGTCTTTCGCAGCTGATGCTGATCTATGTGACTTATGCACCTGTTGCACTGCTCGCGTTTGCCCTATTCGGATTTGCTGTAGGAAGCTTCTTTCCACTCGCAACAACGATGTTCCAGACAACCATCCCGTCCCCTTACCACGGGAGATTCTTCTCATTCCGCGGGATGCTCGATGACTTTATTTATCAGTTCATCCTGATCGTGACCGGATTGCTGCTTGATACACTGGCGCTTCAGCAGATGATGTTTGGGTATGGCTTGTTGTCATTGGTTCTGGCGTTTGGGTATTTGATGCGGGTGCGGGGTTTGCGGGTGATACAGGGGGACGGAGGTTAGTGTATCAAATTGGATTAAAATGGTTCAGGAGATTTCGGCTGATGTTCATGAGATAATACGTGTGGTTCAGGAAATAAAAGTTGGTGTTCATGAGAAAACCCCGGTGGTTCATGACTTTTCGCACCACTTTCAGGAAATAGCGTAAAAAGACCTACACCACACACCACTCAAAACCCCCGGCTGACCGCTCAGCCGGGGGTTACTGTATACTCAGGAAGGGTTCAGCCGGTTAGCTTTTAACATGATAAACAACTCACTCAACTCCGCCACCGCTGTGTCGCTGCCGGATCGCTACTACTCTCCTTCATCTCCCTCAAAACCACCGCCCGCAGACCGCTGTCTTCCCTGTTCAGACACCGCTTGATCCGGGACACCATACTTGAACGTGCATTGGTCTCAAGCTCAATCGTTTCATAGGTGTCGCCGTTGATCAGCCGCCTGGCGACCTGGTAGCGCTGGATGAAGGCTTCGAGTTCTTTGCCGGTGGCGATGTCTTCAAAGAAAGCGAGACATTCTTCAGTTGTTTCAAGTGAAACGAGTGCCGCGAAAAACTGTTCGCGGTTCGTTTTTTCTCTGTCTGTTTTCATATGGACGATCCCCAATCAAAGCACCATTTTCTTTTCATCAATTTCATCTTCCGCATAGACCTCCCCTGCTCCCTCAGGCGGAAGAACAGCGAGGAACCGGGTGTAGCCGAAAATCACGGCAAGAATCGGTGTGATGATACAGAAGAAGCTGAATAGCGCGTATCCTACTCCCACGCCTAACGTAGACATAATGAATGCACCGGATACACCCCATGGAACGAGCGGGTGAACAACTGTACCTGCATCTTCAAGCGTTCTTGAAAGGTTTTTCGGGTGCAGCCCCACTTTTTTGTAAGAGGATTCAAGCATTTGTCCAGGCAGGATAATGGATAGATAGGCTTCGCCGATTACCACGTTTACGCCAATGCAGGAGAGTACCGTTGTCAAAATAACATTTCCTTTTCTGTTTAAAAAGCCTGAGATGCCTTCAATGATGACCTGATGGAACCCGATCAGCTGAATGAGGCCGCCGAGTGCCAGTGCGACCAGGATGATCGATACACCAAACATCATGCTGGCAAGGCCGCCGAGTGATAACAGGCTGTCGACTGCTTCTACACCGGTTTCAGCTGTGTAGCCGAAGTGTGCAGCTGCCATAATGTCGCCAAGCGTTGCTTCAGGAGCGGTGTAGAATGCCGTTAAAACTGCGATAAATAACCCGCAGATCAGCGTCGGGATAGGCGGAACCTTTCTCAGCGCCAGGATGATAATCGCGAGTGGTGACAGCAGCGTGACTGCACTTAGCGGGAACTGTCCCTGTAAAATTGTGATCATTTCTTCGATTTGAGTCAGGTTTGGGTTAACAAATCTTGAATCAAGACCGATGACTGTAAAGATACCCATTGTGATCAAAAGTGCCGGGATGGTTGTCCAGAGCATATAACGGATATGCTCAAAAATATCCACTTTTCCAATGGCTGATGCGAGATTCGTCGTGTCAGACAGCGGTGAAATCTTATCACCGAAGATTGCGCCACTGACAACCGCACCTGCAGTCATGAGAGGTGAAATATCCATTCCATATGCGACACCCATCAGCGCCACACCCATTGTGCTGATCGCACTCCATGAGCTTCCTGTCATCACGGAAACGACCACGCAAAGAACAACAGCGGATAACAGGAAAAATTGAGGTGACAAAATAACTAGTCCATAATAAGACATCGTTGGTACAGTGCCGTTTAATGCCCATACACCAATCACAACGCCAATCAGACAGAGGATCAGAATGGAAGATAATCCTGCTGAGATGCCCTTTACCATTGCCCCTTCAATCTCTTTCCACTTAAAGCCGATCAAATAGCCGTAGATCGCAACCGTAGACGCTACAATCAGGATTGGAATTTGCGGTGCGACCTGATAATGCAGAATACTGACACCTAACACAAAGGTAAGAAAGACGATTAACAGAACAGAAATTAAAAATGACGGCTTGCGTGTTTTCATTCTACTCCTCCTGAGCGCTTGTCAAAAAGCGCTATCATTTTTCTAATCTCGATCACTGCACAAATTGCTAATCATGTAAAAACAATCATTTTTTTACATCTAACTTCAACAGAGTACCAGGGGAAAGTGCACTGGTCCCCCCTGTCATCGCTATTTCCAGCTATACTTATAATCCCGATCCTCAAACTGGTGTGCCTGCTTAACCACCTTTAGCGGGCGGAAGGTATCAATCATGACTGCGAGTTCTGTTGTTTCCTTTTTACCGATACTTGCTTCGATTTTACCCGGGTGAGGGCCGTGCGGAATGCCTGAAGGATGAAGTGTAAACGATCCTTCCTTGACCCCTTTTCTGCTCATGAAATTCCCTTTTACATAGTAAAGGACTTCGTCACTGTCAACATTACTGTGGTAATAAGGTGCCGGGATGGCTTCCGGATGGTAGTCATAGAGCCTTGGCACAAATGAACAGATGACAAAGTTATTTGCCTCAAATGTCTGGTGAATCGGCGGCGGCATATGTACGCGTCCGGTGATTGGTTCAAAATCACTGACGTTAAAGGTGTATGGAAACAGGTAGCCATCCCAGCCGACAACGTCGAGCGGATGGTGACCAAATGTATGCAGGTGCATGAACCCCCGGGATTTTGTTTTCACATGATACTCATTTCTGTCATCATGTGTTTCAAGCTTCTCAGGTCCGTGGAAATCTCTTTCACAGAAAGGACTGTGCTCAAGCAGCTGACCGTGAACGTTGCGGTAGCGCTTTGGCGTTGTGATCCAGCTGTTCGTTTCGATCACGAGAAATTTTGTGTCCCCTTCATCAGGTACAACACGGTAAATCGTACCGATCGGCAGCACGATATAATCGCCGGGCTTGTAAGCCAGTGTCCCGAAGGTTGTCTCCACTTTTCCGGAACCGTAATGGACAAATAATACTTCGTCACCGTCGCCGTTGCGGTAAAAGTAATCCATTGCTTTGGTTGGTCTTGCAATACCGATTAAGACATCGTCATTACCAAGCACGTATTGTCTTCCTGAAACAGCATCTGTATCTCCCTGCTGATCAGGCGAATCAATCAAGCGCGGTGCGAGCCCCTGCTGCTCCTCGTATTCAACGGCGCAGCTGCCAAGCAGTTCAGATTCGATCATGCTTGTCGGCGGGTAATGGTGATAGAGAATGGACTGGATCCCTGAGAATCCCTTCGTCCCCATGACCTGTTCACGAAACAGTGACCCGTCTTCTTTTTTAAACATCGTGTGTCTTTTCTTTGGTATTTGTCCCATTTGCTTATAAAAAGGCATCTCTTAACAACCTCCTACTTCATCATATCTGCAGCAACTAAAGCTGGTAAAATCTTTCCTGTCACCTCACCAAAGCCGATTCTGTAGCCGTCACCCTGGCACCAGCCGGTGATGGTGATTTCATCTTCATCCTCCACCCAGATGCGCTCTTCACCCGTTGCAAGCTGAATCGGGTCGGTCCCGCGCCACGTTAATTCCAGGAAGCTTCCCCGCTGCTCACGTTCAGGTCCGCTGATTGTGCCTGAAGCAAGGAGGTCACCGGGTCTCAAGTTACAACCCGCTACTGTGTGATGGCTGATCTGCTGCGCCATACTCCAGTAAAGGTGGCGGAAATTTGTTGAGATAATCCGCTGTGACTTTTCCATTCCACGTCCTTTCAGAAACACTTCAAGGTTAATATCAAAGGATCCCGCTCCACTCTGCTTCAGATAACCGAGCGGCTCCGGATCCTGTTCAGGTCCGCTCACTCTGAATGGTTCAAGCGCTTCTAACGGAATAACCCACGGTGAGACAGATGTTGCAAAGCTTTTCGCTAAAAATGGACCGAGCGGCTGATACTCCCACGCCTGAATATCCCTGGCACTCCAGTCGTTGACTAGTACGAGCCCGAAGATCTGATCCTCCGCACCAGCCATTGCAACCGGCTTCCCCTGCTCATTGCCCGGTCCGATAAACCAGCCCATCTCAAGCTCAATATCCAGCTGCTGACTCGGACCGTAGACAGGAAATTCCTGATCAGGCTTCTTCATCTGACCGTTTGGCCGGCGTACATCCGTTCCGCTCACCACAACTGAACTCGCCCGCCCATGATAACCGACAGGCAGGTGCGTCCAGTTCGGCATTAAGGCATTCTCTTTGCCTCTGAACATTGTCCCGACATTTGTTGCATGCTCTTTTGACGCATAAAAGTCAGTATAATCACCAATTTGAGCCGGCAGTAAAAGCTCGACTTCCTTCATCGGTACAAGCGCTTTTTCACGTAAGTCACGATGATCACGCAGTTCAGGCTCATGTTCATCTAAAAGACGCTGAACCTCCTGTCTTACAAGCTTCCATACAGGCTTTCCAAGCTTCATAAACGCATTGAGAGAAGGCTGATCAAAGAGATGTTCTTCCTTCAGTCCCGCACGCTTAAATAAACCTTCAGCTTCTATTACTGATAAATCCAATATATATTCCCCAATTGCAACGCCAATTCTCGGTTCACCGTTTGAAGGCTGAAACACTCCATAGGGCAGATTCTGAATTGGGAAATGCGATGCTGCATCCGTTTCGATAAATGACCTCATCAATTCTGACCTTCCTTTCCTGCTTACAATAACTGAAGCAGCTGCAGATCCTCCCGCGGTTCATCAAAGCTGCAGCTGCCAAATGAATAAAGCGCTGAGCTGCGGAGCTGTGCGATCTGCTCCGTATGAATCCGCAGCTCCTTCCAACCAAGTTCACTTGAGCTGAATGTAAAATGCGGGGTCTGATCCGCTATTATGTAAGCGATTTCATTTTGTTTCATATGATAAACCCGTGACAGCATACCCGCTGTAAATACATTTAAAAAGCCATGCATCTCAGTCTGGACTTCCTCGCGATACATACGGACCGGGTGGTGAAGACCTGCTGTGAACTTCTGCGGAATATCCCTGTCACTGCAGGCTTTAAGGACAAATGCAGTCTGCTCAACGGTTGGAAAAGCATCTGCTGTCACGCCCCCCGTTCGCAGCTTGAAGCCGGCTATCCGTTTAGCGGACTTGTTGTAGTCGCTGATGCTATCAAGTGTTCCGATGAGATCCTGCTCCCATTCCCTGCTGTGGAGCGGTGTTGTCATTTCAAAAAACAGCTGTGCCTCTGGTGTTTCATCCGCAACCTTTTTAAAAAAAGATGGCGCTGGAACGCCTGTCGGCAGCGGCAGTTCAAGCATGGAGACTGTTATCAGGCCGCTGTGCTCTGCTGTGAAATCATTGAGCAGCTTCATGTCTGAATAAAGCTGCTCAAACCACGTTTCAACAGTGGCAGCAGGTCTTCCCGTAACTGATAAATCCAGCTTCCTGTCTTTTGAAAAGAGATGCAGGTAAGCTTCGAGCTCAGTGATCCTTCCCACCGGAATCACAAACCGGCCAAGCATCCAGGCATCCGCGTTCTGCTGATAACCGGCGTAGTTGCGGATCGCCTGATCTAAAGAAAGCTGCGCCGGCGGAAATAGACCGGCGTAATCAATGATTTGAGAGAAATAAGCCTTGGTACTCGGCATCAGTTTTTTCACAGACATATGCTTTTAAATATTTCCTCTGCGTTCCTGCTCGCGCTCGATTGATTCAAATAATGCTTTAAAGTTACCTTCTCCAAATCCTCTCGCACCTTTACGCTGAATGATTTCAATGAACAGCGTCGGGCGGTCAACAACCGGCTTTGTAAAAATCTGAAGCAGGTACCCTTCGTCATCACGGTCCACCAAAATATTCAGCTCCTGAAGTCTCTGGACGTCCTCATCAATATCCCCTACACGTGCTGCAAGATCCTCGTAATAAGTGGCAGGCGTCTGAAGGAATTCAACTCCGTTTTCATGCAGTGCATGTACGGTTGAAATGATGTCATTTGTCAGTACCGCTAAATGCTGGACGCCAGGACCGTTATGGAAGTCGAGATATTCCTGAATCTGCGACTTTCGCTTCCCTTCAGCCGGCTCATTAATCGGAAACTTAATGCGGCCCGACCCGTTTGTCATCACCTTTGACATCAGGGCAGAATAGTCCGTCGAAATGTTTTCATCGTCAAAATGCTTTAATACATTAAAACCGAATACCTTTTCATAATAAGACGTCCACTCATCCATTCTCTCCACATTTCCAACCACGTGGTCGATCCCGACAAGGCCGATAGATTTTGCTGTACTCGGTCCATCATAAGGCTCATAACCCGGCAGAAAAGCACCTTTATAATCAACGTTTTCAACAAGTGTATGAATAACGTCGCCGTATGTACCGATGATTGCTTTTTTTACCGTGCCGTTCTCATCATTTTCAGTCCAGGGCTCACGAATCCCTGTGCCGCCGCGCTCAACTGCCCCGTAATAAGCTTTATCAATATCAGACACCTCAAGACCGATATCCTTCGTGCCTTCGCCGTGCAGCTTCACAAACTCAGCAATATCCGTCTGGTCCGTCAAAGACCCGGTGATCACAAGACGGATCACGCCCTGCTCAAGCACATAAGATACTCTCTCACGGCTGCCCGTCTCAAGCCCGCGGTACGCTTTGATTTCAAATCCGAAAGCATGACAGAAATAGTACGCTGACTGCTTTGCATTTCCAACATACAACTCTAAATGATGAAAGCTTTCTACCGGAAAAATATCCTCCACTGCGTTCTGTGTCAGTTCAGTTATATCCTTTGCCATTTTCAGTTCCCCCTTGAAAAATTTAGAATCTTTCAAAATCTTAATCTTAAATTCCACGTTTTGCAAACGCTTACTTTAACGCATGAAATTGGTAGAAGAGTAAAGATGGAACAGCTTTTAGAAATAATTCTTAGATATAATTAGTAAGTTTTGTAGGGGGAGGATTAAATGACTCTGGCTGTATGAAATTTATTACTTTTAAAAGACATAATTGTTTCTGCACAGCTGATGATTGGAGCGTAAGGGGGGCGACTCCTGCGGAAAAACGATCGGGAAAGACCCCGCAGGGCAATGGTTTTCTGCCCGAGGAGGCTTGAGCGTTCGTCCGCGGAAAGCGTCCCCCAGAAGCGGAAATCAGCAGCCAACTTATAGAGACTCCACTTTATCGCGATCATGCGGTAATGCTTTCACACCGATCCTTGCGCCGGATAAAAACTCATTCCTATAATCACCTCAGACAGCTCGATTCTATTCAGGGAGGTTTACACCGTGACGCATATCATAAAGTTTTGCCCCAATAATTTTAAACGGCAGCTCCAGGATACAAAAATAGCGGTAAAACAGTTACCTGACGTTCAGGTAATGGAAAATAAATGTCTCAATTATTGCGGTCAGTGTATTGTAGAACCTTTCGCAATCGTAAATGGTAAGGGTGTTTTCTGTAAGACTGCTGATGAACTTTATCCGGCGATTCAGCAGCGGCTCTCCATCCCGCTTGCGAGTGCAGCACCTGTATCAGATCAACGTAAAATGAAAGCGCTTTATTAATTTGTTATTTTACAAAAACACAATGCCAGGAGGATTTTCTATTGAAAACAATCATGCAATCAGCCTCTGTCCCTTCTTTATCTGCGGATCTATTTGAAAAAATGCAGGAGCATGAACAAATTTTATTTTGTAATGACCCTGCAACCGGCTTAAAAGCGATCATTGCAATCCATAACACCACACTCGGCCCTGCGATTGGCGGCACGCGTATGAGAAATTATGAATCGACTGAAGAAGCACTTGAGGATGTACTGCGCCTGTCAAAGGGCATGACGTATAAATGTGCAGCAGCAGACCTGGATTTCGGTGGGGGTAAAGGTGTGATCATCGGAGATCCGAATACTGATAAATCACCGGAACTATTCCGCGCGTACGGTCAGTTTGTGGAATCATTAAACGGCCGATTTTATACCGGAACTGATATGGGGACGGTGCTTGAGGATTTTGTCCATGCACACAGGGAAACGAATTGTATTGCTGGGCTACCTGAAGAATACGGGGGTGGCGGGGAAACCTCGATTCCGACAGCGCTCGGCGTCCTGTACAGTATTAAGGCTGTCGCTAAAACACTTTATGGTACTGAAAACCTGCTTGAAAAAACATTTTCGATACAGGGGCTCGGCAAAGTCGGCTTCAAAGTTGCAGAGCATCTGCTTGAAGAAGGCGCCAACCTGTATGTGACTGATATCAATCCTGATACTGTAGATGCGCTCGTTCAAAAAGGTTCATTTATGGGCAGAAGCGTGATTCCGACAGACGGAGATGCGATCTACCAGGCACCTGCAGATATGTTTGTGCCGTGTGCAATTGGCGGGATTATTAATGAACAGACGATTGAGCAGCTTAGCGTAAAAGCGATCGCTGGCGCAGCAAACAACCAGCTTTTAACGGAAGATCTTGCAATGGTGTTAAAAGAAAAAGGCATCCTTTACGCGCCTGATTACATTGTAAACAGCGGCGGGATTATCCAGGTCACCGATGAGCTGTATTCGCCAAATAAAGAACGCGTACTGAAAAAGACAAAAGCCATTTACCATTCCCTTTTAGAAGTGTTTGAACAGGCAGCGCAGCAGAATATCACGACTGTTGAAGCTGCGAATGAGATCTGTGAGCGCAGAATTGAGTCGAGAAAGAATAGAAACAGCTTTTTCTCTCCCAAGAAGCGGGCGAAGTGGGATGTAAGGCATTGATTTTGATTGATGCTGAGGTGTGACGGGGCAGGTTCGCAGAATTTTGGCTGACGTTCGTGGAATAACATGTGTTATTCGGAGATTAGAGCGCTATGTTCGCAGAAAAACCCGGGTGATTCGCAACTAAATGCGCCACCTTCGCAGAAAAGTGTAAATAGACCTATACCCAAACCATATAAAATCCCCCGGCTGACGGTTCAGCCGGGGGTTTCTTACCTTGATGCTGCCGCTCTATTTAATTCGTCACAACCCTCAATCCTACAACCGCCACCACAATCAGGGTCAGAAAGAAAATCCGCTTGCGGTCGGCAGGGTCGCCGTAAAATAACATTCCGACAACGACTCCGCCGATTGTTCCCATTCCGGTCCAGACGGCGTAAGCGACGCCAAGGGGAATCGTAGTCATGGCAAATGAAAGGAGGTTCAGGCTTGCGATAAAGCCGGCGATCAGAAAGATAAATCCACTCAGCTTTTTACCTGTTGCAATACGCTGCATGCCATTCACACCAAGCACTTCACAGAATCCCGCGATAATTAAGGCAATCCAGCTCATGATTCCTGCGCCTCCTTCCCTTTTTCATCCGTCACAAATTTCAGGCCGATGACCCCCACGAGCAGCATAATGACAAAGAATACCACGCCTGCATTGATACCCGCCTCAAAAAAGATCATATCTACAATCACAGTGCCTAATGTGCCGAGACCGACAAAAACCGCGTAGACGGTTGCTGTCGGAAGGCGCGTTGAAGCCATCAGCAATCCTGTAAAGCTCACTACAATCGCTGCAATTGTCAGCGTCCATGTCAGCCCGTCATTTGCATATTTCAAGCCGGTTGCCCAGCCGATTTCAAACAGTGCCGCAACTGCTACGACAAACCACCACATAAAAATCGCTCCTTTTCTAGTAAAAAATAAAAAACCCGGGACATATCACTTGTTAAGTGGTATCTCCCGGGCTTTTCTCCCTCCGTGTACAAAGATTGCTCTTTGCGCTTTCTCTCGGACCAGACCCGTAATGGCGGAACCCTAGAAAGTCTTTATGTCTATGGAGTTTTCGATTCCTATCTTAGTACGGCATGATTGGGAAGTCAAGTAAGGAGGATCGTTTTCCCATGAGACTAACATCCATTGAGAGATAAGGGGTTCCTGTCATTAGTACAGCCATCCCCCTATCTATCTGTTTTAGTAGTTCACCTGATAGACAGGCAATAAGACTCCATTGCTGTAAACTTTATTATTCATCAATTCAAGCGATATTTCACCATCTGTCCCTTCAAACAGTTTAATACCCGCTCCAAACAATACAGGATTCACTTTCAAGATTACCTCATCAATTAATTGATGGTTCAGCAGATAAGATGCAAAGCGGCCTCCCCCGCACAAATAAACAGGCTTTCCTTCCTGTTTCTTCAAATTAGCTACATATTCAGCAGCATCTTCTTTTACTAAAATTAATCCTTCAGATGTCGGGAAATCAAGCGTGGAAGAAAAGACATAATTCGGCATCCCCTGATAAGCAGGACTTCCCTTTTCAAGCCCAAACTGATAGCCATATTCATAAGTGGCTCTCCCCATAATTACAGCGCCATAATCATTCTGAAGACTTGCTATATAGTCTGTCACATGCTCGCCATCCGATAAAAAACCTGTATCAGCGCTACCGTCCGTGTGAGCAATATATCCATCTACAGTGGTTGCAACATGATAAATGAGCTTCCTCATGATTCTGCCTCCTCTACTAATTCTCTCTGATTGTTAAAAAGTCTGATTCAACGTCACCATTTCCATCACCCCTTACTCATGAGAATTAAATATATTTACATATCTAAAATCAATCATTGTCTTAACGGGATATATTTAATGCTATTCTACCTCAATTAGAAGACCAATTTCCTGATCTTCTAAAATATACATCAGGAATCTCAGCACATCGAAATAAAAGATTCATATAATAAATGTTTAATTTTTTACCCCGCGTGAACTATAAAGGTTAAGAAGGTTTGCTGGTGAGTTGCACCCGACACCTTTAAAAGATACTGGAGGTTTTATAGATGGTAACTGCTAAGGCAAGAGCTGTAGATGGTCCGGATAAGTCGTTTCGCGAGGCTGAAATTACGCGCCGCGAGCTGGATAAGAATGATGTACTGATTGAGATTAAGTTTGCAGGTATTTGTCACTCTGATCTTCATACTGCGCACGGGGACTGGGGCGAAGTGAATTATCCGCTGGTGCCGGGTCATGAAATCGCGGGCGTTGTAACGGATGTCGGTGAAGACGTCACGAAGTATAAAGTCGGGGACCGTGTAGGTGTCGGCTGTATGGTCGATTCATGTGGTGAATGTGAAAACTGTAAGGCTGGTGAGGAGCAATACTGCCTGAAAGGAAATGTGCCTACCTATGCCGGCGTGGATAAATACGGTGAGCCGACGCAGGGCGGTTACTCTACCCATATCGTCGTCGTTGAGGATTTTGTGCTCGGGATCCCGGATAGTATCCCTCTTGATAAAGCCGCACCGCTTTTATGTGCAGGGATTACAACCTTTTCACCATTGAATCACTGGGAGGCTGGTCCAGGCAAAAAAGTAGCCGTTGTCGGAATGGGCGGTCTTGGACATATGGCGGTTAAAATTGCTCATGCCATGGGCGCTGAAGTGACGGTTCTTTCGCAGACCCTGAATAAGAAAGAAGATGGTCTGGCGTTTGGTGCGAGCAGCTATTATGCGACAAGTGATGATGAAACATTTGAGAAGCTTGCAGGCACTTTTGACCTGATTATCAATACCGTCAGTGCGAAGCTTGATATCAACGCCTATCTTTCACTGCTGACACTGAACGGAACGCTTGTAAACGTTGGCGCCCCTGCTGAACCGCTTGAGGTCAATGCATTTTCATTGATTCCGCACAGACGTTCATTTGCAGGATCCATGATTGGCGGCATTCGTGAAACGCAGGAAATGCTTGATTTCTGCGCGGAGCATGACATTGCCCCAAGCATTGAAGTGATCTCAGCCGATGAGATTGATGAGGCGTATAAACGTGTGATGGATTCTGATGTGAAGTATCGCTTTGTGATCAATATCAGTACGATGTAAATGAAAGGTGTTGTTAAAGCTGGCTGTTGATTGCAGCGAGAGGGGGACGCTTTCCGCGGCCGGGCGGTGAGCCCGCAGGCTTCGCCATGCCAGGTCTCACACGTCCCTTCCTGCCGCAGGAGTCGTCCCCTTACGCTCCAATCTCCAGCTGTGCAGAAACAACATTAATCTTTCATATAGCTAAGTAAAAGAGCACCACAGGGACGGCGTTTACCTCCATCTTTGTGGTGTTTTATGATGTGTTATTTTAATACCGCTAAATACCCCATCGCATCCCCTAAAGATACTTTCTCATGATACTTCCAAGCTTCATAATCCATTGCACCGCCAGATTCACAGTGAATGACTTCAAGGTCCAGTCCATTCAGCAGAAGCAGCAGATCTGCAGGCGAATAACATCTGAGCGATTGTACGACCTTCTCCTCTTCATGATCCTGCTCCCACCATGCATCAAGCATACGGCAGTTATACGCATCAAAGTCGTACGCTCTTTTGATCCCGCTTCCCAGCTCCATACGCTGGCCTGCTGCTTTTGCCCAGAACCATGGCGTGTAAATGTCGATGAACGCTGTGCCATCAGGCTTGAGCCATTCTCTAATCCTCTTTAATAAGCGCTGCTGATCAGCATCTGTTCCGATCCCAAAGCCGTCCCAGTAACAGACCGCATCAAACTGTCCAGTGATAGCTGTTTCATAAAAGTCTCCCTGAATCACAGTGATGTTTTCAGATACACCATACGCCTTTGCCAGCTGTTGAGTATAAGCTGCAGCGTTTTCTGCGAGTTCAATGACTGTCACGTCATAACCCTTCTTGGCGGCTGCCACAGCAAAATATCCTTTTCCTCCGCCAAGTTCAAGGATTGTCCGAGCTGATTTACCGGCAAACTGCTCAATGTGCTGAAGCCGTTTTTCTTCTGCCTTCAGCATGTCCTCATCATTTATATTCATCCATTCATACTGCTTTGTGTAAAAATCTTTAATCCATTCCACTGAAACCACTCCTTATTTTTGAAATCTTAGTATGAGTGGTCCGGGTTCAGGTTTCTAATTCCCATTAAATTCTACCTCCAGACTTATGCTACTAAGACTACTTCTCTGTTAAATTCGAAATTCCTTTCTTTTCCTTACATTAATTACAGTACAATGTAAAAGAGTAGTATTTTTTAAAGGGGATTGAATATGAATCATACATTTACAATCGATTGCGGGGATATTCTGCTGAGACCTTTCAGAAGTGAAGATGCAGATGCGATTTACGAGCTGACTTCACAGCCTGAGGTTTATCAGTTTTTACCGGATTGGCAGTCAACAAGAGAACAGCGTCAGGAATGGGTGACAAACTACGAGATACCGGATAACGAGAGGTTTTTAGCATCCGTCCCCCATATCGGAGAGAACTGGCTGAAGCTTGCCGTGATTTTAAAAGAAACCGGTGAATTAATCGGCTTTTGCAATACGGGAATCAAAGAGGAGTTAAGCGGATCGAACCGTGAAGTTGCTTATGCGATGTCAACGCACCATACGAAAAGAGGATATACCACGCTCGCTGTAAAAGCGCTCATTCAATATTTGTTCAGTGATACGAAAACTGAACGACTGAATGCTGTAGTGCTTCCACATAACCATGCTTCAAGAAAAGTGATTGAGAAATGCGGATTTGATCTGCAGGGAGAAGTTAAAATTGATGATAAGGTGCATCTGCATTATGTAATTGATAAGGACTAGCATTGTATTTATGCTTTGAAGGACGCGAGTGAGCAGGAAGTATCCTCTCACTCTTTCAATGCGCCTGCATTCTATTTCCGATATAAAAACTGAAATTGAATCAGCTGGCTATTTTTACCCTCATAGACTTCATACCCAATCCTGCTGACTTCCTGAAAACCAAGTTTCTCAAGCATTCTCCCGGATCTGATATTATCTTCATGTGTTTCTGCGTGAAATACAGTTAGGTTCAACTCCTCAGCCCCATATTCCATCATCAGTGCTGCCGCCTGAGTGCCAATCCCCTTTCCCCACAACCCACTCTTCCCAATCGCAAGTCCAAGCTCTGCAGCATCTCCATTGATTGACGCTAAGTCTGCATAACCGATCAGTTCTTCATTGATGATGATTCCCATTCGGATTAATCCTTCCGGCGGATGATTGACACAGTTGCTCCACCAGCGCTGAACTTCTTCCGGACTTCTGTCAGACGGCCAGCCATTCGCCTGACAAAAAGTTGAGTCACGGCTCCATTCCATGACTGAATGAATATCGCTTTCTGTTATTGATCTTAATTTCATATTCAATTTATTATGTTGTGTATCCATTTTTTTCTCCTGACCAAATATTTATTCAAGTACAGTTAAGAACTCCGTGCAGAAGTGAAGTTTAGTAACCGATGTACTTCTCCATTAACGTAATGTTTCTTTCACCATTGCCTTTCTGATGTACTCAGGAATATCCTCTTCAGGTATATAGGCCATTTTTTCAAATGTAACACCTTCTTCAAGAAGCTTCCCGACTGTTTCCCACCCTGCATAGTACACTTCTCTTGGCAGACCGGCTGTTCCTGTACCAAATATAAATCTTGAAACTGTTTCTGCAGATTGATCATCCAGAAAAGGAATAATGCCCTCTAATATATCTGCATGCCTCTCTTTGCAGGCTTCAAGCCAGCCGTCCTGATTTGCAATATACTTTTCCTCAGGTTCTCCCGGCACATAATATTCACTGATACGTGTAGCAAGCCCCTCCTGCAGTAATGTGGAACCGATTGTACGCTCCCAGGACGGCTTAATGCCGGCAGTCTCGCCGTGTATAATATGAGTCAGCTCGTGCGCGAGAAAAATATCCGATTCTCCGCATTCAATTGGCAGACACACAGCCTTCCCTTCCCCATATGGTGCAACAAAAGGGTTATTCTCAAATCCTCCAACGAAATAGATGACTGTAAGATTAACAGGCTGATGATATCCCATGATGTCTTTTATATCTATCAGTGTCCGTTCAAGTTTACTTGTATCAGGATTCCATTCCTTTAAGACCGGAACATGTTTAGCGTACTGCGTAAAAGCATGATCAAGCATCTCCCTTGCCATCTTCTGACCTTCTTCTCCAGGTGGAATCGCTGCAAAGTTGTAATGTTCCTTCCACAGCTTAAACCTTTCGTCAGCATTGATATCAGGCTGATTAGCCTTATCATAAAAGTTCAGAAATTTAGGTACCAGGTTTAATACTTCAATTTGGTTCATTGCTGCCACCTCCACGCTTACATTTCTTTAAAGCACATGCAAATCCCTTTCTTTTCCTGTAAAATAGAGTAAGTGCTTTTACATATAGGAGGAGAGCTTTATGGTACTTGGATTACATCATGCTCAAATTACAATTCCAAAAGGTTCAGAGGAACAGGGTAAAAGATTTTATTGTGATGTTCTGGGATTTACTGAAAAAGAAAAGCCTGATTCCTTAAAAGGCCGCGGTGGATTCTGGCTGTCAGCCGGCAATGCAGAGGTGCATGTTGGAACAGAGGAAGGTTTTGATCGCACCTCAACAAAAGCACACCTGGCTTATGAAGTAAATGACCTGAGCGGGTGGAGACAAACCCTTGAAAAAGAGAACATTGAGATTCTTGAAGGTATTCTGATTCCGGGTTTTGATCGTTTTGAATTCAGGGATCCTTTCGGAAACAGAGTTGAGATGATTCAGAGAGTCAAATGATGCTTTTATAAAAGTATCTGAAGGAGGGGTGAAACAAATGAGCACTAAGAAAACAAATGACAAATCACTACTCAAAAAACTCAATGAGGGCGGTTTTTGGTACTCGATCGTCGTTTTAGTGATTTCCATATTAGTAAGTGTGTATCTGTTTTTGTAATCAGTAATTTGTGGGACGAAAAATTTATACATAAGATACATATTCGGAGGTCTGGTTATGTGGGTTATCTTAGGGGTTATCGCGATCATTGTGACTTTTTTCAACCTTTATCTGTACGCAGCAGGAAAAGACTATAAGCTTGCGATGGCTATGGGACTATCATTTACAGCTTTAACACTTTGTGCAGAATACAGTATGGTAGCGGATTGGGTTGAAGCAGAAGATTGGGGAGCTCTAATGGATGTCGTGCCTACGATGGAATGGGCATTATGGTTTTTGACCATTGTCTCGATCTTACTGAACATTACCCCGATCTTATTAGAAAAAAGAAGTAAGAATAGATGATATGCAGAAGGGCAGAAGTAGCGCGTGCTATTTCTACCCTTTGTCATTAACCAGCTATTTTTTAGTGTTACCTCATTTTCCTGCACACATAAATCATCTCATAGCTATCATTTGAAACCGGCGTCTCTTTCCAATCTTCATAGACATCCAGCACTTCAAAGCCTTGAACGCTGAGCAGCCTTTCCATTTCTTTCGGGAATACATATCTCAGGCTTATATTCGTCCGCTTTTCATCAACAATTTCATCACTGACATGCTTATATTTTCTAATCGTGGTATAGTGCTGGATCTGCTCCAGGGCATCATAGTGACTGATGGTGGAGACGTCTACTTTATATTCCCCGTTCTGATAGGTTCTCCAGTATTCTTCTGTGCTTGGCTGCAGCAATTCTTCAGAACCTGGAAACCTTGTTCCGAAGATGAAGATGCCACCCTCTTCTAAATGCCGATTCACTGATACAAGTAACCCATCCTGCGCTTCATTCGTTAAAAAGTGTTGAAATGAGTTGCCAACTGTATAAATCAGAGGGCTTTTCATCTCCAGGTTCAGGTTTGTGCAATCCTCCTGTAGCCAATCTATATTCACCCCTGCTACAGTGGATTTCTTTTGTGCCTTTTCCAGCATGCCATTATGTACGTCTATCCCCATTACCCGAAAACCTTTTTCAGCCAAAGGAATGGTCACTCTTCCGGTTCCACATGCCAGGTCAATGATTGTACCGGACTTTTTGGATGCCCACTTTATTAAAAGAGGGAGCTCAGGCAGGTAGCTTTCGTTTTCCTTGTCATAGAGCTCCGGGTCGTCGTATTCTTCGAAGTTATTCAAATCATACTCTCCTTATGCTGAGCTATGTTCCACGTGAAACATAGCTATTATTTATTATATTAGCCGCCTGTTATTTCAATGCGTTTTAATTGATCAGACAAATTGGTATAAGCTTTCACCCTGTTCCGTCCACCCTCTTTCGCCTGATACAAAGCTTTATCCGCCTGATTTAGAAGCTGGAATAAGGTTTCATCAGGCTCGTGATTCGCTGATGACACGCCCAGGCTCAATGTAATTGGCAGAACGCCTTCTTCCATTTTAAAAGGATGATCCTCAACATAGTGACGCAGCTGCTCCGCCAGTTCTTCACCTTTAATAAGATCTGTATTTTGCAGAGCAAGCACAAATTCTTCCCCGCCATATCGTCCAAACAGCTGCCCGGGTTCAAGCTTTTCCTCACACACTTTCACCATATGATTAAGCACCTGATCACCCACGGCATGCCCGTATGTATCATTGACTCTTTTAAAATGATCAATGTCCATCAGGATCACAGTCAACGGCAGCTTGTGATCTTTGGCTTCTGCAAAGTACTGATCACACTTTCGAAAGAATGCGCGCCTGTTGTAGATCTGGGTGAGTTCGTCATAATAGGCCAGATGCTCGAGCTGCAGCTGAAGTCTTTTCACTTCAGTAATATCAGTAAAAATCAGCAATTGTCCTTTATGATGCAACCCGTGCTGAAACGGCTTGGTACGAAGCTGATAAGTATATTCACGATGATCTGGTCCGCTAAACTGCAAATCCTTCTGAAGTGCTTCTTTTTCTATTTTAAAAGGAAGACTTTTCCCGGAAAACGCCTGCCAAAGCTCTTCAATATGTTTCCCAAACATCTTATTGGTTAAGCCCGGAAACATCTTTTCAGACGCCTCATTGAATTCAATTAATCTGCCATAAGTATCAAGCACAATGACTCCATCATTAATATTGTTAAAAATCGTCATTTTGGCAATGGGCATGATTCTGAACAGACGCGATGAACCGATCGCCCAGAGATAAAGCATTGAGGAAATCCAAAATACCATTGGAACCGGATCAATCCCCGGAGGTGTAAGGCCGATCAGGTAAATGAAAGCAGTCATCATTGGCAGTAGTTGACCAAACAGTAGCGCGACCAGCTGGGGACGATACTCACTGGACGTCTCTCTCCACTGGGAAAGCAGTAGATAAAAAGCAGTGAACATGCTTGAAAATGTAAATATGCCATGAATCAGATACCAAAAGCCGATTTCCTGATAAACATAAGGGGCACCCAGGACAGGATCTATTTCATATACACGATAATATAAGTGATGAAAGTCATTAGTAGCCACCATCATCAGGCTGATAAATGGAATCAACAGGAGCAGCAAATATCTCTTTTTAAAAATATTAAACCCGAGATACTGCATGATAAATAATAGTCCCAGAGGAGCTGAAATAGGCAGCCCAACATAAAGCACCGTTGTCCAGAATTTGAGCTCTTCAAGTGACGTGGACAACAGACTGAAAGCTGTTCCAAAGCAGTAAATGCTGATAAGGAAGGTATACAGAATAAAAACATAAGAGATGTTTGTATAATGGTGACGCTTAAAAAATACATAAAGACTCAAAAACAAGTTGAGTACACCGGATGTACAGGCAAGTGTGATATATGCAGACAGCTCCAGGTTCACCGTGCAGCCCCCTTCTTGAAGGAACGTTTTAATTTAACTTTAGCATATAGAGGGTGAAAAAGGGGTGTTTTGGACTATTTTATAATTTCTACTTAGGTCGCAAGTACACGAAGTGAATCATTTTCAGTTTCTGCCCATTCAAATCAACAATCTCCCCTGCACCAACAACTTCCCTGAATTCATTCTTCAGAAGTATCTTTTGAGACGCAAGGTGATTCTCAGTGGTCATCGCACTCAGTTTTTTTATCCCTTTCTTTTGCATGTCATTGATTAAAAGCTGAAGGGCTTGACTGGCGGCTCCTTTTCCGGCATAAACCTCGCCAATCCGGTATCCAATACTGCCTGATTGCTCTCTCGGGTCGATGCCAGTCACATTCATTCTGCCAATGATCCGGTTCTGTTCGTCTTTAATCAGGTAAAAACAAGCGTCCCCCTGCACCTGTTCATTGAGCAGGGCCTGGTGCTTTTGTTCAAATATGACCGGCACGTAATAGTCATCACCGCGATCCGGTACCATGCTGCTGAAGTACGTCCGGTTTTCGGTTTCAAACTGGAGAAGGTCTTCAGCGTGTGAAGCCTGTAACGGTTCAATACTGATATTCATTTATGATCCCCTTTAAATGTTCTAATTTTAAAGCACTTTCACATACATTCCTCTGACAGCTTTTTCGTACGCTTCATCTCCCATCATTCTTACCTTTTTAGAAATGGAGGATGCTTTGAACCATTTGCTGTTGTGAAGAACTGAAGGATCCAGCATGCGAAGCTTATTTTTTCTGTGGAGGTGGTAGTGCTTGCGGTCTTCCGTGACTTTCACCTGTGGGTGGAGTTGCTTCAGCAGCTCCTGAAGCTCTCTGTCATTGGTGTTCCTGACTCTATCTATTAGAATTGCGTCTTCAAGAAGAAAATCACTTGCAGTTAATACTTTCTTCTCCAGAGCGAGCTTGAGTAAGTGGGCAAGCCTGTCGTTTGCGTATATATTAAGTGGATCCATAAAGAAATCGATCACTTCTTTATAATACGTCTCCACGATCCATTCAGCTGATTCAATATTGCTGGGGTACATCCTCTCATGTATGACGATCAGTTCGTCTAAAAAGTGTGTAGCTTCTGAAAGCGTAATTTGTCCGTATCTGTACATGTCCCGAAGCGTATAATCAACACGGTCCGCACAAAGCTCAGGTGCAGGTTGTTCAAGAAGCGTCCATTTTGTGTCATCGAGAAGGATGTCTTCGAAGCGATAACCATGCTTTGTGAGAATATCAGGAATCTCTGAATTTTCCACTACGTTATGGAAAATCTGTTCGTGATAATCCTCATCCTCATGCTCAAACACAAAATCGATGACATGTGAAAAAGCCGTATGGGAAACATCATGCAGGAGCCCTGCAATCTGTTCTTCGAGTGAACCACCCAGCTTTCTGATCAGCAGCATCACTCCAACTGAATGCTCATAGCGTGTGACGTTCCACTTTTCATTCACAAGATAGCCTGCACCACCCTGGTGAATGCCCTTTAAGCGCTGAACCGGCGCACTGAGTATGAGTTCTTCTAAAATACTTTCCAGCTTAAAGCTGCCACATAGATCATCTTCTATGTACATAACTGCCTCCTCTTATCTGGTCAAATTACTGCTGGTGTCTGAATACATCTACTTCCTTACTATTTCCGTAAAAAGTCAGAAAAATAAGTTATTTCCTTATATTATGATACCATAGTACGAAGGAGGCGGTTTTTTGAGTACCAAAACGAAAAACATTTTGTATTTCACTGGAGGTATCCTGACTGCCACATTGATTCTCCCGCTGCTTGCTGCAATAGGCGTTCCTTCATTTGATGTTGCGCTGACTGCAATCTTTGGAGAAGGAAATCCGATAGCACTTCTGTTTAGTGCGGTGCTTATCGCTGTTTTACTGTTTTTCATGTACAAGCTGGCAAGGAGAGAGACACGTCCTGAGTGAGGGCGTGTTTTTTGATGTTCATTAGCTACATTACCGTTCGGCTATCATTGTCACTACTATGCTTGGGCACGCTTTGGCATCTCTTTTTCAGCATCTATAAACTTAAAGTATGGAACAATGATTCCAATTAGTGATATGAAACATATGAGTGTACCGATGAATAAATACAGTGGCCGGACACCCCACATCTCACTCAGAGCACCACCCGCAAGCACACCAAGCGGCATTACACCTCTTATAATGAGCAGCCTGACTGAAAACACTTTTCCCATCAGATTGTTAGGTACAGCCTTCTGGCATATCGTGGTGTTGTGAATACTGAAAACTGCCATTACAATGCCACCAATCACTTCCGTCATGACGCCCAGCATGATACTTGTATTAAAGAATAACGCGATGAAGGTTAACCCTCCGATAAATAAAGAACCCAGCATCAGTACTCTCCGGCTATGATAGACTATTTTTCCAATGATCATTGCACCGAGGATATAACCGACTGGGAAGCCTGCCATAAAATAGCCATAGTCTGCATAACTGCCATTTAACTCTTCTGTGATATATGGAAGTGTAGTGACCATCGTTACGCCGACACCGAATTGAACGACTGCGAGAAAAACACCAAGCCACACGACAGTCGGCTTTGTGAAGAAATAAGATATCCCTTCTGTAAATTCTGCGATCCATGATTTCCTTACTGCCGCATCTCCTCTCTTTTCCTGTACGAAAAGAAGCATAAACCCGCTGATTAAAAGCAGCATAGAAACAAAAGAAAGGGTTGCACCCACACCGGCATATTCAATCACCAAACCGCCAAGCAGCGGTGCAGTAAACATCATGAGTCTGACTGTCCCATCTATATAGGCATTGGCCTGTTCCAGATGCTTTTCAGAAACAATAGAAGGCGTAATTGCATGATTGGCAGGCACATAAAAAGGTGTGATTAACCCGACTGCAATCTGAACCGTGTAAATATGCCAAACAGAAAGACTGTCTGTCATCAGCGCAAAAAGCGGGATCAAAAACACAAGCCCTCTCATCCATTGCGAAAAAACCATGATCCATTTCCTGCTCCATCGGTCGATAAATGGGCCAATAAATAACTGAAGCACCAATGAAGGCAAGAAGTAAAGCAGCCACATGCTACCGAGTGCTAAAGTGGAGCCGGTGAGCTGGTAAATTAATATAGAATTACAGAACGTACCAAAAGCGCCGCCAAGCTCTGAAATCCCATTACCGGTCCATACAGAAACAAATGAGCGATTACGGAGTAATGGACTTTTCATTTAATTCACCGGCTGTTCAAGGTATAATTTGATTTCTTTATACATTAACTCAAGGGCATCCTTTTTCAATTTATATTGGGATCCGCTTGTTTCAACAAGTTTTGCAGAGCGGAGAATTTTCAGATGATGGTGAACAGTAGACTTCCCCATATTCAACTGCCCAGTGATATCCTGTAATGTTCGATTTTTCTCAGATAACAGTTTTACAATTTTAAGCCTTCCTTCATCTCCTAAAGCTTTATGCTTCAATACAAGAAACTGATCAGGCGTATAGCGATCACCCGGAGAGACACTTTCATTTGAAACAGGATAATAAAATACTTTCACCCCTTCAATATCTGCTTCTATGCTCCAGGGCCGGTAGATGTACTGGGGAATGAGTAAAACTGTGTGAACACTTGGTTCCGGAATGTAGGAGATACCTCCTGTCGCTACCTGAACTAGTTCTTCTGAGGTCAGCTTTTGTTTTAATGTCTGCTTCGAATCAAAATCTCTCTTTAAAATCTCTTCCCTCTCTATTGCATCGAGTGTTACCACTTCCTTAAACCAAAGCGTTATGACACGAACCAGATGCTTTTTTAACAAACTGGCATCATGTTGACTAATAAATTCTATGTACTGAGGAAAGAACGGATTATAATCGGAAGCAATCATCAAGGATTGCACAGCATCCCGATCTCCTTGTGCAGCACTTTGTCTCAACCTTTGATCATTTCGTCCTGTAATAGGAAGACACATAAATCTAAGCTCTACTTCATCAAGCTTCTCTATATATGAAATATAGTCGTCCAAGTCTTCGAATTCTTTCTGGTGAAGAATCTGAAGGAGAGATTTCCATGTGTTGTTTTTTTCTACAAAGTTTAATTGACTTTGTAGTTCCTCTGACAGTGATTCTCTTAAACGATTCCAGTCTTTTTCCGGTTTTTCTAATGTTTTTAGCAGCTTGGAGTTCGTGATTGCTGCAATCCCAAGCGCACATTCCCAGAGCAATGAGTAAGTCAATTGAACCTCGTATGTTTCTCTTGGTCTTCCAGTCATTTTTAATGTTTCCATGCGATCACCCCGAAATGGTATTTTTTTCAGGTTACCACATGTTCTATATAATTAGAATATAAAGTTTTATTTTTATAGAATATAACTGAGTGATTGTTGTCTCTGATAGTGAGATGTAGGAAATTAAAAACAGACACCTTAGAAATAGCAGGATCTATGTTATTGAGTTCTGAAGTAATTAAAAATTCAAAAAAACGCCTGAATGAAAATCCCAGGCGCTTTGTGTCATATATGTTCTTATCCATTTATAATCTTAATCTCTCCAATAAACTGAATGTGACCATCCTCAACCACCATTCCATCCCCATCATTTCCTGCATAAACCGTTATCCCGGTTTCAACCGCATACTGTTCAACCTTCTTTTTAAATGCGTCATCCCAGCGGTTGTAATGAGGCAGGAATTCAAAATCAGCCAGCTGCAGACCTTTGAGCTTCCGACCTGACTCCCCTGTAAACAGCTGAAACAGCGTGATAGACTTGCCAAGTTGAACCGCTCCGCCACTTACACCGACAATGGTTCCACCGCGGTTAAAGTATTCGCGCAACACCTGATCCATTTTACGATGTGCTAAAGCAGACTGGAATTCAATTGGATTACCTGCTGAAAGATGGACGATATCACATGACAGCAGCTCCTCAATTTTTGATGAATCAAAGTCACTATACAGGTCGAAAAACATGATCTCCTCAACACCGTAATGACGATAATAGTCCGCTTTGGTCTGAAAATACGTTCGATCCGGATCTTCTGTTGAAGGAATGTAGCCGATCTTCGTATGACGATTCATCCCTTTGAATAGTATATCGTCGAGCCTCTGGTTGCCCGGGGACTCAATAATTTGATCGCTGTAAAAGAATAGTCTGCCTATGTTAAATCCTCCTTTTATTGACTGGCATCCCTGCTCTGCTGATATTCTTCCCTGATCCGCTTTCTCACCTGTCCAATCAGACTTTCAAATCGTAACTGATCTGCTTCTGACAGTCCTTCAGGCTGCTTTGGAAAAAATAAAACGTGTGTTCTGGAGAGGAACAGATAATAGTTTCTGTCATCTTCTCCAATACGGATAACGCCATCCCAGTCAAAGGCAAGTGTTGAATATTGCATCTTACGGATAATGCCTTCTTCATTTACTTCAAATTCTACAGTGCCTAAAGAATTCTCCATATTTCTTCCGCTCAGCTGTTTGTTAAAATTCTTCACCGCTGTTTTTTCAAGCAGGTTCGGCATGATCAATCCTGCAGCAATAATCATCAGTACAGCTGCAATCCCGCCAAAAAGTGAGCTGAAAAGATCAAAAGTCCATGAAAGGATAATCACAATCAGCATAAGTGAAATCGTGCTTCTCTTTTTCAAATTGTTCAGATCACCAGTCAGCGTCTGCAGCTTCACCTGCATATCTACGTAATCCTGTGTCGTATAGGTTGTTTTAAATTGTATCATGTATGTATTTAGTCACCTTTCTATGTTGAGTCAATGTCAATTTAACACAGGTTTGCAGGTGAAGCACAGGGATATTTTGTGAAAATAAGAAAAAGGACAAAGGACATATGATATACTAAATACAAATAATTGGAAGGTGTGGTACCATATGAAAAACGCTAATATAACAGAGGTTATCGGACGCTAATACGGGCAGTTTTGTTGAATGCCCGACAGATCGCAACATATAGGAGGAGCATTCTTGTTAAATAATACTGGATTTAATTTATGGGCAAACAGCTATGATCAGACGGTAGAGGTGAGTGAAGAAAGTAATCTGTACCCTTTTGCCGGCTATAAAGAGATACTTAATCAGATTTTTAATCTTGTCATGCAAAAGAAAAATGCCGAAGTACTGGATATCGGCTTTGGTACAGCTGTCCTAACCACTAAACTCTATGAAAACGGACACCGGATTGACGGGCTGGATTTCTCATCTGAGATGATCTCGATCGCGCAGGAGAAGATGCCTGCAGCGAACCTGCTGGAGTGGGATATTTCAAATGGTCTGCCGGCTGCGCTCGAGGAGAAAAAATACGATTTTATCGTCAGCACATATACGCTGCATCATCTGAATGATGACGAAAAAGTCACTTTTATCCGGGAACTGTTATCCCACTTAAAAGCAGGCGGTCAGCTGCTGGTTGGTGACATTGCTTTCGGGACAAGAGAGCAGCTGGATGCATGTCGTGCAGATCATCTTGAGCATTGGGATGAAGATGAATTTTATTTTGTGGCTGATGAGCTGAAAGATGCATTGCAGGAAATTTGTGAATATGAGTTTCATAAAGTGTCTCATTGCGGTGGTGTAATGACTTTATCGCATAAATAAGGTTGCAGGCAACTCCGGATCATAACGGAGTTGCCTTTTTAATGCCCCTTCAAAAATTTCCCGAACTCCCCTGAAACTTTTCCATACACACGCTACTCTAACCAGTGAAAGGAGGCGGCGGCTTGGATAAACAGAATGCAGCATTAGTTAAAAAAGCGATTAAAGGTAATCAAAAGGCATTTGAAAAGCTCGTAAAGCAGGAAAGTGAAAAGCTTTATAAAACAGCTTTTCTTTACGTAAGGAATAAAGAGGATGCGCTCGATGTCGTGCAGGATACGGTGTGTAAGGCGCTGGTGTCTGTGCATCAGGTGAAGCAGCCAGAGTTTTTCAGCACATGGCTGACCAGGATTCTGATCCGGACTGCGTATGATGTGCTGCGCAGGAAAAATCAGCTGATCATAGACGATGAGCTGGCTGACGCGCTGCCCGCTGAACAAGGACCGGATATTGAAGGCAGGCTCGATGTGAAAGAGGCGATTGCAGCGCTCAGAGCGGATTATCAGTCAGTTATTATTCTATTTTACTATCATGATTATCCGATTCAGCAGATCAGCCGGACACTGGAGATACCGGAGAATACGGTAAAAACGCAGCTGCGCCGGGCAAAACTGGAGCTGAAAAAGATACTGGAGGGGATAGAGCATGTTGAACAAAGAGCGTATTGAAAGAGAAATCGAAGAGATTGAATTTCCAAAGGAAGATGTGTTCAATGCGATTGACCGCGGGATTAGCCGGGGAAAGAAGCGTACATACCAGTCACGGATGAAGAAAGCAGGCGTTTTTTCATCTGCTGCAGCGGCCGCCTTCCTGGCGTCGGGCCTGCTTTTCGCACCGGTCAGCAACGTGCTTGCAGCTGTACCGGTGATCGGCGGAATTTATGAAAAATATAGCATGCAGATTGGACAGGAATTATTCAGCAGCGGACTGATTACGGGACTGGATGAAACGGCTGAGGAAAAAGGTGTAGCGGTAAAAATCACAAGTGCGTACTATGACGGCAACGTAATCGGAATCTCGTTTTTGGCTGAAGGTGGAAATCCTGAAACTGACGAAGAAGGTCCTGAAGCAGGCTACAATATTCATTTATTTGACGGAAAAGATCAGTCCCAGTGGTCAGCCAGTATGGGAGAGCTCAAAGAAACTGACGAAGGGTATGCAGGTGCTGTGGAATTTTATAGCCCGAACGCTGAACTGCCGGAGAACTTTACACTGCCGCTTACCTTTAACTATGTAAATGGTGTTCATGGAAGCTGGAAGTTTGATGTACCGGTTGAAAAGATCCCTGCTGAAACCTTTGCTTTAACAGGAGAAAGTACTTTCGATGATTATAAATTGAAAATGAACAGCATGACGAAAGGCGCTGCGACTACCCTGCTTTATTATACTGTGGAACTTCCTCTTAAAGGAAAGGGTGATACAGTCGAACTCACTGTATTTGATAATGATGGTGAGCGTCTATCGAAAAGAAATGCAGATATTCTGTCCACTGAAATACAGGACGGAAAAGTGATAAAAGAGGTGCGCGAGCTTTTAAGCAGTAAAATCGATGAAAATATTGCGCACTTAACTGTTAAGCCTGAGATCAGAATGCGGGATGACCATGCACTACACTCGTTGAATACCAATTCTCCATTTACCGTTGAAAGTGAGCGCTTTGACTATCAGATTCAGGTGAATGAAGTTCAGCAGGATGGAAATGAAATCTCGGTGGACTTTGACATATCAGGAATTGAGGATGGCGCGTTCAGAGATGATATCCTTCAGAATTTTGCAGACTTTGTTACACTGATGCCTTCTGATCAGGTAAAAAGAGATGATAACAATGAGCTGATGATGAATGAGATGATTGAACATTGGGTGTTATCTGATCAGGCTGTGAGAATAGGTGATGATTTGAGATTCAAGTCTACATTTCAGGTTGAGGGGAACGCAAATAATTATGATGTGATGGTGCCGTTTGACTCGTTCAGCGGGAATAGCCTTGTTGAGATGGAGGCGTTTGAGGCTTCAATCAGCAGCGTTAATCAATAAGGAGTATCAGGGACTTTTAAGGAGAATTAAATTACCTTCTTAGATCTAACAAATAGTCCGGCGAGCTACTTAATCGTCAGCCGGACTATTTAACTTGATTAGCAAATAGTTCGAAAACTAGCACCTGGCTAAATTCTCTGTTTCAACTAATTCATATGCTTCTTTATCAACAATTAATGTAACGTCAGGATGATCAAAAAGAGAAGAGGCCGGAAATTGTTCATTCTTTTCTCCATCAAGCAATCTTTTAATGGCTTCAGCCTTCTGTTGGCCTGAGGCCATTAAAATAATTTTTTTGCTTTTTAAAATGGAACTGATCCCCATTGTAATCGCATGTGTGGGAACTTCATCAATTGATCTGAAAAATCGTGCATTAGCCTGACGTGTGGAGTGTGCTAATTTGACAATGTGTGTGTAGCTTGAAAAAGAGCTGCCCGGTTCATTAAAGCCGATATGTCCATTAGCCCCAATCCCCAGGATTTGAATATCCGGAGGTCCAACCTGATCAATTTTAGTCTCGTATTCAATGCATGCCTGTTCAAGGTTAGGATGCACCCCATTTGGCAGGTATGTATGATTTTGATTAATGTTAATCTGATTAAAAAAATGATGATTCATAAAATAACGATAGCTTTGCTGATGCTCTGGAGACAGCCCTATGTACTCATCTAAATTCAGGGAGGATACATATTTAAAAGTAACGAGGTTGTTCTGACACCGTTGAATAAGCTCTTGGTAGCAGCCGAGGGGGGAACTTCCTGTTGCTAACCCAAGAACGCTGTCCTGTTTGGCGTTGATCTGAGCCATAATTAAATCAGCACCACATTTACTTAATTCATCATAATCTTTTGTGAGCATTAATTTCATAGCTTCTCACCCCTCATGATACCTTTACAAGCCGTTTTTTGAACGCAATCATTTTCATCAAGCAGGACAAAATCTGCATCCTTCCCCTCAGTAATCGAACCTTTGTGATCAAATATACCGAGTGTCCGGGCAGCATTCGCTGAAGTCAGCGCAATCATTTCACTGTCTTTTAATCCAAGCAGTTTTTTCACATGGCGGAATGCCTGATCCATTGTTAATACACTCCCTGCCAGTGTCCCATCTGCCAATCTGGCTTCCATTCCTTTGACGGTCACTTTTTGTCCACCAAGTTCATATACGCCATCCTTCAAACCTTTTGCCCTCATAGCATCAGTAATCAGAATGACATGATCAATTCCTTTTGATCTTATTGCCAGTTGAACCGCTGATTGATGACTATGAATAAAATCCGCAATTAATTCTGCATGTAATTGTTGATTGGTAAGAGCGATTCCAACCATACCAGGTTCCCGGTGCTGAAAAGAGCTCATCTGATTATAGAGATGAGTAACATGGGAAGCACCCGCTTCAATCGCCTTTAATACGACTTCTTCTGATGCATTAGAATGACCAAGGGAGACAATGATATTTCGTGTCTGCAACTCTTTAACAAAACTAAGACCTTCGTCAGTCTCTGGAGCCAGTGTGACAACACGAATTAAATCATTTGAGGCTTCACACCATTTGTTAAACAGCTCAACAGATGGTGGAATAATAAACTCTAAAGGCTGCGCTCCGGCTTTTTCTGTTGAGATGAATGGCCCTTCCAGATGGATTCCGAGAAGCTCTGACTGCCCCTGGGCTTTTTGTTGCTGATAATATTGCGCCGCATTCAAAACAGCTGCATTTACAGCTTCAGGGCGCTGAGTCATAGTAGTTGCCAGAAAGCTTGTTGTTCCCTCAGAAGGAAGTGTGTCCGCTATCTTCAGCAGCGCTTCAGGCGTTGAATCCATTACATCAGCACCCCCCGCTCCATGTATATGAATATCAATAAAGCCAGGCAAGATCCTCCATTTTTCAGAGACTTTCATTCGTGGAATATCCGGCTCTGAGAGGTTTGACGAAATGCTTTTAAACTTCCCATTTTGAACCCACACATCAGCAATGGTCTGATCACCATTTTCAAATGGGATCCTGATTTGTTCTAAAATATACTGATCCACCTAACCACCCTTTCAAACACAAACATTTGACAGCAGGTATCTATGCACAGCATTGATTGAACCAACGACTGTCGCCTTAGACGTGCGCTATAATCAACTCCGACTCACCCTTGAATTCCAGTTCACCTATTCCGCACGGTAATAAAAAGTGATCACCTTTATTGAATTCATAGCATGCACCGGCAGTTGTAACTGATCCAAAACCTGAAATGACACTGACAAGTTGAAAAGGATAAGGTTGTTCAACAACAAAAGAGCCATTTATCTGCCATTTCTCTACTGTGAAATATTCATTTTCCACGTAATGGATCACTTTTCTGTCTCCACCCACTTCAACTGTCTCTTTCATTTCAGGGATGGAAGCAGGAACAGTTGTCACAGCGATCGATTTTTCTATATGTAACTCTCTCTTATTTCCATTCTGATCCTTACGATCATAATCATACACCCGATATGTGGTATCAGAGTTCTGCTGTGTTTCCAATATGGTTATACCAGCTCCAATGGCATGAATCGTTCCACTCGGCACGAAATAAAAATCGCCCTTTTTAACCGGCACTTTGTGAAGAAGTTTTTCCCACTGAGCATTTTTTATCATAAACTCAAGTTCCTTACGGCTTTTCGCATGATGGCCATAGACAATTTCTGCACCTTCTTCACAGTCAATCACATACCAGCATTCAGTTTTACCAGGCTCTCCTTCATGCTTCTCCGCATATTCATTATCCGGATGAACCTGCACAGACAAATCCTGAGCGGCATCAAGTATCTTGGTTAAGAGCGGAAATCTTTCTCCTGGAAAATCTTCAAAAAGGTGACGTTCATTTTTCCAGAGCTCACCAAGTGTTTTTCCTTTATGTGCACCATTTTTTATTACACTTTGCCCATTCCTGTGAGCGGCAATCCCCCAGCACTCTCCCGTATGATCAAAAGGAAGATCATACCCAAAAGATTTCAGCTGATTACCTCCCCAGATTCTTTCTTTAAATATCGGTTCAAAAAACATCGGATATTCCGTCATCAGCAGAACCCTTTCCCGTAGTTAATTCTTTTTGAGGGTAAGTATCTCTTGCAAGTATCAACGCACCTGTTATACCCGCATGATCTCCCAGCGCAGGACTTACAATATATTCAGAGAGGTTCGGCAAAGAGATATAATCATTCAAAAGCTCTTTCAAGTGTATATAGACAGAAGAAAACAATTGTTTCTGATTCATTACGCCGCCACCAAGAATAATTTTCTTCGGCGAGAGAATTAAGATATACTGCATCAATGCCTGAGCGAGATAATAACCTTCCAGTTCCCAGACCTCTGCCTTTTCTTTCAGTTCTTCAGCTTTTTCGCCCCAGCGAGCTTCAATTGCCGGTCCGGATGCCATTCCTTCAAGACAGTCATGATGATATGGACATATACCTTTAAAGCCATCCTGTGAATGACGCCGCAACAAAATGTGACCCATCTCAGGATGAGAGAGACCCTGAAGCAATTTTCCACTTACTACTGCACCTGCACCAATACCGGTACCAACTGTAATATATAAGCAGCTGTCGATCCCTTTTGCTGCTCCGGATACAGCCTCACCAAGCGCTGCTGCATTCACGTCTGTAGTGAACCTTACCGGAACCCGGAGTTCATCTTGTAACACTTTAACAAGCGGATAATTTCTCCAGGCGGTCTTTGGCGTTGAAGTAATATGACCGAATAAAGGGCTTTCAAAATTCAAATCGATCGGACCAAATGAACCGACTCCGAGTGCCTTTATAGGATACTGCCGAAAGAATGCGATGACCTGCGGCATAGTTTCCACAGGGTCCGCAGTTGGCAGCTGTATCCGCTTCATAACAGTTCCTTTTTCATCTCCAACAGCACATACAAACTTAGTTCCACCTGCTTCAATTCCACCGAACATGAAAGCTCCCCCAATCCACTAGATGTTTATTTCTATCCATCATATTTTTTTAAGTTCAGCCACAAATCTTTCTGTAATTTGCTGCGGCCTTGTAATCGCTCCACCCACCACAACAGAATGTGCTCCGCAATTAAGCGCTTGCATAGACATTTCAGGTGTTATAATATTACCTTCTGCAATGACCGGAATGTTCACAGCATTAACCACTTCTTTTAAAAACTGAAAATCATCATGGTACAGCTTTTTCCCCGCGGTATTTTTTGTGTATCCGTGAAGCGTTGTTCCAACACAATCAAACCCCAGCTCTTCTGCATGTATGCACTCTTCCAGCGTTGCACAATCTGCCATCCATTGTTGCTCTGGAAAACGGGATTTTACCTCTTTTATAAAATTCTCTAATGACTGATGATTCGGTCTCACCCTCATCGTCGCATCTGTTGCGATCAGGTCTACCCCAGCTTCTATCAGCGCCTCCACTTCCTTTAAAGTAGGAGTAATATAGACATCTGAGTCAGGATAAACCGCTTTAATAATACCGATAATCGGAAGATTCACTTGTGCCTTTATCGCTTTAATATCTTCAACTCCGTTTGCACGGATTGCAACTGCACCGCCTCTTCTCGCTGCTTCTGCCATTTTTTTCATCGTATCTGAACCATACAAAGGTTCATCTTCCAGTGCCTGACATGATACAACCAGACCTTTTTTTATGATTTCAAGCATTTTCACACCTCACATTAATAGATAATCCGCATTCAAACATCCGATTCCACGGGCTGAAGCTTTTTAATTCAATTAATTCAACATCTTTGAAGCTATTATGTAACATGCTGTGGAATCTCTTCGTCAGGCGTTGATCCCGTTCCGCATTCACCAGTTCTGCCAGATCCTTTAATTCAAAATATGTTAACCCGTTTTCAGGAAGATAATCTGCCGTCATTTCCATTCGTACTTCCGCCTGATAGAAATAATCGTCCAGTAAATGATAAATCAGATTTTCCTTCAAAACTCCGGATACAGCATGAAGGCCAATAGCTCCCTGACAGATTGTAGTCCCTAAAGTATTACAATTTGTATTCCAGCCTTTGTATGATAAAAGCTGGTCAAGCACTTTTTCCTCATCCAGCAGTGTAATTAATTCCCGGTCACCACCATTTGCATATGCAGCATCCGCGAGTATGACCTTTTTTCCGTTTTGAATGTTATATTTAATCTGATCAGTAAAAGTGAGCATATTTCTGAAGCTCGTATAAGTAATATCTCTTTTATCCTGCTCCCACGATTCCTGCATGATTTTCCCGGGAGTGTTATATGCTAAAATCAGGTCCGCTTCATCAGCATTCGCGGTAAGCTGACATCCGGCAGCCATCACATGCGCTTTCAGACTCTCAGCAAATGGACGATCCTCATACATCGGGATCAATTGCGGTCCGAGTGTACTGCTCCAAATAGGATAGATTTTGGGGGATTGATTGTGAAAGTGGTTATACGCCCGTGCAAGCAGCGTCGCTCCTACTTCATCGGCTCCCGGATACATCTGGACCTGATAATAAAGGCGAAGCTGTTCTCTTCTGCTGACAACTGCTTTCTGATCCATAGCGGTATAACCGTACTCTGCACTGTCATCCTGTGGAACAGCCAGAAAATCAAATACACCCTCACGTACAAGGTCCAGTATCTGTACATTTATATTTGAATTAAATGCACGTCTCTGTTCATAATCCTCAATGTATGCTGCAGGAAGCTTTAAAATAATTTCCTCTAATTGCTTCTCTTCAGATGCAGTAAGTGTTTCACGGCTTTTCTTGTCTATTAAATATGCCCGCAGAAAAAGCTCTCTTCCCCAGTCTTCATAGTATTCAGGCTCTTCATCGCTGGAGCTGTATTTAGGCGTACGCATGATCAGATTAGATGCATAAATCTTTAATTGAGGAAAGTCTCTGCGTAATGACCGAAAACGCTCAAGCCACGTCTCTGCGTCTTCCTGTTTTAAATAATGAAGGCGCGATGGAAGGAGACCGCCATAGATTAATAAATCCACACTCAATAATAGTGCATCCGCCTGATGGACTTCGGCTGTCAGCCACTTCCAAAGCTCTTCTGTATCAGCAGGAATTCGCTTATTTCCTAAAAGGCTATATTCAGGGGTTGTTAATTCTATATCCCGGGATGATCCCGCAATCATCTCAATATATGTAAGATTACATGGACGTTCATCTATTGGGAGGTAAACGATTTTCATGTAAGGTCCCTCTCTTTAATCAAAATTTTTCTTTGATACGGTTCTGCTCTATCATTGCAGCTACAAATGCTAACTTTTCTTCCTCATGAACTGCCGGCACTTCATGCCCGTAATGCGGATATGTTCTGATTTCTTTTCGCCCACCTAAGTAATTAAACAAAGCGAAGCCGCTTTGTGGAGGACATACCGGGTCCTCGAGACCGATAGACATGAATACAGGACAAGTAACTTTTTCTGCAAGATTAAGACAATCCACATAGCTTAAAGTACTGTAGACACTTTTTCCTGATTCATAAGCGGGATCATGCACTTTGAAATAGTGAGCCAGTTCAGTGTAAGGACCTTCCGTAGCTGCTCTGACAGAATGTTCAAACTGAGTCAGAAACGGAATATCACATAGAGCAAATAAAATATCGTCCCTGAGTGCGGCAGTCGCAATTGCCAGTCCGCCCCCCTGGCTTCCTCCCTCAACGAATACTTTTTTTCCTCCGCTTAACTGAACTGCAACATCTGCGCTCCTGAAGCAATCCATGTATACAAAGCTGTAGTAGTAGTGATCAGGTTCAGATAACCCCATAGACATCCACCCGGCCGCATGTCCGTGTTCATAATGATTCATATCCGGCGACAAATGATTCTGCCCTCTGACTTCCACCATTAAAGCCGGAATACCCTGAACAGCATATTTAAAAGCATAGTTAGGCTGAAGAGTATTCCAGTTATACCCATGAAAGATCAATGCGACCGGTGCGTCATTTTTTACATTTTCAGGGCAAACATAAGCTGCATGTATTCTTGAATTACGAAAACCGTCAAAATACACGTCATAGACTTTAATGCCTTCAACCGGATAGCTTCTTTCTTTAGTCGTTACATTCAGCCGATATTGTTCATTTTCCTTGACTCTTTCACGCCAAAAGCGATCAAAATCATCTTCTTTCGTCAATAACGGCTGATAAGATCTTAATTCTTCAAATGAGAAACCAGGTATTTGCACGCGTGATCACCTCACTGATCAGACAATTACTTTTTTTGTTTTTGGTTTTCTATCCTGAAGTTCCTTCAGTATGATATCAACAAGAAAGTACATAGATACTTCTCCAATCGAACTGCTGACACCGTCTATTTCTTCAGTTGTCGGGATCATTAACTGGAGGTCGGAAACGCTCGCCATCGGAGAATCCTGCTGGCTGGTGACACCAATTGTCAGACACCCTGACTGATTTCCACTTTCTAATATCTGAATAATTTCACGGTCGAATCCATTCGCACTAAAACCGAGCATGACTGTTTCCGGCGTGCAGGCGTAAGTGGACATCTCCATTTGATAAGGTGTAGAGAAGGAATCAGCCTTTATACCGAGCTTTAACAATTTATACTTTAACTGGTCTGCAACGAAGGACATCTCGTTTCCACCATAGAGAAAAACCTGATCTGCATTCTTCATCAACTGTTTCATCTTTTGAAGATCTTCAGTCTGATGTAGTGAGTTGAACTTGTTCATCATCGCCATATAAGCTTCTCTTACTTCTGAAATACTTGATGTTTCAGCATGTTCATAGATTCTTGTGCTGACAGAGGCCTCTTTTGCAAGCAGGCGTAATTTATTGTAGGAACCAAACTCCAGCTTTTGACAGAATCGTGTAATCGTTGCCTCTGAAACGTTAATCTGCCCGGATAATTCAGAGATCGTTTTATTCGGAACCGACTCCAGATTCATCATGATATACTTTGCAATCAGCTGTTCTCTTTTTGTGAGCTTGTGGTGATTGGATTCAATCATGGTTACGATGCTTTTTAGCGGCTGCATCGATTCCTGCAATAAGAAGTTGCGCAGCGCGCCAATCATTCCTGCATTATTAAGATTTTGAGCAATTTTAATTTCTGTTTTGCTTAAAATAGCCGGGATCAGGTCACTTTCAAGATGCTTCATGATCAGCGGATAAAGATAATCTTTTTGTGCTGTAATCCCTCCACCGATGATAATCATCTCCGGATTCATCATGTAAGCAATCGTTGCAATGCCTTTTGACAGGTAATATGCAAGGCGGTCAATTTCCTCTGCGCATACCGCATCCCCATTACGTGCCATTTCAAAAATCTTTTTCCCATCAATTTCGTCTGCCTGAATATCTTTGCGTTTTGCTACGTTATCGATGAGTGTTCTTGTAGAAGCAAGCTCTTCAAACTGCTTACCTTCTATTGGAATATAGCCGATTTCTCCTCCACTGAAGCTGTGTCCTGCATGCAGCTTATTATCGAGAATATAACTCCCGCCAATCCCTGTTCCGATCGTCAGACAGAACAAACTTTTCGCTTCTTTTCCTGTACCAATCCAGGATTCTGCAAGACCCGCACAATTCACATCATTTTCAACTTCAACTGGCAGATTAAAGTGAGATTCGAGTTCCTGCTTGACCGCTACACCCGTGTACTCCGGGATAAGCGGAGAAGCGTACATGATCTTTCCCTGCCTGGAATCTACCTGTCCTGCAGTGCTGATACAAACCCCTGCAATCGTATGTCTTTGCAATAATTCCTGACCAAACGCTTTTACTTTTTCTAAAATCATTTTTCCACCCTGCTCAGCTTCTGTGGGTGTTTCGTACTTCTCCAGCAGGGTGCCATCTTCAGCAAGCACGCCATATTTAATCAACGTACCACCAATATCAAATGCAATATATTTTCTCATCTGCAATCACCTTCATTCCTATGGTTAGGGTCAAAGTCCTCAATAATCAAATGTTCTTTTAACACGTAGCGTGACAATTTCTTTTGGTTGAAAAGAAACACTCACTTCACGCTTTGCCGGATAATGAATAATCGATTCCCCATTAAAATTTACTTTTGTGACTTCTTCAGGATCAAAGCCAAAGTGTAAGGTTGTAACAGCTTCCTCTGAAGAAGGATTGAACATTCTTATATCAAATGAATTCTCATCTTTTTGACGGAACGAAGAGAATACGATCACTTGTGAGGACTGCTTAAATAAATTTCTCTCTTTTTTAAATATATATGATTGCTGTGTTAACACCGGCTGCCTCATCACTTTTGCGTGATTAAGTGACATGTTGTTTTGCCCCAGTATAAGACCATACTCGAATTCATAAGTACCTATACATTGTGCTCCCGGCGTTTCGAAGCCCGGTCCTGCACCATTTCCACGGGTTCTCAAGTCCCTTCTTGATAACCATCCAACACTTCTGATCATTGTCAGGAAAACCATATCAGACTGTTCATGGCGCTCAACTTCAAATTCCTGGAGCCCTCTATGAACAAGCTGATGATCACCCGCAATAACCGTAGAATACGTCGGATATTGATTCATTACCGCCTCTTTATTTTTCGGCATATCATATTCTTTTATTCTCAGCGTTTCTCTTTCCAGCAGGTCGAATGCTGTATCTCCATAGCTGACATGCACATCAGTGCCAGTACCAAATCCAACCCGAAGCTTTTGATCTTTTGCAGTATTCACCACTTTTGTTTTGAACTGAATTAACCTTTTCCCTCTATTTAATGTAACTGTCGTTTCAATATGAGATGTAACTGTTTCATGAGCTGGACCCGTACGATCCTCATTCAGTGAAGCCGGCTGTTCAAGTTCATAATGCAGAATTGCAGATTCGAAGGTCTTACCTTTTTTGATCTTACTTACCTGCATGAGTCTGCCTGTACTCAGGTGATCATTAACCGGTGGAGAATAATTATATGAATCACCTGCATCAAGAGAAGATAGGAAATGATGCTGATTTTTATAGTTGACACCTGTTTCGATATCTTTAATAGATAACCCCTGAGAGCCCCACCGAATCTGATAAAATTCATTTTCAATATGATCTGCTTCTTTCATTTCCAAAGCATATGTTTTCTTAGCTTCACGCTCTATCCGGACTCTCTTTACTTCTACCCCATCAAAATGAAGATTAAATGTGACATCATAGATTACATATTCAGCATAGTGAGGCTCCGCCAGAATGTGATGCAGGAATTCTTCGCGCTGTTCCCGTCTTATCACATCGAACGGAATGTCTTTGTCGTCATGTGACAACCTGATACTGCCCAGATCCATCGGCACCGGAATACGGATACTTGCATTCACCGTATACATCTCTGATACCGGCGTGTTATTTACAAGATATAAGTAAGGATTTTCAACAGTGGAATCTATAAATTCAAATGGATACTCATCGTTAAGGTGATCGTGTGTAAATTGACCGATCGCACTCAGTACTTTTTGTGTTCTGGTTTCCATCTCATCATGGACTTCGTCAACGCTGCATCCGCAAATACTGTCATGAGGCTGGTTTTGGAGAATCAGCTTCCATACGTAATCCATAAATTCAGCTGAATCACTCTCACCATTATTCCAGACATTTAAAGCCTCCATCATACCGATCGCCTGATCTTCACACATTTGATTTTGAACCTTTAAATAAGATCGTGTTGAGTATACACCAGGCAGGATAAATATTTTGGACGGATCTCTCTGCTCTCCTTTAATCACATTCCCAGTATCTTTTTCTTTAAATGCATCCAGATACTGAGACATAAGCGATTGTGTAAATCGAATATGTGGATACTGCCTTTGCATCTCCATGATTCTATCTTTAAGATCACGACTCACAAAAGTATGGTCTGCGCCATTCATGATCAAAGCTTTATTATGTCTGAGATAAGGAGCTTTATCTGACAGATAGGTTTCTGTTTTCTCCATGAAATCTTTATGTTTTAAAAAGGTCTGATAATAACCTTCAAATAACGGCAAAACAAAGGTGAAAACTTTGCTGTTATCTGCACCAACCCAGGTATTTTCGTAACTGTCAGATACTGCTCCCCGAAAGATCAGCGCATGCTGAATATCGTAACCCTTCAGTATTTGCGGCATTTGACTGATATGTCCAAACGTATCCGGCAGATAGCCGATACTGGCTGCTGATCCAAGAGCTTTTGAAGTCTTAATACCAATTTCAAGGTTTTTCAGCATCGCCTCTCCTGAGACCAGAAATTCATCTGCAAGCAAATACCACGGTCCCACTTCAATCTTTTGGTCTTTGATCAGGGAAAGAAAGCGTTCATATTCTTTTTCACTCACAACTTCCCGATAGTCATCCAGCACAATTGTCTGTCCATCGAGGAAAAAGTTTTCGATCTCACCTGCAGATATTAATTCCTGAACATAGCGCAGACCGTTTCTGAGTTTGTAACGAAACTGTTCAAATGACTCATACCACTCCCGATCCCAGTGTGTATGATTCAGAATATGCACTTCTTTAATCTGTTCCATTCTCATTCCTCCACAAGCTGAAGCTGTTGTTTAAGTACCGCACCATCCATCTGATTCAGAGCGGTGTTCATTCTGACAGAATATGCACATGCCATTCCTGCCACCTGGCCCAGATCTCTGACAGTCGGCTGAATTCTGAGAGAAGCCTGCATTAAAAATGTACTTGATATATGTCTGCCGACTACGATCAGATTTTCAGCCTCGTCAGCTACAAGAGACCGGTAAGGAATTTCATAGTATTCACCCTTTGAAAGCTTTGCATGTTCAATATCCTCTTTTGCCACACTATGCACATCTATATACCAGTCACCACGGGCAATCCCGTCATCAAATCGTGCCCGTTTAATATAGTCATGCTCTGTCAGCACATACTTACCAGTAATTCTCCATGATTCCCTGATTCCCAGCTGAGTCGCTTCACGCAGCAGAAATGATTGTTCAAATCCGGGAAGATAGGCGGGCAGAAACTTGGACAGCCTTTGAATCATTTCTCTTCCCCTGGTCACTGCTTTTGAACGCAGTATCGGATCTGTTGTTTGGTAAATGCCCGGTACATGAGGGCAATTAAAGGACATTACAGTTGGTTTGCCAGGCTGTGTAAATGCCTGAAAATATCTCATATCCTCTTCAAGAAGATCCCCATTTTCGACTCCTTTGCGGAATAACGGCTCTAAGACATGCCCCTTGCCGGGAACCATCGCAATTTCAAAAAAATCAGGGTCATCAATTTTGCAGAACGTCTCTCCTTTAGAAAGGACAAATTCCCGAATCTGATCAATATTGATCCCACCCATTTCAAAACGGAAGGAAATCTGCTGATTCTGCCCTTTTGCATCACCCGACGTTACCGGTATTCCTGCTGCCTGTGATAGCGATGCATCTGCAGTACTGTCGATAAAGGTTTTTCCTTTAATCGCAACAAGACCGCTGCAGGTACTTACGATAATGTAATTGATCTGTTGATCATTTTTTATACAATCGATAAATCTCGAATCGTAAAGAATATCTCCTCCACGTTCTGTGATTAACTGTTCAAGTACGTAACTGAGGGATTCAACATTGAACCAGCTGCAGGTAGTTGTACCATCGCTTGTACGAATATTTTCAGCATGGAGTCTTTCAATAATCATTCTGTTAATACGTTGTGTTTCCACGTAGGTAGGCATCATTGGAGAAACTAATGAATTCGTCTGAGTACCGCCAAGTGATATATTTTTTTCAATTACCAGTACTGATAAGGTCTCTTCCAGTGCTGATATAGCTGCCGCCGCACCACCTGTACCTCCTCCAACTACAACACAATCTACGTCATATAAGACCGGTATGTCCCGACCGTTATAAATGATTGTTTCCAAAAGAACGCCTCCTCAAGTTAACCCTTTACTGCACCATCTGTGGCACCCGAGATAAAGTATCTCTGCAGCCAGATAAAAATCACAAGGGTAGGGATTGTTGTTAAAATGGATGCCGCACTGATCAGCTTCAGGTTAGATCCATCGAAGTTCTGTGAAAGCTGCGCAAGACCGATTGATAATGTGTATCTGCTGCTATCGGTTGAGTTAATGAGTGGCCATAAATAATCTCCCCATGTCCCCATAAATGTAAAAATAGCTAAAGTGACAAGCGTTGGCTTGACAAGGGGAAGTGCAACCAGATACCACACTTTAAATTTATTTGCGCCATCGAGGTATGCAGATTCTTCAAGCTCTTTCGGGACACGCAGATACGCCTGACGTAACAGGAATATGCCAAAGGCAGTGGATACCTGCATGACGATCAATCCTACGTGAGTATTTCTGAGCCCGAGTTCTCCTGACAACTGAAAAAGTGGCGCCATGTATAATTGGAACGGAACCATCATTGTTGAGATAATCAGGGCAAGAACCACACTTCTTCCCTTGAAGTTCATTCTGGCAAGCGGATATGCAGCCAGACTGCAAAACAGTAGATTTAACGGAATAGCCAGTGCAGTGACAATCGTTGTATTTAGAAAGTACAAAGAAAAATTAGCTTTATCAAAAGCTGATACGAAATTTTCAAATGTTGGATTTTCAGGAAGCATCGCTCCATATATTCCTTCAGTAGGAGATTTCATAGCAATAAATAAAGTGATTAAAAAAGGTCCCACTGTCAGGCATGTAATAAAGATCATCAGGGCATACAGCCAAAGTTTTTGAGTGAATTGTTTTGGTTTCAAATCTGTTTTCCCCTTTCTCTTACGCCCTTAAGTCGTCTTCACGTTTACTCGTCAGCTTCATCTGAAGCAATGATGCGCCGATCGCCAACACAAGCAGAACAAGTCCTGCTGCTGAAGCAATACTGACATCGAGGCTGTTAAATTTCTCATAAATATACATAACAAGAGTCGTTGTAGCGCCGGCAGGTCCTCCACCTGTCGTTAAAGCAATCTCCTCAAACACTTTCATCCCTGCAATAATCGTCATAACAGAAACCAGTGTGATAGAAGGTGTCAGCATAGGTACTGTAATCTTCGTGAACTTTTGCCACACAGATGCACCATCAATTTCTGCTGATTCATAGACATCTTTAGGGATCGATTGAAGTCCAGCCAGATAAATGATCATGTAATACCCGAGCCCTTTCCAGACAGTGATCGCCGAAACTGCTACTAACGCTGTTGAAGATTGGACAAGAAGATTTGTCGGTGAATCAAAAATACCAAGGAATAATAGTATTTCAGCAATGATACCGTTTTGAGAATAAAGCATCTTCCACATTAATGCTGCTACTACCATCGGCGTAATAACCGGCAGATAGTAGAGAATACGAAACGTTTCTACTCCTCTGATTTTCTGATTAACTAATGCCGCTAATATCATTGGCAGGAAAACATTCAATGGAAGTACAATGACTAAAAATAAGATTGTATTAATCAGCGCGTTCCAGAAATACTTATCTGCGAAGATCTCCTGAAAATTTGCAAGCCCTACAAACTCGCCTGTACCTGCAATAATTTTATAATCCAGGAAACTCCATCTGAATGCCTCCAGAATGGGATAGCCCAGGAACAGCCCCAATATCACAATAGATGGAAGTAAAAACATCCACGGTGTTAAAAACGCACCACTCCATTTTCGCTGCCTGCGTGCAGATTTTACACTAATGTTTTTCATTACTATAGGCTCTCTATTCATCATGAGCCCCCCTTTTAAGAAGTAGAGACTAGCTTAGATAAGCTAGTCTCCTGTGGTTTTAAACAAAATTTAGAAAGTTACTTTTTCACCTGATTTTTCAAAGGCCGCGTTCCACTCTTCTTCAAGCTGTTTTACCGCTTCTTCAGGTGATAGTGACCCCTGAAGGTTTTCTGTGAAAATGTTTTTCGTTGCTAGGCGCAGATCCGCACTGTTTTCAGTTGGCGGGATTAATACTTCCGCACGACCAAGTGATTTAGATGCTTCAAGCATTCCCATTGCTTTTGGTGAATCCCCTGGATTTGCAAAATAATCATCTTCTAATGACTCAGTTGTTGAAGGCAAGACTGTACCTGCAGTTTTTGCAAATTCAAGCTGATTTTCAGCATTTGTTACAAATTCAGCCAGCGCTACAGCAGCCTCTTTGTTTTGAGTTTTAGCTGGTACAGCAAAGTTCATGACTGCCACATTCACAGGAGCATCAGCATCATTTAATGGCTGGCCTGCTTTTGAAGCAGAGAATACGTCAGGTGCACCGGATTCGATCGGACCAAGGAATGTTACACCACCCTCAAGAAGTGAGATGTTTCCAGCCATGTACAGTTCCTGACCAGTCTGAATTGAGCCTTCTGCAGTCTCCTGTGGAATAATACCTTCTTCATACATTTTCTGAGTTAGTTCAAAGAATTCCACAATGTTTTCATTTCCAGATAAATTCGCTACACCGTCTTCTACAATTGGTTCTCCGTTAGAGAGGGAAACCAGCTTTTCCATGATTGCATTTCCATCATTGATAACCGGATAGTATGAAGGATTCCCAGTTGCGTCCGTTACTTTTTTAGCTGTGTCATAGATGCCCTGCGTAGTCGTTGGTAATTCAGATACGCCGGCTTCTTCAAAATGGTCGCCGTTATACCATGAAACAGTTGTTGTCAGATACCACGGCAGTGCATATAAGCCGTCTTCGTACTTTCCTGATTCAAAAGGACCTTCTACATAAGCACCCTTTGCTTCATCACTCAGTTCATCAGTAAGATCAAGTAGTCCGCCCTGTGCTGCAATGTTAGACATATAGTGAGGGTTAAGGTTAACCAGATCCGGTACATCTCCACCAGTCAGCGATGTTAGTACTTTTTGTTCCATTTCATTTTGTGGAATATCCTGAATTACTACATCCAGATCAGGATGCATTTCTTCAAAATCTGCTTCGAGGTCCTTGAAGTATGTATCAAACGGCTCTCCCGCAAGAGAGGCTGTCCACATCGTCACTGTTCCCGAAAGACCTTCACTACTGCCGCCTTCCTGACTGTCATCTGACCCGTTTGCCCCGTCACTGTTACATGCTGCCATGCTTAATGAAAGTGCCGTGATAAGTGAACCCGCAAAAATTCTTTTCACTGTCTTCTCCATCTGTATTTCCCCCTTTGTAATCACTAAGAAAGCGTTTTCTTGTTTTTATTATATGATGCCGCAAAGCAACTTTCAATCACTTTTTGTAAATTATTTTATTTATTTTTTTATTTTTGAAAATTAATTTCTTTTTATCGGGATAGAAGAAGGAAATAACAGATATTATACATCTGTTATTTCCCACACATCACTGATGGTGCTGATTAGAATAGTTTACCCACAGCTTTGTTTCCTCGAGTTGACCAAGCATTCTCTCTCCTAAAGCTTTATTCAGCTTTTCAGTTTCAATCAGTTCCGTAATAATGGCTTGTGCATTTTGATAAGCTTCATCCGTGTTAAACGTATCTCTCTGAATTGATTTTTCTACATTTTTGACAGCTTTCCTGATAGAAGCTGCATCTTTTCCTTTAACGGCTCCTCCGGCAATATAGTTTTGTCCTATTTGCTTTTGCATGTCTTTTAATACAGCAAACGATGCTTCAATCGGCTCTTCACCAGGGTTAATGGCTTTTTCTCTCCAAGGACCTTTTCCAAGTGCATCCACTGAAGGCGCGCTTGCCTGACCAAAAGCAAACATATTTACACCGGATGTTCCATATTTAGCTGACATGACATCATTTACGCTTGCCATCTCACTCAGGTGGTGATAGAAAGAATAAATTCCTGTGTAATACATTGTGCCTTCAGGCATCAGTTTTTTACTTGCATTCACTGTGTTTTGAATGCTGTTGAAATCATGACCGTATGCCTGGGGAATAACACCGTCAATATCGTCTTTCCAGTCTCCGATCAGTACTGCTTCAGGTCCAGGCTCAGGTGTGGCAGTCAGCATGAATCGCTTATCAATGGCCTTTGACTGATCATGAAGCTTACTGACAAATTCATTTTCCTTTGTGCGGATCCATTCCTGCCATGCATCCCATTCATCTTGATCAGCGGCAGTCAGATCCAGTGGATCAATTCCGGATACCTCTTTGTACATTTCTCTTGCTTCTGTACTGTATCCGTAGCTTTTATCAAAGCCGTGATGCGGGTAACGCATATAGTCGATATTCAAGCCTTTAATATCATATTCAGATTGCATTTCTTCATAAATCGCAAGCATGAATTCCTGAACATCAGGCTGCACAATATCCAGCCAGTAATACTGATTTGAGGAGTCCGGTGCAGGCTTTCCTGTTGTATTAGATCGCTGAATCGCTGCCCATTCAGGGTATTTCTGGAATTGGGAAGGCAGGCCGAGAGAACCATGTCCGATCATAAAACCATCAGTCCAGGCCTGTACAGTCATGCCCCGCTTCTTTCCTTCTTCAATATACGCTTTCAGCAGATCCTTTCCGTATTCTCCATAATCACCATTTTTAAAATTAGGGTGCTGCTCTGGCAACCCATAAGCTTTCATTGTTTCACTAGGATAAATCGTATAGCCCCAGAAAGTCGTTTCTAAGTAAACTGAGTTAAAGCCAGCCTCTTCCATCCGATCAAGAACCTGATTTACCCCTTCAAGAGTAGTTTCTTCAGGCCGGTACCAGATGCCACGCTGTTCAGCAATATTTGAAGGCAATGAATAATAGTATGCATCATAGGCGATTTGCGTAGCTTCTCTTGTCATATGAAGTGCACGAACAGGGTCTTCCGCATTCATTTGCGATGCATCCTCTAAAAGCGCTTCCGCTTTTTCAACCGATTCTTCAGCTTCTTCCATCGCTACATCAAGAAATTCAGCTTTTGCTTTTTCAATAGAATTCTTTGCCTGTTCAATAGATTGTCTGCTTTGATATTGGAAACTTTCAACGTCCTGGGTGATTTCTACAACCCCATTTTCATTTACAGTAACTTTTGCTCCAATGATTGAATTAGATGACAGCCAGGCTGATCCTACACCATGACCACTCACAACAAAGCCATTCTCAGGAATTGCTGAATTTCCGCCCCCAAGCTTTGTTACAAATCCATCTTCTACTGTTATTTCATATCCATACTGATTTGTTTTAGTTGATGAACCGAAGCCAGGAGTATATACAATCAGCTGATCCGGCCCTCTGAAGCCATCGAACACCGCGCCTCCAGGATTTGATTGTGCTGTCGGATCAACTGCATTTGACTGCATGTTCTCCTGTTTTACTGTTGGTTCATGTAAAGTAACGGTTTCCCCGGTTTCAAGCTGCTCAAGAAACCCTTTAATTTCATCTGTTGTTACATCTCCAGTTGATAACACCAAGCCGTTTTCAGGAATTTCGCTGTCACCATTTGTCTGTTTTACAACACGGTATGTAGTAAGACCGCTTTTCTCCAGAACGACTTCAAAGCTCCCTTTATCTGTTTCAGTGTAATAACTGAATGTGTCATTAAACACAACAAGCCTGTTATCATTGGAGCGTTGATTTGTCGTATCTATTTCCAATCTATCCCCCGACTGATCCATAACAGCAAGTACATCCTCCGAAACTGTTTCCTCTGCAACAGCCGAACCCGCTAAACCAAGTGACGACAATACCAGACTGGCTGAAAGTACTGAACCGGTAAGCTTCTTCCAACTTTCCTTCATACATATCCTCCCCTTTGTTCAAAATAAAAACGATTATCAAAAAATGATAGCGTTTTCATGAACATTATAAGCACCCTCCAAAGGCGTTTGCAAGTTAATTTCAAAATAATTTCGAATATTTTTAAATTAAGAAATTTATTTTCATTTTAAATAAAACCTTTGAACTGACCTCTATTTTAGGTATATCAATTTAATATATTGTTAAATAAATACTTTTTTTAAACCTTTTAGCATTAGTGTGAACGAACCAAATTTTGCTTTGCTCATAAAAATTTGATGCTGAATATTTTCAGGAGAAGTATTATAAAAACACGAGTGAAGAGTGTCATCCTGCGAAACTCTTCACCCGGGTTCAAATTGATCACTCGTGTGCTGAAAGTTTCACGTTATTTCCCCGCCAAAATCGTAAACTCTCAGGGTATATTCTCATTGCTCCAGCCGCGATGCTCATCGAAACGCTATAATGTAAAGCCGGGTTTTATCACTGAATTAATAATGTCACTTAAAATCATTCTCCCTCCCTTTTTTAGCATAGAGAAAAAATTTTCAGCTTTTTTAACAAAAAAGCTGACCCAGCGTTGGATCAACGCCGGGTCAGCTCATTACATCTTCACTATTTCTTTTCCTGCTCCAACTGATCTAAGAGCTCATCAAGACTCGGGTCATTCAGATAGCTTTCGATCGTAATGATCCGTTTATCTTCATGGGCCATTCTTGCGCGGTCAGAGAGGTTTTTGTGCACGACGATGATATCTGAGTGCTCAGGGACATCCTCGATTCGATAGTGCTTCACCTCAATGTCTGTGATCCCTTTCTTTTGGAGCTTCTTCCGGAAGGTTGTGGCACCGAGCGCACTGCTTCCTGCTCCTGCATCACATGCAAATGAGATTTTGCTTACGTTCTTTGTTGCAGCAGCTTCTGCAGTTTCTCCTGAGAAATTCATCAGTTGCTTTCCTTCTGCTTTCATTGACTGTGACTTTGCAAGAGAGCTGCTAAAGTCAGCTTCTTCATCTTTGTTTTTATCAAGCTTCAGGATCACGGATGTAACAGCAAATGTTACTGCTGCAGCTACCAGGACGCCTGAAATAATACCGAGGAAGTTGCCTCTTGGTGTCAGGGCAAGGTAAGCGAAAATGGATCCCGGACTTGGTCCGGCTACAAGACCTGCATCAAAGAAGCTGAATACTGCAATTCCTGACATACCTCCTGCAATCATACCGATGATTGTAAGTGGTTTCATTAGTACGTACGGGAAGTACAGCTCGTGAATACCACCAAGGAAGTGGATGACAATCGCACCCGGCGCTGTTCTTCTGGCTATCTTTCCACCAAATAGCGTGAATGCAAGAAGCAGTCCAAGACCCGGTCCAGGGTTTGAAGCGACTGTAAAGAAGATGGATTTCCCGGCTTCAACTGTTTCCTGCAGTCCAAGCGGATAGTAAATCCCCTGATCAATCACGTTATTCAGGAACAACACTTTCGCAGGTTCATTCACAATGGATAGCAGCGGCAGGAAGCCTGTCGACACAAGCGCCTGAATTGCTGCAGTCATTGCTTCATTCAGGGATTGAATGACTGGTCCGATGAACAAGTAAGAAATGATCATTAAACCGAATCCTAAAATACCGATTGAGAAATTGTTAACGATCATTTCAAAGCCGGCAGGAATTCTGTTTTCAATCAGCTGATCAAATTTCTTGATCGCATAACCACCTAACGGTCCGATAATCATTGCACCAAGGAACATCGGGATATCAGAACCGACAATCAGTCCAATTGCCCCGATCGCACCCATTACAGCTCCTCTTTGACCGGCGATCATTCGTCCGCCAGTATAGGCAAGGAGCAGTGGCAGCAGGTAGGTAATTGCAGGTCCGACGATTTGCCCGAGATCTTCATTCGGAATCCAGCCGGTCGGAATAAATAGCGCGGTTAAAATACCCCAGGCAATAAATGCACCAATATTCGGCAGAACCATATTCGTGAGGAAACCGCCCATTGCCTGAATTTTTGCACGTACAGAAGGCTTTTTATCTCCACTTTGACCATAGTCCTGAACATTTGCCACGTTTGTCATCTTTACTCATCCCCTTTTTATGGTTTATTCAAGTGCTTCGATCAGGTTCAATACCTCTTCTTCACTGGTTGACTGCTTCAGCTGCTCCATTACGTCTTCATCAATTAACAGAGATGACAGATCTGAAATTAACTCCAAATGCCCCTCGCTGTCTTCAGCTGCAAGAACAAACAGGATATTCACATCTTTTTCCTCCGGATAGGTCACACTATTCTCAAGCTTCAGGAATGAAATACCCGTCTTAAGCACGCCGCCCTGGTTTTGGGCGTGAGGCATGGCAATACCCGGTGCAATCACGATATAAGAGCCGTTCACCTGAACATTTTTAATCATGTCCTGAACATAATCTTCAGTAATAAAGCGCTTACTTAAAAGTGGTTCAGCAGCAGCTTTGATTGATTCTTCCCACGTTGACGATCCCTCTTCAAAATGAATATTTCCTTTTAAATAATCTGCTAACATAATTGTTCCTCCTCTTATTGTTCTCAGAGCAGGTATCACCTGACTGACTCTCTATCCGTTTTTTAAAGTGTTATATTTGCTGACAATTTTGCTTTGAAGGTTTTGAATTTTTATACCACTGATGATCTGAACTGCCTTTTCGATTCCATTTTCTGCGATGAGTGCCTGAAGTTTTTCAGCTTCTTCATCCTCAGGGGCATTAAATAGAAACCCTGCAGCAATTGCTTCTGTCAGATTTTCAACCGGGTGACCTTTTTCAAATAATGACACTGTCGGATGCACGAGACGCTCACGGGATCCAAGCTTTCTGACCGGCGCTCTGCCAACCCTTTTCACATCATCACTGACATGCGGATTTTTGAACCGGCCCACTGTCTTCTCAATGAATTGGTCCAACTCATTCGGATCCGCCTGAAATGTCTGTACGATATAACCGGCAGCTTCCTTCATTGCGCCTTTAACTAGCGCTTCAAGCTCAGTGTTTTCAAGCGTTTCTCTAATCGTTGGATACCCTTTTAAATGACCCAGATAAGCGGCGGCAGCATGTCCCATATTTACGATATATAGCTTTCTCTCTATAAAAGGTGTTAAGTCCTGCGTATAAGTCACCCCTTGAAGCCCGGGAAGACCATCATCCACTTTTTCAGACTGATCAATCACCCATTCGTAAAAAGGCTCAACCATTGGAATCTCTCCACTTTCACTTTGCCTTGATAATGCCAATCGGTCAACGGCAGTATTTGGAAAGGCTGTGAACGTGCAGATCTCATTCATTTCTTCCTGCGTAAGATGTTCAGCTACTTCTTTTCGCAAGGTTGAACTTGCGTTAATGGCGTTCTCATTCGCCATCACATTGATGTTCTTCCGGTTTGCAGCAGCTCTCTTTTTTAATCCTTCAGCGAGCACGCCTGCTACCTTGGAAAGGTTCTGTACGCCGACTGACATGGTAATGACATCTGCACTTACAATCCTTTCGATCACCGCATCTTTTTGAGTGATACTGTTCAACGCAGAAACTGGCGAAATGGTTTCAATGCGGCGATCATCACTTAGCAGTTCAACGTCATAACGGTTGTGGCTGTTGATGTGGTCAATCATCTGCTGGTTGACGTCAACGAAGCATACTTCATAACCATTCTTACTCAGCAAGTAACCAATAAACCCTTTGCCAATATTTCCTGCTCCAAAATGTAACGCGCGCATGTTCATTTCTCCCCTGTCTCAAGAATTTACCTACTCAAGGTTTGCGTGGTACTCCCAAAGGTTTTTCATATCAATATCCTGTTCCTTAATCATCATCAACGCTACTGTGTCACCAAGCAACAGCAGACTTTGTTCAAATAAGCTTGTCATTGGCTGCACGGATGGGATTTCGTTCGGTCTGTTCAACTTTGTGCTGACCGGGATGCGGACAAATACATCTGAGAATTCTCTCATTGAACTTTCAGGATTAGCGCCAATGTGGGCAACCCGTGCGTTATGCTGCTTTGCTTTTTTCGCAATGATCAGCGGGAAAGCAGTCTCACCGCTGCCTGACCCTACAATCAGAAGGTCCTTATCTGTAATCGCCGGCTCAGTAATCTGACCAACAACGTAAGTGTTCACACCGAGGTGAGCCAGTCTTTTTGCAATGGATTTCAAGGAAAGCAGGACTCTTCCCACGCCTACAAAAAACACTTTATCGGCACGGCTGATTTCTTCCATTAAGTGCGCTACATCTTCAGCATTCACATTCTGCAGTGTGTTAGCCAGTTCGTTTGTAATCTCTTTGGCAGATTCATGATATTGAGTCATTTATTTTGCCTCCTCGTATAGACCTGCTTTAATTTTTTCTTCCATCAGCTTTTTGTTGTCTTCAAGGCTCTGACCTTTAGCAAAAAGGCTTGTACTTCCGGCAACCAGAATATCTGCACCGGCGCTCACTAATCCTGGAATCGTCTCAAATGAAACACGTCCATCGACTTCAATGCGCGTATCCAATCCTTTTTCATCAATTAATTGACGAAGATCACGTACCTTCTCAACAGCATAAGCGACCTGCTTTTCATTCTTATCTGTTGCAAAGCCCGGGTTGATCAGCATCAGTAAAACGGTATCGCAGTACGGAAGAATATACTCAAGCTCCGATAGCGGCGTTGCCGGGTTTAATGCAATACCTGCACGTAATCCGCTTTTCTTCACCAGCTGCAGGTGTCTGTCGACGTGATTGCTTGTTTCTAAGTGAAATGTGATCTGTTCTGCACCGATCTGAATCATTTCCTGAATAAAGTATTCATTATCTTTTGCCATAATATGAACATCAAACTTCATGTTTGTGCGTGTTTTTAATTGTTTGATCGTATCTATGCCAAGAGGCATGCTTGGACTGAAGTACCCGTCGATTACATCTACATGCAATAGATCAAGCCCCAGTTCCTCTATGTTATTAACACCAGCTTCTAAATTACATAAATCAGCGCACATGATTGATGGCGCGATATCAATTTTTCTATTTTGCATTTTTGTGCCTCCTTGTGCGTGTTTTTAATTGTTTAATTTATTATAAGCGCTTTCAATTTATATGTAAAGCCCGTTTTTGCATTTTTTAGCGCGTTTGATGCGCGAATGTGTTTTAGTTGCAGATTAATTGTGCTAAAATAAGAATCATTCCACACGAACAAAGGGGATAGATCAGATGCTAAAAGAAGAACGACAGCAAAAGATAGTGGAGATATTAGATGAAGAACATAAGATTATTGCCAGCGACCTGAGCCGCAGGTTATCTGTTTCAGAGGATACAATCAGAAGAGATTTAAAAGAGCTGGATAAACAGGGGCTGGTCAAACGCGTTCATAGCGGCGCACTCAGAGTCGGTCCGCCGGTAGTGGATTTCACAACCCGGCAGTATATCTCAAGTGACATTAAAACAAGCCTTGCGAAGAAAGCGATGGACTTTATCAGAAACGATATGGTCATCCTGATCGATGGCGGTACAACAAACCTGCAATTTGTGAACCAGATCCCTCTATCATTAAAGGCAACCATTATTACAAACAGCCCGCCGATTGCCATGGCACTTGGGGATCACGAGGATGTTGAGGTCATTATGGTAGGTGGAACGTTATTCAAGCAATCTATGGTGAATCTGGGGATCGACACGGTGGAAGCGCTGGACTCTATGAGAGCTGACCTTTATATCATGGGCGTCTATAACATTGACCCTCATATCGGCATCAGCGTACCTAGCATTTCTGAAGCGCTTGTAAAAAGGAAGATGGTCAGTGTTTCGTCTAAAACGCTTGCGATGGTCACGGCTGACAAGCTTGATACTGTATCCAATCATATTATCTGCCCGACGAGTCAGCTGACGTATCTGATTACTGAGAATGTGAATGAGCATGTGAAACGGCTTTATGATAATCAGGAGATTGTTGTGGTTAGTTAGGACATTTTTAATTTTCTTCTTATTAAAAGACTGCGACAAATTGTCCGGTCTTTTTTTAATCGTTTCGCTGCGCTTCAGGTGGACGCTTTCCGGACGGAGGTTGCTGAGCCTCCTCGGCTTCGCCTGTGGGGTCTCAGCTTCCCTCTAATTGTCCCGGAGTCGCCACCTTACGCTTCGCTGCACTAAGATTTTACTTACAACATTGTTTCACATAACAAAAGGGATCGTTTTACCAACACCTCTTTTCAGCCCACTCCCCTTGCACTTTCATCCAAATCCTATTAAAGTATATAAAGACCAAAGTCAAGTGAAACCAGTCATTGATGATGATATATATAACATTTCGGGAACGTGTTTCCTCTATAGAAAGGGTTCAGATAGATATGAAAGATAATTTCTGGCATGAGTTGCCGCGTCCATTTTTTGTGCTTGCGCCAATGGAAGCAGTGACGGATGTCGTGTTTCGTCATGTTGTCAGCGAGGCAGCGAGACCTGATGTATTTTTTACGGAGTTTACGAATTCGGAGAGCTATTGCCACCCGCGCGGAAAAGACAGCGTGAAAGGCCGCCTGACTTTTACAGAGGATGAGCAGCCGATTGTTGCGCATATCTGGGGAGACAAGCCTGAATATTTCCGTCAGATGAGTATCGGGATGGCTGAGATGGGCTATCGCGGTGTGGATATTAATATGGGCTGTCCTGTACAGAACGTGGCAGCAAACGGAAAAGGATCAGGTCTGATCCGCCATCCGGAGACTGCGGCTGCAATTATCCAGGCAGCGAAAGCGGGAGGTCTTCCAGTCAGCGTGAAGACGCGTCTCGGCTATACGAATGTAGATGAGTGGCATGACTGGCTGAAGCATGTTCTTGAACAGGATATTGCCAACCTGTCGATCCATCTGCGTACGAAAAAAGAGATGAGTAACGTGCCTGCTCACTGGGAGCTGATCCCTGAGATCAAAAAGCTGCGCGATGAGATTGCACCGCATACGCTCCTTACCATAAACGGTGATATCGAGGACCGTCAGATGGGCCTTGAGCTTGCTGAGAAGTATGGAATTGACGGTGTGATGATCGGGCGCGGGATTTTCCATAATCCATTTGCGTTTGAAAAGGAAAAGAAAGAGCATACGAGCGAGGAGCTGCTTGATCTGCTTCGTCTGCAGCTTGATCTGCATGACAAGTATTCAAGAGAGCTTGAGCCGCGTGCATTCAAACCGCTGCGTAGATTCTTTAAGATCTATGTACGCGGATTCCGTGGGGCGAGTGAGCTGAGAAACCGTCTGATGGAAACGGAGACGACAGATGAGGTGCGTGATCTGCTGAATGAATTCACAGAGAAAAATGGTGTGAATGAAGAGCAGGGGTTTTCGGTAAGTAAATAAAGTGATGAGAGAAAAGTCGAATGGGCTTTTCTCTTTTTTTGGCTCTATATTAGTGTTTCAATCGTTCCGCTGCTCTTCAGGCGGATGCTTTCCGGACGGTGGTTGCTGAGCCTCCTCAAGCTTCGCTTTCCGGGGTCTCAGCTTCCGACTAATCGTCCCGGAGTCACCGCCTTACACTTCGCTGCACTAAGATCGTCATAAATATATTGTTTTATACTTCAATCTACATTGTTCTGTTTCGCCTTCTTTAATTCGTACTGTTAAAATTTCTTTCGCAGCTCAAATTATAGATATGATAAAATCATGTTTATTACATAATATACCCTGTAATCTAATGAAAGGATGGTAACCATATGGCGCATTTGCTGTTTTCAATTGTACTGGCAACGATTCTCGGCTATTTATTATTGATGATGGGACCTCTGATCGGTGGTCTGATTGCTTTTGGCATTATTGTTGGTTCCTTATTCAGAGGGCTATATTTATTAAACGAAATTCATAAAAAAAGTTCTGTATATTCATCAGGAGTAGATAAAGTCCGGACGGCTTATGAAAAGCACTTACAGGAAAATAGCGCTCGCAAATAAGGCTGGGAAACATAATCCCCAGCCTTCATGCTACTTTCCAGCAAGAAAATCCTTCACCATCTCAATCGAGTCCCCTCTGTCATATCTGCCATATAACTGATCTGCAAGTCTGACAGGATCACCGAAAAAGAACCGTTCATACAGCTTCTGTCTCGACCCAAAGGCACTCATCGACAAATCCCATGCCAGACGGAATAGTTTTACCCGTTCATAACCTTCCTGATTGGCAGATTGTAAATGATGATTCAGCACCTCTTTCTGATCTCCTCCAAAGTCTTTTTCAGACGGAATGGCAACAAGCCCACTCGCACTGATCAGCTGAATGATTTCCATGAAACGCGGGTAGATTCTCGGATAGTAGTTCACTGCTGCAAGCAACGGGTTAGGTTCCGGCGTCAGTGTGCCCCACTGATTGACTTTCGCGTTCTTTTCTGACTGATGTAAAAGCCCCTTCATAACTTCAAGTGCGATCGCCACTTCAGAAAATTTTTCACGTATATGCTGGTATTCACCAATGTTGATCCCATCAATAATGAGCTGGATGGTTCCCAGAATAAATTCTGTCTTGATCACATTTTTTGAGACAACCTGATGGGCGGTATGTTCAAAAATACGGCTTTGACTGTACAGAAGATTTTTTACGATTGAGCTGCCGTGCAAAAACACCCGATCCCATGGCACAAGGACATTGTCAAAAAGGACAATTGCATCCATTTCATCATATCTGGAGCCAAGCGGGTGATCGTAGTGAGATTCCTTATAAGTAAAGGACTCCCGGCAGATAAACGTTAAGCCCGGCGTATCACATGGAATCGCAAACGCGTAGGAAAAGGCTTCATCATCTATATTAGAAGGCACCGGATATACAAGAATTTCATCAGTAATACCTGCCTGCGTAGCTAAGATCCGGGAGCCGTTAACCACAATGCCATCTGCGGTTTTCTTTATCATTCGAGCTGCAGTATCTCCGCCACCTTTGCTGGAACGGTCTTTTTGCGGACTGACGAATACATGGGTTAAGGATAAGTCATTCTCCCTCACATAATCATAGTAATGTCTGATATTTTCTGCGCACTTTTCATCCTCAGCAGTAAAAAGCTCCGCTGCGGCATTCAGTACCATCAGAATGGTATTCATATAGTCAGGGGATCTGCCCATCATCCCCGCATGACTCTTCGCCCATTCCTGGATCATCAGCCTTCTTTTTTCTAAACCCTCTTTTGTTTTCGGCTCTAAAAAGGAAGTCCCTATACGGTTTCCTGATGTGTCAGAGACATATGTCATGATCTCTTTTAATTCGGGCTGATGCTGAAGATCATACAGCTTCGCCTGGCTTGCCATCACACCTTTAAAGGCAGGATGATCTGAGATGTCCCCCGTAATCCCGCTTCCATCCAGCAGAATATTCGTCTTCAGCTGATTGATCCGCCTGATATACTGCTCTCCTGTTGAGATCCCCATCGTGACATGCTCCTTCTTTAGAAAAAGTCTGTAACTTATAGGTATGAGGGGAAATGGATTGTGTGACTGCCGGGGTTATATGATTACATGTTAGAGGAAATGATCTAATTGAAATTGAAAAAGATGAGTGCCTGCCAGCTGGCTAAAAGCAAGAAGAAAGCCAGGACGATTAAGATCATCCAGGTATACAGATTCTTTTTACCGCGAATGATTTTGAGGGTCATAAAAACTAATACACCCATTAATGCCGTCATGCCGATTATAGATACGAGGATATTAATAACAAACATGATCAAACTCCTTATTACGCTCTTCATCTAAAAAATTGCTAGTTAACGTATATAATACATTTTAAGATAGTAACCGTTAACCCTCTTCTTAATGCAAATTTTTCATCCGCTCAAAATCCTTACTCAAACTGGATCTCTTCAGCGTTCTATTCCTTAACAGGTTTTTAATTTCAAATATACGGCCATATGATAGTTGAGTATAAAAGTAGTTAATAAACTCTAAAATGGCAAAGATATAAATGAAAAAGGAAATTAATAAACCGCCTGCAGGAAGATTTGGGTAATGCTGAATAAAATCAATACCAAATGCAAAAACACCTGCGATTATAAGCCCTTTATTGACGATTTTCAGGCGATGTAACAGGCGAACAGTTTTAATCGGGGTGATTGCTGACTGTTCTTTTTTTAACCTCTTTAGTTTTGCATACCAATAGATCGCTCCCTGTAATAAGAGAAATTCCAAAAGAATAAAAGAGACCCAGAATGAAAATAGTGAATACAATTGCAGATCAGGAAATGCAGCATTTAAATAAAAACTAAGCGGCACAAAGAGAATCATTGAAAAACATTCACCGGTGTACAAGTATTTTAATCTGTTGCTCAGTACCGTCTTCACCTTGACTGTTCACCTCCTGCTATATTTAGATTAAGTATATAAAATGAACGTCCTCATCTATTAAGCTGTGTTTATCTTTTTCCAACGGAACCCTTCACATAAAATACATACCTTCACAAAAAATCATTGAATAATTGCAACCTGGTGAAATGAAAGTCAGTATATCTATATAAGTAAAAATCACAGCCCTATAAAATGGAGGACCTCACATGTCAGAACACCAGCAGCCCATTTCAAAAGAAGAATTCGAACATATCCGAAAAGAAATCAAGCGCTTCCGTGCGACTTATAAGTTTGCGCTGGATGAGATCAGTACGAAGGTAAACATTCTGAAAGAGGAGTTTCAGCTGATTCATACCTATAATCCGATAGAGCACGTGAATACGCGTGTGAAGTCAGGGGACAGCATTGTGAAGAAGATGCAGAAGAAAGGCCTGCCGCTGTCGCTTGATATGATTGAAAAGGAGATCAAAGACCTTGCCGGAATCCGGGTAATCTGCTCATTTGTCTCTGACATTTACAGAATCAGTGAGATGATTCAGAACCAGGCGGACATTCAGGTGATTGAAGTGAAGGATTATATCAAAAATCCGAAGCCAAGCGGCTATCAGAGCCTGCACCTGCTTCTGCAGATTCCGGTTTTCATGTCTGACCGGACAGTGAATGTGAATGTTGAGATGCAGATTAGAACGATTGCGATGGACTTCTGGGCAAGTCTTGAGCACAAAATCTACTACAAATACAATGGCAACGTTCCCGAAAAGCTGACTCAGGAGCTGAAGGAAGCTGCTGATACGGCAAATGCGCTGGACCGGAAAATGGAGCGGATTAATCAGGAGGTAAATATTCTGAAGGAAACAAACCCTGAAGAAGATGTAATGATTAATCCCGCTGAGATGATGGCTGATCTGCTGAAGCGCATGGATAAGGGACGGAAATAGAAATATAAAACCAGGTGCAGGGATTGATCCGCGCCTGGTTTTTAAGCAACCCCCGAAAACCACGTCACAATAAGCGCCATACTCACAACACCCCACGCAGTCGCTGCCCAGATAAACCAGATCACCGGCTTTGCTTCCCCTTCACGATCAGGGTTATTTTTCACAAACTCCATTCTGTTTCGTATCGATTTTCTAATTACCATCAGCACAATCAATCCAATCACAAAAAATGCAATTGTAAACCAGAGCAGTAAGTCCATTTCGCCGAACCCCCTTATTTAAATTTATAGCCTTTCCGGACTCTCGATTTTCATTTCAAATACATCCCCGCATTTCGCACAGCAGAAGATATACATCGAAGTACCAAACGACATAAACGAATCCGGTTTTCTAATTTTATCGTACCCGTTGTTGCCAATTTTTCCGGTTTTGCTCTCTGTATGTCCGCACTTTTCACACTTGAAGTTTTCTCTTGTCATCTGCTCACTCCTCAAAGATGATTTAACAAAGATACGTATGGGATGGAAAAATGTTCCCTAAAAAATCATCCTTTCTTATAAAAACAGCCCCCTCTCCATTCCAGGAAAGGGGGCTTAGCTGCTTATTTCTTCACTGTTACCTTTACTGCCTTACTGGTCATGCCTTCTGCATCTGTTGCAGTAATGCTTAGAACAGTAGACTTTTCCTGCTTCTCAATTTCCACTTCAAACTTCCCTTTATCATCTGCCTGTGCAGTTCCGATGACGTTGTCGCCGGCTTTCACTGTTACTTCGGCATTTGCCTCCGCTTTACCTGAGACAGAAGTAGAAGAGTTCTTTACATTGTTTTGCACATTCGGCGCTGAAGGTGCTTTACCATCATTGACACTGACTGTTTTCGTGTTAATCAGCTCACCATCTGCATCTTCTGCCGTAATGGTAAGGATGGTACCTGCGTGCTGCTTAGGAATCTTGACTGTAAATCGGCCGTCTTCATCCGCGTTTACAGTACGCTTATTATTTTTTCCATTAAGATCCACAGTGACGGTTGCTCCTGCTTCTGTCTTGCCTGTTACTTCTTTAGACTGAACCGTTACTTCGTCCACTTTCAGCGTACTTGTTACGGTTACGCTTAATTCTTCACTCACATTTCCAGCCTCATCTGTTGCTGTAATCGTCAGCACAGTGCCTGCTTCCTGCTCTGGAATTTCAACAGTATATACACCATCAGCGTCTGCAACTGCTGTAAATGAGTCTGTTCCATTTGAAACCGTGACAGTTGAACCAGCTTCTGCTTCACCAGTTACTTCTGTTGACTGATCTGATACTTCATTTGCTGTCGGCGCATCAGGAGCTGTTTTATCTGTAACTGTGATACTCAGTGCTTCACTCACATTTCCATCTGCATCGGTTGCCGTAATCGTAAGCACGGTACCTGCTTTTTGCTTTGGAATGGTGACTGAATATGCACCGTCAGCAGTTGCCGTTGCTGTAAATGCTTCCGTTTCATTCGACACCGTTACAACTGTTCCGGCCGCCGCTTCACCGGTTACCTCTGTTGACTGATCTGATACTTCGTTTGCAGTCGGTGCTTCAGGCGCAGTTGAAAACTCGTGAATATACGTTTGCTCAGCATATTCCGCCTGCCCGCCTTCAGCCAGTCCGTAAGTGAACCAGTATTTGATTTCATCGCCTTCGTTCACATCTAACGTGAAAACAGAGTAGTTCTCCCCGGCTTTATTCATCATAATATTCTGCTGCGTTGTGCCGTTTTTAATGTAATGAATGATCGCCCATGGCGCATCGTTCACATAAAACTCGACTGAATTTTCCTTTACTGTACCAACACCGTAGCCTTCTTTTTCAGGTGATGGTTCTTCCGGATTTTCAGGATTTTCTGCCGGCAATGCAGGAATTTCATACAGATGCACGTTATCAATTGTGACAGTGTGCTCTCCAATCGCTTCCTGTCCTTCCACTTTACCTAAAGCGAACAGAAGCTTCGCCGCAGGGTCTGTATCCTTTTCATGCGTAAATTCAATCGCATACGTCTTTAATTCTTCATTGATTTCCACCGTTTCCCATATATGCTTGTCAAAGCTTGCACTTTCTAAAATCGCATCAATTTTTCTGCCGATTGATGAAGACATATCGAATACTAAGCGGTATGACTTTGATTCCTCTAACTTAAATCCAAGCTGGCTGAATTGAATACTCCAGAACTCATTACCGATCGATGGAATCGTAAGCTGATTCTGACCGTCTGTGATCTTTGATGTTGCACCAGTATCAGACCAGAGATCCCATGACGTGTTTCCGTCTGCAAATGAAGGATTTTTCACCTGGTTGACAGCCGGATTCTTCATTTCAAGCACGACATTATCAATCGTTACGCTATGCGCATCAGATTCAGCGTATTTACCTAAAAGGAAGTTCAGTTCAACCGCTTCTTCTGCTGTTGCGGTAAATGAATATGTGAATCTTTCAGTTTCCTCTGTTAATGACATTTCCTTTTCGAATGCGCGCACGAAATCGCTATTTTGAACGACTAATTCCAAATCGCGTGGAACGCTTGAACTCGCGTCAAAGGAAACCAGATATTCTTTATCTGCGTAAAGCTGAAGATCCGACTGCTTCAACTGGACAGCCCACTTTTCAGCACCTGTGCCTTCTGCATCAAATGCAGGAACGCTGATTTCAGCTTTGCCATTCTTCACTTCTACTTCATTGATAAAGTTTTCGTTATTCCAGCTCCACGCTGTCCAGCCAGTCAGTTCCTCACTGAATGAACCATTTTTCAGCGGGAACATCTGCTCCTGCGTCATTTCCGGAATAATATCGACAGTGACCGTCGCTGTATCAGTCTGACCGCCATCTTCTGTTGTTACTGTAATCTCAGCGGCTCCGTTCGCGACTGCTGTGACAACACCGCCTGTACTTACTTTCGCAACGTTTTCATCACTTGAAGACCATGTAACCTTCTTATTTGTCGCGTTTGCCGGAGCAACTGCTGCTGAAAGTCTTGTTGTCTGGCCTTCTTTTGTTAATTCAACCTCAGATTTATTCAGCTCTACACCTGTTACAGGAACCTCAGGGATTTCCTCTTCTTCCGCTTCAAGGTCTTTATAGACGCGGACGTAATCCACTTCCATCGAAACAGGGAAATCTTCAGCGTCAGGCTGAACGCCGCCGTCAAACCAGCCGCCCATTGCAAGGTTCATGATCAGATAGAAATCCTGATCGAAAGGTGCATTTGGATTGTCCTGAACTGCTGCTGAGAACCACTGCTCTTTTGTGACTTTGTAGAAAAACTTTCCGTCTACATACCAGCTGATTGCATCCTCTTCCCAAATCACACTGTATGTGTGGAAGTCTGTATCAATTCTTCCGCCATCCTCAAAGTGCTGTTCACCTGAAAGATACGTATTGGCAGGCCATTCACCGCCAAAGTGGATCGCACCGCTTGTTGATTCCGGTACACGTCCTCTAGCTTCCATGACATCAATCTCACCTGAAGATGCCCATCCGCCATACACTTCATCATTTGGCATCATCCAAAGTGCCGGCCATGCGCCTGACACAGCAGGAAGCTTAGCGCTGAAGTCCACTCGTCCGTAAGTAAATTTGAATTTATCCTGCGTCGTAATTTTTCCTGAAGAATACGGTGCCACACGGTCCGGATCCTGCTCGAATGATGCCGGATCTTCAAGTGCCTCGATATTTAATTTACCGTCTTCTACAAATACATTATCTTCACTGTCTGTATAATGCTGAAGCTCTTCATTTCCCCAGCCCCATGTGCCAGGATCATCATTTAAATAATACCCGGTTTCATAATTCCATTTACTTTCATCAAGTTCAGTGCCATCAAACTCATCATTAAAGACTAGTTCCCATCCTTCAATTGCTGAATTCTCAGATGACCCAAGCTCGATATCTTCACCGACCACATCATCCGGGCGAAATGCATCCGGGTTACCGACCAATTGATATTCAACGTAGTTATCTCCAATGTCGCCGCCCTTTTCACCGTCCAGCGGGTAGCCGATGCGAAGCGCTACATCCTCCTGTAAAGGCTGGAACCAGAGACCGAAGATATAATCCGTCCAGAATCCCCACTGCGTAGCTGATGATGAGTTATTGTAGCCATTTGCCGAGTAACTGAATCCAGTCACGGCAGATTCTAAAATATTGACCCACTCACCATCAACCTTTACTTCATAGACAAAGTTATCAATTTCACTCTTTGTCGCATAACCCCCATCAATTCTTGGGATCGGCATGCCGATTGCACCGCTCTTATCTGCTTCAAAGACTGCTTTACCATCAAAGTTGGAAATGACGTGAGAATTTCTCACAGGAAGTGTAACGACTAACGTATAGTCAACAAACACATCCGGATTCGTGATCGATGCCACTCTCACCTGCGTCGTTTCTTCTACCGGGTCAAACCAGTATCCACCCGGGCCTTCCCACCAGTTGCCGAAGTTATTATCATAAATCCAGCCGCTGCTTGCATTGTTATCAATCGAAACCCACTCATCACCCTGTTTTACAAAAAGGGCGATGTCATCCTTTACATCGTTAAATGTTGCGCCAGTGTTGAACCTCGGGAACTCAAATCCTGTACCACCGGAAGGCGATACATCAAATGTAGTTGGTCCTGCAGGCGCCATTGATGTAATGACCTGCGGGTTTGCCGGCGTCACATTTAGCGTGTACTCAACAAACACATCCGGATTCGTCTTTGACCCCACTCTGACCTGCGTCGTTTCCTCTACCGGATTGAACCAGTAACCGCCAGGGCCTTCCCACCAGTTACCAAAGTTCACATCATAGATCCATCCGCTCGCAGCATTGTTGACGATCGAAACCCATTCGCCATCCTGCTTCACCAGAAGATCAACATCATCCTCCACAGCTTCAAACCCGGCACCATTATTAAAGTTCGGAAATTCGAACCCGACACCTCCATCAAACCCTACCTGAAGCGTTGTAGCACCAACTGCAGCGATTGATGTAATCGTTTGTGAGGCCGCCTCGCTCTGCCCTGTTTCTTCTGCTTTCACACTGCTTACATTAAAATCCGCAAATGTGAACAGCAGCATATTCGTCACTAAAACCAGACTCAGCATTTTCATTCTTTTAGCCTTTTTCAATATGTACTCATCTCCTGTCTTTTTTCGTTTGTAAAACGTTCCGCAACTGGACTTTTGCTACTCTTAAACCTTCTGTGTTGAAATTGAAGCAGCTCTACCGGGGAATAACGATCTCCTGTTTGATACTCTTCCGCTCCCTTCTTTATTAAAAAAGTTGACCTCAGGTACAAGTGCTAATCCTATGTCTAAATTGACGATTTCACCCTTCTATTCAGGTGTTTCATCAAGTGACCGCTCATCTGATAAATGCATCTCAATTTTGTTAACGCTTTCATATAAATCGAAAATTTTTTGTTCAGACAATGAATATTTATTTATTTTTGTCCTACGTGGGACATTTGACTATAACTATAAACCACTGATAATTGATTACAACACTTTTTTAAAATAATGAATGCTTGATTTATATGCTGATTATCCATTTCAACTCCAGTCCGGACGCCGTGAGCGGGTTCTAATTCCCTTTGATACAGGCATCTCTCTCTTTCAATATTAAGGACTCAAGATTAAATACATACAGTGGTCATATATAAAAATGATTATATATCTCTATTAAATATAAATGCGATTCATAGTTCTAATGGTATATACAACCTCCCGAATGGAAAAATCCGTTATTCCCTACTTCAAAATGACCTTTCTCAGATCAAGCAGGTCAACGTCATGACTTTCGCGGAATTTGATATGATAAACATAAAACACAGAGGTGCGTATGGAAGCTGTACGTTGGTTGATCAAAAAAGCACGCCAGAGACTCATGGACCACCAATTTTCGGTCAGTGAAAAACTGGCTGGACGATATCAGATTGAGAAAGTCCTTCAGAACGGAAGCTACGGCATCATCTATTTATGCCGGGATCTGAACACCAGCCAGCCATGCGTGGTGAAGCAGATGCGCAAAAGCAAAAGACGGGAAAACGTTGAGAACTATGCACAGGAAACCGCAATTCTCAAGCAGCTGGATCATCCGGGGATTCCTGCACTCATCGAAGCTTTTTCATATGAGGGAGAGCAATTCTTTTCGATGGAATTTGTTAAGGGGAAAAATGTAGAGGATACATTATTTTCAACCGGACAGCAGTATACTGAGAAAGAGTGTCTGGAAATCGTTCAAAAGCTGGCTGAAATTGTCTGTGCGATTCATCACCAGGGTGTCTTTCACGGGGATATCAGGATTCCGAATGTTCTCCTGCACAATGGTGATCTACACTTGATTGACTTTGGTCTGGCAAGTAAGCTGGACGCTGACAGCGGGTTGAAAACGCCACGTGAGAAGCTTGCACAGGATGATTTTTTCGACCTGGGAGACTTCCTGCTGTTTCTTCTTTATTCTTCATATGACGGGGATACGAAAAAGGGCAGGCCCTGGACTGAAGAGCTCAGCCTTCACCCTGACACGACAGTGCTGCTTAAGCGGCTGCTGGGCATATCAGAGCCCTATCAGCAGTGCGGGGACATACTGGCTGATATGAAAAAAGTGATCAGCATGCTGGAATAAAGCACTTTAAAAAGACGCCGCTTAGCCGTTATCCGGTTCAGGGCGTCTTTTGTGATTCTTCTTATCACAATCAGCTGCTGGAATAATGTCTTTTGTTTTTATAACGGTCTGAACCATAATACGGGTTGCGCCCACGTCGGCCGCTACTGCTGCTGCCACGATACCCGCGTCTCTTCCCGCTGCTCGATCCGTGACGGTAATGTCTTCTTCTGCCACTGCTGCTTCCACGTTTCTTTAATTCTTTGGAAATGCCTTTGATGATCTTTTTGAACATTGAGCATCCTCCTTTAATTCAGGGGTGTACCATTTAGAGATGAAAAACACCCTCTATCATGAGCATAAAGCGGCTGTTCATTTTATACAACTGAAATGTATTTCCTCACTGCCATCCTGCTACCACGGCAGGTTGACATCCTGAATGTCTTCATGCCACATTTCTCTCAGCTGATTGATAATATTTTCAGATAAGCTGCCTTCTGATGCGGAACGGTTCTCATTGAACTGCTGAATATCTTTCGCACCGGGAATCACCGTGGATACTTCTTCGTGTGACAGAATAAATTGCAGTGCTGCACGGGCCATAGGAATGTCGTTCCCGATCATGCTGCGGACTTGTTCGACCAGCCTGCCTCTTTGTTCAATCTCCTCAACACTCCATCTGCTTCTGATCCCGCTGAAGCGGCTGCCCGTGTCATACTTGCCGGTCAGCCATCCGGAATCCAGCGGCACCTTGGCAATCACACCTGTTCCCTTACGCTCAGCTGCCTTTATCGCAGCTGCAGGCTCCTGATGGAAAATATTAAACATTACCTCAATCACCTGACTATCCGTATTGTTTAACAGTTCATTCATTTCTCTTCCTGTATCAACTGAAGCCCCATACGCCCTGATCTTACCCTGCTCTTTCAGCTTTTCCAGCACTTCAAACTGCGGACTGTTTCCGTTCAGACTTTCAAACGGAGGGTTATGAAGCAGCAGGCTGTCGAGATAGTCTGTCTGTAAACGCTGCAGACTGCCTTCCACTGATTCAATCAGTTTTTCAGGTTCAAAGCTCTGTTCACCGTTTTGATGGTGGCCACATTTACTGCTGATGACCACCTGCTCCCTTTTTCCTTTAAAAGCTTTTCCGAGCAGTTCTTCACTCTTCCCTGAACCATAGTTAGGCGCCGTATCAAAAAAATTACACCCGGTATCCAATGCTTCGCTTACTAAATGAATCGCTGCAGCATCCGTCATGCTGCCCCAGTCTTTTTCATTACCTAACTGCCATGCGCCAAAGCCGATTTCTGAAACTTGAATGCCTGTGTTTCCTAAGCTGCGCTGCTTCATAAAAACTCCCCATTTCATGATTTAAAAGCCTGCTTACTTCCTGCGCCGTTCCATCTCATAAAGATCATTCTCAACCTTAAGAAAATACGCTTTTACTATATGTAATGACATACCCAACACGAGTAAAATCAATCCACCAACGATACTTACCGATGACTTAACTGTCCTTTGAACGAGTAATGTGCCGTACTCTTCAAAAGACGCCTCGAAATCCCATGTCTGTGTCCAGCCGTAAATAATTAAAATGATGCCAAGTAAACACGCAGTGATACTGAGCCATTTTAGCCCGTTCATCGGTTCTCCCCCTTACGCTTCCCGGTACTTATTCATCAGCTCTTCAGAAATATGACAATAATCATCCGGACACTTATCCAGCCGGTCCTGATGCTCCTCTGCGCTCCGCACATAATTTGTGAGCGGCAGCACTTCAACCACAATCCGGTCAGCGTCATCTCTCTTTTGGATAAATGCCCGCGCCACTTCTAGATGCTGAGGATCTTCGCTGTAAACGCCCGTTCTGTACTTCTCTCCCACATCAATCCCCTGTTTATTCAGACTGTATGGGTCGATGATTTCAAAGAAGTAATTCATCAGCTCTTCCATTGTCACGACCTTTGGATCAAACTCAGTTTTTACACATTCTGCAAATCCGTCGTAGTCACCATCAAGTGTACCCGTTGCTCCATTCGCTCTCCCTGCTTCTGTCGACGTCACGCCGGGCAGCGTTTTGATAAATGCCTGTACGCCCCATAGGCAGCCGCCGGCAAAATATACAGTTTCCATTTGATTCACCTCTATGTTTGTAAAATGATCAGTTTCTATACCTGATTGTATCATTCATAAGGTTCATCATTTCAAAACAACAAAAAGCTTCTTTCAATAAAAAAGATCAGGCGCTCTATTCATCTGCCTGATCTTTCACCAATCTATTATTCACGCGCCCACGCAGCAATCGCCCGAATATCCTCAGGCGTTGTTCTGCAGCAGCCGCCGATGATCCGGGCACCTGCCTTATGCCACTTCTTTGCATCCTCTGCAAACTGATCTGACGAGGACTCTCCGCCCCATACTTTGGTGACTGCATTATACTTTTCACCGGAGTTCGGGTAGACAATCACAGGTTTTGCCGTCCGGCTTTTTACTTCATTAATCAGGGATTCAATCGTCTCAGGTGCTGAGCAGTTAATGCCGACTGCAGCCACCTGCTCCTGCTCATTCAGCCACTCTGCACAGTCAGCGATTTTTTCACCATTGCTGTTATGTATTAGGTCCTTTGCGCTGAAGCTGATCCATGCAGTCACTTCAGGGAATTCGCTCAACACTTCCACAATGGCTTTCGCTTCCTCAAGGCACGGAATCGTTTCGCACGCTAACAGATCCGTTCCTGCTTCAACTAACACTTTGATCCTTCCTTTGTGAAAGGCAACCAGTTCATCAAAGCCTGCAGCGTAATCTCCGCGGTATTCAGATCCGTCTGAAAGAAAAGCGCCATATGGACCGACTGAGGCTGCGACTAAAGGCTTTGGACGACCCGGCTGCCCAGCCCAGAATTCATCGCGGGCTTCTGCTGCAAGCTGGACTGATTTCGTGATCAGGCTGACTGCTTCTTTCTCAGACAGTCCTCTTTGCTGATACCCTTCAATGGTTGCCTGATAGCTGGCAGTGATCGCACAGTCAGCGCCTGCCTCAAAATAATCAAGGTGAACCTTTTTAATCAGCTCCGGATTTTCCAGCAGAATTTTTGCTGACCATAGCTGGTCGTTCAGGTCGCATCCATAGCCCTCAAGCTCAGTTGCGAGTGCGCCATCAAGAATGATGATGGGATAGTCATTCAATATATTTTCAATCGGGTTCACGCCAAATCATCCTTTCTGTCTTCCTGCTGTTCAGAACGCTTTGACCGCTTTAAAAATTGCTTCGTTCTTTCCTTTTTCGCATGGTTAAACAGCTGATCAGGTGTTCCTTCTTCTACAATCAGCCCGTCCTCCATGAAGATCACCCTGTCTGAGATTTCACGCGCAAACTGAAGCTCGTGCGTCACAATGAGCATCGTTTTTCCTTCTTCAGCCACGCTCTTAATCGTTGCCAGCACACCGTCCACAAGCTCAGGGTCCAGAGAGGACGTTGGTTCATCAAACAACAGGACTTTCGGGTTAAGTGCCATCGCACGGGCAATGCCGACCCGCTGCTGCTGACCACCGGAGAGCTGCGCCGGATAATGATCGAGCCGGTTGGATAGACCGACCTTTTCAAGAATCTCAAGACTTGTCTCTTTCGCCTGCTCCTTCTTCAGCTGCTTCACGCTTGTTAAGCCGACCATTACGTTTTGCAGTACAGTCAGGTTTTTAAACAGGTTGTACTGCTGAAAAACCATGCCGGTTGCCGTTCTTAAAGCCAGGATATCTGACCTCCCTGCCGACTCAGCGTCTACTTTTTTACCAGCAAGCTCAACGGTTCCGGTAGTTGGCTGCTCAAGAAAGTTGATGCATCTTAACAGCGTTGATTTCCCAGACCCACTCGGTCCTAAAATCGATACGACTTCTCCTTCACGGATGTCCAGGTCAATCCCCTTCAGCACATGCTGGCTGTCATAATACTTATGAATATTTTCAAGTTTAATCATCACGCAATCCCTCTTTCATATCTGCGGGCCCGCTTTTCGAGTCTGACCAGCAGCCGCTCTACAACGATACAGAGAATCCAGTAGACAATTGACACAGCGATATACACCTCAAAAAACGCCAGCCCGCGTGAGCCGAGAATTTTTGCCTGCCCCATCACGTCCACGACACCAATAATGAATACAAGGGACGTATCCTTGATGGTGCTGATGAACATGTTTCCAAGGTTCGGGATCGCGACGGTTAAAGCCTGCGGGAAAATGATTTTCGTCATCATCTGCACCGGGCTCATCCCGATTGCTTTTGCCGCTTCAAACTGACCGCGGTCCACTGACTCAATCGCAGACCGGATCGTCTCAGACAGATAAGCCCCAAGGTTAATTGAAAACGCCAGCAACGCATAGACTTCAGGCGATATACTGTTCACATCTGCTGATAAAAGCACGCCGTATTCAATCTGCAGATAATAAATTACTTTCGGTATCCCGTAAAACACAAGATAGATCTGTACGAGTAGAGGCGTTCCCCTGATAAATGAGACGTAGATTGACGTAATCACGCTCAGTACAGGCACCTTATAGATTTTAATTAATGCCGTCACAAGCCCGATGATCAGGCTGATCACCATCGAGCCCACAGCGATGCCAATCGTAATCGGCAGACGCGACAGGATCGCGGGATAGCTCTCTATGATAAAGCTGATATCCAGTAAATTTTCCATTCTCTCTTACCCTCCGGACGCTTATTCAGGAATGTATTCTCCGCCTGTCCATTTCCGTGACAGTTCAGCTAATGTTCCGTCCTGCTTCAGCTGCTTGAGAATCGGGTCAATTAACGCCTTCAGCTCCTCGCCCTTTTCACCGTGCTTCAGCACAATGCCCATCTGATCATTCACAAGAGACTGCCCGACGATCTCAACGCCCAGCTCATTTTTCTCAAGCACTTTATTCATCATAATCGGGTCATTCACATAAGCATCCACGCGTTCATTCTGCACGTCCTGTAACACCTCAGCAGGCGTTCCGCTTTCACTGTACGTTAACTCTATCGGAGTATCCGCTGTCTCGTTATACTCTTCAAGCAGCAATGTATAGGAATCACCCGCAAGCGCACCCACCTTCTTCCCTTCAAGGTCCTCAATCGTCTGAATATCCTCTCTGCCTTCCTTTACAGCAATCACCGTTTCAGCTGCAAAGTAGGATTCATCTGTAAATAAATACTTCTCCTCACGCTCAGGTGTTTTGGCTATCTGATCGGCAACCGCCTGAATTTTATTCGATTCAAGCGAAAGAAACATACTGTCCCACGGAACCGCCGTGAACTCAAACGTATAGCCATCCAGCTTTTCATCGATGGCCTTCACCACATCAACGTCATAGCCTGTCAGCTCATTGTTGTCATTTGCAAATGCAAATGGCGGATAATCATTCTGCGTCCCGACGATAATGACCTCATCGCCGTTTGCCGCCGTTGTTTCATCTGAAGAACAGCCGCTTAAAGCAACGGCCCCAGTCAGTAAAAATAGTGATAAAAATAAAGGTTGTCTTTTCATGATGTACGCTCCTTTTATGTATGTAGTGTGAATTTAATTGATATGTCAGCCTGATAAACACAAAAAAAACCACTTCCAATAAGAAAGAGGTTTTAATCTGCTTCTTATCTCTCAGAATGACAACATTCTGCAGGAATTAGCACCTCTCATAACATGATGGTTGCTGGACGTCACAGGGCCTGTCCCTCAGTCTCTCTGGATAAGTTATTAAGTTTTTTGATATGTACGATCGTATTGGACAACCGGCCTGCTGTCAAACAATTTTTTCAACATTTTGCTATTTACTCTCACATTTACTGAATTAGGAATACGTTTTCATTTCTTTTATATCAGCACTGTTTAACTTTTGCTTTTTCACAAAAAAAAAAATTTAATTGCTTACTCTAAACATTCACTGAGTCCTCTATTTTTTATGTACATGTCCATCGCGTCGAACTGTCACTTTCTTCTTCAGAAACCCTGATTTTACACACCAGCTTCACGACTACGAATAGAATAACTTAACATTAAAAAGAAGGTGACACATATGTATAGACAATTTGAAAACTATGGCGCGATCGGGGCATTAAATGCAGCTTCATTATCCCTGCCTCAAATGCTCACTTATGCCCTTCAGGATGAGTATCTGGCGCAGGCAAGATACAATAACATCATTGGAACCTTTGGTGACATCAGAACGTTTGTACAGATCCGGGCGGCTGAAATGAGACATATCATAGCGTTACTGCCACTGTTCGAGCGATACCAGGTCCCATTACCAGTGGATGAATCCCAAAATTTTATCACAACGCCTGAAAGTGTGAAGGCTGCATTCGCATCAGGTGTTCAATGGGAAATCGATAATATTGCGATGTACGACAGGTTCTTATCATTTAACATCCCGAATGATGTAAGATTCGTTTTTACTCAGCTGCGTAATGCTTCTTTGAATCATTTAGCCGCATTTGAAAGAGGCTTGGCCAGAGGCTGATTTCACAAGGAAGCATCCTTAAAAATGAATATATATCCTAATTATAACATTTTATTAACATTTACACTTAGTTAAAGTTGGCTGTTGATTTCCGCTCCAGGGGGACGCTTTCCGTGGCCGGGCGCTGAGCCATCAGGCTTCGCCGTGATCGTCTCACCTGTCCCTTCCTGCCACAGGAGTCGCCCCCTTTCACTCCAATCAACAGCTGTGCAGAAACAACAATGAACTTTAACAAAGCGAATATTTAAATAAAACTCAGCCAAAAGCTCCTGAATTTTTCCCACGCTATTGCAGATGCTCAGCATATCCGGCAGAAATCCGGGCATGATAACCTTATCTATTCTATTTTTGGGAGGATTCACATGAAACGTCAAACCGGTACCTATTACTGGCCGACCACCTTTCCAGATGCTCCGGCTTATCCGCTATTGGAAACAGATCTGTCCTGTGATGTGCTGATTGTTGGTGGTGGCAGCTCGGGTGCACAGTGCGCATATTATCTGGCTGATCATGACCTGGATACTGTAGTCATCGAAAAGTCAAGGATCGCAAGCGGCAGCACTGCAACAAATACAGCCCTCCTTCAGTATTCCGGGGAGAAGATGTTCACGCGCCTGGTCAATACCTTTGGAGAAGAGTATATTGCGAGACATCTGCAGCTGTTAAAAGAGGCGATTAATGAGATAGAAGCAGCCTCAAAAAGCAGTTCAATCGACTGCGAATTCACCAGAAGAGATACCCTTTATTCCGCCAGCTGTCCCGAAGACGTGGACAAGCTGAGGAAGGAATATAAATATTTAAAGCAGCATGACTGTGAAGTGACTTTTTTAGAAAAAGATGAGATTGAAGCGAAGTATCCTTTCAGCCGGGAAGCTGCGATTTATTCTTACAATGACGGGGAAATTAATCCGTTCACCTATACGCATGCGCTTTTCGAGGAGGCGGTCGCTCAAGGGGTTCGTGTATATGAACATACTGAAATGAACGGACAGCACTTCGATCAGGAAAGCGGCCATATGATTGTGACGACCAAGAACGGCTATGCCATTGAGGCGCGTCGCGTGATCTTTGCCGCGGGGTATGAGGGCTTGGATATCAAAAATGAGAAGAAAGCTTCTTTTGAAAGTACATTCACGGTCACTACTAAACCGGTAGATGACCTGTCCGCCTGGTACAATCGTACACTTCTGTGGGAAACCGCCCGCCCCTATTTATATTTACGGACAACGCAGGACAACCGTGTGATTATTGGCGGACTTGATGAAAACACAGATGAAGAAGGAGACAGAAATAGTAAATTAATTCATAAAAAATATCAGTTAATTGAAGAGTTTAATACGATGTTTCCAACGATCAGGGTTGAGCCTGAATTTTATCTGGCTTCATCCTATGGCGGTATTGTAGATGGTGTGCCGGTTGTGGGGAAATATGAGGAATTCCCGGGCGGCTATTTTGTGTTTGCGTTTGGTGATAATGGGATGGTGTATGGGCAGGCGCTGGCAAAGCTCGTTGCCGAAGAGATTGTGAATGGAAACAGTGCGGATCTGTCGATGTATTTGCAGGACCGGCCGCTGTTGAAAAAAGTATGAAGCGAAGGCTGGCAGAGACCAGCCTTCGCTTCTTTAGTCTTCATCCGTTGTTAATTCCACATACATACCGGTTGTTAAAATGATGACCAGAAAAAAGAAAATCAGCGTTAATACCATTTCACTCAACTCCTACCATGTGATAAATCCTCTTGACCCCGGTGGTGCATGCTGGATCATCTGGGCAATTGGGATGGCGTACGCGATGATGATGAGTACGAATGCAATACCGATCCATACAAGCCAGTTCTCGAGTATTTTCGGTGTTGCCCGTTTATCACTTTCAGCGAGCGGAAACTCTACAAATTCGTGCGGCTCAACAGCTTTTGGTGAGACGAATGCGCTCATGATTACGATATAAAGCAGCAGCATAGCTGAAAGGAAAAGAATGCTTCCACCGACGGCCATGGTGACGTGATTTGTCAGAATGCCATCAAACCATTCCAGTGCAGATTCGTGACCGTTATAGTTTGAATACGCAGTACGTCGCGGGGCGCCAAGCAGGCCGAGAATATGCTGGGCTGTACTCATTAACAGCATGCCAACTGCCCATAATCCGATCTGGATAAAGCCTAATTTCTTCATTGTGTTCGAGAACTTTCTGCCGGTCAGATAAGGGATTAACCAGTAAGTCAGCCCCATAAAAGTCATCGCAACAGGCGTTCCAACGGTAATATGAAAGTGTCCGACGATCCAGAGCGTGTTGTGCACGATTTCATTCAGCTGAAAGCTTGCGTTAATGATTCCGCCGGCGCCTCCCGGAATGAAGAAAGCCATGGCAATGAAAATGGATGTAAACCGCAGATCCTTCCACGGAAGCTTTGTGAACCAGCCGAATAACCCTTTCCCGCCATTTTTCCGTCCAGCGCGTTCAAAGTTTGCAAACATAGAGAATGCAGTCATCAGAGATGGAAGTATGACCATGAAGGTGAGCACCACCTGCAGGAACTTCCAGAAATCAGAGATCCCGGGCTCCATCAGCTGATGGTGGAAGCCGACAGGAATGGAGAACAGGATAAACAGGACAAACGCAAGACGCGCCAATGAATCACTGAAGACGGGTACGCCAAGAATTTTCGGCACGACTGTATACCATGCCATATAAGCAGGCAGCAGCCAGAAGTAAACGAGCGGGTGCCCGAAATACCAGAACAGCGTACGACTTAATTCGACATTAATCGTGTCCACCCAGCCGAATGCCCAGGGAATGTACTGAAATAAGACTGTCGCAACCACACCCAGGCATGCAATGACCCATAGAGCGATTGTCGAGACCGTCATAAAGGCAAAGAGAGGACTAAGTTCACCGCGATTTGCTTTTCTCCATTTCATATAGTGGCCAACGAGTGCAAATCCCATGATCCAGGAGCCGACTACAAATAAAGCGAGACCCACGTAATACCAGGGGTTTGCCATTAAAGGTGCGTAAAACGTATAAAGAACGGATGCTTCCCCAATCACAATCATGACTGTCGCAAGAATCGTTCCTGCAAGCATCACCAGAAATCCGATCCAGTTCCAGAGCAGCACTTTTGGACCGAACGCGCCAAGGCTTTTACTCATACCCGAAATAAAAAATGCAAAAATGAAAAATGTCGTAAAGATAAGTGCAAGTAGCACGCCGTGTGCCGTTAGAATCTGATAGTAATCCAGCCATGCCGGGAGCTCCAGTTGGTCGTTCCGGATAAATACCTGAAGTAAACCGGCAAGTGTTCCGATTAAAAATGCGGTGTAGGCGACACCCATATTCCAAAGCGCTAATTTACGTTCTCCAGCTGCCAGCATTATTCTGTCACCTCAATTTCTGTGTACATAAAATGGTGACCTGTTCCGCAGTACTCATTACAGATAATCAGATATTTCCCCGGTTCTTTAAATGTGTATGACTTTGTCGTCACCTGACCGGGCACAACCATCATATTGACGTTTGTGTTATCAATCGTAAAACTGTGAACCACGTCTGTACTGGTTACTTTAAAAATGATTTCTTTACCAACGGGAACTGTTAACGTCTGTCCGCCATCGTAGGCAAACGCACTTGCGACAATCGCTGCCTGATAAGTATCGTCATCCAGCTTTTTGACACCCGGTTCATTAAAAGGAGCGGTTTCCCTTACCTTCTCAGGGTCGATTGTTTCGATTCCGCCTGCAGGTGTGTGATCATGCGCGAATGCATTCACACCAACAATGCTTAAGAATGCAATGAGGCATACGGTGCCGAATACGAGCCATATTTTTTCGTACTTATGAAGATGCATGGTGATTCTCCTTTACGGTTATTGGGATAAATACATCAGGTAAACAGCTATCCACATCGCGACGATGACAAATCCAACAAAAAATACGCTGACTAATGTTCCCTTCAGATTTTCTTCGTTCGCCTGTTTTTTCTTAGCCACTTCAGTTCACCTCTCCAACATTGATATTGGGTTAAGCGTAAAGGAATCACGTGCTGACCACTGTGATAAATATCACATCTGTGACAAAAATTAACCTGAAACTTTGATTCTTTCATTTTTTCGCCAAATTTATTAAACCGTTTCGCTGCGCTTCGGGCGGACGCTTTCCGCGGGGACGGCGCTGAGCCTCCTCAGGCTTCGCCTTCCGGGGTCTCACCTGTCCGTCACATCCCGCTGGAGTCGCCGCCCTACGCTTCGCTCCACTTGGATTTTATTCAGTATATTGTTGTGATTTATAAAATAGATGTTTTAGCTAAACTTTTAATTGATTCATTAAAAAAGCAATAAAAAAACTACTATTCTCTGGTGTGAGAGTAGTAGTTGGTTAGTCAATGCGGCAAAGTGTGAGTGGACAGTTTTCGCATTGGATTTCGTTTTTTAGGTAGGCGAGGTCGCGGATGAGGATTTTTCCGTCGCATATAGAGATGATTTCCTGTTTTTTCAGTTCGGATAGCATCCGGTTTGCCACTTCGCGTGCCATTCCGCAGAAGTTGGCGAGGTCCTGGTTTGTGAGGGATACGTCAATTAAGATTCCCTCTGACTTTTGAATGCCATAGCTGTTGGATAATCGGATTAATGTGGAATAAAGGGCACCCTTTTTTCCGTGAAGCAGCAGATCACGGAAGCGGGTCTGGGTCTTCCGCTGATTCAGGCACATCCATTTCATAAAAGCAGCAGCGAGTTTCGGATTTTGATTAAACTCCGCTTCAAGCTCATGAATTGGGTACAGGTAGCACTCCACGTCCTCTTTTACCTTCGCATCCAGCATGTACGTCGCATCCTCAGCGTATAAATACACTTCCCCAAGCAGCTGATTCTGCCCGCAAATCCGAAGCGTCAGCTCACGCCCATCTGAATTCATTTTACTCAGCTGGACCTTTCCTTTCGTGATAAAAAAGAGGTGTTGAATCTGATCACTTTCACGGAATAAATAACGATCTTTAGCGAAGGTCTTCACATGATGAGGCAGTGACAGTAGTTCTTTCAGGTCGTCTGAAATTGGTTTAGTTTCTGCATACATGTGTTTGAGCCTCCTAAAGATGTATTTATAATACTTGTTTAAGTATAGCACAGGTGTGTGAAATGGTGAGACAGATTTTGTAGATAACCATAGTTGAGATCTGATCAGACTTAGTAATAAGTTTACGGAAGTTGCTTCTCCGACCTCATATTTATTTCCTCTTTTTAAAATTAACTCCTTCTTGCTCTATCACCAGTTGAATCAATTTATCCAACTTACTGCGATACACCGGATCACTCTCTTGGTCCCGGTTAATCAGGAACGTATCCAGCTTCCATGGTTTCCCACTATAAAATAAATAATAATCCTGAGTCGCAACTATCGTCAGCTTATCATCCAGCGGAAACCTTCTTCTTTTTTCTCCTATTGAAATAAACGGATCACCTTCTCTGTAATGTATCGGATAGGTTGAGCTGCTGATATGTTTGTTATAGAGGTGATTTCCCTTTATGCGGTTGATCAGTCTGCCTAAGAAGTAGATGACGGCTACAGACAGTAAGAAACGAACCCCTTCAATCAAAACGGAAATGACCAGCAGTATCAATTCCTCTGAAGCATTTCCATCAGCAACCCGTCTGGCAACCTCTGCAGACTTCTGGAATTCAAAAATGCCAATCATTAAAAATAACGCACAGCCAAAATAAAAAATAAATCGATTGTAAGGCAGATGCTTCATCAACTGAATACAACCTTTTTTAGTATTAAAATAGTTAATTGATATTTCTTTCATAACAAAGCTCCTAAAAGTACGTCTTGTTATCGATCAGTTCAATACGTTCAATGGTTCAATTAATTCAAATCCATCATCATTAAATAACCGGACTCTGACGTTGCCAGGTAATAAAGATTCATCGATTCCATTGTGGTGAGACATATTTCTGCCGACTACAAATTCATTATTAGGTAGAATTGTTAGCTCTCCAGACGTTTCACCATAAGCTTTAGGATCTTCCGGATCACACGATATTACATACCGTTCATAAGGGAATGCAGCCCATATATCCTCATCATCAAATAAAATCTCTACGCAAAAATCGACAGGCCGATTAGAATGATTCAGATACCTGACAAATACCTCAAGCTCTTCTTCCTGTGGCAGATATTGAATATAGCTGGTGTCCTGGTCCATTTCGATTAATGGCTCGCTGCTGCAGGCGGTTAGAACAACAGCTATGAAAGTTAGGATGGTAAGGTGCTTTTTCAATTGAGCAGCTCCTTTATATAAATCAACATTGAACATTATTATATCATTTTCCAAAAGTGTTAAATCAATGGTTGATTTGTATTTTTCACAATCTACCTTTTACAATGATAGAAAACGTTGAGCATACTGGAGGTACTTTATGAATGGTTATTGGATTATAAATGCAACGATTGAAACCGGATTTAATCATGATGACCGGGTGACTAAAACCTGTACTGAAACGGCGCATCTGAAAATTGAGCATGAGACGATTACTGAAGTGACATCAACTTATCCTGCTCAAACCGACCTTCCCGTGATTGATGCAGAAGGCGCACTGCTGCTGCCTGCGTTCCGGGAGATGCATATTCATATTGATAAGACGTATTACTCAGGTCCGTGGAAAGCTGTGGAGCCCGCTGTTAACGGCATCTTTACCCGGATTGAGGAAGAACAGACCATCCTGAAGGAACAGCTTCCTGTAGCAGAGGAACGTGCAAAGAAGATGATTGAACTGCTTTTGCAAAATGGTCATACCCATATCCGCACGCACTGCAATATTGATCCAGTTTCAGGGATTGAAAACCTAAAAGCCACAGTCCGCGCACTTGAAGCGTATGAAGATTACCTGACATATGAAATTGTCGCTTTCCCGCAGCACGGGCTCTTAAGAAGCAACGCTGAATCCCTCGTCCGTCAGGCGATGGAGCACGGAGCTACTCACGTGGGAGGCGTGGACCCTGCAACCGTGGACCGCAACATTAATCATTCTCTTGAAACGATGTTTGCCATTGCGCAGGATTATGATAAAGACATCGACATTCACCTCCACGATCCGGATTCACTCGGCGCTTTTGAAATGGAGCAAATCGCTGACTTAGTCAAAAAGAATGGCTATGAAGGTCGCGTCACGATCAGCCATGCACTGGCGCTGGGCGACCTGAAGGAAAGACGGCTGCAGCAGCTGACTGGCATACTGAACGACGCAAAAATTGATGTGACGACCAGTGTGCCAATTAATCGTCCCACAATTCCAATCCCGGCTCTATGGAAAGCAGGAATTCCAGTCTCAGTTGGTCATGACAGCATTACAGATCACTGGTCACCTTTTGGCACTGGAAATACGATTGATAAACTCGCCACACTCGGAGAACGCTTCGGGATCAGCGATGAAGTCGGGTTAAATCAGTTACTGAAATATGCAACAGGTGGCATCACACCTCTCTCAGCAGAAGGTCAGCAGCAATGGCCAAAGCCAGGCGATACTGCTTCATTCATTCTTGTAGATGCAAGCTGCAGTGCAGAAGCGATTGCAAGGAGAAAGCCTATTAATGCTGTGTTTGGGAAGGGGAGGCAGTTTTTGATGGAGGGGTAATAGTAAAGCTGATGAAACTCAAACAACATAAAAACCCGGGGATGCTCCACGTAATGTGGAGATAGGTTCCCGGGCTTTAAAAAGAATTTATATCAGCTATCATCCTATGAGCTGATGAAGCAGTGATTCAATATATCACTGTTTTATATACTTTTTCAGATCATTTAACGTAAATGAATTGTATGGACATTGTGTATAGGACAGGAAATGTTTCTCATTATCACCGCACACGTTTTCTCCTCATCCACTGTGTTGCAACCCACTTTTCCCCTTTTATAACAGGTGCCCCGCCATGAAGCGTTTGTTGGTTCAGTTCTTCATTGTTGTAAAAGTATTCGAAATAGACGGCTGACCCCTTTTGAGGAGTGATAGAGATATTTAATGCAGGAAAGTAGGTTTCTCCTCCCTCTTCCACTTCATTCAAATAAACGACCATTGTGCTAATGCGATTATTTGAAGCGGCTTTACTGGTCGGCAAAAAGTAATCATGGTGCGCTTTATACTCCTGTCCCGGCGTATATTTCAAGATCTGTAACCCCTCTGCGTGTTCGACAGGAATATTCATGATCTTAGCAAGACGCTTTTCAATGATATTGACCAGATCATTTTCTGACTCCTCAAAGAACATGCCGCTACTTGTTCTCATCTGATTGACAACACGATCACTACTAATCTTCGAGCGCTTCATTCTATCACTCGATAATTGAATCAGCTGATCACATTCCTCGCAGCTTAATACATCCTCCAACACCACAACCAGCGGCCACGTATGCAGCTTCGTAAACGGAATCACTGTATCTCCGACCATCATGACAGACCCAACGGCATCAAAAAGGTGCTGTTCTGCCGCTTTTTCGGGCTCTGTCATATACCCTTCCATAAACTGTTCTTTCACATTAGTTAAATCATGGTTAGGCGTTATATTCATTTGTCATCCTACCTTTTCTAATATTTACAATATTAACTTTATAATACCTTTAATTTCAAAAAAAGTGATAGAACAAAATATTTTTTTGTGAAGAAAAATGACCCCACGTTACACATTTGGACACATTCAGTATTTGCTCTTAACAAAAAAGAAGCCAGGCCCCACTCCGCTGATTGCAAAAGTGATCCCTGGCTTTAATAAAACTTAAATTTTCTCATATCCAAAAATCGCAACATTCTGATCCTGCAAAACAAACCGATGATCAAGCCATGCTAACGTATTCAACACATACCCTAACGAATCCGCATTATATCTCCCGGCAATTTTCTGATAAGCCAGCAGCTCGTATCGTTTATCTGAATCAAAATCAACAGGGTATAAACCACTGAGAGGATTGACAAATCCAGTAATCGGGCTCTTCAGCCTGCCATTTTCATCATATATCTCACTTAAATATTCACTGCCTCTTTGTGAGATATCTATGATGTACGTTTGATGATTGATCAAGCTGACAACTTCCACTTTGTAATCATCCTGATAATGCACCTCATATTGATACTGCTCATTATAGACATCAACATCAAATAATAATTGCGGGTTGTTATTCAAAAAGGAATAAATATAGACGTACATTGTTCCACCACTACCGCCTGTAGCAATACTGATTAAAATGTCATCTACTCCATTCCCGGTAAAATCCCCAAGGAACACAGTCGGATTGTAGCCAGCATTTTCCTGAAGCGGGATACTTGTGAACCTGCCGGATCTGCCATCCTGAACGAGCAGCGTGATCTGTTGAATAAATGGGCTATCCGGCGTCATAATGCCGGTTAAATAGACATTGTCAGGGACTCTGTCTCCGGTTACATCTCCATATGCAAACGAAACGACATTTGGAGGATTCATATTAGTCCCGGTGTAATGATTATACATAGCATGCTCCTTTCCAAAACACTATAATCACCATTCCCAAATGTTCTAACATAAACATATGCTGCGGCTTCATCACTCAGAATGAAGGATGGGACAGAACCTTTGGTCACAACAAATAAAAAAGCCCAGGTCCGCTCCGCTTATTGCAGAACTGGATCCCCGAGCTTCAAATAAAACTTAAATATCGCCGTACTATATCTAAATGAGATTTTCTAAAATGGAGATATTCCCCTTCTCAAATTGCAATGAATCTTATACCATCAGTTAAAGGTTAGCGGAAATATTCCTAAAGATTATACAAATACCTCTACTTCTCTAAATTTAGTTTTTCTAATCGATTGAGTAAAAGCAATAGAGCCTTTCCTCTCCAAAATTCCATACTAATCTGCCCACTTGACATGCCCCCTCGTGCGTATTTTTCCACAAAAATTGATTCATCTTCAGTATGGAAGGGGTAATTTGTAAGTTTTTTAAAATACTTTTCAAAATAGTCGATAAAGCACGCTTTTGAGCAAGGAGCTGGTATATCGGCAAAAACCTGTTCTAATTCGCACCATAAATAGGGATCTCCTCTAAACTCCCATGATTCTGGCTTTGATTTAAAAATTATTGATAATGACTTTTCCATGGTTTTACCCCCAAACCGTTTGTTAGTTTTATTATAGGGGTGAGGTTTAGATTTTGGAAGTGGGGTGGATTTTATTGTGTCGGGAATTGCAGGTGAGAGAAATCATTTAAGATAGTTATCAGACAAATATAAAACTGATGAACCCACTCTTTTGCAAAAGAGTGGGTTCATCAGCTATTGAGATTTATTCAATTACAATATCAAAAATATACGGCTCAAAGTCCAATTCATAATTATCACTATAGGTTTCTGCATAAAACTGCATTGATTCTGTCGCCTCAAAATCAATTGCTGGATATACAATAACGCCTTCACTTTCAATCCCTGGAAGAATATCCGATTGAACTTCAGGCAAACCTGTCGAATATGAATCGAAATAATCAGATTCTAATTGCTGATTGCCAACAATTAATCTAGCAGAATGAGTATAAAATGAGGCTAAATCTTGTGTATTATTTTGTACTTTTACATACACTCTCGTTTGATTTTCTGCAAACTCTACTTTTTGAACTGTTATCATAAGGTCATGCTGATTCATTTCCTGAGCAGGGCTGATTTCTTTAAGGGTTGGAGACATGGCTGTGATATAGTCCACTACTTCAACGCTTTCTGCAGCAACCATTGGTGCCGTTACGATCCCACCAAATGCGTTTTCCCCTTCGAATTCATCATGGACTACCCCTTTAATTTTTACGTAGTCCTCACTAGATAAATCTAATGAAGGATCATCAATTCCAATAATCGTATTCTTTTCACTGTTTTCAGGATCAGCCCACATTTGAAAATATGTACCATCACCATCTTTTTCAGGTTCCATAAATACTTTACCGGTCATTTCAACCTCATAACCTTTGTAATCACCTGGGTTGGTGTACAACTTATCATAATCTTCTTCTGCTAATATACCTTTTGAGTCTTCATTAGAGACTTCCTCTTCTTCCCCAGACTCACTATTTTCTGTTTCTGCTTCCGCAGTCTCAGGTTCAAGAATATCTTCTCCGCTTGTACTATCATCTCCACAGGCTACCAGCAACATTGAAACAATTAATAAAAGCCAGAACATTGATTTCTTCACTTGCTCCTCACTCCTTTAACTGATTCTTTTTAACTATTTTAAATATACCATATTTTTTCTTATTTATGTAATATTTTTAAAAAATGATATCTGTTAGGTTTTTTAAAATATAGTATAATAGAACTTAATTCCTAAAAAGCGAGTGAATAGAGGCTAAAAAATGATCATATACGAAGCCAGTAAAACCGAATTCATATCCGACGTCACAAACGAACTCCTAGTCGAACGCCTATACGAATCCTATCAACAAAAAATCGGCCGTACATCAAAAAGCGAAATCAATTCCTGGGAAAACTCTCTTCATAGAATGTCGAATGTAATGCAGGATGACGACATCCCAGATGATACGGCTGTAGCCATTGAATTTAAGATCCCTAATACCTCAAAGCGTGTGGATTTTCTTATCGCAGGTCATGACGGAAAACAGGACCATGTAGTAGTCGTTGAACTGAAGCAATGGTCTGAGATCGAGAAGGTGACGGGTAAAGATGCGCTGGTTTCTACCTATCTTGGTGGAGGCAAACGTACTGTGACTCACCCTTCCTATCAGGCATGGTCCTACGCAGCGCTGATTGAAGACTTTAATCAAAATGTTCAGGACCAGCATATTTTGCTGAATCCGTGTGCATATCTACATAATTACAGACAAACTGAAAATGATCCGTTAACTGACCCACACTATGCTAACCATATTGCAAAAGCACCTGTTTTTACTAAAGGTGAAATTCAAAAGCTGCGCGATTTTATTAAAAAGTATGTTCGTTTTGGTGATCGCAATGGACTGATTTATCAGATTGAGCATGGTAAGATCCGTCCTTCAAAATCTCTTCAGGACTCACTAGCCAACATGCTGAAAGGAAATCAGGAGTTTGTACTGATTGATGAGCAGAAGGTATTCTACGAAGAAGCTCTAAATCTTGCGCTTGATAGCATTAAAACCGGCCAGAAACGTGTGATGGTCATAGAAGGCGGTCCTGGAACAGGTAAGTCAGTGATGGCTGTCAATCTGCTCGTGAACCTGATTAACGAAGAACTGACTGCACTCTATGTATCCAAAAACTCTGCACCACGTAACGTATATGCCTCGAAGCTTAAAGGCACCATGAAGAAAACGCAGATTGATAATCTCTTCAAAGGCTCCGGCAGCTTCACTGAGTCTGAAAAAGATGAATTTGACGTGCTGATTATTGACGAAGCGCACCGACTGAACGAGAAATCAGGTCTGTTCGCGAACCTTGGAGAGAACCAGGTAAAAGAAGCCATTCATGCATCTAAATTTACGATCTTTTTCATCGATGAAAATCAAAAAGTAACGTTAAAAGATATCGGCAGCATTGATCTTATCAAAGAGTTTGCTGCGGACATGAATGCTGAATTGATTGAAGGCAAACTCACTTCACAATTCCGCTGCGATGGATCAGATGCTTATATCGCCTGGCTGGATGATGTTCTTCAGATTCGTGAAACTGCCAATGCAAATGATCGCGGCGTTGACTATGACTTCAGAGTGTATGATGACCCGAATCATATGCTGACTGACATTGAAGAACTGAATAAAAAGAATAATAAATCACGTATGCTCGCAGGCTACTGCTGGGAATGGCCGAAAAACGGACGTAACAATACGCTTCACAAAGACATTGAAATCCCTGAGCACAACTTTAAAATCAGCTGGAACCTCTCAGATAGTATCTGGGCAATTGAGCAGAATTCAGTAGCTGAAGCAGGCTGCATTCATACTTCACAGGGGCTTGAGTTTGACTATGTTGGCGTAATTATCGGTCCGGATATCAGTTTTGAAAATGGTGAAGTGATTACTGATTTTACAAAGCGTGCAAAGACGGATCAATCATTGAAAGGAATTAAAACAATGGCGAAAGAAGATCCGGAGAAAGCTCAGGCTTTGGCTGATCGGATTATTCGTAATACGTACAGGACGCTGATGACTCGTGGACAGAAGGGTTGTTTTGTGTTTTGTACGAATCCCAAGTTGAATGATTACTTTAGGGAACGATTGAATAAGTCGGTAGATTATGAGGATTTGTCGCCTAGTAAAGCTAGTTTAGTAGCAGAGTGCGAATTAGATTATTAAAAAGTCAAAGGGTCCTCCTTACATGATGAGGACCCTTTGACTTTTTATTTATGTTAACATTCTATAATGACACTTTATATTGTAGATGATTCGTTTGTGACAAAGCTAACTGAGAAGCATCTAAGTGAGGGTTTTTTCTCACAAAAGAGCCATGCTAACCATTTTGTACCCTAACTCATTCTATACAGTACTAGGGTTATTAAACAGAATATAAATTATTATTGTGTAACTCTGTCATTTGATTTCACTAAAAAGCTCTTCAAGCCCTCTGTTGTTTCTTTACGTTCAAACAGCTTTCTATCTTCTGAAATATCAGATATTCCATTTTCTTCTAGATAATCTTTGATTGTATTTACTGCTTGTTCTATTAATTGAGTTGATTGTGCATCATCTAACAATATCTTTTCTATTTTGTTTGAGACGGACTCAGCATTTTTATTAATTTCTAAATCAGTGTAGTCAAGGTACTGAGACTCGATAAAATATTTGAAAAGCATCATTATATGCCACCTTGCTCTTCTGAACAGCTTACCTTCTTCTGTATTTCTTATAAATGCATCTACTCTATACCATGCTAAACCACTTACATAATAGACATTTAAGTAATCAGAACTTTGGAACATTTTTCCTCTTGTTGACTTTTCAACTTTACCGTATTGACCAGATACCTCATGTGGTAAATCTAAAAACATAGCTGAAGTAGCCTTAATTTGAAAAGGGATATTTATAATTTTGATTTTTTGTATCTCTTCATTTCTATATTGCTCTGTTCGTCGCTCATAATATAAATCAAATTTATTTCTGATTCGTTTCACCCTGTAATATTCTTCGATATCTTTTTGTTCGATCTTTAATGCCGCCAGCTGTTCAGGCTTAAGGGAAGTTTGACTATTGGTAGCCTTTATAATAGCATGCTTGGTTTCCTCATCAGTTGTACCAATTAATCTAATTGGAATATATATATTTTCAGCGTTAATATTTTCTCGAGATTCAAATAATACATTACTCGTTTGACACCCATTAACAATCTGGTAGTTTGTTAAAGTAGCCTCAGTAGTAACTATACTAACATCGTCAGCAATAATCGTAATACCATTATTTAACAAACCAAAAAGATGCGCCTTGCTTCCTGTAATTTCCTTTGTCATATTAGAATTCACATCAATATTATCATCACTACCTAGATAATCTCTGATGTTATCTTCAAAAATACCCTTTTTTAGCTTTATTTCACCATCTATTTTATCTGTTAAAATATCAAATAGACTTTCTAACCTAATCAGACCATAATATCCAGAAGATACTTTTTTTGTAGGATCAATCGGATAAGGGACAGGCTGTTTATCCAAATTAAATTTTATTTCAAGATTACTATCCAATTTTCTATAAAGTTCCATTATTTTTTTTAGACCCAATGGTTTGAAGCTGATTCTTTGATCATTAAACATGACTTTATTAATTAAATCGTGTATTCCTTTATCTAAAGTTGATTTCATGTGTATATCTTTGAAATCTATCTCATTATTCGATAAAGTAGCAAAGTATAAATCTATACTTGGCAATTCTTTGAATTTATTACTTTTATTATATATATATTTACTGATTTCCCATTGATCTTTTAATTCATTAATCTCGCATTTTTCAAGGTTAAAAAATCTTAATACCCCCATAAAAAAGTCTTGAATTTGCGTTCTATCAAAATTTGTGCTCACTTTAGCTTGAGTGAATATAAAGTTAACATCAATTTTTTTAGCGTGCTCGCAAATATAGTCAAAGTCCTCTTCGCTTTCAATCAGCCTATCATTTACAAAAATCGCTACTCCATCAATACCAAATGCAGTTCCAGTTTCCATACTCTCAAAGTTTGCATTAACATCGTTACCATATACTTTAAGGATCAAATCGTTAATAAATTTCTCAAACAAAGCATGTTCATCCTTTGCTTTGTTTTTAGATATCCCATAATTTCTAGCGAAATCTTCCAAATAACTTGAAATTATCGGATGATTCACTTTGGTTGCCTTAGCCATATTTTGTTCTCCCTTCGATGCAGTAAAAAATTGTCTATCTATGAATTATTATATAACAATATACCTCCATTTACCCAAATGGTAATTTTCATTTTATAAATTTTTATTAGTTCAGAAAGTTCAAATAAAAATTTATTATTTATGATACGGTTCATTCCTATTAATCCTAAAACTCCGATAAACCTGCTCCACCAAAACCAATTTCATCAACTGATGCGGAAACGTCATCTTCGAAAATGACAGTCCAAAATCACTTCTCTTCAATACTTCATCACTGAGTCCAAGTGATCCCCCAATGACAAAAGCAATTTTACTTTTCCCATAGGTCGCAAGCTTGTCTATTTCCTTTGCCAGCTGCTCTGATGTGAGCTGTTTGCCGTTAATTTCGAGGGTGATGATGTGGGTGTCTGCGCCTATTTTAGAGAGAATGCGCTCGCCTTCTTTTTGTTTGACGATTTGCATGTCGGCTTCGCTCAGGTTTTCGGGTGCTTTTTCGTCTGGGACTTCGATTTCTTCAATGTTGCAGTAGGCGCTGAGGCGTTTGGTGTATTCGGCGATGCCCTGTTTGAGGTATTTTTCTTTGAGTTTGCCGACTGTGATGATTTGTATTTTCATAATGGTCCTCCGGGTTGTTGTGATGGTATTAGTTTAACATGAATGGGCTGCGCTGGAACTTCCGAGACTATCCAAATTAGAGTCCTTCGGTGATGGGCTTTATAATGAATTGAGGGGTTAGAAGTAAGGAGTGTTCCACATGAAACCAGGGGTTAAGATTGAACCTTATGATAAATTATTGTTTATGCCGGTTGGGCGCAGGTATGCGAATGTCCGCTCAATTGGGCATAAGGAGGAGCGTGCGGTGCTGTCCCGTCTTCAGCAGGCGGTCCATCGTGCGCTGCCTCAGTTTTCCTATAGAGAGCTTAAGGATATAAAGGAGTTTCTGCATGCGGACTGCTGGCGGATGCCGGTTCCTGTGACGCGTGAGGAGGAGCTGTATCCTCAGCTGATGCGGCCTGAGATGTTTTTATGGCAGGAGCATTCGGCGCAGCGCGGGCTTCCGATTGATGAGAGTTATTTTTACGGGAAGATCTACAGCCGGCTGTCAGCTGAGGGGCTGCATCATCATGTGTCGTATGTGCTGAAGGATTATGCGTTTTGTGCGAAGCTTCACCGGATGAAGCGTGAGTACTGGCTGGATCAGATCTATGATGCGTACAGCCGCCATCCTTTTATAGAGCTTGCAAAAGAAAAGAATCATGTGGTGGAAGCTGTTGAGAAGATGAACAGGTCTTCTCTTTTAGCTGTGTTGAAGTATCCGGAGGACATCGCGTACTGGCGGCACCGCGTGGAGATTGTGATGCGGCCTTACCGTGATATTCCGGCTGAATGGCGCTGGGAGATGTGTACGCATGAGAAAGAGCTTGCTGTAGATGGTGAGGCGCTTGTGTGCACGTGCCCGGTGTGTGAGTATGCGGTGAAGTATCACGTAGACGAGGAGCGCATTGAGCTGCGTGAAGAGCCTATTATGGAGCGCACGGTGAAACGGATCGCGACGATTGAACGCCAGCTGAATGAGATTGCTGCGCAGAGTATGAATGTCGTGGAGGCGCTGCGTGACGTGCAGGATGTGAAGCTTCGGCTGAATGCTTTTAGCGGGAAGCTTGAACGGCTCATTTGGTTAAAGGATCGGCTTGATGTGGAGGCTCCTGAAGTGGTTGGGTGCTATGAGCAGCTGAAGGCGGTCCGGCTGCCTGAGGAGCGCGTGGAGCCAACGCTGATGAGTCTGTCTGAGGTCGTGCTGCCTGATACGAAGGTGCTGAAGGCGGTGCAGGAATGGAAGACTCTTGAGGTCTCTGAGGCGGCGCTAGATGAGCTGATTGCTGAATGGACGGTGCTTCTTGAGGCGAACCAGCCGAAGCCGGATGATGTGATGGTTGAGGTTGAAGGCTTTCAGGTAACGCGCGCTGAAGTGGAGCGTGTAGAGGCTTTTTTAGATGAAACCGAGCTTACGCTGACACTGCATTTACTGGCTCAGACCTTAATGGGTGAGCCGACGAATAAGGTGCGGACGCTCGGGCTGCATGAGACGGCTGTTTTTGGCATGCTTGGGGAATGGCCGGAGAAGTATGTGGTTAGGGCTGTGAAGAAGTTGTTTAAGGAGAAGATATGAAATAAGATGACGCCCGGGGAACGGTTCCCGGGCGTTTTTTGGTGCTTATTCTGCGTGTTCAACAGACAGCGTATTAATTTGAGCCGGATTCGATTCGTTGATGGCACCATCGTATTCTACTTTAATGATATCTCCCACCTGAAATGTTTCATCCTGATTTACGGAAAGGTCAACAAACACGTTACTTTCAGGGTTACCTTCAGATAATACCGCGGAAACGATTGCTGTTTTCCCGTTGATTTCCCTGATGGTTCCTGTAAAACTGACGGTTTCTGTTTCTAGTTCATCATGATTATGTTCATTGCTGTTTGTTGGGCCGGAACATCCTGCAATAGTTAGTAAAACCATGATGGCCAAGACTGTATATAATTTTGGCATGATAGGCGGCTCCCCCCCTGATTATATTTACGCTATAAAAAAACGCATTTTCCTTTAAACTAAACAGGAAAATCCGCTTTTAAATGGTGTATGCAACTTTTAAACAGGCTCTCCTGCGCTGACACTTTTATAGGTCATCGCCTTTGGTTGATCCGTGAGCATTTTGATAATCGGAACGAGTGGTGATAAAGCGAATACGACGTGAATGATCAGTTCGAAATTGATCGGTGCCCAGCTGATGAAGGCCAGTGTGCTGAGCGTCATGACGAGTAAAATGATGGCAGATGGTTTCCTGATGTGTGGTATTGTCATGATGTTGAGGACTAAAAGGGAGACGGCGATGGTGATCCAGATGGTTGTGAACCAAGGATTGATATACCGCTCGAAGTCTGCGAACAAAAGGATAGCAATGGCGCCGGCGATCAGGATAAAATCAAGCGTTTTCCTCATTTGTATTCCTCCTATTGGTTGGCGTTCCGGGAACCCTGGCACGGTGACAGCAATTTGGTTATTTTCCATTTAATTCATTTTATCATAAAGCAATTTTAATGTAAGTTCGTTTTGAGTGATGGGTCTATATAACGATCTCCGGAACCACCCCGATTATTTCCTGAACACACGTGATTTTGTTCTGAACCACACAGGTAGTCTCCTGAACACCTACAATAATCTTCTGAACACCACCTGTAATCTCCTGAACCACCACTCCCCCATCAACCATCAAAACGTAATCGGCACCGTCCCCGCGTCCTCAAAAATATCCGTCACTTCCCACTCATACATCTGAACCGCGCTCAAAATCGCACGTCTCGTCTCGTATTCACGCGAGTTGTAAGGAACGGTAATCGACTTTTCACCATCCGAAAACGTATAGGACAGAACCGCTTTATTGCTTTCATCTACAAGGCGCGTTACTTCCTCAACCTCATCCCATGAAATATGCTCCTCTGAAAACGTCCAGAATGAGTTGCCGGTCACACCGTTTTCATCTAAAAAGACGTAGTGATAAATGGACAGTGCAAAAACCGGTACGGCGAGTGCCATCATCACAACGTGCAGGCCTGCGAATTTGTAGATCGTGTCTTTTCGCTCTGAATGCATTTTGGTAAACAGAAATGACAGCAGCACGATCGCGACCCAGATCATGGCGGCGCCGAAGCCAATATATGCTTCGGATGGGCGCAGGAATGACCAGTGATCATAGGAGAAGAACAGCATATCCTGGATGAACATAACAGCGATGGCCGGGAAGAAGAATGCTGAGAGGATCAGCAGGACGGCGGCTGTTGAAATGTACGGTGTGACTGTATCTGCATCGATATTGCGAATTTTATTGAGCATAAAAATAACCTCCGGGGGTTTCGTCTACTTCGTTTTACGAATAGAATCTCCCGGAGGTTTCATAATTTTGTACATTTTCTGAATCTTATTTTTCCATAAAAAACATCGAGATGCCGCCCGGTCCAACATGGGTACCGACTGCAACGCCCATCTGCATGACGAAGATCTCGCCTGCAAAGTCGGTCTCCTCCTGCATTTTTACCTTTAAGCTTTCTGCAACAGAAGCATCTGTCGTATAACCGATGATGACAAATTCCGTCTGCTCCGGGTCATACCGCTTTTTAAATTCCTCAACGTAATGCTTCAGTACCTTTTTACGGCCGCGCTCTTTTGCAACAACCGCTCCCTTACCGTCCTTCATCGTCATAACTGGCTTCAGCATGAGCAATTTGCCGACCATTGCACTCGCGTTTGAGATCCGTCCGCTTTTAATGAGGTGGTTCAGGTCATCAACTGACAAAAAGTGCTTCACGTTTGTTTTATACTGTTCGTTAAAGCCGACGATCTCTTCAAATGAGGCGCCTCTTTCACGCAGCAGCGCGCTTTTCAAAAGAAGCCAGCCGCTCCCGTGACTCATACATTTTGAATCTATGATCTGAATATGCACAGGTGAGGTCGGGTGCTCCTCGTAAAAGTAGTCTTTTGCAAGCTCAGCAGATTGATAGGAGCCGCTCGTTCCGCTCGACATACAGATACATAAAATATGCGTATGACCCGATTCAACCGCTTCCTCCATAATCGACAGGTACTCAGCAGGGCTCGGTGCACCGGTTGTCGGAAAATCCGAGAGATCCTCAAGCATTCTGAAAAATGTCTCCGGATCGATTTCAACTTTATCTTTATAGGAATTGCCGTCAATGTTAATTTTCAGTGGCGCCGTGCTGATGTCGTACTTTTCAAGTACCTCGTTTGACAGATCACACGTCGAATCAGCCATTATTTTAATCATATGAACCTCCAGTAAACTCTTGATGTAACCCTATTGTAAGCCATTTCAGGCGCGAAAAGGGATTTAGTTGCATATTTCAACTATCTTTGTGACGGCTTTGAAAAGGAAATGTTTGCTATACTTATCTACAATTCAATGACTGAAAGGATGAATCAGTATGTCAGCATGGATGATCTACGGAGCAAATGGCTACACCGGCGAGCTGATTGCGCGTCAGGCAGTAAAAGACGGCATGACCCCGGTGCTTGCCGGACGAAACGAAGAGGCGATCAGCAGGCTTGCAGGTGAACTTGGACTTGAGTCAAGCGTGTTCTCACTTGATGACCCTGGAACGGTTGCCGAAAAGCTTGCAGGAATGGAACTCGTCTTACACTGCGCGGGCCCCTTTTCAAAGACAAGCCGGCAGATGGTCGAAGGCTGTCTTGCTGCAGGCACGCACTACCTTGATATCACGGGGGAAATCGACGTATTTGAAATGATTCATGCTCCTGAAATGTCAAAGCGCGCTGCTGATAAAGGGATCGTACTGTGCCCGGGCGTCGGGTTTGACGTGATCCCGACTGACTGCACCGCACATAAGCTGAAGGAGCTCATGCCAAACGCAGTCTCACTTTCACTCGGATTTTCCTTTTTAGCAGGCATGTCACCCGGCACAACGAAAACGATGATTGAGGGACTTTCCGGTGGCAGCGCTGAGCGGAAGGACGGGAAGATTGTTCCGTTTCCAATGGGCACGAAAAAGCGGACGCTCGACTTCGGCAAGGGGCAGCAGCCGGTCACAGCGATTCCGTGGGGTGACGTCTCGACTGCGTACTATACAACGAAAATTCCTAATATCACGACGTGGATTCCGCTGTCAGAAACGCAGATCCGCGGCGCACGCGTCATGTCCCTTTTCGCACCGGTGCTCGGCACAAAGCCTGTCCAGAAGCAGCTGCTGAAATGGGTCGACCGCTCCGCCAAAGGGCCGGATGAACGTGCACGGGAGAATGCACCGTCCTATATTGTCGGGGAAGCAAAAGCGGCGGATGGCAGTACGGTAACGGTGCGGATCAAAACGACAAACGCCTACACACTGACTGCACTTGGTTCACTGGAAGTCGTGCGCCGGATGCTCGGGCGCGATCTGCCTTCAGGAAGCTTTACGCCGGCCGGGCTTTTTGGGTCGGGGCTGGTGGAGTCGCTTGAGGGGTCGGGGGAGTTTGAGGTTGTGGAGTAGGGTTTTTGAGTCCGGGATTTGGTTGGGGTCCCGGGCTTTTTTGTGCGTTGGGGATAGGTCTTTGCACCCTATCTCCGGGACCGGTGCGGAAATGTCCGGAACGACCGTTGTAATCTCCGGAACACCAGTGGTTATTTCAGGAACCATCCACGTAATCTTCTGAACACCACTAGTAATCTCCGGAACCACTCCCGCCACAGCCGACCCAAACTTCCTTCCACCCTCCTATTCTTTTACAATATCCCTAACACATTTATCAAAAGGAGCGAATCCAATGGATATTGCAGCTGTATGGTTCAGAAACGATCTGCGGACGATTGATCACCAGCCGCTGAGACGCGCGGTGGCAAGCGGGCTGCCGGTTGTGGGGGTGTATGTATTTGATCCGGAGATGATGAGGGAGACTTCGTATGGATTCCGGAAGATGGAGAAGTTCCGGGCTGCGTTTATCAGGGAGAGTGTGGAGGATCTGCGCAGTGAATTGAAGAAGCTTGGCATCCCGCTTTTTGTGCGCACCGGGGATCCGGCGGAGGTTTTCGGGGCGCTGAATGAGCAGTATTTTGTGAAGTGTCTGTATCTGCATGAGGAAATCGGCAGCGAGGAGCAGACGGCAGAGCGCCGGGTGCGTGAGGCGCTGCAGGCAAAAGTGTCAATTGATCACGGACATAATCTGTACGATCCGGAGGATTTACCGTTTGATTCGTACAGCGTGCCGGACACCTTTTCGCAGTTCAGAAAGCGGATTGAAAAGAACGATGTACTGATGCGTCCTCCCCTTTCAAAACCTTCAGCTGTCGCGAAAAGTGTGGAGTTGGATGAAGGCGAGATCCCGTCTTTATCTGCGCTTGGTTTTGATGAGCTGGACGGACCGCTCCGTTTTCGCGGCGGAATGAACGCGGGACTGAAGCGGATTGCGCACTACTTTTTTGAATCGGATCAGCTGCGTGTGTATAAGGAAACGCGGAATGGCATGCTGAAGGAGGATGATTCGTCAAAGCTCTCACCGTGGCTTGCGCATGGGTGTCTATCGCCCCGGATGGTGATGGATGAGGTACGCCGCTATGAAGATGAGCGCTTGAAAAATGATTCTACGTACTGGCTGTATTTTGAACTGCTGTGGCGGGATTATTTTCACCTGGTGCACAGGCGTTACGGCGATAATTTGTTTGCGGCATCCGGCCTGCGCGACCGGACGCCGCCGTGGGACCGTGATGAGAAGCTTGAATCAGCCTGGATGAACGGGAAGACCGGATATCCGCTGGTGGATGCTGCGATGCGGGAGCTGCGTGCAACCGGGTTTATGTCGAACCGTGCGAGACAAAACGTGGCGAGCTTTCTGACGAAGAATCTCGGACTCGACTGGCGGATCGGCGCTGCGTGGTTTGAATCGCTGCTGATTGATTATGATGTGTCGAGTAATTACGGGAACTGGCTGTATCAGGCGGGTGTCGGGAATGATGCGATTCAGTTCAGGGCGTTCAATGTGGTGAAGCAGGCGCGGGATTACGATCCAAAAGGTGAGTATTTACGGACGTGGCTGCCGGAGCTTCGTAAAGTGCCGGGGGCAAGAATCTTTGCGCCTTATGAGATGAATTATGAGGGACAGCAGGCGGCAGGCGTTGTCATTGGCCGTCATTATCCGGCGCCGGTTGTGGATTTGTTCGGGTCGGTCGAGCGGAATAAGGAGCGGTTTTTGAGTGTGATGAAGTGATGGTTTTGGGCAGCTGAAGTTTGTTGCGGGGTAGGTCTTTTAACACTATCCTGCGAACCTCGATGTTTTTTCTTTGAACGTACCTTGTTTTTCTCCGAACGAGGCATGTTATTCTCCGAACATGCCTCGTTATTCTTTGAACCACCACGTTTTTTCTACGAACACCCTCCACCACGCAAATATTTGTGAAAAACTTCACAAATAACCCCTTCTCTCTCCCAAAAACCTGCTATACTTAAAGTATCTTACAACCCGATAAGGATGATTCTGATGACGTTTTTGCAAATGCTGACTGCTCTGACCCCTGTTTTAGCTGTATTTTTGTTTCTCGTCATTCTCCGTTTGCCTGCAACAAAAGCGATGCCGATCAGTCTTGCGGCGACTGCGCTGCTGGCGTTTTTTATCTGGCAGGTGTCTGTGATTCAGATTTCTGCTGCGATCATCGAAGGTCTGATCATCGCTGTTTCGATTATGTGGATTGTGTTTGGTGCCATCCTCTTACTCAACACGCTGAAGAAAAGCGGCGCAATGGATTCGATCCGGAACGGTTTTACACAAATCACGGCTGATCGCCGAGTTCAGCTCATTATTATTGCCTGGCTGTTCGGTTCTTTTATTGAAGGAGCAGCCGGGTTTGGGACGCCGGCTGCGATTGCTGCGCCGCTCCTTGTCGCGCTTGGCTTCCCGCCACTTGCTGCTGTTGCGCTTGCTTTGATTGCTGATAGTTCTGCTGTTTCTTTTGGTGCAGTTGGGACACCGATTATTGTTGGGGTGAACCAGGGGCTGAATCAGGGAAGCTCACTTGCGCCTGTTGTCCAGGAGGAACTTGGCGGCGCTGCGATCGGTCCGTATTTGCAGGAGGTCGCGAGCACAGCAGTTTTCATCGATCTCTTTATCGGGACGTTTATTCCGCTTATTTTAGTGATCATGCTGACCCGCTTTTTTGGCGAGAACCGTTCATGGAAGGAAGGCTTTCAGATCGCACCGTTTGCGATTTTTGCAGGGCTTGCGTTTACTGTACCGGCATTTACAGTCGCCACGCTGCTCGGACCTGAATTCCCGTCTATTATCGGAGGACTTGTCGGGCTGATGGTTGTCGTACCGGCTGCGAAAAAAGGATTCCTTTTACCGAAAAAAGCTTGGGATTTTGCGGCGGCTGATCAGGTAAAAGCTGAAGCTGTGAACGGCGCCGGGATGCCGCTCTGGAAAGCATGGCTGCCTTACCTGATCGTCACTTCACTCCTTGTACTGACGAGGATTGACGCCCTGCCGCTAAAAGGATGGCTGCGTGAGGTTCAGGTTGGCTGGAGTAATATTCTTGGAACAGAAATTACGACATTTTTCGAACCATTTTATCTACCCGGTACGATCTTTTTAGTCGCTGTGCTGCTGACGGCCCTGCTCCACAGTATGCGCGTGAAGGCTGTAGGCAGTGTATTCAGTCAATCTGCAAAAACAATGGTCGGCACTGCCATCGCGCTTGGGACTGCTGTTCCTATGGTGCGGATTTTTATCAATTCAGGTGTGAACGGCGCGGATCTGCTCAGCATGCCGCTTGAGCTGGCGGATTTCGTCTCTGCCGCTGCAGGGACCAACTGGCCGCTCGTTGCCCCGATTATCGGTGCGCTCGGCTCATTTATTTCAGGCAGTGCGACCTTCAGCAGCATGATGTTTTCACTGTTTCAATTCAGTGTGGCCGATCAGATCGGTGCTGATCCGCAGATCATCCTTGCGCTGCAGGTGCTTGGTGCGAATGCCGGAAATATGATTTGCGTGCTGAATGTGGTAGCCGCCGCATCCGTTGTGAATCTGACCGGTAAGGAAGGGACGATTATCCGGATGACGCTTGTGCCGATGATGTTTTATGTGACGATGGCAGGTGTGATCGGGTTTATTCTTTTATAGATGGAGAGCTGTCCGGGGTTTATGCGGGCAGCTTTTTTAAATGGGAGTGGGTCATTGTGTCCAATTTCAGGAACCGGCATGAAAATCTCATGAACCACCTGTGTAATTTCCGGAACCATCACTGTTATTTTCTGAACATAAGCAAATCTCATGAACCCCATCCAAATGATCGTTTTTTAAACTTTCAAACAACTTTAGCGTGCTGAATTTCTTTGAATATGAGATACTTATATGTATAAAAGGGGCACTTAGGCCTATTTCACACAAAAGGGTGTGATGAGATGAGGGAATTGCTGATTTATATGGCTTTATATTTGCTTCCGGCTGCGATGATGTTTTATATGGCAGCTGATGTGCTGATGAGAAATCACAGACGTACGGAGCATTTATTATTAAGCGCGTATATTGCCTGTTACGGGGTGCTGTTTACAACAGAATTTATCCGCCAGCAGGTTGATCTCTCCTACAGTCCATTTCTGATCACTTATGTGTTTGGAAATGCAGGGCTGCTGATCTTGTGTTTGTCGATTCATTTTATTATTAAAATAACGGGCGTGTATGAGAAGTTCCCTTCATTTCTGTATCCGTGGGTGCTTTACATACCTGCATTACCTATTCCACTTACGTTGATCTTTCAGAGTAATTTTACAAACAGTACATCATTTGAGCGTGAAGGATTGTTTATATATCCTGATTTCAATGCCGCATATCTTGCAACAATGGGCGCTGGACTGACGCTCTCATTTTTTATCATCTGGATGCTCCATCAGCTTGGTAAAAAAGCCGTAGCCCCTCAGCAAAAAAGGATTATCAGCCTTTTAATTGTGGTAGCTATTCTGGTACAGGTCTGGAATTTTATTTTTGGCATTTTTGAATTCAGAGGCACGATGCCACCCTACCCTTATATTTACGGGGGTATTATCTGGATTGGTGCATTAGCATACGGTATGAAAAAATTCGATTTTCTTGCGTCGTATCATAAACGCTTTTCTACGCTCCATGAGATCAATCCGTCTCCTATTTTACTGATTGATCGGGAAGGGATGATTGAAAGTGCAAATCCGGCTGCACTGGCACTTTTAGGCGAGCAAAGTATTAAAGGAAAACAATTCACTGACTATCTATCAGATGATAGAAAAGAAGGTGCCCTTACACGGTTTCAGTATATGTTTGACCGGGGAGAGCGGATCAGTCAGTATGAGTCACGGATCCAGACTGAACAGGGTGAGAAAAAGTACATTTTAATTGATGGGGATTTTGTATTTGTTGAGCACAATCTTTATATTCTCTGTATCCTAAGAGATGTTCAGATGTACAAAGAAGCAGAGGAAACCATTCGTTTTTTAGCCTATCATGACCCACTTACCAGACTGCCTAATCGCCGCGCCTTTTATGAGGAGGCGGCAAAAGCATTAAGAGGACAGCAGACAACGGCTATGCTGATTCTCGACCTTGATGATTTCAAATCGGTCAATGATACATTTGGTCACCAGACCGGGGATGAGTATTTAAAGCATGTTGGTGAGGTACTGAAAGAAACTGTAGGTGATCAGGGGCTCGCTGCAAGGGTTGGCGGAGATGAATTTTTTGCTTATCTACAATGTGAAAACGAAGCCGCATTTAAACAATTAATCTTCAGGCTGATGAAGCAGTTTGAAAACAGACCTTACTGGGCTGAGAATACACCACTTGAGATCAGATTCAGCCTCGGCATCAGCTGCTATCCGCATCATGGAACAAAGCTTGAAACACTGATCTATAAAGCGGACCAGGCAATGTACAAGATTAAACGCAATGGGAAGAATGATTTTTATGTTTGGAATGAGGAGTTAGAGACTTCGAATAGTTCGAGATAGATTCCATTTCCGTGGGGGCGGGGGTGGTTTTTTTGTTTGTGTGGGGCGGGAGCTGGTGGGTTGGCGGGTTTGGCATAACGCGCAGGCAGATTTATCTATCGGCTTTTGGGTTTTATCTATCAGCTTTAAGTTTATTTGCATCAGCTTTCTGAGTGATTCACACTTCTATACCGGGCGGCTGGCTATTATCCATCACCTTTCTATTTTTATCTATCACCTTTTGAATGATTTACGCCACCTTTTCATTTTATCGAACGCCCGCGTCAGGCATTTCCACTTTACGATTTGATCCAGCTCCAGCGTTAAGGTCCTCGGCTCATAAGCCAAGCATCGTTATACGGGAAAGATCACCCGTTTACCGCTCCTCGTCTTATGCTTGTCGGACCTGAACGCCTGCTTCCTCTTTTCTATTTGTCCACTGTGGATAGATTTTTGTCGTTTTGCGCTGGTTGAAAATTTTAGGTTATTCGACCATTATAAACAGGTTATCCCCAAAAGTTATACACATATCCACAATAACTATCCACATTTCGTATGAGATCATTTGTTCTCCACAAGATATATGGCTGTTTCATTGCAGTATTCACAGTTTGTGGACAACTCTTCATAGTTATCCACTGTCTTCAAAAGAGGGACGTCCTCTGTTTCATCGACCAGCACATCCAGTGCTAATTCGACATGTTCCTTACAGCAAAATATGCGCAAATGTGTCACCACCTTTTAGATTGATTGTATCATGGATGCGTTTTTCACAAAAAAATAGCAGGAGCGTGGAGGGCTCCTGCTGAAAATAGGCTTAAGAAATAGCGTTTTGTCTGTAGTTTGTGTGGACTTGAAATCTATATGAACTCCTTTAGGAGGAGATTATTTTCAATTTAGGATTGAGGAGCCGTGAAGCCCCTCAATGTTTTATAGCTGCGAGTCGTCTGTCAAAGTCATTGTCACTTCAACCATTTCACCATTTCGGTACACTTTTACCTGCATTTCGTCACCGACGCTCTTTTCAGTGTAAAGGTGCTGGCGGAGTTCCATACTGTTGTTGATTTTTTCGCCGTCCATTTCAACGATGACGTCCATGTCTTCGAGTCCTGCATTGGCTGCCGCTGAATTAGGTACGACGCGTTCGATGACAACGCCTGTTGTGACTTCTTCAGGAAGGTTCAGCTGTTCCTGCTGGTAGACTGCCGGTACGTTGGCAAGGTCAAATAGTGTGATACCCATTGTCGGGCGGTCAACTTCACCTTTTGACTCAAGGTCATTGATAATTGGCTGAGCCATATCAATTGGGATGGCAAGCCCGATTCCTTCAACTGAAGACTGGGCGATTTTCATTGAGTTGATACCGATCAGCTGTCCCTGACTGTTAACAAGGGCACCGCCTGAGTTACCAGGGTTAATGGCTGCATCTGTCTGGATAACCTCTGCCTGCCAGTCAACCTGTCCGTCCTGATTGATGTCTACCGGAATTGTACGTTCAACGCCTGATACAACACCTGTTGTCACGGAACCTGAGAATTGAAGGCCAAGCGGGTTACCGATTGCGATAACCGGTTCACCAGGCTTCAGTGCCTGTGAGTCACCAAATTCAGCAACGGTTTCTACGTTTTCACCGCTGATCTGAAGTACAGCAAGGTCTGTCCACTGGTCGCCGCCAAGCACTGTTGCTTCTTCTTTTGTGCCGTCAGCAAGTGTGACTTCCACCTGGTCACTGCCTTCAATCACGTGATAGTTGGTCACGATAAATGCGCTGTCGCCTTCTTCTTTATAGATCACACCGGAACCTGTGCCGGCTTCCTGCGCTTCACTTTGCTGACCAAACATACCGCCGCCAGCCTGAAGGTTCGTTACACCAACAACTGCATCTCCGGCTTTTTCAACGGCTGCTGTCACATCTGATGATACGTCATAGGAAATCGGCTGGGATTCCGTTGCCTGTCCTGCTGTGCCGGAGTTGCTCACGGTCGAATTATTTCCCCCGTCAAACATCGGGAACGCCAGAGCAACAATTAGTGCACCGACAATAACGCCGACAAGGCTTGAAAAGAAATAACCTGCCTTGCTTCCGCTTTTTTTATTGGATCGTTCTGTATTTGTGTGATCATCGTAATAACCCATTAATTGATCATCCTTTCGTATGTGATCTCTTCTATGATTCACAGTATAGAGCGCGAAGATGAAAATCAGATGAAAAAATGCTTAATCTTTTAAAAAAATTGCATGGAATGTGCTGAAGGTTCATTTCTTAAAACGGTTAGATTTTAAAAGTAAGGGGAAAAGACTAATACTGACTGACCGATAGGAGGCTGGGATATGAGAAGTGAAGAAGTGTACGAGAAATTAAAGCAATGGGTTGAAGATAACCGCTCACATACAATGCTTGGAGAGCCCGCGCAATACATACCGGCGCTTGCGAATCAGGACCGTGATCAGCTCGGGATCTGCATCATGGATTATAACGGTGACACGTATATGGCCGGGGAAAGTAACGTGAAATTCACGCTGCAGAGTATTTCGAAGATCATCAGCTTTGTCGCGCTCTGTCATTTTAAAGGGCTTGATTTTGTGCTGGATAAAGTGGATGTTGAACCAACCGGTGAATCGTTTAACTCTATTATTCCATTTGAAATTCACAGACCCGGCAAGCCGTTCAATCCGCTGATCAATGCTGGCGCGATTACGGTTGCATCCATGCTGCCGGGCGATACGGTCTCTGAAAAGTATGAGCGCTTCCTGCTGTTTGTCGAAGGCATGATCGGCCATCAGCTCGAGCTTGATCAGGAGGTCTATGAATCTGAATGGCAGACCGCACACCGGAATCGTGCGCTTGCCTACTATTTAAAAGAATCGAAACTGCTGGATCTGGATGTGGAAGAAGCGCTTGATATTTATATCCGGCTCTGTGCGATCTGTATCAGCCTTGAGGATTTAGCTAAAATCGGACTCGTGATCGCGCACGACGGCTACGACCCAATCGAGGAACGCCAGATTTTCAGCCATGACGTAGCCCGCATCGCCAAAGTCCTGATGGTCACATGCGGCATGTACAACTCATCAGGAAAATTCGCCGCACACGTCGGCATTCCCGCTAAAAGTGGCGTCTCAGGCGGCATTTTAGCATCCGTACCTCCAAAATGGCACTCACCTGAAAAAGCGTTCAGAAAAGGCTGCGGCATCGCTGTGTTCAGTCCGGCGATTGACGCGAACGGTAATAGCGCTGCTGGGACGATGCTGTTGAGGCAGATTTCTGAGGAGTGGGATTTTAGTATATTCTAAGTAGAGATTCTTCTGCCAGCCGCGGCTGGCAGTTTTTTTTATGTTTTTTACATAGGTCAAATTACACTTTTCTACGAAGGTCGCTATATTAGTTGCGAACCACCCGGGTTTTTCTTCGAACATGACGTGTTTTCCTTTGAACACCACCCGTTTTTCTCCGAATATCACCCAACATTCCACGAATCCCACACCAAACACAAACAAAAACCGCCCCCACAGGCGGTTTTTCCCTTCAATCCTACAACTCCTCCATCATATCAACCATCATATCCCGATCCATCGGGCCCATCAGTTTGCGCTGAATCACGCCTTCTTCGTCAATCAGATACGTGGTTGGGATGAAAAACGCCTGAAATTCATCGCCCATTGCGCCTGTTTCATCAAGCAGAATTGGGAATGTCAGCTCGTAGTCCTCAACGAATGATTCAATTCGATCCATTCCGTTGTCCTTACTCGTTAAGTTAACAGCCAGGATCTCAACGTTTTGCTCACCGGCTTCATTTTCATAGTACTCCTGCATATGCGGCATTTCTGCCATGCATGGCGGACACCAGGTTGCCCAGAAGTTCAGGATAACCTTTTTTCCGCGGTAGTCTGCCAGGTTGACGGTTTCACCATCCAGCGTGGTAACCTCTACGCTCGGAACTGTGTTGCCCTCTTTTACAGCGCCGCTTGACTCAACGGGTGCTGCGCTTTCGTTATCGGCAGGGGCGACTGCATATTCTTCCTGAAGTGCCTGCAGCTCCTGGCGCTCTTTTTGATCATTCATAACGTTAACGATTAGCAGTGCGACTAAAACGCCGACTAACCCGAGGGCTAATAATCGTGGAATCATGATTGCTTCCTCCTTGTTGTAACAAACCAGACGGCTGCACTGATTAGCCAGCTATAGATGAGTCCGGTTGTGATGAAATCGCCATTTAGCGAGATTGTGAGCCATTGAAGCGCGAGTACCATTAACAGTGTAAGACATGGCGCTTCTTTTAAAAGACGGCTGTTTTTTGACCAGATGAAAATAAGACATATGAGAAAAACGCCTGCGAGCAGTGCGTCTATGATTGACGTGGCAGTCAGTACAAGCTTTGCCGCTTCAGTAAGCGTTAATACAATGAGCCATACCGGGAGCCAGTGAACAATGATATCAGGCATCTTCCGGCTATAGTATATGAGCTGCAGCAGAACGGCTGCGACAGCGAGCAGTAATCCAAGTTCGCCTCCATTGTAATACAGAATGGACATCGGCGCTTTTAAAATGTACTCAAAGTAGAAGAGGATGCTTGAGAACTTCCAGACGAGTACGAATGTATAAAAAAGGTTGGATACCTTTGATGCTAAGATTTTATCTGACTGCCTGATGCGGAACCAGGCAACAGCAAATGAGATGAGCAGCGCGATTTGTGTGGATGAAATGATTAGCGCGCGTATATTATACCATTCGATCTCATACCCCTCCTCCTATCTCTCCTTCTATCAGTCTACTTGATTTGTGCGAAAAAGGGCGGGAAATTGCCTGATGTCACAAAGGTGTTGAAAAGTGTGGGGTGGATGTAAGAGATGCGGCGGTATGGGTAAAATTACACTATTCTGCGAACCATCGTGTTTTTTCTAAGAATCATACCTGTTTTTCTCCGAACATGCCACGTGATTCTAAGAACAACACCTGCTTTTCCACGAACATCACCACTTTTTCAGCGAACCACGCCCCCCACAGTACCAAAAAAAGCACCACCTCACAGGCAGTGCTCATACAATCTTATAAAGATCCGTCGGCGTTTTCGCGTCTGTATCATAAAGGTCGAATGTCTCGCCAACCTTCAGTCCGCAGCCTTCAAGGGTCTGGGTGACGCTCATTCTCGCCAGATCTTTCATGTTATTATCCTTTGATAAGTGAGATAAATAGATTCGCTTCGTATTATCTGTCAGCACTTCACTCATCGCAAGTGCTGCATCTTCGTTGGAGACGTGGCCGACATCGCTCAGGATCCGGCGTTTGATACTCCATGGATAGCGTCCCATGCGCAGCATCCCGACGTCATGATTACTTTCAAACACGTATGCGTCGGCACCTTTGATAATACCTTTCATCCGGTCACTGACGTAGCCTGTGTCTGTCATGACAACAATTTTTTTACCGTTCTCATGGAACACGTAAAACATTGGCTCGGCTGCGTCATGTGAGACACCGAAGGATTCGATATCCAGGCCGCCGAATGTCTGGACCGTCTCCATTGGAAAGATAAACTTCTGATCGCTGTTTACATTTCCAATGAGCGGTTCCATGGCCTGCCACGTTTTTTCGTTTGCATAGACAGGCAGATTGTAGCGGCGCGCAAGAATTCCGAGCCCTTTGATATGATCGCTGTGCTCGTGGGTGACCAGGATACCGCTCAAATCCTTGATTGAGCGGTCAATCTGGCTGAATAACCCTTCCATCTGCTTGCCGCTCAGGCCCGCATCCACCAAAAAGGAATGGTTCTCGTTTTCTATAAAAATTGCATTGCCTGTACTGCCGCTTGCCAGCACACTCATATGCATTGTCATATTTCTTCACTCCGCAATTTCGTCTTCTTCTTCCAGCTGTTCGAAATCAAGGTCTACCTGTGACATATCATAAATACTCCCGTCCACCGCATTCATAAATAAATCATTCCGGCTGCCGTCTTCATTCTCGATCGTCATTTTCCAGGTAGGGGTGAGCACCTGTGTAATGCCTTCATCCGTATCTCCGCCTGTCTCCTGTACAAATAGCGGGTAATAGCCAAGCTGCAGGTCTACTGCTGTAGAATTCGGCTGGATCAGGTTGCGGTCATAAAAGGTTTCAAGTACTGACCTTGGCTCTCTAAGCTGTTGTTCCTCTGTAAATTCTTCTAATGACGTCAGGTATGTCTGCTCATAAGAAATCGCCTCGTTATTTCCGTTCAGCTGCACAGCAATTTGTGCGTTCAGGTTGTAATAAAGCGTTAACCCTTCAAACGTCTGAAAATAGATCAGCTGATTGTCTTCCTCATCGTATTCCCAAAACGTATACTGACCGCCATTTGTCACATAATCCTCTAACAGCTCATTCAGTTCCTCAGGATTTTCCGGGTCTTCAATCGCAACCGGTTCAGTCAGCACCGACTCAAGAATCTGTCCTTCCCGGATTGTTGCCGTCTGTCCCTCAAGCTCCTGTAAATCTGAACTCATAAAACGATAATATTCAGCATTGAGATAAGGCCTGCTGTCTTCTACATCCGGCAGCTCTCCCAATGTTACATTTTCACCAGCTAACCGCTCCGTCGTTGAAAGGTCCCCAATCGTTTCCAGCTGGCTGTCATTGTATTTTTGAACAAACAGAATCAGGAGGAAAATGTCCAGGATCAGAAAGACAACGATAAAGATGGTTTTCGTTTTACTCCAATCCAACCGGATCCCCTCCTCCTAATACCGGCACTCGCGCCCAGCTGTCATTGTATTTGTAATACCAGACCGGATCAAGTGTATACGTGTTGTCACTATCATTTTTCGTCATATAATAGCCGACTGTCACATCCTGCAGCCGCTCCGGATCGAAATCCTCAATGCTTTCAATGGCTTCAATGGCATCATAGCCTGAACCAAGTGATACTGTATCGGACTCAGACGGAATCTCAAACTGTTTTGTTAAAAATGAGCGTGCATACTGATGAATTCTCGTCTCTCCCCACTCCTGATACATTTCAGCAACGCCGTTATCATTAAAAACCGGCAGTCCCTGTTCATGCATGCGGAAAGTCACTTCCTGATCCATCGCATCAAGGTCATACAGGTAATACGTATCCACCCAGCCTTCATGCTCATTGACAAATCGCCTGCTCTTTTGAAACAGCTCACCCGCCCTGCCGACTGTGGAAAGCTCTGCAGACGGATTCACATAGCTGAGCGTATTATTGTTACGGTCAACCTCCATTAAGTTCGATGACTGATCAAAATACTGATCACGTGAGGAACCGAACTGATTCAACTCTACAGCATCAGGATTCTGGAACAGTGCCCGTCTGAAAAGGTTAATATCAATTGTCGTCATCTTATAAAGATACTTACTGTACTCTCTGCGCTCAACGGGCAGATAAATCGTCCGTTCACCTGTTTCGTAAGCGAAAAGCGGCGTATAAATCGCAGCTGCATTCGTCACAATCACACTGTTCAGGTCCTCAAAATAAGTTGAATCTACACGTCCTTCATAAACCACCCTGTTATCATAATGGACAAAGTAAACGGTAAACGGTGTATCCTCCGGACCCGACACATCAATAACGACACGGTCAAATGAATCCTCAGGCAGTGTATTATTTTCAAAAGTCACAATATCACGATAAGCACTGAACGGAATTTCAGCAGGATAAAGTATTTCAATGCGATTGGATCCATGGACAATATTCCGGAATTCCTCTTCATCAAATGTGCTATTCTGCTGAACGTTATAAATACTCCACTCCTGCATCAGTGCGTTCAGCGTATTGATATTATTTTCCTCCGAAGTACCACTGACTGCCACTTCACCATGCACAAGAAAACGCGACGGCTGGATTAAATCCCTTGTCGTACGTTCTTCAGAAATCGAAACATTCTCAACCGTTGTCTCTGACTCATCATAAGGCTCACTTGCCGGCTGATATGACCATACATTCCAGGTTAACACCAGGCTTAATACAACAAGCAGAGACAGTAAAATTGACTTTAAAAGCTCCATTCTTTTCATCATGCCCATTCATCCTCACTTTCCGGATCATATGGCAGTGTGAAATAAATGGTTGTCCCTCTTCCTTCCACACTTGAAGCCCAGACCTGACCACCGTGTGCGGTAATCATCTCTTTGGCAATCGCAAGTCCAAGCCCTGTACCGCCAAGCTGTCTTGTTCTGGCTTTGTCCACACGATAAAAGCGTTCAAAAATATTTTTCAGGTTTTCACGCGGAATCCCTACACCCTGGTCTGACACGCTGACAACAATCTCTTTTTCACGCTCTTTCAGTTCCACCTTAAAGCCGATCTGACCGCCTTCCGGAGAATACTTCAGCGCATTTGAAATAATATTATCGAGCACCTGTGTCATTTTATCAGTATCGATCTCGACATACACAGGATCCTTTGGCAGTTTTACTTTAAACGATACATTCTGTGAACGCCCCATATCAAAGCGGTCAATAATCCGCTGATAAAACGCGATAAAGTTTACCCATTCTTTATTCAAACGATAGTCGCGGCTATCCATTTTAGACAGCTGCAGCAGATCGTTCACAAGGCGAATCATCCGCTCAGTTTCAGTCTGGGTTGTATGAAGAAACTGCGGTGCGATTTCTTCATCCTGCCATGCACCTTCAGCCAGCGCCTCAAGATAGCTTCGCATCGTTGTCAGCGGCGTCCGGAGCTCATGGGATACATTCGCTACAAACTCGCGGCGCTCTGCATCAATCTTTTCCTGCTCGGTAATATCATGCAAAACCGCAATCAGACCGCTCACAAAGCCGGTTTCCTTTTGAATTGCAGAGAAGTTTGCACGAAGAATATAAGGCTTTGCCTGTGTACCGAAATTCAAAATAAGCGAATCATTTTGACTTGAAAGGTCTTCAAATGAATATTCATCTTCAATACCAAGCAGTTCAGGAAGAGACATGGACAGCACTGTTTCACGTGAAACATTCAGCATTCCTGCCGCAGGATCGTTAATTAAGATGACCCTGCCTCTTCTGTCAGTCGCGATTACGCCATCTGTCATATAACTGAGAACGCTGGAAAGCTTCCGTTTTTCTGCTTCAGTTGTGACCCGTGCTTCCTGAAGTCTTTTCGTCAAATTATTAAAGGTAATGGCCAGTTGACCGATCTCATCATGACCATATACTTTTACTTTCCTTGAGAAATTTCCTTTTGCCATATCTACAGCATGACTTCTCATATCTGCAATCGGCCTTGTGATGGTTTGTGCCAGCAGCACACCAAGTATCGCAGTGATTACGAGTGAAATGGCGGTTCCACCGGCCAGGATGCCATTGATCTCATCCATCTGTGTATACACATTTTCAATTCTTGATTCAATATGGATGGCACCAATGACATCACTTCCTGACACAAGCGGTATCGCGAGCACCCACATCCTGTCCCCGCTTTCACGGTCCACGTAAGTCTCATTCAGATTATTAGGAGGTGGTCCCCCTTCAATAAACATCCGTTGCAGCAGCTCATTATTCATACGCTGTCCGACAACGGTCTGGTTATTATCATCTGACGTCCCAAGCACCCGGTTTCTTGCGTCGATAATCCGTACTTCCTCAATATCTTCAGAATTAAGTCCACCCAGCAATACTTGGATGGACTGTTGTAATGAAGGTTCATCATCTGACCGCTCGCCCGCCAGATCAGTATCGATCTCTTCTGTAATACTGTATTCCAGCGGGCTCATACGGTCTTCAATTGACGATTTGAAGTTTTCGATCAGCGTATCCTCAAGCTCACGCACAAAATAAACACCAATAATCTGCATGGCTAATGCGATCAGGAGTACGTATATCAACACAAACTTTAAATGTATTGATTGAAAGAAATTAACCTTTCTCATTTAAATTTAATCCTGGTCCGGATTTCTCAGGTAGTAACCGACACCACGGCGCGTCACAATCCATAATGGATGACTTGGATTGTCTTCAATTTTTTCACGCAGACGGCGAACCGTTACATCCACTGTACGCACATCACCATAATAGTCATAGCCCCATACTGTCTGAAGCAAGTGCTCACGCGTCATTACCTGTCCGATATGTTTTGATAAATAATGAAGCAGCTCAAACTCACGGTGTGTCAGCTCAATCGTCTCACCGCGTTTTGTCACCATGTAAGCATCTGGATGAATCGTCAGCACGCCCACTGTAATTTCATTTGTCAGGTTCTCTTCCTCAACCTGGCCTTTTAACGCCTGGTGACGGCGCATATTTGCTTTCACACGTGCCACAAGCTCGCGCGTACTGAAAGGCTTTGTTACATAATCATCCGCGCCAAGCTCAAGACCGAGCACTTTATCAATCTCGGAGTCTTTTGCTGTCAGCATAATAATTGGCATTTCATAATTTTTACGTACTTCACGGCATACTTCCATCCCATCTCTTCCCGGAAGCATGATATCAAGCAGGATCAGGTCTGGCTTTATTTCTTCAACCTTTTCAAGTGCCTCGTCACCATCATATGCACAGTGAACTTCATAGCCTTCTTTTTTCAGGTTAAATTGTAGTATATCTGCAATTGGCTTTTCATCGTCGACAACTAGGATCTTTTTATCCATCTCGTGATTCTCCTTTATCTTTCGTAATCATTGAGTGTTATATAGTCTTATAGTAAATGTATCACGTTGACGTTAATAATTCACTCTTTACCCGATTTTGTCAGGTGATTTCCCGGGAAATAGGTTTTTTGATTTTAACCCGCTGCCCCTCTCCGTGAAGGTCTGCGCTTTCCGCAGCCGCGCGGTGAGCCCCTTCCAGGCTTCACCCTCCACGGTCTCACCTGTCGCTTCTATGCTGCAGGAGTCTCCGTCCTTACTTTCAAGGTCAGCTTAGAAAGATTTTTTGAATTAAAAAAATGTAATATAATACTTGCATAGCTGATGATTGGAGTGGAAGGCGGCGACTCGGGTACGAGTAGCGGGAAGCTGAGACCCCACAGGCGCTTGCGCCGAGGAGGCTCAGCAATCGCCGTTCGGAAAGCGTCCGCCTGAAACGGAAATCAGCAGCCATTGTTTAAAGAGATATCTTAGATACACAAAACTGCTGCCGGCATCCAGTTTTTCAGTAAAACCGGTACCGGCAGCAGTGTTTCTTTTAATAATCCAGATAATCCATCGGGTTTTTCAGTTCACCATTTACATATACTTCAAAATGAAGATGGATGCCTGTAGAAAATCCTGTTGTTCCCATCAATCCGAGTGATTCACCCTTCCCGACTGTCTGGCCCGGCTCTACGTGAATTTCACTCAGGTGAGCATAGATTGTACGCATACCGTTATTGTGATCAACAACGACTTTATTTCCGTAATCCCCTTCAAAGCCGGCAGATACGACAACGCCATTATCCACGTTGCTGATTGTCAGGCTGTCAGGGCTGGCGATATCAATGCCTTTATGATGGTCGCCCCATCTAGGTCCCTGATGACTTGAAATATATCCGCCATCAGCAGGCCATTGAAGTGAGCCTGTTCCTTTAGACGGGATTTCTTTAGTTCCTTCTAAAACAATATGATTCTTCACTTCTTTAGTGACTTCTTCATTTTCAGTTGATGCAGCAGTCTGTTCACCATTTACTTCAGTGATCAGCTCTGTATAGACTTTTTCACCTTCCTGGCCTTCCTGCTCTACGCGTGATTCACCTTTGAACATCCCGCTGTCTTCTTTGACTTCTTCTTCAAAATCAATGGTTTCCTTCACACGTGACTCTTTTTTTACCTGAACTTCTACACCCGGGATCTTTTCAGAAGCTCTGACCATTACACCTTCTGAAAGTTCCCCTGCATCAGGATTCAGTTCATCAAATGTTTCTTCATCCATATCGTATTGTTCAAGAATATCTTCTTTTGTTTCACCTTCAGCCACCTCGTGATCAACAGTGGAAGTGGTACCTGCTAACAGCTTTTCAACTGCTTCTTTTGGATCGGAAAGCTGGTCAGGCTCAACCTGTGTTTCATTCTGCTCTCCAATGCCTTTCAGCTCAATATCCGTAATACGGCTGTCACCCGGCTCAAGCTCTTCACTCAGATCTTCTTTCTCAAAGCGATCCAGCTCTTTTTCAGATACAGCTGTTAACTTCAGCTGTCTGATCGCTTCCTGTGCCGCTTTTTCATTTTCAACATAAGCAACAGATTCATCGCCAAGCTTCACTTCATAAGCATCTGTTACAAATGCTGCTGCTTCTTTTGCCTGGTCGACCAGCTGCTGATCTGTTGTTTGCGGGTTAAATACATGCTCGGGGATCAGCTTCAGGTTATGTTTTACATCACCGGAAACTTCCTCTTCAAGCTCTTCTTCTTTTTTCTCTGCCCATGCAGTCAGGTCATCCGGGTCAGTCACGACGCCAACATATTCTTCACCTGCATACACGTGGTGAACCACTGTCAATCCGCGTGACTCAGCTGAAGCCTCTGTGTCGAAACCCCATAATGCAGTTGATAGCATCACGCCGGCAGCAAATATTTTAAGGCTTTTGCCTGAATATATAAATGAACGCTTTAGATTGTTGTTTTTCATCGTCTTATCCTCCAACAGGTATAGTTGAATCAGCGTCTCTTAAAAACGCGCCATCCAAATGTACCATATAGAAGTTCCGATACAATGCTTGTTGCCTAACTGTAAAAAATGATATAAAACCAGTTTTCATCTATATTTTTCCAACATACTGATCTGAACGATGATGACGGGGTATAAAAAGTGAAAATTTTTTGACTGTAATTTTTTTGTTATGAAATTGAGATGTTTAGTAGAAGGTAAAAGAGGTTATAGGTAGAAGTTTAGGCATAAAAAAATACGCCGCGATTGCAGCGTATCTTATGGCTTTGGACGGAATCGAACCGCCGACACATGGATTTTCAGTCCATTGCTCTACCAACTGAGCTACAAAGCCTAAATGGCGGTCCCGACCGGGATCGAACCGGCGATCTCCTGCGTGACAGGCAGGCATGTTAACCGCTACACCACGGGACCAAAAGGTATTATGTATTTTGAAATAAGTGGTGACCCGTACGGGATTCGAACCCGTGTTACCGCCGTGAAAGGGCGGTGTCTTAACCACTTGACCAACGGGCCAATATCTGGCGCTGCCTTAGCAACGAATCTAACTATACCATAACCATTTAAAAGCTGACAATCTTTTTTTGAAAGTTTTTAAGGTTTTTTTCATCTCCGTTATTTCGCTCTTTAAGGCAGTATACGACAGGCTGAAAGAACGTTAAAATTTGTATATGAAACTTCTCAATGAAGAAATCCGTAACAATATAAAAGGAGGGATGAAACATGCATATATTTATCAGGCTCTGGAAGCAGCTTTCTGAAATGGACTTCCGTGTAATTGCTATTCTTTCAGCGTTTATTATTTTATTTGGAACATTCTCAGTCTACTGGATAGAGCCCGAAACATTTCCAACACTGTTCGACAGCTTCTGGTGGACCATGACGACGTTAACGACAGTCGGATATGGGGACTTTTTTCCGGTTACAGTGGCAGGGAGACTTGTCGGAATTTTTCTGTTTATCTTCGGAATTGGTCTGATTGGGGTTCTGATCGGAAAGATTGTTGAAGCAGCCAGTACATATCAGCGTTTAAAAAAGGAGGGGAAACTGGTGTATAAAAAAAGTGGTCACTACGTATATATCGGCTGGTCGAAAAAGACAGAGCAGGCAATTAAAGAAGTGCTGTATCACAATAACGGTGCTGAAATCGTTCTTGTCGAGAATACAGATGAAACACCTATGCCGGATGATAAAGTGCATTTTATCAGCGGGGATCCGTCAGAAGAAAGGATTCTGCATAAAGCAAATATCACTGAGGCAAAGAGAGTGGCGATCTTTTCAGATCCTGCAATTGAAGATACCATCTTAAGAGATGGAAAAAGCCTGCTCATTGCATCTGCAGTTGAAGCGCTATCGGTAGCGCATCAGGTTGATATCCAGACGATTGTAGAGATTTGCGAGGAGCGTCATATTTCTAAGTTTAATCATATCAGGGTGGATGATTTCATACTGTCAGATGACTCTGTGTCGCTGCTGATGGCAAAAGCAACCCTCCAGCCAGGTACAACAACGATTTTCAGACAGCTGCTCAGTAAACGATTCGGTAATAACATTTATGTAATCAAAGCGAAGGACACGTGGAAAACATATCGCGATGCATCGCAGAAGCTGCTGGATGACGGGGCAGTACTGATTGCAGTCAATGAAGATATGGATTTTAAAGAGGCCATTAAAAAACCCTTGAAAAAGGATGATAACTTATATGTGATCTGTGACGAGAAAACTTATAAGCGCCTGAACGTTTTATATGAAACAGTTGAATGACCCGCAGCAGCGGGTTTTTTATTTGGATTTTTATCAGCCTGAAGATGGGGTCTATTTAATATGAAAGTACTTTTGAGAAAGAACCTCGTGTATAATGGTAACAATCATACCACCAGGAGGGATGCATATTGCCGGGTAAGCGTAAAAAGCACGAACTGCCTCCTGTTTCTGCTAAGAAAAGGAGTCAGCATAAAAAGCTCTCATTGAAAATGATTAGTAAACGTGTCTTCTTTATTATTATTGGGGCAATCATGATGGCCGTCGGACTGGAACTGTTTCTGGTACCCAATCAGGTACTTGATGGCGGGATTGTTGGTATATCTATTATTCTTTCTTACTTAACCGGATGGAAGCTTGGACTTTTTATTTTTATACTGAATATTCCTTTTTTCTTTATTGGCTATAAGCAGATTGGAAAAACATTTGCACTTTCCACGCTGCTTGGTATTTCTGTATTATCAATCTCCACTTATCTCCTTCACAGTGTTGAGGTTTTCACTGATGATTTGCTGCTTGCCACAGTTTTTGGCGGCATTGTACTTGGTGCAGGCGTCGGAATTGTGATCAGGTATGGCGGCTCACTTGATGGCACAGAAATTCTCGCAATATTATTCAATAAAAACCTCCCTTTTTCTGTCGGGGAAATGATTATGTTTTTTAACTTATTCATCTTCACTGTTGCAGGATTTGTGTTCGGCTGGGACCGCGCGATGTATTCATTGATTGCATATTTTATTGCATTTAAAACGATTGACATTGTCATTCAGGGAATGGACGAATCAAAAGCAGCATGGATCATCAGTGACAATTATATTGAAATTGGCGATGCCATCATTGATCGGCTCGGACGCGGTGTAACCTATCTGAACGGTCAGGGCGGATTCACACTGCATCAGAAAAAAGTTGTTTTTTGTGTTATTACAAGGCTTGAAGAGGCTAAACTGAAGGGTATAGTAGAAGATATAGACCCAACCGCCTTCCTCGCAGTCGGCAGCATCGCCGAAGTACGCGGCGGGAGATTTAAGAAAAAAGCGATACATTAAAAGAAAAGTGGAAGCAGGCGTTCAGGTCCGGCAGACACAAGCCGCATACCTGCAAAATATCACACTACAAAAAGAGCATCTACATCACAGAATTGAGGGATTGACATGGGTTCGATTCAGGATTTTGCTTCATACCTGAAACAAAATGGAGAAGAGCTTGGAGAAAAACTTCTGGTGTATAGTCTTGGAAAAGTCGATGTGGAGATTCCACAGGCAATGATAGAAGAATCACGACGCAACAATGGCCGTTTTTTTAAATTTTTCTCTGACACTTTGCATGTTGAAGAAGAGATATCAGTGGAGGAAAAGTTTTTAAAATGGAGCCGGGAAAATATTGAAGAACAGGTATCAATGATGGATAAGCTTTCTTCTCTCATCCGTCCTTATCCGGATACCAGAATGTACTTCAGCGATTTAATTGGAACCATCTGTTTACAAATGGAGCTGTCAACAAAGGACACGCTTTTTGTATTAAACCGGTTAAACTTTATTCTGGATATTAATATGAGGGAATCCATCCTTTTGTTTGAAAGGTATAAGAACCGGATCAATGAAGAGAGCCGCAAAGAAATCCTTGAGCTTTCCGCACCGATCGTACCGATTCAGCCAGGTGTGGTCGTCCTTCCACTGGTCGGAAAAATTGATTCAGCAAGGGCTGAGCATCTGATGACAAAGACGATTCCTGCGATCAGTGACATGGATCTTGATTGTGTCATCATTGATTTCTCAGGGATTGTGACAATTGATAATGAAGTGGCAGGTCATGTATTTGATATTACTAACGTGCTGAAGCTGCTCGGAATTGACGTGAATGTGAGTGGTCTGCGTCCTGAGCTTGCGCAGCATATAGTGTTAAATGGAATTTCTTTTAAAGATATTCAGACGTTCTCTAATGTAGAGCAGGCCATTAAGAATTGGGACGTGGAGATTTTATAGCAAAAAGGGTATCTGCCGTTGATGGCAGATACCCTTTTTATATCAGTTTTGAGGCTGAACGCCTGCTTCCACTTTTCTTTTGATCCAGCTCCAGGCGCTAGCTCCTCGGGTCATAAGCTACACAGCGAAAAAGGGAAAGTTCACCCTTTTCTCGCTGCGCATCTTATGCCTGTCGGAGCTGAACGAGCGCCTTACGCTTTTCTTATTTCTCTACTCTCCACACACTTTTCACAACATTTGTCTGTGTACGGTCAGGTCCTACTGAGAAGATTGATAGCGGGATGCCTGTCAGTTGTGAGACGCGCTCAAGGTAGTGACGTGCATTTTCAGGAAGCTCATCAAGTGAGCGGACGCCTGTGATGTCTTCGTCCCAGCCTGGAAGCTCTTCATAGATCGGCTCACATTTCGCAAGTGTGCGAAGGTTTGCCGGATATTCTGTAATGATCTCATCACCAAGGCGGTAAGATGTACAGATTTTCAGCGTTTTGATGCCTGTTAATACATCAATTGAGTTCAGTGAAAGGTCTGTCAGTCCACTTACGCGGCGTGCGTGACGTACAACAACGCTGTCGAACCAGCCGACGCGGCGCGCACGTCCTGTCGTTGTACCATATTCACGGCCGACTTCACGGATCTGGCTGCCGATTTCATCATGCAGTTCAGTTGGGAACGGACCATCACCGACACGTGTTGTATAAGCTTTAGATACACCTACAACGTGACCGATTTTTGTCGGACCAACACCTGAACCGATTGTAACGCCACCCGCTACCGGATTTGAAGATGTAACAAATGGGTATGTACCCTGATCAATATCAAGCATAACACCCTGTGCTCCTTCAAAAAGCACGCGGCGCGCTTCATCAAGTGCATCATTCAATACAACAGATGTATCGCATACATATTTCGCGATCTGCTGACCATATTCATAGTATTCTTCGAAAATATCTTCCATCGTAAAGCCTTCCACTTCATAGAAGCGCTCAAGCATACGATTCTTTTCAGCAAGGTTGTGTTCAAGCTTTTCTTTAAATGACTCTTTATCTAAAAGGTCAGCAATACGGATACCGGCACGCGCTGCTTTATCCATGTAGGCAGGACCGATTCCTTTTTTCGTTGTACCGATTTTGTTTGCACCTTTGCGATCTTCTTCCACTTCATCAAGCTTTAAGTGGTAAGGAAGAATCACGTGTGCACGGTTGCTGATACGCAGATTTTCTGTGCTGACACCGCGGTCATGAAGATACTTAAGCTCCTTCACAAGCGCTTTTGGATCTACAACCATTCCATTACCGATCACAGAGATTTTATCTTTATAAAAGATCCCTGATGGAATAAGATGCAGCTTATATGTTTCACCATCAAATTTAATTGTATGACCTGCATTATTACCGCCCTGATAGCGTGCAATTACTTCTGCATGTTCTGAGAGAAAGTCAGTGATCTTACCCTTTCCTTCATCTCCCCATTGAGTTCCTACGACAACTACTGAAGACATGGAACGCACCTCCGTCAGGCTGTTACACCCTTTTTATCAAACAAGAACAGTTTACCAGTCATTAGAGGGTCAGTCAATGTAAAGACGAACATTTTTGGTTAAATAGGAATTTATATTCGTTTATTTCGATCATTGAAAAGGTTTACTGGCGGGTGTGGTGCGGATTTGCGGGAATGTGACAGCATTTGGGCGCGATTGCTACACGTTTAGGGTGAAAAGTTACAGAAACCCGGGTGTATCGCTACAAGTTCAGTGAAAATGGCTACAAGAGATCAGTTGTCATTGCTACCTCTGTCTCTCAGTCCGGCACTTGATGCACTTAGGTAACAGGCTTCTGGTTTCTTAAAGGCATGAAGAGGGGCTGGTGCTTTAAGCGGATGCAACGTCCGAGTGGCGGAATGCTGCAGTCAATCCGGCTATCACGACACTCAACGCGCAATACTGTGCACTCAACCCGGGTGTATCGCTACCTCAACCGGCAAAACATGTCACTCAACAGCAAACATACAGCACTCGACGCATCCAGCCACAAACTAAAAAAGCCCCCATAAAGGAGGCTTTACGCACCAGGCGGCATACTCGGATCGTCAAGTCGCCGCTCGAGGTTAACGAATTTGTTATATTCTTTAATAAAGGCAAGTGATACCGTACCAACCGGGCCGTTACGCTGCTTGGCAATAATGATTTCAATCGTATTCTGGTTTTCACTTTCTTTATCGTAATAGTCATCACGGTAAAGGAAGGCAACGATATCGGCATCCTGCTCAATACTTCCTGATTCACGTAAGTCAGACATCATCGGACGCTTGTCCTGACGGGATTCAACACCACGTGACAGCTGAGACAGTGCAATAACCGGCACTTCAAGCTCACGCGCGAGTCCTTTCAGGGAACGGGAAATTTCAGATACTTCCTGCTGACGGTTCTCGCCGGGTTTTCCGGTACCGTGGATCAGCTGCATGTAGTCAATCAGAATCATACCGAGTCCGTGTTCCTGCTTCAGACGGCGGCACTTTGCGCGGATATCCTGTACACGTACACCAGGCGTGTCATCAATATAGATACCGGCGTTTGACAGACTTCCCATCGCCATGGTCAGCTTGCGCCAATCCTCATCTGTGAGTGCACCTGTACGCAGGTTCTGGGCGTTGATATTGCCTTCAGCACAGAGCATACGCATAACAAGCTGCTCGGCGCCCATCTCAAGACTGAAGATCGCAACGTTTTCACCGGTTTTGGTGGCAACGTTTTGTGCAATATTCAGAGCAAATGCGGTCTTACCAACTGATGGACGGGCTGCCACGATGATCAGATCGTTCCGCTGGAAGCCTGCTGTCATGCGGTCAAGCTCATTAAAGCCTGTCGCAATTCCTGTAATATCCCCCTGCGTGCTGTTAAGCATCTCGATATTATCATAGGTCCGCACGAGCACGTCCTTCATAGAGTGGAAGGCACTTGTGTTTTTACGGTTCGCGACTTCCATGATGTTACGCTCGGCTTCAGCTAAAAGGTTTTCAACTTCATCCTCACGCGCATAGCCGTCCTGTGCGATTGTGGTCGCTGTGCGGATCAGTCTTCGTAAAAGCGCTTTTTCTTCAACGATATGCGCGTAATATTCAAGGTTGGCTGCAGTCGGTACAAAGCCTGCAAGGTCTGTTAAATAGGAGATGCCGCCAACGTCTTCAAGCTCTTTCATGGCTGCAAGCTCTTCTGTAACTGTGACGAGGTCAATCGCTTTTCCTTTATCACTCAAGCTGATCATGACGTCAAAAATACGCTGGTGGGCACTGCGGTAAAAATCTTCGGGCATGAGGACTTCCTGCGCAGATATCAGTGACTGAGGTTCTAAAAAGATGGCGCCAAGCACGGCCTGCTCGGCTTCTATATTTTGCGGCGGCATTCGGTCCGCATACTGTTCATTCACGTCGGATCCCTCCTGTGTTGCTGTATAAAATGCCGGCACTATGCTTCCCTCAGGAAATTCGCACAGTCCCGGCACTTTTATTTGTCTCTATTTGATCCATTTTGATAGTTTCAGTATATCATGGATGCGTTTGGTTTCAGAAGACCCTAAATTATTCCTCAGTTACGTGAACCTTTACAGTCGCAGTTACTTCGTTATGAATTTTCACCGGTACGTTTGTGTAACCGAGTGAACGGATTGCATCGCTGAGTTCGATTTTACGCTTATCGACTTTGATGCCGTGCGTTTTTTTCAGTTCTTCAGCAATCTGTTTTGATGTAACTGAGCCGAACAGACGGCCGTCTTCACCGGATTTCGCTGTCAGTTCAACCGTCAGCTCCTCCATTTTCGCCTTCAGCTGCTTTGCTTCTTCAAGCACCTGCTGCGCTTCCTGCTCCTTCTTTTTCTTTTGAGCATTCAGCTGGCTGACATTTCCTGCGTTTGCTTCAGCAGCCAGATTATTTTTCAGTAGATAGTTGTGCGCATATCCGTCTGCAACATTTTTCACTTCGCCTTTTTTACCTTTACCTTTAACGTCCTGTAGGAAAATTACTTTCATGATTCTTCAGTTCCTCCTTCGATGTGTTCATTGATTGCCTGCTTCAACTGTTCTACAGCTTCATCAATCGTAACGTCCCGGAGCTGGGTGGCTGCATTGGTCAGGTGACCTCCGCCATTCAGTTTTTCCATGATCAGCTGCACGTTGACTGTGCCGAGTGAACGGGCACTGATGCCGACGACACCTTCATCACGGAAAGCAACGACAAATGAAGCAGCCACGTCTTCCATTTGGAGCAGCGTATCAGCTGCCTGGGCAATAATCACCGAATCGTGTACGCGTTCATCCTCACCAAAGGCAATGGCCATGCCATGCTTGTAAAAGGTGACCGTCTCCACAAGGCGCGCCCGCTCTACATAGGTCGTCACGTCTTCTCTTAAGAACTGCTGAACGAGTACGGTATCCGCTCCAAGCGTTCTGAGATATGATGCCGCATCAAACGTCCGGGAACCCGTACGCATCGTGAAGCTTTTTGTATCCACTATTATACCAGCAAGAAGCGCAGTGGCTTCAAGCATTGTGATTTTCTCTGTTTTCGGCTGATAATCAAGCAGTTCAGTGACAAGCTCTGCCGTTGAAGAAGCATAAGGCTCCATATAAACAAGGAGCGGGTTCTCAATAAACTCTTCTCCGCGGCGGTGGTGGTCAATGACTACCACTTTTTCCGCTTTATTTAACAGCTTTTCTTCAATGACAAGACTCGGCTTGTGCGTATCGACAATCACCAGCAGTGTATCGTCTGTCACCATATCAAGTGCCTCTTCAGGCGTAATGATATGCGAGAATAAATCCGGCTTGGTCTTTATCTCATCAATCAGACGGTTTACCCCGCTGTCGATCTCTGTGAAATTCAGTGCAACAAAGCCTTCACGCTGATTCATCTGTGCAATCTTTCTGACGCCGATTGCCGCTCCGACTGCATCCATATCCGGACGCTTATGACCCATCACAATGACTTTATCACTGCTGACAATCAGTTCACGCAGTGCATGGGAGATCACGCGCGCACGTACACGCGTACGCTTTTCCATCGGATTGGTCTTCCCGCCGTAAAACTTTACTTTCCCGTTTGCCTGATTAATGACCACCTGATCGCCACCGCGGCCCAGGGCAAGGTCAAGACTCGACTGCGCCTGACGACCGAGCTCAGGAAGCGTCTCAGCGCCTGATCCAATCCCTATACTGAGCGTCAGCGGCACATTCTGCTTAGACGTCATCTCACGGATTGAATCCAGGATAGTGAATTTTTCATACTCCAGTTCACGTAAAATACGTTCATTCATGACGGCAAGGAAACGGTCAGATGAGACCCTTTTCACATAAATATCGTGCTCCATCGCCCACTGGTTCAGCAGCGTGGTCACCGCACTGTTAATATTACTGCGCGCAGAGTCATCCATCCCCTGCGTCAGTTCATCATAGTTATCTAAAAAGATGACCGAGATCACGGTCCGGTCTGCTTCATACTGCTCTTCGACTTCTGACTGCTCTGTGACATCAAAAAAGTACAGCAGCTTTTCATCCTGCTTATGGATGATACGGAAAATCCGTCCCTGCCAGGAGACCGTCTCTTCAATGCTGCCTTCTTTTTTGATCACCGGTACAAGTACGTCCGCCACATCATATAAAGAGCGGCCGATCATCGTGCCGTCTTCAATGAAAGCCGTTAAATACGGATTCGCCCACTCAACGTAAAAATCGTCATTATACAGCAGGATTCCAACCGGCATTTCCATCAGCGCTTCTTCCCCGACCCTTTTAACCCTGTAGGAAAGGGTGGAGATATATTCTTCAGTGTCATTGAAGAAACGCTTTTCAAAGACAAAAGCGAACCACAATACAGGCACTGCCAGAATCAGCGTACCGACCGCGAACATCCAGTTATATAGAAATAATACCGCCGCAATTAAAAAGACAATCACTGTAAGCCCAAGCAGCAGCCGGCGTAAAATCCGGTGTTGAAAATATGTTGGCATGCCTTCAGCTCCCAAAACGGTTCACCCGTTTGCATGATATATGCTCTATCTTATCCATCCACCAAAAAGAATGTGCGTCTACTTCTTTTCAGTGATCCGTTTTCTTAAATCAAAACCTAAGTCTATTATACCTAAAATTCGCGTCAATGGATTGATCAATACGCCTAAAATGGTCAAAATCACCAGAAGCCCCCTGTTCCATCCCTTTAAATGGCCGTAGAAATGGATGAAAGCCAGACCCTGCAGGATCATCAGCAGTTCAAATCCAAACTGCAGATTGATTAAAGCGTACGCAAACATTGTGCCCTGCTCAGGCGTTGCAATGAGTGCTGTCAGCAGGATAATCAGGTAGTACCAGATCACGTTTTTAGGCAGCGACAGGTTGCGGAATGCATCGAATTTAGGCATATCCTTTTTCGCAATCCGCTTAACGAGCGGGAAGTTGATAATCATCATGATCCAGATCAGCAATGCTGAAGACATGATAATTAATGATGGCAGCAGCGTTTCAAAAGCCAGCATAATTTGTGCAAACTGCTCCTGTACATCACCTGTATCAATGCCTGCAGCCGTATAGACAGCGATCGCCTGCTCCAGGGAGTCATCCATTAATGTAATAAACTCATCGATCATATTAATGCCAAGAAGCAGAATCGAAAATAAATATTGAACCACGATATTTACAACAAACACAAGCGTTGAAATCATAAAAATCATAAATTTGCTTTTACCCTGCTGGACCAGCCAGCCCATCATCACACCGGTTGTTCCGTATAAAATCGCAACCGGGATCGAGATCGGTCCGCCAACAATGGCAGCGACACCAATTGACGCAGCAAGCATCACAAGTGAAGCGCGAATCGAATATTTCACGCTGTATAGTAAAAATGGCAGCAGTAAAAAGAAAGCTGACGCGATTGAAATAAACGGCACATACACCGTGATCAGTAATAACACGGCAAAAAAAGCAGTCATCATTGCGCCTTCAGTCAGCTTTAACGTATTTGTATTGTTCATTCATACACCTCTATTTTTCTCATTCAACCACTATATCCATCTACTCATTTTATCTGTCATACTGCTCTCCTTCAACCCGCAGCCTCTTTTTGTATTGAATTAACCGCCTGTTCCGTTCACCGGTTTGATAAATATAAAAATCCCCCAGGTCAAATAGACCCGGAGGATTCGTGTTTAAGCTTCTTTTTGTTCATCAAGCCTGAAGCGGTTGACTGCCTGCTGCAGGTCATCGCTCAGCTCACTTAACCGCTCTGCAGATTCAGTAACGGTCTGAATGGCTCTGACCTGCTCATCCGTTGAAGCTGCCACCTCTTCGCATGATGCGGCTGTTTCTTCAGCCATCGCAGCCATTTCCTGAATGACACGCGTGACTGCTTCCTTGCTTGCTGATACGTCCTGAATTTCACGGTAAACAGCAAGAATAGACGTTTCCATCGTGCCCATAAAATCAGACATCTGGTCAAAAATATCATTGGTCTGTTCAACAACGATTGACTGATGATCAAAGTTCTCTTTTGTGCGCCCCATTTCACTGACCGCACGCTTTGAGCTGCCCTGGATATCTGCAATCGTCTGCTTCACTTCATCCGTTGCACGCACTGACTGCTCTGCAAGCTTTCTGACCTCATCAGCAACCACTGCGAACCCTTTACCATGCTCACCTGCACGCGCCGCCTCAATTGAAGCGTTAAGTGCCAGCAGGTTCGTCTGAGAGGAAATCTCTGTGATGGTGGCCATGACGCTTTCAATCGTCTGAACTTTCGTCTCAAGATCCTGAATCACAGATTCCATTGACTGAATAAATTCTGTAGAAGACGTATGGTATTCCTTCAGCTGCTTCATCTGACTGATACCGCTCGCATTCACACTGCCCGCTTCACTTGCCACTTCAGACATCTGCTTAGACTGCTCAGAAATCGCATTGATCTTTTCACCAAGTGTCTGTGACTGACGGTTCGCTTCATCTGCTTCCTCTGCAGACTGGGTCGCACCATCAGCAATGTCACCCACTGCACTTGCCACCTGCTCACTTGAAGCATTTGTCTCCTCTGCTACAGCACTTAAGCCCTCAGCAGATCCGCGCACCTCTTCAACAGATGATTTGACCGTTGTTAAGATCTCATTCATATGATCGACCATCATGTTGAATTGGGTACCAAGCTCGCCAATCTCATCATCAGATTTCACATTTGCGCGCGTACTAAGGTCCCCATTTGCCACTTCACGCACAGAATGACTCAACGCGACGATCGGTTTTGAGAACCTGCCTGCTACAAGTGACATAATCACGGCTGCAATCACCAGTGTGACAACACCAATGATTAATAACAGCGTCAAAATAGAGATTGATTCCGCTGCAATATCCGACTGGTCAAATGCGACACCGATTTTCCAGCCTGTATTTTCCGCAGTTGAATAGACCATCAGCTTATCAGCGCCGTCCAGTTCGTATTCCACGCTTCCTGTTTCGTTCTCGTCAGCAAAAATCTCCTGAATAAAACCATATTCCATCAGATTTTCACTTTGAAGTGTCGGGTGCACAAGCGCGACACCTTCACCTGATAATACAAATGGATAACCATTATAGCCAATCTGCGTTTCACCAAGCTTTGTGGTCAGGTCCCCAAGCTTAACGTCTACACCTACAACCCCGACAAGCTGCGAGCCGCTCTGCATGGCTTTTGCAGCCGTAATCACGTACTCCCCCGTTGCTTCGTCTATGTATGGCTCACTCCAGATGACCGTATCAGGTGCTGCTGATGCCTGCTGATACCAGTCACGCGTTGTTGCATCAAAGTCTGCCGGTAAATCGACAAACGGAGAAATAAGCAGCGAGCCGTTATCCGCCGCTACATAAATAGAAGATGGATCTGAATAAATTGTTAAATATTCCTCAAGCAGCTGTTCCAGTTCATTTGTCGCAGCTGCATCGCCATCTTCAAGTGCTGCTTCAGCATACTGAAGTGCAGTCGTTGTTGAAGCGATCTGCTCAATGCTGCGTCCATACTGATCAAGGAAGGTCTCAGCAGAGTTATTCAGCTCTCCTGCTATTCCTTCAGCCTGCTGCAGAACATTTTCCTGCGTACGGTCATGCAACTGCCATCCCGTTAAGCTCAGTAAAACCGCAAATGCTGCGATCAATACCAGCGATGTTGTCATGATTAATTTTGTCTTAATAGATTTCAGTTTCACCCTGTTCACCTCATGCTGATCTTTTTATATTCAGGCGTTCATTGCCTCATACATATACATCGGTTCATATACGAAAAAGTGAATAGGTGAGTGCGAAAATTTTTAGTTCAAATGTCATGGTAAAAGAGAGAAATTTCGGACATTATACATTTAGTAGGTTAAAAGTAGTGGCTATAGAGAGGAAAATGAAAAAAGCTGCCTGTCTCACGAAGAGACGGCAGCTTTTTGCTATTATTCGCCTGAAACGAATGGTAGTAGCGCCATTGTACGTGCGCGCTTAACAGCAACTGTCAGTCTGCGCTGATACTTAGCGCTTGTGCCAGTTACACGACGTGGAAGAATTTTTCCACGCTCAGAGATAAACTTTCTTAGTAGATCTACGTCTTTATAGTCGATGTGTGTAATACCGTTTGAAGTAAAGTAACACACCTTCTTACGACGACGACCGCCTCTGCGTCCTCCTGCCATGGGATTCCCCTCCTTCTTGTTTAAGATTTTATGGTTCTACACCTCTTAGAATGGCAGATCATCATCTGAAATGTCGATCGGCTGACCGTCATTTGAGAATGGGTCCTTGTCCACTCTTGTGTAGTTCTGGTTATTCTGGTTGCTTTGGTTTTCACGCGGTTGATTCTGACCGAAGTTATTATTGTCCTGATACCCCTGATTGCCTCCGTAGCTTCCGCCGCCGGACTGGCCGCCTGAAGCGTTCTTCGGCTCCAGGAATTGAACACTTTCTGCATTCACTTCAGTGACATACACGCGTTTGCCTTCCTGGTTGTCATAGCTTCGTGTCTGAATACGTCCGTCAACGCCTGCAAGGCTTCCCTTTTTAAGGAAGTTTGCCACGTTTTCAGCTGGACGTCTCCATACCACACAGTTAATAAAATCCGCTTCACGGTCTCCCTGCTGGTTCGTGAAAGCACGATTAACAGCGAGTGTAAATGTTGCAACTGCTACACCGCTTGGCGTATAGCGCAAGTCCGGATCCTTCGTTAATCGACCGACTAATACGACTCGATTCATCATCAGAACCAACTCCTTTATTTTTGCGCAAGCAGGTATCTGCTATTGCAAGGAACTTATATTTAGAGATTAGTTTTCTTCTTCGCGGATTGTCATGTGGCGAACGATATCATCGCTGATCTTAGCCAGACGGTCGAATTCGTTGATAGCCTCAGAACCTGAGTTCAACTTAACGATCTGGTAGAATCCTTCGCGGTAATCGTTGATTTCATAAGCGAAACGACGCTTACCCCACTCTTTTGACTCGATGATCTCCGCTCCGTTTGAAGTAAGGATTTCTTCAAAACGCTCAGTTACAGCTTTTTTCTGATCCTCATCAACGTCTGGACGGACAATGTACATGATTTCGTACTTTCTCATCGGTTTTCACCTCCTTATGGTCTATGCGGCCTCCTGCTGTCAGGAGACAAGGAATAATAAAAAATTTCTATTACTCACAAGGATATATTATAGCATAGTGAGATCTTTTGGACAAGGGCGATAGTAAGTTTTTGAGATTCCTGTTCTTCCCCAAACAGAAATAGAACATTTGTTCTTATTTTATTGTAACGGATTGGGGGTGGGATGTCCAGTCGGGGGGAGGTGGTTTGGCGGGCAGGGTTTGGTTCTTAGAAAATTCGGTTTGGTTCTTAGAAAAATGCTTGTGGTTCTTAGAATAGGCGAGATTGTTCGGAGGTTACAAGCGAGTGTTCTTAGAAAAATGGAGTATGTTCGTAGAATCATGTCATTTGACCTATTCCTCAAGACAATATTTTCAACCAAAACAAAACCCCCGGAATCTCTCTCCCGGGGGCACAGCTCATTTATACGTTAAAACGGAAGTGAATGACATCTCCGTCTTTTACGATATATTCTTTACCTTCAAGGCGTACTTTACCTGCTTCTTTTGCCGGAGACATGCCGCCTGAGGCGATCAGGTCGTCATAAGAAACGGTTTCTGCACGGATGAAGCCGCGTTCGAAGTCTGTGTGGATGACGCCGGCACACTGTGGTGCTTTCATGCCGTGGCGGAATGTCCATGCGCGTACTTCCTGAACACCAGCTGTGAAGTACGTAGCAAGACCAAGCAGATCGTATGTTGCACGGATCAGCTGATCAAGACCTGATTCTTCAATGCCAAGCTCTGAAAGGAACATTGCTTTTTCATCTTCATCAAGCTCTGCAATTTCTTCTTCAATCTTCGCGCAGACAACGATCACTTCTGCGTTATCTTCTTTTGCGAATTCACGCACGCGCTGTACGTATTCGTTATCTGAAGGATCCGCGATTTCATCTTCACCTACGTTTGCAGCGTAAAGCATTGGCTTGCTTGTTAACAGGTGCATGCCTTTTGCGATTTTCGCCTGCTCTTCATTCAGCTCAACAGTTCTTGCTGCCTGATTGTTTTCAAGCGCTTCTTTGATCTTTTCAAGAACAGCCATTTCAATGACAGCATCCTTGTCTTTTTGCTTGGCCATTTTAGCAACGCGGCCGATGCGCTTATCGACAGCTTCAAGGTCCGCTAAAATCAGCTCAAGGTTGATGACTTCGATATCATCAATCGGGTCCACTTTACCTGAAACGTGTGTGATATTGTCATCTGCAAAGCAGCGGACAACCTGTACAATTGCATCTACTTCACGGATATGTGAAAGGAACTTGTTACCGAGGCCTTCACCTTTACTGGCACCTTTTACAATCCCTGCAATATCAGTAAATTCAAATGCAGTCGGAACGGTCTTTTTCGGTTCAACCAGCTCAGTCAGCTTAGTCAGACGCGGGTCCGGTACTTCTACGATCCCGACGTTCGGGTCGATTGTACAGAACGGATAGTTTGCAGATTCAGCACCTGCTTTTGTAATTGCATTAAATAAAGTAGACTTCCCGACGTTCGGTAAGCCCACGATTCCAGCTGTTAAAGCCATTTCGTTCACTCCTTGAATCTTCTATTGAAAACATATTCATGTGACGTGTCATATACAAACCTCACACAATTATAAAGAGTTCCTTTGATAAATACAAGAGGACCGGCGTGTGGGCGGGATTTGATCTCAGCTGCTTCCGCTAAATGAAAAAACCGCATGACATCATTCCTGATCTCATGCGGTCTCTTTTTTATTCCTCATGCTTCACAAGCACTTTCTTCATTTTACGGGAAAACTCCTTGCGGGGAATCATGACGCTGTGTTGACAGCCCTCACATTTGATTCTGATATCCATTCCCATCCGGATGATTTTCCACTGGTTGACTCCGCACGGATGGGGTTTTTTCATTTCTACTACATCATGTAGTCCAAACTCTTTTTCCTCCATGAAATATCCTCCTATTTTTTCACTTTGTCCTGCATATCCGTTTGAAGCTTACCTGCTTCCTCTCTTGAGTACATCACCATACGAGGGAATGGAATTTCAATTCCGCGCTCATCAAGATAATGCTTGATTTCACGTTTGAGCTCCCTGCCTATATACCAATGTTTCATTGGCTGCGTTTCTGCAATGACGCGCATGACAACTTCTGAAGCGCCAAGTGTCTGAACACCGAGCAGCTCCGGCTTCATCAGGATCTCCTCATATTTACCTTCGAGAGAGTCACAGAATTCACGAATGGCCTGTTCAGCTTTCGCTACGTCTTCTTCGTAAGCGATACTGATATCCACGACAGCTACGCTATTGTGAATCGAAAAGTTCGTTACTTCCGTAATGTTTCCGTTTGGAAAAATGTGCAATTCCCCGGTCCAGCTTTTAATTTTTGTTGTGCGAAGACCGATCTCTTCCACATGTCCTTCTGCCTGACCGATTCTGACGTAATCTCCCACAGAGAACTGGTCTTCAAAAATGATAAAGAATCCTGTAATGATATCACGGACAAGGTTCTGGGCACCAAAACCAACGGCAAGTCCGACGATCCCGGCACCGGCGATCAAACCGCGGACATCAATTTCAAATGCAGAAAGTACAGCAAGCACGGCGACAAAATAAACGACGTAAGACACTACATTCTGCAGCAGTTTTAACAGCGTGTTCTCCCGGCGGATCGACACCTGTACGGGGCCGCGCGCACGCACTTTAAAGACATTTTGGATGAGCTTTTTAGCAATACGGACGACGATGCCTGCGATGACAATGATCAGAATAATCCTTAAAAAAGTAATACCGAATTGAACCCAGACTGCCTCATTTGTTAAATAGGCAACGACTGAGTCCCATGCTTCTTTCCAGGCACTTATGTCAACGACTTCTTCTATTGTCTCAGGTGGCCCCTCTGTTTCCTGATTTTCAGGTGTTTCGGGTGTTTCCGATGTATCAGGCGTTCCAGGTGTTAACGGTGTTTCCGGTGTAGCAAGTTCCATTTATATCACTTCCTGCTTTTTTTAGAAAAATCATCTCAAGCTATTCTTTATTTTATCAGCGTTCGTTTTTTTCTCCAACTTATAAGAAAAAAAACATTTTGTTCTTTAAAAAGAACAAAATGTATTATATAATGAATAAACAGAATAAAAAATAGGAATCTACCTATACTGTAGAAGTGAGAGGAGCTGGCTAATATGAACGAAGCGATACCGCCGCAATTTACCGATACTAGCTGCCGCAGTCATTTAGAGGATCACATGACACCACACCGACTCGCAAAGACACTTGCTTCAAAATATCCCATTGACCGGCCGATTGTGTATGTATGTATTGGAACTGACCGCTCTACAGGTGATTCACTCGGACCGCTGACGGGATCGCTTCTTGAAAAAAGAAAGCTGCCATTTTGCGATCTGTACGGGACGTTAAAGGACCCTGTACATGCACTGAATCTGGCAGATACTGCTGAAAAAATCCGGCTGGAGTATGACAATCCTTTTATTGTAGCGATTGATGCATGCCTCGGTCAGTTCCGCAATATCGGCTATATCGAAGTCGGGGAGGGACCGATCTTCCCTGGTGCAGGCGTACAGAAACAGCTGCCGCCGATTGGTGATGTGCATATCACAGGGATTGTAAATGCAGGCGGCTTCATGGAGCATGCGATGCTACAGAATACACGCCTTTATTTAGTCAATGAAATGGCTTCTAAGATTACAGATGCCATTCATTATTCCAATATTCTTTTACGAAAAAAGATCGCTAAAACCCATACGCTTCATACAGGTGAACAACTGTCACAATCGCACCCACAATGAGGATACCCGGGAGCAGGTTGGCCACTCGGATTTTTGTGATGCCGATCAGATTCAGTCCGATCGCAAAAATCATGATGCCGCCTGCTGACGTCATTTCAGCGATAAATTGATCCATCAGGACGTCAGGGACAAATTTGTCAATCTGCGTGGCAAACAGTGCGATCGCTCCCTGATAAAGGACAACCGGAATCGCAGAGAACAACACGCCGACACCAAGCGTTGACGTTAAGATAATTGAGACGAATCCATCAATAATGGATTTTGTGAACAGTACCTGATGATCACCGCGGAGCCCTGAATCCAGCGCTCCGATCACGCCCATCGCACCGATGACAAAGATCAGTGTCGCTGTCACAAAGCCCTGGGAAATACTCGTCTCACCCTTCGATCCAACCTTCCGCTCAATCCATCTGCCCATTGCATTCAGCTTGTCATCAAGCTCCATCCATTCACCGATCACCGCTCCAAGCACCAGACTGATGATCACAATCAGATAATTGTTGCTTGAAAGGCCCATCTGCAGACCAAGCACCACGACTGCAAGTCCAATGGCGGACATGACAGTTGCTTTCATTTTCTCCGGAATTCTGTGCAGCAGCTTTCCGATCAGTGTGCCGATCACAATTAACAGACCATTTACCAATGTTCCCAACAATACCAAGCGAAACTCCCTCTTTCCTGCTCTCTATCTCAGAAGCGGTTCTCCGTATCTTCACCTAACAGCGATAAAATCCGTTCAAGATCATCCTCTGACATAAATTCAATTTCAATCTTGCCTTTATTTTTGTTTTTCTTAATGGCCACACTGGTACCAAAACGCTCTCTCAGCACGGTTTCCTGCTGCTTTAAATGAGGATCTGCCTTTCGTTTTGGTTTTTCCTTCCGAGTGGGAGCGGCTTCTGAAATGAGTTTTTCGAGCTGACGTACATTTAAGCCTTCTTTCAGGACTTTATCAGCAAGCTGCTCAGCTGTTTCCTTATCTTTCAGCCCTGCAAGCGCGCGGCCGTGTCCCATTGATAACTCTTTACGTGAAAGCTTTTCCTGAATCAGTTCTGAAAGATTCAGCAGACGCAGGTGATTGGCAATATGCGGTCTGCTTTTACCAACCTTTTTGGCAAGCTCATCCTGTGAGATCTTCAGCTTCTGCATCAGCGTTTCATAGGCTTTTGCCTCTTCAACAGGCGTTAAATCTTCACGCTGCAGGTTTTCAAGCACGGAAAGCTCCATCATCTGCCGGTCATTTAAATCACGGATAACGGCCGGCACATGCGTAAGCGCTGCTGCTTTTGCTGCCCTGAAACGGCGTTCTCCGGCAACGATTTCAAATCCCTTCAGACTTTTCCGGACAATAATCGGCTGTAAAATCCCATGTTCTTTGACAGAAAGCGTCAGCTCTTCAAGCGGAATTTCATCAAATATTTTTCTCGGTTGATAAGGATTCGGACGGATGTCTTTCACTGACAGCTGCTGAATGTGCTCATCGTGAATGGAAGACATATCTTTAAAAAGATTGTTCACACCTTTACCAAGTCCTTTAGCCATTAATGATCACTTCCTTTGCTAAATCAAGATAGACTTCTGCCCCTTTTGACTTCGGATCATATAAAATTACAGGCAGCCCATGGCTCGGCGCCTCACTCAATCTTACATTTCTTGGAATAATTGTTCTGTATACTTTATCCTGAAAATACTTTTTCACTTCTGCAATGACCTGAATACCAAGGTTTGTTCTTGCATCCAGCATGGTAAGCAGCACACCATCAATCAGTAAATGATGATTGAGGTGTTTTTGAACGAGTCTCACTGTACTTAACAGCTGACTGAGGCCTTCAAGTGCGTAATATTCACACTGCACCGGAATAATACAGGCATCTGAAGCAGTTAAAGCATTGATCGTCAGCATCCCAAGCGAGGGCGGACAATCAATAATAATATAATCGAACCTGTGCTGTACATCCTCAAGCGCTTTTTTCAATCTTATTTCCCGGGAAACCATCGAAACAAGCTCAATTTCCGCTCCTGCAAGTGAGATTGTCGCAGGAATCGCATACAGATTTTCAACAGATGTACCCCTGATCACACTTTTAGCTGATACATCCTCTACTAACACTTCATAAATACTTTCATCTACATCCCCTTTGTTGATGCCAACCCCGCTCGTCGCGTTCCCCTGCGGATCCATATCAACGAGTAAAACCTTTTTCCCCAAATAAGCAAGACATGCACTGATGTTAACAGACGTCGTCGTTTTACCGACTCCGCCTTTTTGATTCGCAATCGCAATCATTCTCCCCATTCGTGTCACCCGTCCCCTTTTTGTGAATGCTTCGGTCTATGAAAATATTAAGTTTATTTTAACAGAGATTGCCTGTAAAAGTAGAGTGGTTGTTTTGGCTTCGGGGGATCATGACAGGAACTCTGGAAATACGACAAACCCGGGAAGTCATTGCTGCAGGCTGACGCAGAAACCAAGACAAGCTTCCGGGTGTATCACATCAACTTCACCACAGATAGCTGCAACTTCAGCGAAAACAGGTACAAACCGCCACGCCCTCTTGATGCCTTTAAGAAATAAGCCCTTAGTGTCTTAAAGGCATCAAGCGGGCTGGTGCAGCACTCAATTTGCAGAATACATACGTCAATTTGGCTCATACAACGTTCGATCCGGGTGTACCGCTACCTCGACGGAAGAGATGCGGCACCCAAACAGTTAAATACGACCTCCAAACCCTGACTTATGATCTTTCAGGCAAAATAAAAACCCGCTCATGACAAGCGGGCTTCTACTCTAGCAATCTATTTCTTCTTTTTAGGCAGCTTGATCGTAATCTGATAGTAATCATCGTACTCTTCTTCTTTTGAATCGAGCTTCATGCCTGAGTCAGAGATCATATTCAGTGACTGGCGGATTGTATTGACGGCAATCCGTACGTCTTTATTGAATGCCTTGCGTTTTGGCTTCGGCTTTGTCTCTTTGGCTTCAAGCATTTTCTGTACGCGCTGCTCCGTCTGCTTGACGTTCAGCTGCTGTTCGATGATTTCTTCTGCGAGTTTGTTCTGAAGCTCAGCATCCTTTAAAGGAATCAGTGCACGCGCATGCCGCTCCGTCATTTTTTTCTGGATAATGCTTTCCTGAACGAATTCAGGCAGCTTTAAAAGACGCAGCTTATTGGCGACTGTTGATTGACCTTTTCCAAGGCGCTGGGCCAGGGCTTCCTGTGTCAATTCATGAAGATCCAGGAGCTTTTGGTAAGCCATCGCTTCTTCCACGGGAGAAAGTTCTTCGCGCTGAAGATTTTCAATTAAAGCTACAGATGCTGTTTCAGTGTCACTCATATTTTTCACAATGGCGGGAACGGTTTCCCATTGAAGGGATTTCATCGCGCGCCATCTGCGTTCACCGGCAATGATTTCATAGGAACCGTCTCCGCTTTCGCGTACAACGATCGGCTGAATGATGCCGTGTGTATGAATGGTTCTTGCCAGCTCATCTATTTTTTCATCATCAAAAATCGTTCTCGGCTGAAAACGGTTCGGTTTGATCTGATGAATGTCGATTTGTTTAACTTCTTCTTGGTTTACTGCTTTTTCTTCCGTGGTTTCAGGCGAAACAGGCTCGTCCTTATCACCAAGGCCAAAGATCCGTGAAAACGGAGTCTTCATCAAGACACACCACCCTTTGTGAAAAACTAAACGCCATTATGAAAGCGGAGATTTATTCGGTGTTCCCGGCTTTCTTGGATACTTCTTCGGTGTAGATTTTACTTTTTCCACGACGATAACAGATCGTTCACTTTCCTCTTCAGGAAGCGTGAAAGCGTGGACCGCTGTCTTTTTGCCGCCAAGGAGCGTAATCGCTTTTTGACCGGCGTCAAGCTCTTCAGACGCACCCGCACCCTTCATTGCAACGAAGTGACCGCCTGTTTTGGCAAGTGGCAGGCACAGCTCTGAAAGCACAGACAGCCTTGCCACAGCGCGTGCTGTCACAAGGTCATACTGCTCGCGGTGGTCAGCATTTTTGCCAAACGTCTCAGCACGGTCATGGTAAAAGTGTACATCTTCAAGCTTCAGCTCGTCTGCTAAGTGATTTAAAAATGTAATCCGTTTATTGAGGGAGTCTACAATCGACACATTCAGGTGCGGGAAGCAGATTTTCAGCGGAATGCTTGGAAAACCTGCGCCCGCTCCCACATCACAAATGCTCATCGGCTTTGTGAAGTCGAAATAAAATGCGGCTGTGATTGAGTCATAAAAATGTTTTAAATATACTTCTTCACGGTCAGTGATCGCTGTCAGGTTCATTTTCTCATTCCATTCGACAAGAATTTCATGATACTTTCTGAACTGCTGCAGCTGCTCGTCACTAAGCGTAATACCTTTTGCTTTTAGCTGTTCGTAAAACTGCTGTTCTGTCATATTGGTCTCCTTTAGATCATTCAACCGGATACTTTTGCAATTTTACCCTGTTCGATATAGACAAGTAAAATTGAAATATCCGCCGGGTTTACACCGGAGATGCGTGATGCCTGGGCGATTGACAGCGGCTGAACCTCGCGCAGCTTCTGTCTTGCTTCTGAAGCAAGCCCCGTAATCGCATCATAATCAATGCCTTCTGGAATTTTTTTATTCTCCATCTTTTTCAGCTTATCGACCTGCTGAAGAGATTTTTCAATATAGCCTTCATATTTCACCTGAATCTCGACCTGTTCCTCTACATCAGCAGGGAGTTCAGTCTCTGCAGGTGACAATACTTTAATATGATTGTACGTGATTTCCGGTCTTCTTAAAAGGTCTGTTCCGCGAATTCCATCTTTTAAAGCAGAGCTTCCTGCTTCTTCAAGCAGTGTCTGTGTAGCTTCATTCGGCTTAATAATGACTTCCTGCAGTCTCTTAATTTCTGCATCGATCTGCTCTTTTTTCAGGTTAAAACGGCTGTAGCGCTCATCTGAAATCAGACCAATCTCATAACCAACGTCTGTTAATCTCAAATCTGCATTATCGTGACGCAGAAGCAGACGGTATTCAGCACGTGACGTCAGCAGACGGTAAGGTTCGTTTGTCCCTTTCGTCACAAGATCATCAATCAGTACCCCGATATACGCATCAGAACGGCTCAAGATGACTTCTTCTTTGTCAAACGCACGTCTGGCAGCATTAATACCGGCCATCAGTCCCTGACCTGCTGCTTCCTCATAGCCTGACGTTCCGTTAATCTGACCCGCTGTATACAGGTTACGGATTTTTTTCGTCTCAAGCGTTGGCCACAGCTGCGTCGGCACCATTGCATCGTACTCGATGGCATAGCCTGAGCGCATCATCTGTGCATTTTCGAGACCCGGAATCGTTGACAGGATCTGCTGCTGCACATCTTCAGGCAGACTTGTAGAAAGACCCTGCACGTAGACTTCCTTGGTATTACGGCCTTCAGGCTCAAGGAAGATCTGGTGGCGTGGCTTATCATTAAAACGCACAACCTTATCCTCGATTGAAGGACAGTAACGAGGGCCTGTACCCTTAATCATACCTGAGTACATTGCAGAACGGTGTAAATTATCGTCGATGATCTGATGTGTTTCTGCATTTGTATAGGTTAGCCAGCATGGCAGCTGATCTGTAATAAATTCAGTTGTTTCATAGCTGAAGGCTCGCGGCGTTTCATCACCGGGCTGAATTTCAGTTTTCGTGTAATCAATTGTCGAACTGTTTACACGCGGTGGTGTTCCCGTTTTAAAACGTACGACATCAAAGCCAAGATCTCTCATATGATCTGCAAGACCAATTGAAGGCTGCTGGTTATTCGGACCGCTTGAATATTTCAGGTCGCCGATAATGACTTCACCGCGCAGGAATGTTCCCGCAGTGATAATCGTTGTTTTCGCACGGAATGTTGCACCAGTATTTGTGATCACGCCGTGACACTCACCGTCCTCAATGATCAGTTCTTCAACCATTCCCTGAAGAAGCGTCATGTTCGGCTCATTTTCAATCGTTTCTTTCATCATTTGCTGGTAAAGCACCTTATCAGCCTGTGCACGAAGCGCGCGAACAGCAGGTCCTTTTCCAGTGTTCAGCATACGCATCTGAATATGCGTCTGGTCTATTGTACGCCCCATCTGACCGCCAAGCGCGTCGATTTCACGTACAACGATTCCCTTAGCCGGTCCGCCGACTGAAGGGTTACATGGCATAAATGCCACCATATCAAGATTTATTGTTAACATTAGTGTTTTTGCACCCATTCGCGCAGAAGCAAGACCTGCTTCCACACCTGCGTGACCGGCACCAATGACGATTACATCATAATTTCCTGCCTCAAATTTTTTCACCATGATGATGAATGTCCTCCTTTTTAACTGAACCAGTGCCGCTGATTTCCGCTTCAGGCGGAGGCTTTCCGCGCGGCGTGCGCTGAGTCTCCTCAAGCTGAAGCTCTGCGGGGTCTCAGCTGTCACGCTTTTCGCGCCGGAGTCCCCGCCTTACGCTCCAATCAGCTAGGTGCAATGAAATAAATCATTTATTTAATACTGATTCAGATAAATTATTTTAAAATAAACCACCCTTAGAAAGTTGGGTCAGTTTTATATCATTTGACTGTTGGAAGAGAAATTCGCGCTACCCGGAGTGAAAGGCGGCGACTCCGGGACGATTAGTGGGAAGCTGAGACCCCGCAAGGCTTGCCTGAGGAGGCTCAGCAACCACCGTCCGGAAAGCGTCCGCCTGAAACGCAGGGTAGCAGTTATAAAAGATTATTTTATTTCCCAAGGCAGAACTGCGAGAATAGCTGGTCAATTAGGCTTTCCTGAACGGTATCCCCGATCATTTCGCCAAGGATCTCCCACGTACGGCGCAGGTCAATCTGCACCATATCAACCGGTGTACCCATTTCAGCACCCTGAAGCGCTTCTTCAATCGCCTGAAGCGCCTGGTGAAGCAGTGCAATGTGACGGCTGTTTGAAACATATGTGCCGTCGCCCAGATCAACTGAACCGTCAAAGAATAATGAAGCAATGGCTTCTTCAAGCTCATCTACACCCTGTTCTTTTAAGAGGGAGGTCGTCACAAGCTTATGATCACCTGAAAGCTGCTTCACTTCATCCAGATCAATGGCCCGATCCAGATCCGTTTTATTGACAATCACAATGACATCCATGCCGCTGACCGCTTCAAATAGTCTGCGGTCTTCATCAGATAGCTCTTCACCGTGATTTAATACAAGCAGGATCAGATCCGCTTCCTTTAACACCTGGCGTGACCGCTCCACACCAATCCGTTCGACGATATCTTCCGTTTCGCGGATTCCTGCTGTATCGACAAGCTTGAGCGGAACGCCTCTTACATTGACATACTCTTCGATCACATCACGCGTTGTACCCGGAATGTCCGTGACAATCGCTTTATTTTCCTGCACTAAGCTATTTAATAAGGAAGATTTTCCGACATTCGGTCTGCCGATAATCACGGTTGAGAGGCCTTCACGCAGAATTTTCCCCTGTTCCGATGTTTTCAGCAGCTTTTCCACCTCATCGCGTACATACTTTGATTTTTCCATCATCATATTTAATGTCATCTCTTCAACATCATCATACTCAGGATAATCAATATTTACTTCCACCTGCGCTAAAATTTCTAAAATTTCCTGACGCAATGACTGCACCAGACGGGATAATCTTCCCTGCATCTGATTCATTGCGACATTCATCGCACGATCCGTTTTGGCACGGATCAGATCCATCACTGCTTCTGCCTGTGACAGGTCAATCCGTCCATTTAAAAATGCACGCTTCGTGAACTCACCCGGCTCAGCAAGTCTTGCACCTTCACGCAGGAGCAGCTGCAGCACGCGGTTTACACTGACAACACCGCCGTGACAGTTGATCTCCACCACATCTTCACGGGTAAACGTCTTTGGCCCCTTCATAACAGAAACCATGACTTCCTCAATGGTTTCGTCTGTTCTCGGGTCGACGATATGACCGTAATGAATGGTGTGGGATGGGACAGACTGCAGCTGCTTCCCGCCACTTCTATATACACGGTCAGCAATCGTGAAAGCCTCATCACCGCTTAACCGTACAATCGCGATCGCGCCTTCACCCATAGGTGTTGAAATTGCTGCAATCGTGTCAAACTCCATAACATGTCACCTCGTTATTCTTTCTCTATACAGTAAGAAGGGCCTTCCACACAGAAGGCCTCCGATATATACTCTCTAAATCATTAGAATACCATACTTTTGCATTGAAAAAAAGAAAATCAGTTGGCATTATCCACAATGTATGGTAAGGAAATGGGTTATTCACATGTGGGTAACGTATATATTATGTTCCTTCTATACGTTGGCTGATGATTTCCGCTCCAGGGGGACGCTTTCCGTGGCCGGGCGGTGAGCCCGCAGGCTTCGCCATGCCAGGTCTCACCTGTCCCTTCCTGCCACAGGAGTCGCCCCCTTCCACTCCAATCATCATCTGTGCAGACAAGTTAATAGTTCAATTCATTCAGTAAGTATTTTTATATTATTTTAAAATATTTACCAAAAAATTAATATATTGAAACGAATAATCTAACTGCTATTAATAATAAATTTGTTACTCTTTTTTGCAAAATAAATTGTAAAAACAAACTTTTGGACTGCATTCTCAGTGTAGCGAAGCGTAAGGCGGCGACTCCGGGACGAATAGAGGGAAGCTGAGACCCCACAGCCGAAGGCGAGGAGGCTCAGCAACCTCCGTCCGGAAAGCGTCCGCCTGAAGCGCAGCGAAACGATGTAAGAAAGCATTTCATGAACGATTCCCATAAAAAAATCAGCTGCCATCAGACAGCTGATTTTTATTAATATTTAGCAGTAATTACCAGATAGCGGTGGGGCTCACGGCCTTCGGAATGAGTTTCGATATCACGTCTGGAAGACAGTGCGCTGTGAATGATTTTCCGTTCAAAAGATGGCATCGGTTCAAGCTTCACAGGGCGTCTTGTACGAAGCGCCTGTTCCGCTTTGCGTTCAGCCAGCTGACTGAGCGTGACGCGTCTTCTTTCACGGTAATCTTCTGCGTCTAACACGATTGTTACAAATTGTTCGGTGTAGCGATTTGCAATAAGCTGGGCAAGGGTCTGAAGTGCGTTTAGCGTTTGACCGCGTTTGCCGATCAGCAAAGCAACTTTTTCACTTTCAAGCAATATTGTTACAACTTTCCCTTCGCGCTGGGCCGAGGTTGTCAGTTCAACGCCCATTTGGCCGGCAATATCCTTCAGATAGCGTTCGACTTCTTCAATCGCATCCTTTTTACGGATTACCTGCACCTTAGCCGGGCGTGACCCGAGCCCAAGAAAACCTTTTTTTCCTTCATCCAGTACTGATATGTCAGCCTGTTCTTTGGAAATACCGAGTTTTACAAGCGCTTCGGATACAGCCTCTTCAACAGTCGCACCTGTCAGCGTGATCTCCTCATTCACATACAGCCCCTCCTATCAAGTTGAGCTTTCAGCCTCATTTTTCTTAAATGTACCATTAATGAGTAAAGTCTGCACAATCATAAAGACGTTACCGACTACCCAGTATAGTGATAGGGCAGTTGGGAAGATGAAAGCAAATACTGCGATCATAACAGGCATCAGATATAGCATGATCTGCATTTGCGGGTTCATACCTGCAGGGTTACCTGCCATCATAATTTTCTGCTGAAGGAATGTTGTTAAACCAGTTACAATCGGCAGAATAAAGTATGGATCTGTTTCACCAAGGTCGAACCATAGGAAATTGTGATTTGAGATTTCTGTCGTTCTGACAATTGCATGATAGAATGCAATCAGAATCGGCATTTGAATTAATAATGGGAAACAGCCGGCAAGCGGGTTAACACCGTGCTTTTGGAACATCGCCATTGTTTCCTGCTGAAGTTTTTGCTGTGTCTGCGCATCCTTAGAAGAATACTTTTCACGTAACTTCATCATTTCAGGCTGGATTTCCTGCATACGCTTTGTATTTTTTGTCTGCTTAATCATTAATGGCAGCAGTACAAAACGGATGATAAGTGTAACAATTACAATCCCAAGACCATAGTTTTCATTAAAAAATTCAGCAATCTGTGTAATCAGCCAAGATAGCGGATATACAAAGTAGCTATTCCAAATCCCTTCACTGTCTGATGTGATCGGCTGATCGATTTCCGTACAACCTGCAAGGAAAACAGCTACGACCGCAAACATCATAAAGGGAAAGAGTTTCTTCTTCACGAATATGTTCCTCCCTGTCTTTCAAAAAATTGTTTCTATTCATATAACCACCCGTAATTGTAACACGTTTGGTCAAATTGAGCCTCTATTTCTTAGAATGTTCACTTTTTAGCACGCGCGATTTTTTCATCACGTGTGTCAGTGATTTCTTTGTTTCATGGAAATTCAAATCAGCTGCCGGCTTCCTCGCGATGACGACGTAGTCATAAGAGGGGTCCAGCTCATTTGACAGTTCCAGAAATACCTGCCTGATATATCTTTTCACCTGAACACGGGTTACTGCGTTGCCAACTTTTTTGCTGACAGACATGCCAAGACGAAACATTACCTGATCCTGCTTTTTCAAGCGATACAAAACGAACTGCCGATTGGCCATGGATGTTCCTTTTTTGAAAACGGCCTGAAATTCAGGATTTTTCTTGATTCTCTGCTCTTTTCTCATTACGCCACCCACAATTTTCGATATTTTTCCGGTATTTAAGCGAAAAAAGACCACTGAGTGGAATCAGTGGTCTTAAGCAGACAATACTTTACGTCCACGTTGACGGCGGCGAGCAAGAACCTTGCGTCCGTTCTTCGTGCTCATGCGTGCGCGGAATCCGTGTACTTTACTTCTTTTACGAGTATTTGGTTGGAATGTACGTTTCATAGTAAGACACCTCCTAAAAAGATCATTTATATCTATGATCAGAACTCTAAACATTCTAAGTCATTATAGCGACGTTCAATCGTCATTGTCAATGTCTGATTCGTGCAACCACTATATCATAACACCCGGAGCGTTTACGTTCAATAGAAAAATGAAAAAATAATCAAATCCTGTAAGTGGAAGCGGTGAAGGAGCCGGAGAACAACGCTCAGGTGAATGTGATTTTAATAGGAGAAAAAGTGACCTGAGGTGTTGTGAATGTGACCTTAAATTTCCCGGATCTGACCTCAATTCTTACCCACTCCATCTGTCACTTCTCATTATTATAGTAGAAAGCAGTCAAATCCTCTAAAATTTCCAGCCCCCGATCCAGGAAGTAAATTTCTTTTTCGGCGTCATTCTGAAATAGAGTTCTTCATCAATTTCTGAATACCCATTCCTCAAAACTCAAATTCTCTCAATCTGTTAATAACTCTGCACACCACTTTCCCTGCCAAAAAAATTATCCACAGCGCTTATCGACACCTTTTTCACACGTTCACGCCTTGTGGATAGTCATAATCCACGTGTTGAAGGGGATGTGGATAAATATCATCAGCCATTGCACTGATTGGTTTTATTTGATATTATAGTTGTGTTTTCACTCTGAATAACTTTTTAACAGATTAATATTATCCACAAATGTGGATAGCCTGTGGATAAACATTTTCACATGCATGTAAAAAGTTGTCCACAGCTGCTGAATATTGTCGATACATCACGAATTCGGCTTTTTTCGTTATTCATGATGATGTATATATATGAATTTTCACTTTCGGGAATGTTTTTCTCGAAAAATATTCAATAAAAGGAGGGGGCATTTAGTTGGAAAACATCACGGATTTGTGGAATCGCGCATTGGATGATATGGAGAAAAAAGTGAGTAAGCCAAGCTTTGAGACGTGGCTGAAATCAACGAAGGCTTTTTCGCTCCAGCGCGATGTATTAACTGTAACCGCACCAAATGAATTCGCACGGGACTGGCTCGAGGGTAATTATACGCAGCTGATCTCCGGTGTATTAAAAGAAGTGACTGGAGAAGAGCTCAGAATTAAGTTCATTATTCCCCAAAATCAGAATGATGATGATCTTGATTTTGCTGCACCGCCTAAAAAGCCGGTTGTTGATGATGATCAGCAGGAATGGTCAAAGAGTATGCTGAACCCGAAGTATACGTTTGACACGTTTGTTATCGGCTCGGGTAACCGCTTTGCGCATGCTGCCTCACTTGCAGTGGCTGAAGCACCGGCAAAAGCTTATAATCCGCTGTTTATCTACGGGGGTGTCGGACTCGGTAAAACGCACTTAATGCATGCGATCGGCCATTATGTACTTGAGCATAATCCGAATGCAAAGGTTGTTTATTTATCTTCTGAGAAATTCACGAATGAGTTCATCAATTCAATCCGTGATAATAAAGCGGTTGATTTCCGCAATAAGTACCGTAACGTAGATGTACTCTTAATAGATGATATTCAATTCCTGGCCGGGAAAGAACAGACGCAAGAGGAATTTTTCCATACTTTTAATACACTTCACGAGGAGAGCAAACAGATTGTCATCTCCAGTGACCGGCCGCCAAAGGAAATCCCGACGCTTGAAGACAGGCTGCGCTCCCGTTTTGAGTGGGGGCTGATTACTGATATCACGCCGCCTGACCTGGAAACGAGAATTGCCATTTTACGCAAAAAAGCTAAAGCTGAAGGGCTCGATATCCCGAATGAAGCGATGCTTTATATTGCGAATCAGATAGATTCTAATATTCGTGAGCTTGAAGGCGCACTGATCCGTGTCGTTGCCTATTCATCTCTAGTGAGCAAGGACATTAATGCGGATCTGACAGCTGAGGCACTGAAGGATATCATGCCAAGCTCGAAGCCGAAGGTTATCACAATTATGGATATTCAAAAAACGGTCGGAGAGCATTTCAGCGTAAAGCTTGAAGACTTTAAAGCGAAGAAAAGAACGAAGACAGTTGCTTTTCCGCGTCAGATTGCCATGTATCTTTCAAGAGAGCTGACTGATTTCTCTCTGCCGAAGATTGGCGAGGAATTTGGCGGCCGGGATCATACAACTGTTATTCATGCGCATGAAAAGATCTCTAAATTGCTTGTTGAAGACGATTCACTTAAGCATGAAATTAAAGAAATCAAATCTGCATTGCAGAAATAAGTGTGGACAAGTGTGGATGGCGGGTACACGTCTGAACACATTTTATTCACATGTGGAAAACCTGCACAGTCATTCATTAACAGGTTTATCCACATATCCACAGCACCTACTAGTACTATTACTATTTATTTAAAAAATAATTATTATATAACTCGCAGCAGGATGCGAAGAGTTGGAGGCTATATCACATGAAATTTCAGATCCAGCGAGATCGACTGGTTGATGGGGTAAATGACGTCATCAAGGCAGTATCATCAAGAACGGCAATTCCGATTTTAAGCGGGATTAAAATTACTGCGCACGATGAAGGGATTACACTGACTGGCAGTGACTCAGATATTTCAATTGAATCCTTTATTCCAAAAGAAGAAGATGGCAAGGAGATCGTGAACGTTGAACAGACTGGCGGTATCGTACTCCAGGCCAAGTTTTTTGAAAGCATTGTTAAAAAACTGCCGCTTGATACAGTTGAAATTGAAGTGCATTCACATCTTCAGACTGTCATCCGTTCCGGTAAATCAGAGTTTAATCTGAACGGTCAGGATGTTTCGGAATACCCGAGACTGCCTGAGATTGAGGAAGACAGCGTACTGAAGATCCCGACAAATCTTTTAAAAACAATGATCAGACAGACTGTTTTTGCAGTGTCCGCCTCAGAAACACGCCCTATCTTGACAGGTGTAAACTGGACGGTTGAAGACGGCATGCTGAACTGTGTTGCAACAGACAGCCACCGCCTGGCAATGCGTAAAGCACCGATCAATGGCGGGAATGGGGAGCCTTATAAAGCAGTGATTCCAGGTAAGAGCTTAAATGAGCTGAACAAGATTCTGGATGACACGGCAGATGAGACTGAAATTGTTATGACTGAAAATCAGGTGTTATTCCGTGCGAAGCATGTATTATTCTTCTCACGCCTGCTTGAAGGGAATTATCCTGATACGTCACGTCTTGTTCCTTCAGAAAGCAAAACAGAGATGACAATCGGCGGTAAGGATTTCTTACAGGCGATTGACCGTGCATCCCTTTTAGCAAGAGAAGAACGAAACAATGTGGTTAAGCTTCACATCAGCGAAGAGGGTGGCGTTCAGATTTCGTCGAACACGCCTGAGATCGGAAAAGTTGTGGAAGAAGTGCAGAGTGATGCCACGACTGGCGAAGAGCTGACAATTTCGTTCAGTGCGAAATACATGATGGATGCGCTGAAGGTACTTGAAGGTGCTGAGACAAATATCCAGTTCACGGGTGCGATGAGACCGTTTGTGCTCCGCCCGACTGGTGATGATTCAATTCTGCAGCTGATTACACCTGTGAGAACTTACTAAACCATAATCAAAGCAGCCGGATTCCTCAGGCAGGAGTCCGGTTTTCGCGCTTTTAAAAGCCTGAGGTATCTTTTGTTTTCAGGGGGTATTTGAGGTAAAATAGAAGGATAAGTCAATGTGGAAAGAAGTGATGAAGATGACTGAAAAAATTACGATTCAGACTGAATATATAACGCTTGGTCAGTTTCTGAAATTAGCAAATGTGATTCAGAGCGGCGGGATGGCAAAATGGTTCCTCGGAGAGCATGATGTATTCATTAATGACGAACAGGATCAGCGCAGAGGACGCAAGCTGCGTGACGGGGATGAGATCTATATCCCGGAAGTAGGCAAGTATCAAGTAAAATCGGAAGGGTAACCAAATGCACATTGAGCAGCTTAAGCTTACGCATTATCGAAATTATGATGGGCTGACATTAAAATTTGATAACAATGTCAACGTAATCCTCGGAGAAAACGCGCAGGGCAAGACAAACGTCATGGAGTCCATTTATGTCCTGGCAATGGCAAAATCCCATAGAACGTCAAATGATAAAGATTTAATACAATGGAATGAAGAGTATGCTAAAATAGAAGGTAGAGTGATGAAGCAGCACGGAGCACTTCCCCTTGAACTTGTGATTTCAAAAAAAGGGAAGAAAGCAAAAGTCAATCACCTTGAACAATCAAAACTCAGCCGCTATGTCGGCCATATGAATGTCGTCATGTTCGCGCCCGAAGATCTCCACCTGGTAAAGGGGAGCCCTCAAGTAAGGCGTCGTTTTATTGATATGGAGATTGGCCAGGTGTCGGCTGTCTATTTACATGACAGCAGTCTTTACCAGAAGATTCTGCTTCAGCGCAATCACTATCTGAAACAGCTGCAGGCAAGAAAGCAGACAGATCAGACAATGCTTGATGTATTGACTGACCAGTTTGTTGAGATGGCTGCTAAAATTGTCGTGCGCCGTTTTCAATATTTAAAGCTTTTGCAGGAATGGGCGGAACCGATTCATAAAGGGATCTCACGCGGGCTTGAAACGCTTGAAGTCGTGTACAAGCCGTCTGTGCAGGTAACAGCAGAGCAGCAGCTCAAAGAAGTCGAAGAAGTCTTCCGCGAAAAGCTGGCATCCGTCCGGCAAAGAGAGATTGAGCGGGGCGTTACGCTTGCAGGACCCCACCGTGATGATCTGCAGTTTTTAGTGAACGGTCATGATGTCCAGACATTCGGCTCGCAGGGTCAGCAGCGGACAACCGCGCTTTCGATCAAATTAGCCGAGATTGAATTGATCCATGCAGAGATCGGTGAGTATCCGATTTTACTTCTGGATGACGTACTCTCGGAGCTGGATGATTACAGACAGTCCCATCTACTGAATACAATCCAGGGTAAAGTCCAGACCTTTGTGACCACCACCAGCGTGGAAGGGATTGACCATCAGACACTGAATGAGGCGACAACGTTTATTGTCGAGGACGGTGTGATGAAAAAAACTGAAGGGGGCTGACCCTAGATGTATGTGCATATCGGGGAAGACGCAATGGTCAGAATGAATGATATCGTGGCGATCATGGATGTACAGGCAGCAGAAGACTCGCTCATTATGGAGCAGTTTATGAAAGATAACGAAAACGGCATCGTTGATCTCTGTCAGTCAGCCTGTAAATCAATTGTCATCACAGATTTCAAAGTTTATTTGTCACCATTGTCTTCAGCAACCTTGAAAAAAAGAGCGGAAAAAATGAGCAGGCCCTTTGGCCGTAAGTAATAGAAAGTGCAGGTGAGATCGCGTGGCAACTGAAGATACAAACATCCAGGCCTATGATGAGAATCAGATACAGGTGCTTGAAGGTCTTGAAGCAGTAAGAAAGCGTCCGGGTATGTATATCGGATCGACTGCTGCAAGAGGACTCCACCATCTGGTATGGGAAATTGTTGATAATAGTATTGATGAGGCGCTAGCAGGCCACTGTGACACAATTTCAATCCGTATTACAAAAGATAACTGGATTGAAGTTGAAGATAACGGACGCGGAATTCCGGTCGGTACCCATGAAAAGATGGGACGTCCGGCTGTTGAGGTTATCATGACTGTGCTGCACGCCGGAGGTAAATTCGGCGGTGGCGGATATAAGGTTTCAGGCGGACTTCACGGCGTTGGGGCTTCGGTCGTTAACGCATTATCTGAAGAGCTTCAGGTATATGTGCACCGTGATGGCAAAGTCTATAACCAAGTTTACAGACAGGGTGTTCCCCAGTTTGACCTGAAAGTGATTGGTGAGACGGATCATACCGGAACCATTACACGCTTTAAAGCGGATCCTGAAATTTTCACTGAAACAACTGAGTATGATTTTGATACGCTTGCAAACCGTGTAAGAGAGCTTGCTTTCTTAAATCGCGGGCTTGCACTTGAAATAGAAGATCAGCGTGAGCAGGATGAAGAAGGCAACAATATCCTCAAGCGTTTTCACTATGAAGGCGGCATTAAGTCATATGTAGAGCACTTAAACCGTTCAAAAGAAGTGATTCATCCTGAGCCTGTGTTTATTGAAGGGGAAAAAGACGGAATTTCAATCGAAATCTCCATGCAGTATAACCAGGGCTTTGCAAGTAACATCTATTCTTTTGCGAATAACATCAACACATATGAGGGCGGAACGCATGAATCAGGCTTCAGAACAGCCCTTACACGTGTGATTAATAACTATGCGGCACGTAATAATTTGCTGAAGGATGCAGATGGCAATCTTTCAGGTGAAGATGTGCGTGAAGGTTTGACAGCCATTGTTTCAATCAAGCACCCTGATCCTCAGTTCGAAGGTCAGACGAAAACGAAGCTTGGTAACTCAGAGGCCAGAACGATCACAGACCAGCTGTTCTCAGAGCACTTCACAAAGTTCATGATGGAAAACCCTCAGGTTGCCCGTCAGATTGTTGATAAAGGGTCAATGGCAGCGCGTGCCCGCCTTGCAGCGAAAAAAGCACGTGAGCTGACACGCAGAAAGAGTGCGCTTGAAGTATCAAGTCTTCCTGGTAAGCTTGCTGACTGTTCTTCAAGAGATCCTCATATCAGTGAAATTTATGTGGTTGAGGGTGACTCTGCCGGCGGTTCAGCCAAGCAGGGCCGTGACCGTCATTTCCAGGCGATCCTGCCGCTTCGCGGGAAGATCATTAACGTTGAAAAAGCGCGTCTGGATAAAATTTTATCGAATAATGAAATCCGTGCCATCATTACGGCACTTGGAACAGGCATCGGCGAGGACTTTGATATTTCTAAAGCCCGTTATCATAAAGTTGTTATCATGACAGATGCCGATGTCGATGGTGCGCACATCCGTACGCTCCTGCTGACATTCCTATACCGCTATATGCGTCCGATCATTGAGGCAGGCTATATCTATATCGCCCAGCCGCCACTTTACAAAATCACGCAGGGTAAAACAGTCCGTTATGCCTATACTGACCGTGAAATGAATCGCATTCTTTCAGAAATGTCACCTACACCAAAGCCTGGGCTTCAGCGCTATAAGGGTCTTGGTGAGATGAACCCTGAACAGCTGTGGGAAACAACGATGGATCCTGAATCACGTACAATGCTTCAGGTCAGTCTTGAAGATGCGATTGAAGCAGACGAAACCTTTGAAATTCTGATGGGTGATAAAGTAGAACCGCGCAGAATGTTTATCGAAGAAAACGCTGCATACGTAAAAAATCTGGACGTGTAACTTTTATAAATGCGGAGGGATAGGCTTTCCTATCCCTTCTTAATGTTTAGAACAGAGTAATTGCAGGAATAGGAGGTTTTTCTGTTATGGCTGAAACGCCGAGTTCGAATGTTCATGAAATCAATATTAGTCAGGAAATGCGTACTTCATTTATGGATTACGCAATGAGCGTTATCGTATCACGTGCCCTTCCTGATGTAAGAGACGGCTTAAAGCCGGTTCACCGTCGTATTCTTTATGCGATGAATGACCTTGGTATGACGTCTGATAAAGCATTTAAAAAATCTGCCCGTATCGTCGGTGAAGTAATCGGTAAGTATCACCCGCACGGTGACTCTGCTGTATATGACACAATGGTACGTATGGCGCAGGATTTCAGCTATCGCTACATGCTCGTTGACGGTCACGGGAACTTCGGTTCTGTTGACGGTGACGCAGCAGCTGCGATGCGTTATACAGAAGCAAGAATGTCGAAGATTTCAATGGAAATTCTTCGTGATATTAATAAAGATACGATTGATTTCCGTGATAACTATGATGGATCTGAACGCGAGCCAGTCGTTCTGCCATCACGTTTCCCGAACCTGCTTGTTAATGGTTCAAGCGGTATTGCAGTCGGAATGGCGACAAACATTCCGCCTCATCAGCTTGGCGAAGTGATCGATGGTCTGCTTGCATTCAGTGAGCATCCTGAAATTACAATCGGCGAACTGATGGAGTATATCCCTGGTCCGGACTTTCCGACAGGTGCCCTGATTCTCGGACGCAGCGGTATCCGCCGTGCTTATGAGACAGGACGCGGTTCAGTGATCCAGCGCGCGAAGGTGGAGATTGAGCAAAAAGCCAATGGACGTGAGACGATTCTTGTTCATGAGCTGCCTTATCAGGTCAATAAAGCCAAGCTGATTGAAAAGATCGCTGAGCTTGTACGTGATAAGAAAATCGACGGCATTACAGATCTTCGTGATGAGTCTGACCGTAATGGTATGCGTATTGTGATTGAAGTACGCCGTGATGCAAACGCGAATGTACTGCTGAACAACCTTTATAAGCAGACTGCACTTCAGACAAGCTTCGGTATTAACATGCTTGCACTTGTTGACGGTCATCCGAAGGTACTGAATCTGAAGGAAGCCCTTCATCATTACTTAGAGCATCAGAAAGTCGTGATCCGCCGTAGAACTGAATTTGAACTGCGTAAAGCGGAAGCGCGTGCACATATCTTGGAAGGTCTGCGTATCGCGCTTGATCATATTGATGAAATCATCGCCCTGATCCGTGGTTCTGAGACAACAGATATTGCCCGTGAAGGCCTGATGACTCAATTCAGTCTGTCTGAAAAGCAGGCACAGGCGATTCTTGATATGCGTCTTCAGCGTCTGACAGGACTTGAGCGTGACAAAATCGAGGAAGAATATCAGGGGCTTGTTGCGTTAATTAAAGACCTGAAAGAAATCCTTGCCAATGAATCACGCGTACTTGAAATTATCCGTGAAGAGCTGCTTGAATTAAAAGAACGCTTTAACGATAAGCGCCGTACTGAAATCACAGTAGGCGGAGCGGAAATGATCGAGGATGAGGACCTGATTCCAGAGGAAAACCTGATTGTGACCCTTACCCATAACGGTTATATTAAGCGTCTTCCTGCTTCAACGTACCGCACGCAAAAGCGTGGAGGACGGGGGATTCAGGGAATGGGGACGAATGAAGATGACTTTGTCGAGCATCTGCTGACAACGTCAACGCATGACACGATCCTGTTCTTTACGAACAAAGGAAAGGTTTACCGTGCAAAAGGGTATGAGATTCCGGAATTCAGCCGTACAGCGAAAGGTCTACCGCTTGTAAACCTGCTTGAGGTTGATAAAGATGAAGTGGTCAATGCGATGATCCGCGTTGAAGAGTTTGATGAGAATTCATACTTCTTCTTTACGACAAAGCGCGGTGTGTCAAAACGTACACCGGCAACAGACTTTGCCAATATCCGTAATAACGGTCTGATCGCCATCAACCTTCGTGATGATGACGAGCTGATTTCTGTGAAATACACAGACGGTAACCGTGAAATCATTATCGGTACGAAAAATGGTCTGATGATCCGCTTCCCGGAAACAGATATCAGATCAATGGGCCGTACTGCAGGTGGTGTGCGCGGTATCCGACTGAATGAAGACGATATTGTTGTCGGGATGGAAATTCTCGAAGAAGGCAACGATATTCTGGTCGTTACTGAAAAAGGTTACGGAAAACGTACACCTGAAGAGGAATACCGTGTTCAGTCAAGAGGCGGTAAAGGGATTAAAACATGTAACATCACAGAGAAAAACGGTCGTCTTGTTGCAGTGAAAGCTGTGACCGGCGAAGAGGACATCATGCTGATTACAGCGCATGGCGTACTGATCCGTATGGATGTTTCAGGTATTTCACAAACCGGCAGAAGCACGCAGGGTGTGAAGCTGATCCGTCTTGGCGAAGAGGAACAGGTAGCAACCGTTACACGTATTGAAAAAGAAGAAGAACTCGATGAAGAAGTGGAAGGAATGGAAGGTCAGGAAGCAACTGACGCAGAACCGGCCATTTCAGAAACAGATACAGAAGAATAATTTTTAAAAAGAAAGCAGGAAAAAAACACCTGCTTTCTTTTTTTTATGTGATAAAATGATAAAAAAGAACTAGAAGTCAGGAGGTGTATGTCGGTGAAAGTTAGCGTGCATGACCTAACAGAAGGCTGCCGGATCGCTCAGGATATTATGGGTCTGACAGCGAATCCGATTATTAAAAAAGGAACAGAGCTCAGTTCGATTCACTTTGAAGCACTGAGAGCTTTTAATATCCAGCACGTTGAGGTTTATTCAAAGCTGGCAGATGGCAGTAAGGTGGAGGCAGAACCGGTAAGGGAAGAAGCAGGAAGCATTGTGGTTGCAGCAGAGGAACCCCCGCTTAAAAAGCAGTATATGGAACTGATCAGCTATTACAACGGTGTATTCAATGCCTGGCAATCCGGTGGAAAGCTGGATATCGTCGCGCTTAAAAGCAGATTAATGCCGCTTTTAAGGCAGGTAGCAAAGCATAAAGACGTCATTTATCAGCTGCATCGCTGGTCAGAAGCTAAAAGCTATATTGCGCACCATTCAGTGTCAACTGCGATCATCAGCTATCTGCTGGCTGAAAAAGCAGGCTATGATCAGGGTGGATGTATTCAGCTTGCAGTGGCAGGGATCCTAACAGATACAGGTATGGCAAAAATGCCGCTATCTATATTGAAAAAATCAGGTCCCCTTACTCAGGAGGAAGCCATCGAAATCCGTAAGCATCCGCTTTACAGCTATCAGTACATCATGGACAGCCCGCTGTTGAAAAACGAAATGAAGGCTGCCATCCTGCAGCATCATGAACGGCTTGACGGGAGCGGCTATCCAAAAGGCAGCAGAGGGAAGGATATTTCGAGATCCTCACAGGTACTTGCACTCGCCGATGTATTCCATGCCATGACCTCAGAACGTCTATACCGTGCGAAAAAGTCTCCATTCAGAGCGCTTGAAATCATCTGGGAGGATGAGCTTGGGAAGTTTGATATTGCATTGTTAAAAGCACTCCAGGAGATCGTAGGCGGTCTTGCAACAGGAACGCGCGTGATCCTATCGGATGACCGGACAGCTGAAGTAATCTTTACACAGCCCCAGCATCTGCTGAGACCAATGATAAAAGCAGAAGGATCAGAGGACATCATTGATCTTACAAAAGAGAGAAAGCTATACATTGAACAGGTTATTTCTTAATTGAAATAGCCTTTTTGTATGGATCCTTTTAAAGTGGGCTGCTGATCTCCGCTTCGCTGAATAACTTAAAAGGTGACGAAATTATCGGTAAAGGTGATTGATATACCCAGGAGGTGAATGGAAGAACACATTTCTTCTGTGAAATATTGATTGGTTACTTTTAACAGAACGCTTTGTTAAAGTCCATTGTTGTTACTGCACAGCTGGTGATTGAAGCGTAAAGGGGCGACTCCTGCGGCAGGAAGGGACGTGTGAGACCGAGCATGGCGAAGCCTGCGGGCTCACCGCCCGGCCGCGGAAAGCGTCCCCCTGAAGCGGAAATCAACAGCCTACTTTAACAAAGCGTAACAGAAAAGCGAAGCCCTCCACGGAAAGGGACTGCGTTTAAAAAATTTAATTTTCTTTTGAACAAATTGAACAACTTAAACGTATAAGCAATAGATCAAAGAAAAGGAGGGGCGGTATGAGCAGGGATCGCACGGAGCAGCTCAGTGAATGGCTGCATGAGAACTATTCATTTTTATATGCGTATCTTGTAAAGCTGACATTGCATCCGGCTGAAGCGGAAGACCTGGCGCAGGATACAGTCATCCGCTGTATTGAACGCTTCTCACAGTTCCGCCCGGAGAAAGCCTCCTTTTCAACATGGATGATTCAGATCGCTACAAATCTCTGGCTTGATAAGAAACGCAGGAAAAAACGGGAGCAGACTTATCTGAACAAGCAGCAGCTTGAATGGAACCTTGGCGATGAGCTTGGCATTGAGGTGGCTGAAGCGCTTCGGACATTAAAAGACCACCACCGCATTCCTGTCATTCTCAAATATACTTACGGCTATTCCTATGAGGAAATTGCGACGATTTGTAATGTCTCCACCGGAACGATCAAGTCCAGATTGCACCATGCAATGGCAAACTTAAGAAAGGAGCTGGGAGAAGATGAAAGACAAGACAGAAGAAAAACTGATCAAAGGTCTTCAGGCGTTTGACCGGCTGGAAAAATCCCCACCGTCACGAGAATCCTTCAATCTGATGATTAATGAAATCAGGCAGCGGCAGAAAAGAGAACTCATCTGGTTTTTGGTGATAGCGATATTGATTGTATCAACGACCGTTTTGGTGCTGATCAATGAGCCGGTATTATATGCAGCAAGCCAGCTCCTGTTCTTAATGGTTGCCGGGATCATTATGTACGTTAGAAAAAGCAGGGTGAAGCAGCATGAATGAAGTAAATCCGCTGATTTTTATACTCATTGTCTGTCTGCTGATTGCACAAAGCACCTTCTTATTCACTGATGCCAGAAAAAGAGGGCATGCCAAATGGTTCTGGGGAATCTGGGGGATGATTCAGACCCCAATGCCGCTTTTATTTTATCTGCTCTGGTCGAGAGTAATGAAATCATATTTACAAAAAAGGAGAGAGGAAAATGGATGATTTAAATTTTGCCATCATTGCACCACTGGCATTTATTAATATTGTGTTAGCTGTTACCGCTTTAGTGGATTTATTCAAACGGCCGTCTGTTAACGGTCCGAAATGGGTCTGGGCTTTAGTCATTATTTTCATCAATATGATTGGACCGATTCTGTATTTCGTGATCGGCAGAAGGGATACGTAAATGATTACAGTACAGAATCTGACGAAAAAATTCGGTTCATTCACAGCAGTGGATCAGCTCTCATTCAGTCTGGAAACAGGCAGAACGACAGCACTTGTTGGTCCAAATGGTGCTGGAAAAACAACTGCGCTTCACATGATCAGTGGATTATCAACACCAACCGGCGGCACCATTGAATTCGAAGAACCTGTGGCGGATCAGAGACAGCAGATCGGTTTTCTGCCGCAATACCCGTCCTTTTTTAACTGGATGACCGCAAAAGAATACCTCATGCTTGCGGGGAGACTCGGCAAAAAATCAAAAAAGGAAACAATGTTAAAAGCTGATGCTCTGCTTGAGAGGGTTGGTCTTTCAGAACATGCTGGTAAAAAGATCGGCGGATTCTCAGGCGGGATGAAGCAGCGGCTTGGGATTGCACAGGCACTGATTCACAGTCCGAAGATCCTCCTGCTTGATGAGCCTGTATCAGCACTTGATCCGGCCGGTCGAAAAGAAGTGATGACACTGCTGAAGGAATTAAAAAAAGAAATGACGATTCTCTATTCCACGCATGTCCTTCATGATGCGCAGGTTTTATGCGATGACGTACTCATGATGAATAGAGGGAAGAAAGTGCTCTTTGATTCAATTGATCACGTTTATATGAAATATGAGCGTCCCGAAATGGTATTGCGTGCAGATCAGCATCTATTGGAATGGGGAAAATCATTTGGTGAGAGACATCCTGATCTATTAATAGAGATAAATGAAAATACTGCAGTCATTAAAGGAAAAGAAACTGCTGTGCTGAGGAAGATCATACTTGAGGAAGCATTGACCTCTCAGTTGCCTCTTCGCTCACTTGAAGTCGGCACAGCTTCGCTTGAAGATGTCTTCCATGAGGTGATGAAATGAGCGTACTGTTTAAAAAAGAAATGCTTGAAATGGTCAGAAGCTTTAAGTGGATCTGGATGCCGCTTGTATTTATCGCGCTTGGCATCATGCAGCCGCTGACCAGCTATTATCTGCCTGATATTCTTGAAGAATTCGGCGGATTGCCGGAAGGCGCTGTATTTGAAATCCCGCTGCCAGGATCTGAGCAGGTATTTGCAGAAACGCTCGGACAGTTTTCGCAAATCGGTGTATTTGTCATTGTACTTGCACTGATGGGTTCTCTTGCAGGTGAACGGTCGAGCGGGACAGCTGTGATGATTCTGGCTAAGCCGGTCTCCCACGCAAGCTACTTTTTAGCTAAATGGCTTGCAGGTACACTCATTGCATTTATTTCCTATCTTGCAGGAGCGGGTGCCGCACTTTATTATATCTATTTATTATTTGACCCAATTGCTTTTCAGCAACTTTTGTTATCTTCGTTCTTTTATCTGATGTGGCTGATTTTCACTGTCACGCTCGTGCTGTTTTTAAGTACGTTTTTAAAAAGGAGTGCCGCGGTGGCAGGAGCTGCACTTGTTATTTTAATATTACTTGCACTGGCATCCTCTATTTTTGTAGAACCAATGATGTGGACGCCTGGTCACCTTCTGGCGCTGTCGAATCTTGCTATTCAGAGCGAAACACTTTCTGGACTATGGAAGGCAGTAATCACCACAATCATATTATGTGCAGTTATGATTGCCGGAGCGATCGGATACTTAAAAAGAAGAGAATGGGTGCAGGGATAAAGGGTTTTCGTCTGGCGACAGGTTAATGCTGCCAGACTTTTTTTATGGTTTTGGATGCTGCTGAATTTGTGGCAAATAATCTAAATTAATAGTCTTTTTCAAAAGTCTTGCGTTTGTGCAAAGTTCCGTGATATATTATTCCTCGTTGCTTCAACAGCGCAGCTAACAACTACATCACACAGCAAAACAAAGTAAAAAACTTTTTTAAAAAAGTGATTGACTTAAAACGCTGAAAGATGTTATGATAGATTGGTCGCTTGAGAGAGCAACACCGCATTTCTTCCTTATAAAGAAGAAAGCGAAAAGAAGTACTTGAACCTTGAAAACTAAACAACCAAACGTCAACGTTTAAGATTTTTAGTCTTTTTCGAAACAAAAAGACAATGAGCTTTTCAAACACTTTACGGAGAGTTTGATCCTGGCTCAGGACGAACGCTGGCGGCGTGCCTAATACATGCAA